>JBEKHH010000009.1:0-111427 GCA_050012375.1 Tepidisphaeraceae bacterium
ACCAGGGCCGAGTGCTAATTACCGCTCTGCTGACTGCGCGAGCGGCCAACGTCGCCAAGCTCGCCGCCGCGTGATAAAATCTTCGCGGAAATACAAGAAATGCACGGTTAGCATTGCGAAGACAGCCACGAAGAGATTCACGAAGTGAATTTCATTCTATTTCTTCGCGCTGTCTTCGCGATCTTCGCGTCTTCGCGGTTGCATCTTCGCATTTCGCCTCAATGTGCCGTAGAATCGGGCATTCCAGCTTGTCAAGCGGAGCCGCATGCAGATTCGTAACTTCTCCATCATCGCCCACATCGATCACGGCAAGAGCACCTTGTCCGACCGGCTCCTTATGCGCGCCGGCGCCATCACCGAACGGGAATTCAAGGAACAAATCCTCGACGATATGGACCTGGAGCGCGAACGCGGCATCACGATAAAGGCCTCGGCCGTCACCGTCTTTCACGAGCATCAGGGCGAGCCGTTCATGCTGAATTTCATCGACACCCCCGGCCATGTCGATTTTCATTACGAGGTGCAAAAGGCCTTGCAGGCGTGCGAGGGCGCGATTCTTGTCGTGGATGCCACCCAGGGCGTTCAGGCGCAAACCGTCGCCAACGCCTACGCGGCCATTGAAGCCGGCCTGGAGATCATCCCCGTCATCAACAAAATTGATCTTCCCAGCGCCCGACCGCTCGAGGTGGCGGAGGAAATCGAGCAGGTCCTCGGATTTCCCGCTGAGGACGCGATCCTCGTTTCCGCAAAAACCGGCCAGGGGATCGACGAGTTGATCGCCAAACTTTGCCAAAGGCTTCCGCCTCCCAGGGGCAATCCCGCCGCCCCCACTCGCGCCCTGATTTTCGACAGCATTTACGACGATTACCGCGGCGTGATCGTTTACGTCCGGGTGATCGATGGCGAGCTGGTCAAAGGCCAGAAGATCAAGCTGATGGGAACCGACAAGCAATATCAGATCACCGATCTGGGCAAGCTGATGCCGCGACCCAAGCCCGTCGAGCGCATCGGCGCCAGCGAGGTGGGCTATCTCGTGGCGGCGATCAAGGACTTGCACGATATCCGGATCGGCGACACCGTCACCGACGCCGCCCATCCCGCCATCGAGGCGCTGCCCGGATACAAGCCGATTCAACAAATGGTCTATTGCGATTTCTATCCCGGCGGGACGACCCAATACGATGAGCTGCGCGACGCCATGGACCGGCTCCAGCTCAACGACAGCAGTTTTTCATTCGCTCCCGAATCGTCCGATGCGCTTGGATTCGGATTTCGCTGCGGGTTTCTCGGCCTTTTGCACATGGAAATCATCCAGGAGCGCCTGGAGCGCGAGTTTCACATCGAGATCGTCCAGACCGCCCCCACGGTGACGTACGAGATCAAGATGACCGACGGCACGATCCGGCGAATCGACGCCCCCAGCAAGCTGCCGAATCTCACGCAGGTCGAGGAGATCCGCGAGCCGTACATTGTGATGAACCTGATCCTCCCTAGCGACAGCGTGGGCGCGCTGATGAAACTCTGCGAGGATCGCCGCGGGATTTACAAAAAGACCGAATATATCGGCGCCGCGCGGGTGATTCTCGTCTATGAAGTTCCGCTGGCGGAAGTGATTTACGATTTTTACGACCGTCTCAAGAGCGCCACCCGCGGGTACGGAACGATGGACTATGCCTTTGTCGGCTTCCGCGCCGGCGACCTGGTGAAGCTGGACATTCTCGTCAACGGCGATCGCGTGGACGCGCTGAGCGTCATCGTCCACCGCGAGCACGCCGAGCAGCGAGGCCGCAGATTGCTCCTCCGACTGAAGAAGGAAATCGCCAAGCACCTGTTCGAGATCCCGCTCCAGGCCGCCATCGGCGGAAAAATCGTCGCCCGCGAAACGATCAAATCGGTGGGCAAGAACGTCACCGCCAAGTGCTATGGCGGCGACGTCACCCGCAAGCGCAAGCTGCTGGAAAAGCAAAAGGAAGGCAAGAAGCGCATGAAGCGCGTTGGGAGCGTCGATATTCCGCAGGAGGCGTTCATGGCGATACTGGAAACGGACGATTAGGCGGGGAAAGTTGAATTTCACCGCCCGGAGGAAACCGGATATCCGAAACCAGAAACAGAAACCAGAATGACGAATCAAGCCCAAAGCCAGAAACCCGAAACGAAGACCGCTTGGTCATTCGGGTTTCGGATTTGATTCTGGTTTCTGGTTTCGGATTTCTGGTTTCCGCGGACTCATCCCCTGGGCGTGGCCGTAAAACTGATCTCCGGGCTCGGTCCATTGACCCGCACCCCCTCGGGCAAGTCCTCGATCTTCAGCGGCATCGGATTGGTGTTGCGCACGTTGCCCGGACCGATTTCCAGCACCGCACGCGGGCTCGTTTCTCCCCGCTGAAGCCGCGCGATTTGTTCCGGCGGACCGATCACCTCCACCTTCGGCACAAATCCGCTGTTGTTCACCACCGAAATTGCATATTGATCCGCCGTCGTCGGCTGAATATCAAACCACACCGGAACATTCTTGCAGGTAAACGGCACGTCCTTTTCCTCAACGGTCAACGTCGCCTCAACCTGCGACGGCGAACAGCTCAGCGCCGATGACGAATCGATAACCAGACCCACCCTTTCAGCCGGATGCGGACCCGGCTGATTCAGGCTCGGCAACGCGCTGATGTCCGCCGTCACGTGCGCCATCTGCTCCAGGATCCGGCTCCGCCCGGTCACGCTCACCATCGGCGGATTAAACGTCACGTTTTTCAATCCCGCGATGTTCGCCGGCGCTTCCACCGGCAGCTTTCGCGTCTCCAGCGTATCCACATCAACGGTCAGCGTCGGAGGCGTGCATTGCTCGATCGTGATGCCGGCTTCCTTGAACCGGGGATTCTCCTTCAGGTTCTCCAACGCCAGGATCGGCTCTTCCTGGTTAGGCAGCCGGCGGGTGTCCAATTCAATCGTGATCGGCGCGCTCGTTGAAAGCGTTTCCTTGAACCGATCCACGTTCGAGCGCGGTCCCTTCAAATCGCAGGTGATGACCTTCTCCCTTGGGTCGAGCGTGACAACTTTGGATGGATCACGGCTCTTGACCTCAATGGCGATCAACTGGCCGGTGGCCGACACTTCCTGCTCGCGTTCGGCGTAGACCCAGATCAGGACGCTCAGCGGGATCGTCCAGGCCATGTTTTTCAAAAACCCGGCGACGTTTTCGCGGGTGAAACCGTTGCGAAACCGCCGCATCTCCGAGGCGATCGCGCGGGCGTAGAAATTCATCGGCGACGGCTGCGGCCGCTTGGGTTCGTCGGGCTTGCTTTCCACTTTCAGGTCCATGCCTGGTGCGTCGTCACATGACGCCTAAAAAAAGGTCGACGCTCACCGCCACCTCCGCCCAGAAGATCGCTGAGCAGACCCCGCAGTCCTTCCGGCGTCAGCTTGCGAAACAGTTTGCCGCTCTCGGCTATGCTGATGTCTCCCGTCTCCTCGGAAACCACGATCACCACCGCGTCACTTTCCTGGCTCACACCCACAGCCGCCCGGTGACGGCTCCCCAGCTCACGTTCCAGCTCTCCACTCTCGGCGAGCGGAAATTGAACCCCGGCGTATGCGATACGCCCTTGGCTTACCACCACGCCCAGATCGTGCAGCGGCGAGTTCGGCCAGAAAATCGTGTTCAGCAGGTCCGCCGACAGATCGGCGTTGAGGCGCGTCCCGTTCTCGGCGATTCCCCCAAGCCCCACTTCCCGCTCCACCGCGATCAGCCCGCCGATCTTCCGCCTCGACAAATATGTCGCCGATTCCACCAACTGCTCGATGTCCTGCGTGATCTCGTCCGTGAAACCGCGGAACAGCCGGGTTTCGCCCAGGTGCATCAATCCCCGTCTCAATTCCGGCTGAAACACCACGGCCAACGCGAACGACGCGAACAACAGGAACTTCTCGTAGAGAAACACCAGCCGATCCAGCTCTAAATATTGGCCGGCCAGCGTCACCAGCAGGTGCAAGCTGATAAGGACAAATGCGATCCCCTTCAGCATTCGGGCTCCGCGCGTCCCCTGCAAAAACCGGATCACCCAGAATACCACCAGCCCAATCAGGAGCAGCTCAATCGCCACGCGCCACCACGCCATGGCCGACAAAGCCCGGTAAAAGTTCACGAGGTTGTCCGTAAATCCGGTATTCATCACGAACGATTGCCCATTGCTGGATAGGTTCGGCTTAGTTGGTAATTGGCAATCGGCATTTCCATCCGACTATATGTTAATAAACCGGCCATCCGCCAATTATTCTTGAGAAAATCCCGCGGGATTCAGGTCGAAAATCGCCTGAATCATCCGCACAACCTGCGATATCGGTCCAACATCATGGACCCGCATCACAGCCGCTCCGTTAGCCACGCACCACGCCACCGATGCCGCGGTCCCAAACACCCGCCGCTCCGGACGCACCTCGCCAATGATCTGCCCCATGAACGATTTGCGGCTCGGCCCGACCACCAGGGGCTGCCCAAGCCGGGTCAATGCCGCGGTGTCCCGCAACAGTTGCAGATTATGGGACACGTTCTTGCCAAACCCGATCCCCGGATCGAAAAGAATCCGCGAGCGTTCGATCCCCGCTTCCACTGCCGCCTGCCGCCTTCCGACCAGAAATTCGCTGACCTCCCTGGTCACGTCCCCATAGCTTGGCGCGGACTGCATCGTCCGCGGCGCACCCTGCATGTGCATCAGAATCACCCCCAACCCCTGCCGCGCCACCAGGGGGAACATCCGGGAATCGTCCCGGCCGGCGGAAATATCGTTAACGACGTTTGCCCCCTCAGCGGCGGCGGACTCCGCAACTTGCGACTCGGTTGTGTCGATAGAAATAATTGTGCTCAGCCGACGCCGAATCGCCCTGATCGCCCCGGCCGTACGACGGATTTGCTCCTCGGGCCCAACCGCGGAAGCCCCCGGTCGGGTCGATTCGCCCCCGACGTCGATCCAATCGGCCCCCGCCTGCACCATTCCCTCGGCAAAGTTGGCCGCTTCATCGGGACAGGAAACTTGCCCCCCGTCACTGAAGCTGTCCGGTGTGAGGTTGATAACCCCCATCACCAGCGGCCTCCGATGCGACAGACAAAGCCATTCATCAAATTCCGATGGTGACATAGGAGGATTTACCGATAGATATTTGGATTGCGCTAAGACAATAATAAGGGTGAGTTAGCGTTAAATCCAAGGATGGTCATGTTTAGTGAACTATTTCATCGTCTTTTGTTCCCGACGCTGGTGACAACGATCATTGGAAGCGTATGGACGGTCGGCTGGTGTCAGGCCCTGATCGCCGAGGCCGACAGACACTCGTGGCCCGCGCTTGCAGTGCCCGGACACGTGAGCCAGGCGTGCGACGCCCCAGAAGCTGCCGATGGCGGATTCCGCCAAGGCGGCGGCCTGTCATTCCACCAGGTTTTTCTCAAAAACGATCAGATTGTCCGCGTGCGTTGAGTCCCACCGGATGCCCACGATGTCATATCCCATCGCGACGGCGAAATGAATGAATTCCCGCTGGTGGTTCATGCACTCGCAGCGGATGTATTCGTACCCATGGTCCTTGGCCCAGGCCTGCTGCGCCTCCTGCAACTGCCGCCCCACCCCGTGCCGCCGAACGTCCGCCAGCACCGCGCCCAGCCACTGATAAAACATCCCCGGCTTCAGCTCGAAGCCGATCCAGAAGCCCACCGGCTTATTGTCCATCCGCGCGATCAGGGTCAGCGGGTTATACCGGCCCATAAACCGGCGCTTGAAAAAATCCACCTCGCGCTTGGGGCGAAAGATGGCATTATAAAGCTCCACGGCCTGCGGGAGCATCCTTTCATCCGCAATATCGATATCCGCCTGTGCCACCGAGCTAAGCCTCCACAAATTCGACCGGATTGTATCGCATTTCATCCAGCAAAAAAACCCACGGCGTCGCCATGGGCCATGATACAACGTCACACCAGCACCGACGAGGCGCCTCAACCCGGCCCCGGTTTCCTGAATTGCACCGCCATCTCAAACTTCCCGTTGCTCAGCGGCCGCGCTCTCACCACCTCGCACATATGCGTCGCCGACGGCCCATTGCCGGTGATTACAATCTTGCACGTCTGTCCAACGTTCAGCAATTCCCTAAGCAAAAACGAAATTCCGCTGAAGGAAAGGTCTCGGGTCATAATGTCGAAAGTGGCCCCGGCGTTCGCGCCGTCCAAAACGGTCAGGAGTGCCTTGCCCTGCACGGGCTTGCGGTTTTCGCGCCGCCGGTCCCGTTCCACGCTGCTCGGCCGCGAGACCGGCGCCGCCGGCGGCGAGGTCTGCGCGCCGGGCGCTGCCGGTTGAGACGCGGGCGGACGATTTCCGCCCAAGGAAGCCGGATCTGGTGATCGCATCATAAAATATCTATGGGCAAAGAAGACCAGAGCCTAACCAATTGCACGACACATGCAACTGCGCCAAGGCCCGGAACGCAAAATCTCACGCGGTCATAATACCCCTCGGCTTTGCCATGGGGAGAGCAACCTACAGCGACTGCGCCCACTTAATCAAAATATCCGCCACCTCAGGCCGGCTGAACTCTCCCGGCGGCCTCTGTCCCGCCTTCAGCATCTCCCGTACCTTCGTTCCGCTCGGCGCCACTTTCTGTTCCGGCCCGTGCGGGCACGTCTTCGACGACACCACCGCCGCGCATGCCTTGCACCAGGCGGTGTGCTCAAACTTCAAAATCGTCACCCCGATGTCGCGCGGCACATCGAACTGATCGAAAATCTTCTGCGCGTCATACGTGCCGTAATAGTTCCCCACCCCCGCGTGGTCCCGACCCACGATAAAGTGCGTGCATCCGTAATTCTTCCGAATCAGCGCGTGCAAAACCGCTTCCCGCGGCCCCGCATACCGCATCGCCAGCGGCATCACCGTCAGCATCGTGCGATCTTTGTTGTAATAGCCGTCAATCAGCGCTTGATAGCAGGCCATGCGAGTGTTGGCCGGAATATCATCCGATTTCGTCTCCCCCACCAGCGGATGAATCAGCAGGCCATCGGTCATCTCCAGCGCGCACTTCGTGAGGTATTCATGCGACCGATGGATCGGATTGCGCGTCTGGAACGCCGCGACCGTGCTCCATCCCCTCCCGGCGAACGCCTCGCGCGTCTTGGCCGGCGGCAAACGATATTCGGGAAATTCCGGCTCGTAATTCGCCTGAATCACCTCAACGCATCCGCCCAGACACGCATCCCCCTGCTTCCGCACCGCCGCCACGCCAGGATGCCCATCGTCCGACGTTCGATACACGCTGGGGATCTCCAGCTCCTTGTCATGACGATACTTCTCCTGCACCGTCATGACCCCCAGCACGCGACCCTGCCAATCCTTCAGCGCGATCTTCTGATTCACCTGAATCTTCGCCGCCTGATCGTTCGGCGGACAGAGAACCACCGGGATGGGCCAAACCGTTCCGTTGGCAAGCCGCATGTTCCGGCAGACCGATTCAAAATCCGCCTGCCCCAGAAATCCCTCAAGCGGCGAAAACGCTCCGATCCCGATCATTTCCAGGTCGAACTGTTCCCGCGCCGACAGGACCAATCCCGGCAACGAGGCAGCCTCCTTGGCAAGCGTTTGCGCAATGTTGGCCTCGACGATTCGATTAACAAGCTTTCCCCCATGCGGCGCGATGAGCGACATCGAAATATGTTCCTGAAAAATAAAGGTATTGAAAAGGCCGGCGTAGAATAGCGGATTTAGCGTTAGTGGCAAGGGAACCGCGACAACTCTAAAACTTACCCGCATATTGCTCGATCAGCCGGGTCAGTCTCTCCCTCGGTTGAATCGCATAAAACAGGTCCCGATCGAACATCCGTTGCTCATCCGCGCTCCGTTGCATCGCCTCGCTCATGCTCTGCCGCCACGTCTTGATGCTCGGATGGATCTGCATCGCCTGCGCGAGCCGGCTGTGCATGTCGCTGAAGACCCGCTGCCGCTGCATCGACCGCCTCGGCAAGCTGGCGATCTGGCGCACCAGCTCCATTTTCGCCGGTCCCATCACCGCGTGACGAAGGCGATGCCCCTCATGCTGCAAGCAGGGCACGCACACGCGCGTGCGGCCCACCGCCTCGGCAAAATACAGCGTCGCCGTCGTCACCGAAAACGCCGGCGGCTCGATCCCGAAAAACCGCTCGATCACCCGATCGTTCACCTGCTCATATCTCCCCCCGCCGATCCCATGCACCCATTGATCCACGATCAGCAGCCTGAAAAACATGGTCAGCGTCAGTGCCCGCGGCGTGAGCCGCATGTCGTGCCGCTTCAGGAATTCCCCAAGCGCCCCAGCGGCCCCCTCCTTCCCGCGCGATAGTTCAAACGCATCTCCCTCGATAGCCAGTCTCCACCCGGCTCCCTCCCGCCTCACCGCCGCGCGCTGCCGCCTGCGGTTTTTCTGGTCGTCCAGCCAAAACGGTACTTCGCATCGCCCATCGGCGACCTGCAAATCCGGCATCGGCCGGCCCGGATCATCAATCCCGTACGCTTGGCGATATGCCTTCAGCGCGCCGTTATACGCCGACGCCAGTTCCCCCGCGCTGGCCAGCAGGTGGTGCGCCAGGGTCAGATAGGGCTGGCTCATCCACAACCGCGATACCAGGATCGACTGATGCCGCAACCCCAGTTCCCAATCCAACCGATACATCCCCGCCGTCAGCGCCGTTGACAATGCCTGCGTCCCCGGCGACCCGTCGCCCAGATCATCCAGGAGATTGAAAATCATCGGCGTGAACGACCAGCTCGCCGCCGATGCCGACAACGCCGATTTCAGTTCCTTCACATATCCTGCCGACGGCGCGTCCAGCAACCCGCACCAGGGGGCGTCGCTGATTCTCGGATCGTCCGTGATGGGCCGGGACTCTCCCGGCCAGCGCAATTGCAGATGTTTGGGTCCATCGCTGTCCACCGCGGCGAAAAGGCAATCCGCATCCATCGGCCGCGCCGCCGCATCGATCATCGCCAATTTTCCCCACACACCTGGATGAATCAATTCCGTTTGGTGCCCCGTCGCGATCACCGGCCGATCCCCGCTCAGCTTCAGCTCTTCCCGCTGTCGCTTGCGCAAATCCCCCAGCGCCTCCCCCTGCACGATGCAGGACCGCTCCGCCCCCATCCGCCGATGATTCTCCGCCGTCGAGCGAAGGATTTGCCCAGGGCCCGGCCAGATAACCAAAGCGGAATCTTCCCCCGGCGCTTTCCAGTCGGGATACGAGGAGAATTCCTGAATCATGCAAATGACGATTGTCTAAAATTTCATCCGCGTCGCCCGCCTGCGTTGTCTGCTAGTCGCACAAACAGCCGCACGTCTCGACAGTCGAGCCCGCTTCCGGCCCCGTCGGCAACGGGTTCTCCGCCAACCGAGCCACTTCCTTGCTCAGCACATCCAGATAGTGCCGCAGCCGATGTCCCACGTCGTCCAACGACCCGCCGAAATGCCGCGTCGGGTCGTTATAGATCAGCCGAACGGGAATCTCCGTGAGCCGCAATTTCGCCGCCGCCACCTGCGGCCAAAGTTGCAGCGGAAACGCATATCCCTGCTCATCCAATCGCAACCGGCGCATCGCCGAAATCCGATGCGCCTTGAACCCGCAAAAACCATCGGTCAGTCCCAGATGAAACAGATCGTTCAGGATCGTCGTAATCATCACGTTCACCGCGCGACGTTCCATCGGGGGAAGATCGTCGTCGTCCCGCGGAGCCAAATACCGCGACCCGCTGATGATGTCCCATCGATCCGTCTGGATCTGCTCGATGAACTTGGGGATCATCTCCGGCTCGTGCTGCTCGTCGCAGTCCAGGGTGATGACCCAGTCATACCCCGCCCCATCGGCCAGGGCAAAGGCATCGATGAGGCTCTGCCCGTATCCCCGGTTCTCCTTCCGCCGGATCAATCGAATATCCGATCGCGCCGACAGCATCTCCCCCGTCCCGTCGGTGCTGCCGTCATCGACGACCAGCACATCGGGCCAGAACTGCCGGATTTTGTCCAGCACGCGCCCGACGTACTTCGACTCGTTGAACACGGGCACGGCTATCAGCAGACGCAAAGGAACTCCTTCCAGAATTACATTTTCCCATGGTTCATAGTAGAACTGCCCAAAACCGGCGTCAACCGGCGTTTATGATGCCCCGTTTAGCCGGCCCGCCCTCGGGCCGAGTTCGGCTCATCCTATCTATGAAGTCACCCCCCCTTCCCATCCTTTTCGAAGATGACCGCCTCATTGCCGTCGCCAAGCCCCCGCACTTAGCCACCGTTCCCGGCCGCGGCGAAACCGACAGCCTCCTCCAAGTCCTCTCACGCCAGACGCGACTCCCTTGCACCGGCACGGCCGATCCCCGGCTCCGCATCATCCATCGCCTCGACAAGGAAACCAGCGGCGTCCTGCTCCTGGCCAAGGACTTGCCAGCCCAGCGGCACCTTTCCAACCAGTTCCAACACCACCAAATTCACAAGGAATATCTCGCCCTGGTCGTCGGCCGGCCGCAGGGGAGCGAAGGCGAAATCGACGCTCCCGTTGCCCCGCATCCCTCCGCCCGCGATCGCATGATCGTTTCCAAACACGGACGCCCCGCGATAACCCTCTGGAAAATTGAGCGACCCATGCGCCGCTTCACCCTCCTCCGCTGCTATCCGAAAACCGGACGCACCCATCAAATCCGCGTTCACCTCCAATCCATCGGGCTGTCACTGGCCGTCGACCCGTTGTACAACCCGCCGCCGCCCGGCTCAAAAATTGGAATCTTCCTCAGCGAGCACAAACACGACTACCGCCCCACCGCGGGCCGGGACGAACGGCCGCTCATCGGGCGGCTGACTCTCCACGCCCAGAAGCTCCAATTCGTTCATCCCGACGGCCGGGACATCACGATTGAATGCCCTCCGCCCAAAGACTTCCGCGCCGCCATCACCCAGCTCAGCAAACTCACGCGCGCATAGCGCCAAGACATTAGTTACCGGCTGTGCGCTGCATCTCGAATCCTGCCGCAAACCCTGGCACTCCCAACCCCTTTTTCCCGCCTTGCGCCCTTTTTGCGCATCCGCCATCCCGCTTTCGCTTCAATTCGCAACTTGGCATCAATTTTGTATGCGCAACGGCTTATGGTGGACCTCAGGCTTCCTGTGTACACTTTCGTGGCCATCGACGTTTCGTCGGTGGGTATGCAAGTGCCAGGCTCGCATGTTTAGCTGAGGAACCGCCATGCAAATGATTGAAGCCGTGATAAAGCCGCACAAAATCGATGCCGTCAAGCAAGCCTTGGCCAAGATCGGGATATTGGGAGTGACCGCCATCGAATGCAAAGGCTTCGGCCGGCAAATGGGACACACCGAGCGCTACCGCGGCGCAAAGATGGATGTCGGTTTTGTCCCGAAGGTGCTCATGAAAGTTTGTGTCAAGTCGGAGGAGGCGCAAAAGGCGACCAACGCAATCGTTGAAGCCGCCCGGACCGGCGAAGTCGGAGATGGGAAGATTTTCATCTATCCCATCGCGCAGGTGATTCGCATCCGCACCGGCGAGACCAACGAACAAGCGCTGTAGCTTCAGCGCCACTGGTTTAGAGGATTCGAGGAGTAAATATGAACCGCGCTTCGCTCGCGCGCTACGGCGCGCTGGTGGCGTTTTTTGGGCTTGGCGTCTCGACCGCAAACGCCGCCGAGCCCGTGCAGATTTTTGACCCCGGCCGCGTCAACTCCGGCGATACCGCCTGGGTGCTGACCAGCACCGCCCTGGTCCTGATGATGACTGGACCGGGATTGGCCCTGTTTTATGGCGGCCTGGTGCGAAGGAAGAATGTCTTGGGCACGATGATGCACTGCTTCATCCTCATGGCTCTGGTGAGCGTCCTTTGGGCGATCGTCGGCTATTCCCTCGCTTTCGATGTCGGCAACCCCTTCATCGGCGGCTTCCGATTCGCTTTTCTTCGCGGCGTCGGCGCCGGGCCATCGGAATACGCCCCCACCATTCCCCACACCACCTGGATGGCTTTCCAGATGATGTTCGCCGTCATCACGCCCGCCCTGATCTGCGGCGCGTATGCCGAGCGCATAAAATTTTCAGCCATGCTGGCGTTTTCGACCCTCTGGCTGCTCCTGGTCTATTGCCCGATGGCGCACATGGTCTGGGGAAAGGGCGGCCTGTTTAGCTCTTCGTTCGGCGGCGCCATTCCAGCATGTGATTTCGCCGGCGGAACGGTGGTGCATATCCTCTCCGGCGTATCGGCGCTGGTTTGCGCGCTCGTACTCGGCCGCCGCCGCGGGTATCGCACCCACCCCATGCCGCCGCATAGCGTTGTCCTATCGGTCGTCGGCGCGGCGATGCTTTGGGTCGGATGGTTTGGCTTCAACGGCGGCAGCGCGCTCCAGGCCAGCGCCCTAGCCAGCAACGCCTTTATCAACACCCATTTCGCCGCCGCCGCGGGCGCGCTCGGGTGGGCGATGATGGAATGGATCAGAAGCGGCAAGCCGACGGTGCTGGGCGCCATTTCCGGCTGTGTCGCCGGGCTGGTCGCCATTACCCCGGCTTCCGGTTTCACCCTGCCGATGTGGGGCATGCTCATCGGATTCACCGCTGGAGTTGTTTGCTTCTTCGCGGCGACAAGCCTCAAGCAAGCCCTCGGATACGACGACAGCCTCGACGCCTTCGGCGTCCACGGCGTCGGCGGGACTTTGGGGGCCATCCTCACCGGCGTCTTCGCTGTCGCCGCCGTGAACCTGCCCGCCGGATTTGGCAATATCACCAGGCTTGGACTCATCGAAGGAAATACAACCACCGTCGTTCACCAACTCATCGCGACCGCTGCTGCCTGGACGCTCGCGGCCGTCGGCTCGCTGGTGATCCTGATGATCGTCAAACCGATCTTCGGACTGCGCGTCGCCGAGGCCGACGAATATGATGGGCTTGACCTCTCCCAGCATGGCGAGTCGGGCTACAACATCGAAGACGCCTACTCCGCCACCTATGCCGGCGGCGGCGCATCGCTCGTAAACGGAGGCGAGAAGAAGTCGGCCGCCGCTGTCATAAGCCCGGCGCGTGCCTGATCGCGGATGTTTTCCGCCGTCGGTTGCGCGCCTGCGATTCGGCAATTTCGCTCATTGCCGAATCCAACCGCAATACTCGACGGTGGAACATTCATGGAAAATAAACAGCGGCGGATCGCAAAGTTCGGCCAGTTCCTCGCGAAATCACTCCGCCTTCGCGACGTGAAGGTCCGCATCGATTGGCAACGCTGGCTCCGCCTCATCCAGCGGAAGCGGCGTCTTCTGACTCGCGCCGCTTCGCCCCGACCCAAGCCCCTGCCCGACGAATATTTCGCCACCGCCACACTCGTCAGCTTCCGGCTCGAAGGCATTCAGATCGACGAGCCCGACGTTGCTTCGGCCCTCGCACTCGGCCAAGCTCATAAAACCTTCCGATCCCGCTCCAGCCAGCGCATCCGCAGCCACGTCGCCATCCTCCACAGAATCGAATCCGCCCTCCAGCGCGGCGCTTCCCTGAGCACCCCATCCGTCGTCCGCTGGTACACGTCGATCAGCGGCGGCCTGTCTCTCGCCGACCTCGACGAATCCACCATGAATCGCCTGGACAACGTCGTCCACCGCATCAACTCGCCCCAGTTCCGCCTTCGGCCCGCGATCAGGGAAATCACTCATTTACACGCCCAGCTTCTGGCCGACCCGCTCGTCCCCAGCTTCAACGGCATCCTCTCCCGCCTATTGCTCCGCTACCACCTCGGGCGTTGCGGCCTGCCGCCCGTCGTGTTCGATCCTCAATCCGATGAAAAGCTCCTCAACGACGAGCCGCGCCTTTTGAACCGCGTCCTGGAAATGCTCAACGGCAGCTACGACATGATGCTCGCGGAATAAGAACGATATTTTGACCGAGCTTCCCGCGCGGCTACCGTATCATCCATGCCGCGAACTCTATTCTTCTTCAAGCGCGCCCCGGCCCTGCTGATGGCGTTTGTTTGTATGGCCGCCGGGCGGACATTTGCCGCCGATGTCCGGGTTGTTGTCGATGCCAAGCGCGTTGACGCAATCGCGGCGATGCTCCCCGACGGCGTCTTCGCATTCGGGCCGCGGATCGGCGACCGCGACGCGTGGGAGAAACTTGCCCGTCAGCCCGAGCTTCGCGCCACGATCGCGATGGCACAGGCCCTGGCGTCCGAGCCCATCCCTCCGCTCACGGACGATCTCTATCTGGAGTTTTCGCGCACCGGGAATCGCCAGGATTACGAAAAGGCTTATTTCGATCGCGCCGCCCGAATCGCGCCGCTCGTGGTCGCCGAGTGCATAGAGCGCCGTGGCCGATTCGTCCCCGCGATTGAAAAACTCGTCGCCGCGTTCGACGAGCAGAAGATATGGATGCTCCCCGCCCACGACGGGAAACTCGAGAATTTTCGCGGCCAAGCCCGCGACATCGATCTTTTTTCCTCGGCGCTTGCCTGCAATCTGGCCAATGCGGGTTATGTTCTTGGCGACACGCTGAGTCCCCGCACGCGCGAGCAGATCGACCGCAACGTTCGCCGGCGGGTGCTCGATCCTTTCCGCGACATGGTGACTGGCAAGCGCCAGCCCAACGTGTGGATCACGCTGAAGAATAACTGGAACGCGGTCTGCCTCGACAACGTCCTGGGCGCCGCGCTGGCAACTCTGCCCGACAAACACGACCGCGCCGTTTTCGCCGCCGCCGCCGAGCAGGACTCGACTCATTACCTCGAAGGCTTCGCTTCCGACGGTTATTGCGTCGAAGGGCTCGGATACTGGAATTATGGTTTCGGCAACTACATGCGGTTGTGTGAATCGCTCTACCAAGCCACGGGCGGCCAGGTGGATTGCTTCACTCGCCAAAAGGTCC
The DNA here is from genome assembly GCA_050012375.1 of Tepidisphaeraceae bacterium. Taxonomy (GTDB): domain Bacteria; phylum Planctomycetota; class Phycisphaerae; order Tepidisphaerales; family Tepidisphaeraceae; genus PALSA-1353. Next base: position 14,885 of record JBEKHH010000009.1, read on the forward strand.
GGGCCATCGCCGAATTTCCCCACAAACTGATGATTGCCGACGGCGTCTACCCCGCCTACGGGGACGCGCACCTTGACTTCAAGCCATCGCCGCCGCTTGTCGATTTTCTGGCTCGCCGGTTCGCCTTGCCCGGCGCAACCGCTGTCCAAAGCGGCGCGCTCTCGACGGACGTGGGTGGAAGCCTCGCCGAAACATTGATGCTCTCCTGTCCCAACTCCGCGACCGGCAAGGGCCCGGTCGCGCCCGCCGAAGCCGCGGCCCGCGATTGGTTCCCCGACGCTCAGGTGCTCACCTGCCGTCCAGGCTCGAATCACCACGCAACCCTGGCCGTCTCCATCAAAGGCGGCCGCAATGGCGTCAGCCACGGGCACGACGACCTTGGCTCCTTCGTTCTCGTCGTCGGCAATATCCCGGTCCTGGTGGACCCCGGGGCCGAGGTGTACACCGCCCGGACCTTCAGCGAAGATCGCTACAAGTCCACGCTGATCAATTCCTTCGGTCACAACGTCCCGTTCGTCGCGGGCAAGCTCCAGATCAGCACGCCCAGCGCCCAGGTGAAAATCCTAAAAACGGACTTCGGCGACCCTATCGACACCCTGGCCATGGATCTCACCAGCGCTTACGCGGCCCCCGAATTGACCCAACTCCATCGAACCTTTACCTACGACCGCACAGAGTCCGGTTCGCTGACCGTCGAGGACGAATGTCATTTCTCCTCGCCCGCTTCGTTCGGCGTCCAGTTCATCACCTTCGGACATTGGAAGCAGACATCGCCGACGCAGTTGCTCGTTTGGCAGGACGATCGTGCCGTGCGGATAGATTTCGATGCCCATGGAAAGGGGCTGATAGTACGTAGCCAGCCGATCGAAGAAGACTTACCGGGCGCCCAGCGGCCGACACATATCAGCGTGGACCTCGATGCTCCAACGATGGACGTGACGCTGAAGTCGGTGATGCGGCCTGATTCGCCGCCGGCGCGCCCGTGAGTGGTCCCGCGCGGGAAATTCGCTGTTTGATGAGAGTAATCCGTACATGGAGCACCAGGATTCGAACCTATCGCAGATTCCGTGGGAAAACCAACAAATTCGAGTCAAGGCTGTGCAAAATCCGGTGCGGTTGGATCGGTCGTGGGCAGCGCACCGAAAGAATCTATGGATGAATTCCTCAAGCCCTGGCCGAATGTCCCCCCGGCCGTGAGAGCCCGTATTTTACGAACTTCTAAAAATAGCTTGGGCGAACGATAAAGCATTCGCCAGGCAATCGTTGAGCGCCGAGGGTCATGCCAAGGTATCGGCTTGGCGCCGCAAAACACGTTGCTGCCAACGCTGGCCTTGGGTAGCATTACCAAAAGTGGTTCACGGGTGCGCGACGAGAATTCAGCGGCCTCCACTGGCCGCAAGAGGGGGCATCTTCATGGAAGGAGGTCTTTCATGCGGAACAAGATGCGGATCGTGGGAATCAGCGCGCTGGTTCTGCTGGCGGCGATCGTGGGGACACCGGCAACGACGGCGGTAGCCGCAGAGAGTAGCGGGGCCAGCACTTTGTCGCTACCTGCGCGGGAATTCAACTCGAAGCTGGCGCTTGAGGTATTTTTGGCTCCTCCTGGCGACGACTTCTTTTCGCGTCCGATATCCTTGGGCCGGACGCCAGCGGGAAAGCCTCTGACCATTCCTGCCGGCAGATTGTGGTATCTAGCTCCGGATTCCACAGTGGATCGGCAACTCCTGATGCAGGAGATGAACGCCCAGCGAATTCCAGGTCTAGATTTTAGGGAGGCGGCGTCCGACAACGATTTGGCGCTTCTCACGGATCTCAGGGATCTGCGCCTGTTACTTGCGGCTGGCCCTGGCGTGACGGATGCGGGGTTGGAGTATCTCAAGGGGCTGACGGCCCTGCAATGGCTCAGCTTGGCGAATACGCACGTGACGGACGGGGGGTTGGAGCATCTCAAGGGGCTGACGGCCCTGCAACGGCTCGACGTGTCGCGTACGCAGGTGACGGACGCGGGGTTGGAGCATCTCACGGGGCTGACGGCCCTGCAACTGCTCGACTTGGGCGGTACGCAGGTGACGGACGAGGGGTTGGAGCATCTCAAGGGGCTGACGGTACTGAAAGCGCTTAGCCTGGCGCACACGCATGTGACGGACGCGGGGTTGGAGCATCTCAAGGGGCTGACGGCCCTGGGATTGCTCAACTTGTCGCTGACGCAGGTGACGGACGCGGGCGTGGCAGCCCTCAAACAGGCGCTGCCTGACTGCGAGATCGGTCACTAATGGCCCGCGGCGGAACTCGGCTTGTTCTCGCCCACGCCCGGATAGCAGGAGCCTCGGCTGCGCGATAATTGGCTGGCGAAGGTTTAATCATTCGCCAAGCTATTTTTAGAAGCTCTAACTCTCAAGAGGGGGACAGCCCCAACTCCGTAATGCGTTTTCCAGTTACTGCCCTCTTAAGGCTGCATATCCCGGACGGACACACGCCACTTCGCGGCGACTGAAAATGATCCATTGATGCCGACCGCTCGTGATCGGCTTTTGCAAGGGCGTATCTCGCCAAGTTCGGTGCGGACGACATTTTCGGCTCTGGGCTCAATGGGTAAGTCGCGCAACACGGCTCGCTCGATGATCAATGCGAGACGCGGTTTTCCTTTCATGGCGTCGGCTGGGACTTCGCGCTGCTGCTGTCGATCACCGCGGTATTGACCGCAATCGGAGCCGCGCTCTTTCCGCGGCTGGCGCAATAGTGGGATCGATCGTCCGCTCATCGTTGCCAAAGAATCTGAGCGGCTTCCAGCGGAACCCCGACGCCGGCGCAATGCGGCAAGATTCGCGGGGTATAATCCGAAGGCGGCCGGTTTGCCGGCACACTCCCACCATAGACGTAGCTGTTGGCGGCCCCCGCGAGGGATCGAATGCGCGTCATTTCTTGTCTAATCGCGGCGCCGCCGTTCATGCCGTTGGCATAGAGTTCGACTCGCACGGCATCGCCACCCAACCCGCCGAGATGAACTTGAACCTCAAAAGCGTGGCTCTGGGCATGGGTCACAACGTTCACCTCGCCAAAGCGCAACGTGGCCCATTTCTCCTTCAGCATCCGCTGCCATTCGACAATCAGCCTGCCCGTTGCCCCCTTTTTGGCGGCGCGGGCGCGATAGGCGGTCGCCGCGGGAAGATAATACTCCCGCAGATATTGGCGCACCGCACGATTCGCCGAGAATTGGGGTGTCAACCGCGCCATGCTCTCTCGAATTCGCGCGACCCAAGCTGTGGGGATGCCGTTCCGATCGCGGGCATAAAACTCCGGCGCCACCTGCCGCTCCAGCAAATCGTAAAGGGCGCCGGCTTCGGCGGCATCGACGGCCGGATCATCGCCATGCTCCTGCCCATCGCCCAGGGCCCACCCCACTTCGGGCGTGTATGCTTTCGCCCACCACCCATCTAATTCCGACAGATTGAGGCCGCCGTTGACCAGCACCTTCATCCCGCTGGTTCCGCAGGCCTCCCAAGGTCGGCGCGGGGTGTTGATCCAGACATCCACGCCCTGGACCAAACGCTCGGCCAGCAGCATGTCGTAGTCGCTCAGGAATACCACATGCGGCCGCACCTCCGGCCGGCGAACAAAATGTATCCATTCCCGGACCATGGCTTGACCCGTGTCGTCACCTGGATGCGCCTTGCCGGCAACGATGAGCTGCACCGGCCGCCGGGAATCCGAAACGAGGCGAAGCAGGCGGTCCGAATCGTGCAGCAGCAGGTTCGGTCGTTTGTAAGCCGCGAATCGCCGCGCAAATCCGAGCGTCAGCGCGTTGGGATCCAACGCGTGTTTCGCGCGATCAATCTCTTCCGGCGACGAGCCGGAAACCGCCAGTTCCCGCGGCAATCGCTGCCGCACGTATTCAACCAGGGACCGGCGCGCCGCGGCGCGGCACTGCCAAAGTGCATCGTCAGTCACTCGTCGAATGTCCTGCTCCAGTTTTTCTGTTTCTCCCATCCAGCGATCTTTGCCGGCGGCCCTCGTCCAGAGATCGTCCGCTTCGGCCGAATCCCAACTGGGCGTGTGCACGCCATTGGTGACATGACCAACCGGCACCTCCTCCAGTGGCCAGCGCGGAAACAAGGATGAGAAAATCTGCCGGCTCACCGCCCCGTGCAACCGGCTCACCCCATTGACCGCGCCGCTGCCGCGAAGCGCCAGGTAGGCCATGTTGAAGTATTCCGATGGATCGTTCGGATCTGCCCGGCCCAGGGCAAGCAGGTCGTGCAGCGAAATATGCAGCCGCTCCTTGGCGTACCAACCCAGGTTTAGCTCCATTAGCGCGGGACTAAATCGATCGAAACCGGCGGCGAGCGGAGTATGCGTCGTGAAGAGATTGCCGGCCCGCGTGACGGCAAGAGCCACCTCGAAGGGCTGGCCCGTCTCTTCCATGAAATTTCTCGCCCGCTCCAGCACGGCAAAAGCGGCATGCCCCTCGTTGAGATGGCAAATTTCAGGTTGAAGGCCAAGAGCGCGAAGAAGCCTGCATCCGCCCAGCCCCAGCACCAATTCCTGTTTGATGCGCAGCTCCGCGCCACCGCCGTACAGTTCGCCGGTGATTCCGCGATAAATGGGAAAATTAGCCGCGTCGTTCGTGTCCAGCAGGTAAAGTTTCACTCTGCCGACCTGCACCTCCCAGACGCGCAGCCACGTGGAATAGCCGGGCGACTTGATTTCCAATCGCAACCACTCCCCATTGGGCTGGCGCAGCGGCGTGATCGGCAACTGGTCCGGATCGTTGTACGGGAAAAGTGTCTGCTGCGATCCGCTCCTGTCGATAGCCTGCCGAAAATACCCCTGCTGATAGAGCAACCCGATGCCGACGACCGGCACGCCCAGATCGCTGGCTGCCTTGAGCTGATCGCCCGCGACATTTCCAAGTCCTCCTGAATAGATGGGCAGCGCTTCGCTCAGCATGTATTCCATGCTGAAATAGGCGATGCAACTCAGCGGCGACTGCGCATGTTGCCGTGCAAACCAAGCAGTGCCTTCCATCGCTTGCCGCCTGGCTTTGACAAGCTCGTTGACCCTCGTCCGAAAGGCGGTGTCACTCATCGTGCGCGCAAGCTGCTCGCGCGCGACGGTTTGCAGCACCACCCACGGATTGTGCGTCAACTCCCATAGCACCGGATCAAGCTGACGCCACAACACATCGGCGCCGTGATTCCAGCAAGAGCGCATGTCCAGGGCCAGTTCGGCCAGTGAATCGAATCCATCCACATCCGCAGCTTGAGCGGTAAAGATCGAGGTTGCGACGGGTTTCTGATTGCTCATAAGATTGCGCGACTCCTTGGAATTCCAGTTCGTTTCTTGCTCATGAGAACTCTTTCAATACAAGGACGCCCGAACCACGAATCGCGTCATGCTTGAGGAGTTGCAGAGCGCGGTTGGCGTCGGTCAGGGCAAAGGAGGTTGTCTGCGGCCGCAACGGCACTTCGGCCGCGATCTTCAGCAGTTCCTCCCCGTCCTTCCGCGTGTTTGCCGTTACGCTCCGAAGATTCTTCTCGTGAAACAGATGCCGCTCGTAGTTGAGTCTCGGGACATCGGTCAGATAAATGCCGGCCAGCGCCAGGGTACCGCCCCAGTCCAGCGTCTCCAATGCCGGTGGGACCAGATCTCCAACCGGTGCGAACAATATGGCGCTGTCGAGAAGTTCCGGCGGCTTCGCATCCGCGCCGCCGACCCAATCGGCCCCCATTTCGCGCGCCAGCGATTGATGCCTCTCGTCGCGCGTCATCACGTACACGGCGCACCCCCAATGTCGCGCCACTTGGATCACGATGGAAGCTGATGACCCGAAACCGAAAAGCCCCAACCGACAGCCCGGCTTGACCTCCGCCCTGCGCAGCGCGCGGTACCCGATAATCCCCGCGCAAAGCAGCGGCGCCGCCGCGATGGCGTCGAGCGCGGCGGGCAACGCGTAGGCAAAGTCTTCGCGCACAAGCGCGTACTCGGCGTAACCCCCGTTCTCGTCGTATCCCGTAAATTTGGCCGAGGGACAGAGATTTTCGTTGCCCCCGCGGCAATATCGGCATTGGCCGCACGTGGACCGGAGCCAGGCGATGCCGACGCGATCACCCCGCTTGAAGCGTACCGCTCCGGGGCCGCATTCCTGCACCAAGCCGACGATCTGATGGCCGGGAATGACGTTGGGTCGGTGCGACACCAGTTCCCCCTCCACCACGTGGAGGTCCGTGCGGCAGATTCCGCAGGCTTCCACTCGAACCAGAACCTCTCCAGGCCCCGGCTCGGGCGCCGGAAGCTCGCGCAGCGCCAGCGGGCTCGTGTCAATCGATGCAGGGTTCGTAAGCACCATCGCTCGCATAACGCTCATTTCCCGGCCCCTTCGCCTCTGTCGCTTACCAAGCCAAGGCCTCCATTAGATCATGTTTTTGTTTTGAGACTCTGTGGAGCAGTTCATGCAAAACCGCGTTAGCGGGAGCACCAGGATTCGAACCTGGGACCAAGGGTTTATGAGACCCCTGAATGATGGACGCAACGACCTGCGGAATCAACAACTTGCGCCAACCGAGGAAAATCGCTTGTCACCTGACTTGTCACCCGCCGCGCACCAAGACGCTGACCTGACTACGGTGACTGCGGCTTGGCCGACATTGGCCATTGACGTGCGTAAAATGATCGTCGGCGTGGTGCAAGCTACGCGAAAGGTGGAATAAGACATCGTTCATTGAACCCCCGCAAGCGATCCTGTCGCGAGAAGGATGAAGCTGCCGACGGCATCTTGATCCAACATGGTCGTAACTCGTGAGCCAACCGCTTTAGGTTTCATTGCGGCTATGAGCTTGCTGAATTGATCGTTGACCGCCGCCATCATGGCGTTTTGCTGCGGGTTGACTCCCTTTTCATCCGCGGAGCTCTCCTTGATCTTCTCACGCCAGTTCGCGAAGCCAGCATTCATGTAATCTGAGAGGGTATCGGCTGACTTGGCATCCGCGCATTGAAAACTCCAAGCGACGGACCCCTTCGGTGAGATACAGAGAGAAATCGAAGTCACTGATATGGAAATCAAAGGCGAGTTGGAAGGAGCATCGCCGAGCGGAGATTCGCCGGTCATCATGCAATAAATAAAACCGGACGGAGTCCAATTCAGCAGATTTCCCGGAAGGGCAGCACGAACTGCCGCGCTTCTGCCAGGGTCCAAGGCGTCGGCCCATTCGGGCCGTGGGTGAGCCAACGGATTGTCCGTTTTTTCCGACCCGGACCACGAAAAGACCAAAGATTTTCCCACGAGCGTACTCTGCTGCGGGATCGACACCCATTCGAGCGAGTTGAATGCACGGATCGTCTTCTCCAATTCGTCGGGATTGGCGCCGTCAAGCGGAACAATCACCTCGTCCAATTCAATCTGTCCATTCCAACCTCCAATCACAGCGAAAACATCTTTGCCGCCTGCAGCCTTAAAACTGGAGGTCCACTTGCTGAGCTGTGCGATGCGATTCATCGCGAGCTTCTGCTGGCGATCGCGAGATTCAGGGTTTGGAATGCACGACAATGTCGCTGCCGCGCACACATTTACCTGATCCATATTCATCGAGGAAAAGTCAAAATGGACAAGTCCACGTGGTTGAGAATCGGGAGACGGAGCAGGAGCAAGAGGAGGCGGCGGCGGAGGCGGAGAAGATAAATCGGCGGTGCGTTGGGCTGTCGCCAACGCGCCAAGAATCGTCACCAACAACATTGCAAGGATCAGTTGTCGCATGGAAAAATCTCCTCGCTTTACATTCACGATTTGCCCGGCAGCGCAAGCAAATCGCTCGCCGGTGTGTACCGCGCGTTACATCGATTCCGTGACGATCCATATCAAAATCACAAGCGCCACAACGGCTGCGCCGCCGATGATGCCTGCTTTTCTGACGTTGAACCCAAGGGATGCCTTGTGTCCAACCTGTTCCTGTTCTAATCGTGCGATGTTAGCAGAGTGCTCATCGACTTGCCGTTGGATTTCATTCCGCTGTCGGTAGAAGCCGGCAAGCCGGTGTTCGGCAAGATTTGCCGCCAGCACGCGAGTTCCCAAGTCTTTCAAAATCGCGTCCAAATCGTGCTGTTGACGGCGCAAAGTGGCATCGGTCGCCTTGATCCAGGCTGTCAATTCAGTGGCCTTTGTGGAATCCGCCTTCGCATCAATTCGCCCTAACTCCTCTACCGCCGCATCGTGCTGCGATTGGCTTTCTTTCATCCTTTGTCGCGCATCCAGAGCTTTTTGGCGGAGCGCTTGAAGCGTCGAGTCCGAGAAAGCTGAGACGTCGGCTGCGGCCGCGCCGCATTCAAGTGCGAGTTGATCCAACTGCTTCTTACATGCGCTAACAGCCGATTTCTCATGATGCAGACGTACCTCAACCTTACCCGCTTCAACGGCCTCTGCAGCCTTGGCTTCGGCTGTTTCGACGAATTGTATTGTGCGAGTCTTAATCGAATCCCATGTCCCACCGGCATGTGTAGATGTATCGGCGCTCGCGGAATGTTCTGACAACTGTCCGGCCGTGGTTGCGGACGACATCGGCCGGTCTGCCAGCGTCGTGGGCGCGTTACAAGTGAACCGGGCGGCAATCGCCAGGCATAAAGCGGTGCCCGATAGCGCGAAACCCAAGTCGAACCATGCAGTTTTGTGAATCGTGGCGATCATCCGCTCCAACGAGGCTCGCTGCGTATCCTGCATCGACGCGGCGCTCGCTCCCCAAGCTCGCGCAAGATCGGCCCCCATAGCTGAGGCAATCTGCGCTTGGTTGTTTGCGGTATCCGTCTTGAGTTGCGCGATCGTCTTTTCCCACTGTGCGTTCTGATCTTTCACTGCTTGCTCGGAACTGAAGCCGCTTATCCCGTAGATGATGAACAGAATTACCACCAGACCGACAGCGCAGTCCCGAAGGTCACGGCCGACTCGAGCGCCGAGTGAATTGATTTGCGCCGTGCGGATACCGCTGATAAATGCGATGGCCGCCAGCGCCGACAGAAAAACCACGCCCAGGAATGCCGGGTTGGTGTAATCTTGTGGTTTTGGCATATTCTGATCCGCACCCTGGCGAATACTCTGGGCGGCGTCGACGAGCTTTTGGTAATCCGCGTCGGACATCCCCTTCACATGCATATTCGGAGTCGTACCCAATGTGAGATTCAATCCGGTGAGAGCGGATTGATACGCCTGCGAGTCGATTCGGCACTGCGGCAGGAAGAACAGACCTGCCACGGCGGCAAGCAGAATCACGTTGATAAAGCAAATTGATTTCTGAAGATTTGACATGGTTCGTCTCCCAATGAAGGGCGAGTTGTTCACTGATCGTGCCTTTTGAGGGTGACGACGGATTGCAGGGGGCCAAAGCCAGGAGGACATTGGATTGTGCCATCTGGCATCAAAGTGAGGTCGAGGGTAGTTATTGCGAGGTGCAGTTTGTTTCCATTCACCATATACGCGGAGCCCATTACGCTTCCCTGACCGCTGAGCACCCAAGCCATGCCCGGGTTTCGATCAAAGTCGATGGAATACCCAAGTCCGGGGTCGGCAGAAACGTAACTTCCATGGAGAATAGTTTGCCCGACGGTGGGTGTGGCAGGGACAACCGATGATTTCTTCAGCACCACCATCCCAACGGCGCCCAGCATCACCAGAATGAGTATTGTAATAATCAAATATCGCATAAGAATTCCTCCGCAATTCCAGACAATTTCTGCTGGTTCATGATTAGTTTAATAGTTACTCGTTTTCCTCGTCAGATTCCCATTGCATTGCCCCGCTCCTGAGACCAGGCATCCGACGCAGCGCCAAAGGCTCAAGGGCTGGTTAGGCGACCCATAAAAAGAGTCGCGCCGCTCTGGTTGTGCCGAATCAGAAATAAAAATGGATGGTCTGCCCTAAAAACAACCGGCGGAGGAGGAGGCGCTAGTATCCCCATCATCTCGCCAACGGCGGTGGCCGCAGCGGCTTCTGTTCCTTCCTCATCAACATTAACGTACGCCTTGTGAAGGACAAATCCGATGTAAAGGGACGGCAAACTGCTCATGCCGGAGAAATCTGCTTGTGGCGAAAAGGCCTGAGTCATTCCCATGGCCTGGAGTGTGTTGGCAAGATTGAACTCGCTGGTGAGCTTGAATTTTGGCAGAAACACGTTGACTTGGCGGGACTGCATTTGGCCCAGAAGCTGACTAATGCGGGCGGGGCTCAGGGACCGCTCCAGCTTCGAAAGGCCATCGACTTGCTTGGGCAACAATATGACCAATGACATCTGGCGCGCAAAATACGGCAGTTCTAGGATTTGAAGGTCTTGCGCCTCGGCGTAGTCGAAGTCATCCTGGACATCCATTATGCTCGCGGGAGTGCTTCGGTTGGAACCCGCATAGAATGGTGCGTCCTGGGTTTTGGATTTATCGAATTCCACGTGTCAATGACCCTTAAAGTAAATGGCATCGGCCAGAACGAGTCGAGTGGAGGAATCGATCGCATTCGGACGCACGAGGTTTTCGATTTTGTTCTGGGTCTGTCGGCCGACCCAGGCGTTGATTTGCTGGCGCGCCGATTCAGCGTCGGTTGCGAAGTCAACTTGGTTCAGACCTGCGCCGTACTGGCCATGCGCGACTTTCAGAAAGTCATCGTGGAATGGATAGCCATGCTGGCACCACAGAGAATTGGCTACAGATAGCTCGTATGGAACCCCCTCCTTCAATACGTCGTGCAGTGATTCCTCCGTGGACCGCTGACCAGCGTTCAAGCTTTCGATGAGGGCGGAGAATCCGCCATAGACGGCGTCCGGTGCCCCGGACAAACGCAGCACTTGGCTCATCTGCTGGGCCGTTTGTCCCCTGGCGCCCGCCCAAGTCATGGTCAACGCGGACTCGATCGAATAAGGCGAAAAAAATAGGTTGCCGGGCTGATTTGCCAAACGCGAATAAAGATCCAGTGCGAATGCATTATTCGCCATTACCACGTCGCTCGTTTCACTTCCCGCGTTTCCTTCAGCGGGGGTTTGCCCGCAACAGGTTAACGCAGAAGCGAGCAAAACCGCCCAAGCTACCAGTAACTGCCCCATCGAACGGTCGTTCAACATAATCTGTTCCTTGTCGCTAGCCCCGGCGGCAACCGTTCATCACGAATTCAAACAAAGCCACATACGTCACGACCAAAGTAAATGAGCGAAGATGAGATTGACGGAATTCCGTCGCTGTCCATGACTACCAGCGAGTACCACCCTCCTCCGCTCAGCGAAAGATCATCGAAAGTGGCAATGCCGTTCACCACGACCGCGGTCAGCGTGCCGGTCAATACATCGTTCTTTGGATGAGCGCCCAGCGACAGCGTCACGCTGGATTTATCGTTGGTCGCCAGGTTGCCGTATCTATCGAAGAGCGCCACCTGTACCTTGAAGGTTTTGCCGTTTGAATCGCACGACGGGATGTCAAGGAAGACCATGCGAACGGCCGCAGCCGGAGTTACGGCGAAGCTGGTAGATGTTGCCGATGACAGACAATGATCGGTTGCCTTCAGTGCATATTCGCCAGCCTTGTCCAGCGACAAGTTGGCAAATGTGGCTAGGCCATCTTGCACCTTCACGGTGAGAGTGTGATGGAACCCATCCGCACACCGTCCGTTCCAGTCAGAATCGCGAATCGGACCGAAACCGCGCGAAAAGAAACTGGATAGAAAGCCACCGGTATCCCCATCTGTAGAGCTTCCGCCGACGACCCGCAGGGTCACGTATGAGTTGTCAGTGGTCACGACATTGCCGAATTGATCCTCGACAGCCACGGTTACGGCCGGGCTGATGATGTTCCCCGCCGTTGTATTACTCGGCTGTTGGATGAACGCAAGCGTAGTTGCCGCCGCTGGCGTAACCGTGATTGGCGTCGATGGTGTGCTCGCCGCTAAGCCATCAGCCGCATCAGTGGCGACAAACGTATAGCTGCCACTTTTATCGACATAGAGGTTGCTGAACGTCGCAACCCCATTTACCGCCGCGACGGTTGTTGTGCCGTAAAGCGTCGGATCGGTACCCAAACCAATTGTGACGTTCGAATTATCGTTGCTCAAGATGCCGCCATTTTGATTTTCAAGGGTCACAGCTACGGCAAATGGCTGTCCAGCGGTAATGTTCGACGGTAATTGTGTGAAAATGAGCTGCGGCGCTCGCCATGATGCCAAATATGGAACCAGCTCGTTTGCCATCGGGCTTCCGCGACCTGTGTCGAGACTGCCCGTTCCTGGGTTAAAGTCTGCCGCGGGCGCGGCACCTATTGCAGGAAGTGTCTGCGTAAAGCCCGTGAGATTCTTCAGCCCCCCGGCTTGTCGTCCCTGGTCTGCCAAGGCGATTACCGCAGCCCACTGAGGCGCTCCCGCACTTGTCCCATCACCCCCTGCGTAGGTGGAGGAACCCTGCGAGGCAATTGCAAACTTTGGAAGCTGGGATCCCAATTGGTCCGCATATGCGACGCCGGGCAGCAGGCCATAGTTATCCGGCGATTCAGACCAATTACCCGAACTGTAGGACAAGGATGTCCCTCCGACTGAAAGAACGTAGGGGGAAGTCGCAGGGTAGTTCGGTACAAGAGGGGTATCACCTGCGCTGGCAACAAATGTGACATTGTAAAGGAGCTCCGCAGATGCAATTAATGGGTCAACAATTGATGCAGACAACTCTGCCGCTGGACCGCCCCAGCTCAGGGAGACGACGGATACCCCCGGCAAACCTGCCGCGGATATCGCCGCGGCCATCATAGAGGGTAGAAGAATGCTCGATGGTTCCACCAGGACGATATTAGCCATCGGCGCGATTGCATGCGCCCACTCAACATCCAGGGCGGTTTCGTCGTAATACTGGCTATTGCCAGACGGAGTAGTGGTTGCGCTATCCCAATAGAAAGTTGGCTGGCTATTTTTGTTGGCAATGGAGGCAGAAGTCGGCGCGCCGGAAGTCTCGCCCATGCTAGATAGATCGAATGTTTGATCAAATTGTTGGAGATCGTTCCAAATCGTCGGATCGTAGCCAGGATCAACGATGGCGATCGTTTGGCCGCTGCCATCGTAGCTCAGTTGATCGAATCCATAATATTGGCGAATCATCGCGGGCGTCAGACCATATGATATGTTGTTGACGGTGAAGTTGGTGGTCCCAAAGGTGCCCTGCCCCTCTTGCGAAGATGGCGTGATTTCAAACTCCACCGCCACAGAATTCGAGTACGCTACCAAGTCCGAAATCGCGGCCCAGACAAACGTGTGGGCGATCCCGGTCGCGCTGGAGGTCAAGCCAGTTGTTCCATCCCCCTCATTTGGGGCTGATGTCGCTGTGCTCCATGAACTCCAGGTGCTACCTCCATCAGTACTAAATCTATATTGAGCGAGGATATTACACGCGTCAGAATTGGCATCTGTCAGCGTATAGCTGATTTGGATATTGCCGTAGTGGGTCCCGCCAATCGGAGAGGTAATCGCCGCGATGGGGAGCATGGCGGAAGCAGTGTTGTTCACTGCAAAGATGCCCGTGGCGGCGGTACTTCCGCTACCGCCCGCAGAACTCGGAGTTATCCGAAACTCCACATCACTATTCGAAATGCCCGGCAGGTCGGTTGCGCTGGCCCATACGAACGAATGGGTTATTCCACCTGGGGTGGAGGATAAGCCAGTCGTCCCATCCCCTCCGCCTGCCGTAGCCGTGTTCCAAGTCGTACCTCCGTCCGCGCTGTACTGCGCCAGGATGCTGCATGGATCGGAATTAGCGTCGGTCAATGTGTAATTGATCGTGACGTTGCCAGATTGTGTTCCGGTCGGCGTGGTAATTGTTGCCGTTGGAACGGTCGCGGAAGTTGATCCTGTGAAGATGTATACGCCCAACAGATCAGCCACGTGCTGCTCTTCTTGCCCGTTTGATGTGACCGTCGTGCTTAGTTGAATCGTGTATGTGCCAGGGCCAAGAGAATCGTGCGCGATGCCGATTGTATTCGCCAAGCCGTTGCCCGCGCCGGAAACTACGGCATCCGTGACCAGACCCGCGACACCGCTGAAACTGATCGCTTGTTGGCTACTGCCGCCTCCCATAGCCACGACCAGCGCAGGTTGCGTAAGCGTGAATATGACGGACGTGCCGAAGCTGCCGGAGTTGATAACTCCGCTATTCGGGTTGACGTATTGCCCATAAAGGGCCTGCATGTTCGTGTACCCAGAAACGCCGACGCCGGCAATCGAGTAATATCCGGTTTGCGTGGTAAAGCTGTTGCTCGCCTGCGTCGTCACGGCCAAACCGACACCCAGGTTTCCGGCCCCATCGGTAACCGTATCTGCGGAACCGTTCGCAAGTGGGCTGCTTGATGCTCCGCCGCCGGTGACCTCGCCGTAGATGTAGGTCTGGGCTCCGGGCGTCAGACTTAAACTGGTCGAAAAGCCGGTGGCCGTTGGATCGACGAGAGCGGCGCTGAGCATCGTCCGGGATTCCAAAGGCTCGATGGAACGATTGCACACTCGGGAAACAGCCCGCTGTCGCCTGGCGCTGCGAGAATTGGAATTCTTCGAGTTGCAACGATTGATTTGAGATTTTCTAGCCCACATGGTTCCTCCCACGGTTAATCCGGCGCAGGCTCGGAAGCAGCAGCCCCAAAAGCTGCTCGCGCATTGCCTGAAAGCGCCGGGCTATGACCTCGAAACGAGCTACAAACGAGGTGTATGTCCAGTTCGATTCAACAATTGTACTCCTTCGCCTCACGCGCTCAATGTCATCTTTTAGGATGACACCGCGCTGTGCGATTCTGTTTGTACTGCTGGCAAACATTGGCGAAGACTCGCAGCGCCAATTCCATCCGGTCCGCAACTTCCAAATGCTTGAAAATGCGCCTCAAATGCGTCCGTATGGTGGATCGTTTCAGACCCAACGAAGTCGCAATCTGCTTGTCCTTTTTGCCCAGAATCACCAGTTCGACGATCTTTACCTGCTGCGGCGACAGACCCAGTGAGGCCAACGCTTCGGTCCACTCATCGGAACCGAGAGGCCACGGCGCATCGGTGGTAGCCTGCTTACTGCTGCCCATAGTTGTCACCTAGTCGCGGCCGGCCATTGGCGGGCCGATATGCTCAAGAGAAGCAATTGACGAGAAAGGTTACGGAATCGTTGCGAAACAACCGCGGGCACTATGGTTGATGGGATGCGGAAGTAATGGCGGACGGGCCGATTAAGTCGATGAAAGCGCGCCCATTGCCGTCAATTCCTCCGACGGTCACTGTTTCAGCGGAATCAGTTAGGGCGGACACATCGACCGAATCAGCGGGAAGAGCCTTTGGAATTGTGGCGAGCGCTTTTGTCGTTGGATCAAAAGTCGCCAAGTATCCTTTGCCATTCTCTTGGCCGGAAAGGACGAACAGATCCCCGACCGCACCAATATGATGAAGGATGATTGACGGCGGAATGGTATCGCTGACATTCGTGAACACGTTGGCAGAAGGATCGAAAAGCTCAACCATTTGGCGTCCGGTGCTCGTACTGAAGCCTTGGATGAGTACCTTGCTGCCGTTAAATGCGGAGGCGGACATGGTTCCGAGTTCCGGGGGAACGACCGACCGAAGATCGCGGAATTCGCCATCAAACGACATCCACCCTAGAGCGGGCGGGGTTGCGGGGCCTGGGCGGTAAACGCCCGCCCCGACGAGAAGGAAGGAATTTCCACAAAGTACGATGTCGTTGGTCGCGAAATAGTAGGGAATTTGGCGGGCAAGTGGAGTGAGCGTCTGCGCGGAGGGCGAATAAAATGCGATTCCAGTTGCCTCGCCAGCGCCGGCGATCAAAAACTTATCTCCATCGAACGCGATAGCATTGAGGCCCCAGCGGTATGGGAACGGCGCATGTAGCGGACCGGTCTGATCGCGGAATGACCGGTCATCCGGAGTAAAATCGCCGAGCTGCGCCCAAAACTGTTGCCCAAACGTTGCTGCC
This sequence comes from Tepidisphaeraceae bacterium, assembly GCA_050012375.1. GTDB lineage: Bacteria > Planctomycetota > Phycisphaerae > Tepidisphaerales > Tepidisphaeraceae > PALSA-1353. The sequence goes on from JBEKHH010000009.1 coordinate 30,835, forward strand.
CCCACGAGCAGGTGTCCATCGCCAAACGCGAGGGATTTCACTGCCGCATAAGATTCCGGAAGTAAACCGCTCAGATTTGTAAAAACGGCGCTGGATGCGTTGAAGGCACCGAAACGGCCGTGGCCGTCGGCACCGACGCCACCCATGTAAATGACATTGTTCACGCGCTCCAACGATTGAATTGAACTCCAATCTGATGAAAGGAAGAATGTGCCGGTAAAAGATGCAATTGGTGGGGAAGGACCCGGGATATTACGAACAGTTTCGCCATCGTTGGGTCCAGCAGATGCGGGCTGGTGTGATCTTAAGCCGAATATAAGCACAGAACCGGCGACGATTATCGATGCCAGTGTTCCGACCACCATTGCCTTGCCAAAGATCGATCGAGATCGCGGCGCAGTCGAGGTGATCGTCTCAATATCCGTCTTAACATCGCTGGCCTTTTGGTAGCGACGCTCCCGGTCTCTCTCCAAAGCGCGGAAAACAACCTTATCAAAACGAGCGTCGATTTGTGCCTTTCGGGAGGGTGGATCGAACCGGCCCATCGGCAATTCACCCGTCAGCATTTCGTAGAACATGAAACCCAGCGAAAAGATGTCCGCCCGATGATCCACTTGTCCGGGGTGCTCAATCTGTTCTGGCGCCATATAGCGGGTGGTTCCGACGATGCCATTCTGCGTGAGCGTCAAATTTTGAGACGGCGGCCCGACGAGCTTAGCGATGCCGAAATCAGCGATTTTCACCTGGCCGTGCAGGCTCACCAGAATGTTTTCGGGCTTGATGTCCCGATGTACGATTCCATGTTCGTGGGCATATTGCAGCGCGTCGCAAATCTGGGGGACAATCACCAAGGCTTGTTCAGGAGCGATGCGACCCAAATCCATCCACTGCCTTAAATTTGAGCCGTCGACGTATTCCATCAGAAAGAAAAATAGTCCCTGGCGCCGGCCATTGTCGTAGATGGTTACGATGTGGGAATGGTCAAGACGGGCCAGCGCTTGCGCCTCCCGTTCAAATCGCTCAGAAAACTCAGGACTATCGGCAATTTGGGCAGGCAGTATTTTCAGCGCCGCCAACCGATTTAGGCTTTTCTGCCGGACTTTGTAGACCGCGCCCATACCTCCACGGCCAATGAGCTCGAGAATTTCCAGTTCGCCGAAATCCTCTGCCAATTGTTCCGTCCCTGGCGGCTCCCATTCCGATTGGGATACCAGGTTGGAACGGATCGCCTTGCTTGGCCGCACCGTATGTTCAATCAGACACTTGTGACAAAGTCCGTCTAGGATGCCCACTGGCAAAGGTGTTCCGCATCGCGGGCAATTGCTTGCTTCCTTCATTGCATGATTCCCGGAACAACCTATCGCCGCCGAATAACGTGCCCTCCAAGTAAATAAGCGAGCGGTTGAAAAGGTTACAGGCAGTTGAAAAGGTCGCGGATTTCCTCATCGACCGATTCACCGTCAGCCAATGTTTGACTGACTTCGTCGCGCAACAACTCTCGATACCTTTGACGAAGCCGATGGGCCGCGACCTTAACCGCGCCGGGAGTCGTCCCCAGTTGTACCGCCAATTGTGCGTAACTGCTCGCATCTGGTTCTCCGACCAGTGCACTCTTGAGACCGTCAAACAATGATTCCTTTCCAATCTCCACATATTCCTGGCGCAGACGGATGAATACATGGTCAAGCACTGTCAACGCCCATCGCCGAACAAACAACGCCTCCGGCGTCATGCTGTCAACCGCTTCGATGCGATAGCGATCTTCGGCGTCACGAGTGTCCAATGATTGCAACCGCAGTCCGCCCCCACGTTTTTTGGTGTGCTGCTTGTCCCATTCATTGGCAAGGAAGTGATTCAACGACGCCAAAAGAAATGACCGGAATTTCCCTTTCGCGCGATCTACACGTGCCAGCCAGTTTTTATCAAGCAGGCGTGCGAAGAATTCCTGGGTCAAGTCCTCAGCTTCAGCCTCAGTATGGCCGCGCCGCCGAAGGAACGCATACAGGGGCGGCCAGTAGATTCTTGCCAGTTCGCCTAAAGCTCGAGTCGGTTGCACACCATTGTTGCTCGCCGTAGCCGCGAGAACGAGACTCCAACGGGTCGGGAGGAAACGGCTTCCCGTGACCTGTGATTGATGCGAGAGATGATCGTCCTGGCGATCCATTTGCGTTAAGTCACAGCTATCACCTATCGTCCTTCTGCACCGCCGTAGCAAGTTCTGCGGGTAGTTGAAGTGCAGGGCTATCCGAAACCAGAACATCGGGCGTTTGAGAGAAGACGAATAGGCCCATCAAGTCTCCTCGATTCGCCTGTTGAGTATCAGAACCCACGAATGATGATCGTTCCGTTAGAACGTAATCACCGGCTTGCAGAACCGCATGGCCGATGGTCAAAGGTAACGATCCGGCATCATTGGGACCGTGAGCATCAATGACAAGTTGGTCTGGTCCATCGAGTTGGATTGCGCTCTGTGCTGCCGCCAACGCCATGACCGCCACCACGACCGGCGCTCTCAGTGTGAATTTGATTTGAACGGAAGACACGCCGGGTTGATTATCAGATGCGTAAACAGCCTGAAGAAATCGATGCCCCTTGGCCGCCAAACCACCGATACAATAGTATGCGCAGTCGGTCGAAAACTCGTTGTGAGGCTGGAGCGAGACCGCCAACTCCGCGCACAAATTGCCTTGGCTATTTTTAATCGGCACTTTGCTTCCGGAATTCAAATCGTTCGAGGAACGCCCGCCACCCGTATCAACCCCATAAATATAGACCGAGGCGCCGTCTTTCAGATCCAGACTGGTGTTTTGCTCCTGGACCGCCGGGCCCACAATCGCTATGTCCCCGATAGATTTTGAAGACCCGGCGGTCTCAAGATCGCCTTGATCCCGCTTCAGGATCGCGATTGCAGCCTTTTTCTGATCGTCCAGCGCGCGGGCCGAATCAATGTCCATATTTTTCATTGCATCCTTCAAGGCTGCGTCCAAGTCAGCAATGTATTGCTGATCCGCGGCGATCAAGGCTTGGTGATAGGCGTCCTGAGCCTGTTTGATCGCCGCATCGTGTATCTCTTTGGCCTGAGCAACTTGCGGTGGTGTCGATGCAGGAGCCTGCTGCTCCTGTCCATTGGCCGTAACACTCACAAACGACATCAATAACGCGATAAGTATCATTCGCCACATGAAGACTCCCATTCGTTTGAATCGGAACGGTTATCGAGGTAAAATCAGCCGTAACCTTCTCACTCTCCTTACAGAATATTAAGGAACGGGCTGCGCCAATTGCGCGATCTCGTCCGCACCGAGCGCGCGGTCATAGATTCGCACATCCGCTAGGCTTCCAACGAAGCGGGTTGAAACACCGCCGCCCCACCAGTGTATGCCCATGCCGGCATTACCTGCGGATGATTGCAGCAAACCGTTGGCGGTTCCGACGATCTGATTGTCCACATAGGCAGTGAGCAGGCTCTTGGAATAAACGATGGAGTATCGTCGCCACTGGTTCCAAGTGGCCATAGGCGCATCGACGCGGGCTGTTCCCACCTTGAAGCTGAGATCGTAATTCCCCGGAACGCCCGGCCCGCGATAAGCAATCGCGACCACGTTGTCCATCCATGTGCCAAAGGAAATCAAATCTTCACCAGAGCCGTTGCTCGAATCGCCATCGACATGTGCCAACAAGGAAATCGTAAACTCAGGATGGGTTGAAAAATCAACTGACGGGAGCTTGATATATTGTCCTTCCATACCAAGTGCTCCCTGGCCGACCAAGTGAATCGCGTGACCAAAAGGCGAGGCAATAGAGCTTGGCGAATGCTGCAAAGTCCCATCCAAGCCGTTCCCACTTGTGTCGTTTGCGTTTCCATCAAAGCAGTAGTGCGCGATCAATCCGTGATCCAATTGGGGATTTTGGCTGGCAACGGCTTCAGCTTGATCCTTCTTCAACACCGCCATTGCAGCTTTTTTTTCGTCGTCGATGGCTCGCGCCGTGTCGATGTCCTGATTTGTCATCGCTTGTTTTAGCGCCGCGTCTAAGGTGGCAATATATTGCTGGTCCGCAGCGATCACGGCGTTGTGATAGGCTTCGCTTGCTTTCTTGATTGCCTCATCATGCTTTTTTTGCGCCTCGACCGCTTGGGGCGGGGACAATGACGCCGGTTGCGCATCGTCAGCGATCGCGATGGCACCCAATAATGCCACCAGTATCAGGCTCAATATCGTTTGTCGCATGAAATGCTCCCTCCACCCGAAACCTCATTGCCCGTTCACGGTGTTGGCATTGTGGCAGTAGCAACATCGTCGGGAATGGTTATTGTGGAACTCTGCGAGGAAACGACACTCGCATCGGCTGAGAAGATGAAGACCCCGACCAAATCGGCCTGATGGTCGGCGTCTTGGCCCGCGGCAACGGCGCTAGTGAGTTCGCGCACCGTGTATTTCCCCGCTTGCAGGTCTGCATGGCCTATTGCCATCGCAACGGTACCGTCGGCGGCCGCAGCCGGAACGTCCGTTTGCAAATTGGCCAACCCGTCGAAGGTGATGGCTTGTTGACTGCTTGCCAAACCAACCACGACGACCGTGGCAGGACCGTTCAGGGAAAAGTCCACTGACGCGGAGTTGGCGGCTGGACCCTCGTTGGTCCCATAGAGCGCCGTGACGGCCCCATAATTCGACACGCCGCATCCCCCGACGGCGTAGTAAGCACAGCCCGTCGTGAATTGATTATCCGGCTGCTTTGTTACTGCCAGTTCAGCCGAGGCATGACCCGCCCGGTCATTCACAGAAGCAATTGCCCCGTTTTGAAATTTCGAGGCGTCCAAAGCACCGCCTGTTGACAAGCCGTAGATGTAAATTTGCGCGCCGTGCGGCAGGCTCAGGCTCGTCGATCCTTGTTTGACTGCCGCGCCAATAATGGCAACAGGTCCTTGGCCAGTATCAGTGTCAAACGCTGTTTGGTCTCGTTTCAGCGACGCCTGTGCCGCCTTCTTTTGATCGTCGATTGCTCGTGCAAGGTCGATGTCTTGGTTCGACATTGCGGCCTTCAAAACCGCATCAAGATCGGCAACGTACTGCTGGTCAGCCGCGATCACCGCCTTGTGCAGCGCGTCCTTAGCTTGTTTAACTGCGACATCGTGCTTCTGCTTCGCGTCTAACGCCTGGGGTGATGTTGGCTCCGTCGTTGGCGATTCATCGGCAAGAGTCGTGATGGTGAGTGAGGCCACCGCCAACAGCGCCGCCATGATTCTGAGCCGCATAGGATACCTCCATCCCAATGATGAGCACGCATTATACTGACACGGACATCAGACAACAGTTAGCAGGCTTCCCCTGCCGGGTGTCGTCGGCGCGCGAACGAGCCGTCCGCTGATCCCGAGGGGCATTCGGTTCATCGTTGGGATGCGCCGTGGGTAAGAGAAGCAACTGACCTAGAAGGTTACAAGGTCGCCGTCTTTATCGGTGCCGGGCACGACACGCGATGCCTAAAGCCTTGCTGCCGATCATAGCTCGCCGGTGACGGGCGTTGGTTTCCTCACGCCGCCGCCTTCCCTGTCGACGTTCGTGGTGTCCTTCTCGAATGGAAGATGGATACTCCAAAGTACATGGCCAATCATCATTCGGTTGGCGCTCGGTAGGCACAACGAGGCATGAAATCTCCGCCCGCTGCTGCCATTAGATCGGCCAATTCGCATCGAGTTTATGTCGCCAACACCCTCATCAGTGCGTGCTGAATCTCCTGCTTAGTACGCTTTGTCGATTGCTTGGAGGACCCTCTTGCGTTCTGCTTCTGGACCACCTCGAACGAGCCTGGCAAGTGTATTTTATGCCCAACAGACATAATCGCAGTTGACTATAGTTTATGGGATTGATACAGTTAACAACGTAATAATGGAATGCAAGATAAAGGGGTGATTCAGGTGTTTCGTATCTGTAGCAATTACAACCACTTTTGGCGAATCACCCGCATTTTGGCAAGTTGGTTTGTCAGCGCTGGATACTCAAGTGATTGCCGGCGTTGAACTTCGGGAGCGGTGCCATGGCAAAGCACACGAATCGGTCGAATTCGAGAGACGGAGTTGATTCTAATCGTGTCGGTCGCATGGGCGGGCGCCGAAGGCGCGAGCGGAGCGTCAGTGGGGAAATCGCCAAGCGACTCGGCCGGGGGTTCTGGCGGTCCAAAATGCGCGCAGATGGCAGACACCGCGGCGGGTCCAGGGGGCGCGGGACCATGCCCTTTGGCAGCAATCCGCGCGCACAAAGAGCGACGGTCAAGATGCTCTCCCGCTTCCATTCCAGCCGATCCGGCAGCGGGCTTGCGCGCCATACCGGCTACCTTGCCCGCGACAGCGCCAGCCGGGACGGGGAGCGCGGGACGTTCTTTGGCGCGCAGGAAGAGCGCTTAGATGGGCGGTCAGTGACCAGGGAATGGGAGGGGGATCGGCATCACTTCCGGCTCATCCTGTCCCCGGAGAAGGGGTACGACATCGCCGACATGCGCGCCTATGTGCGCGATGTCATGCAGCGTGTCGAGCGCGATGTTGGCACCAAGCTCGACTGGATCGCGATCGAACACCACAACACCGACAATCCGCATGCGCACATTCTGTTTCGGGGGAAGGATGAGCAGGGTCAAGACCTCATCCTGCGCCGTGAGTACATTGGCTATGGCATCCGGCAAAGGGCATCCGAGGCGGCAACCGACCTGCTTGGAGAGCGCACCGTAAGGGAGATGGAGCAGGCCCGAGAGAAGGAAGTGCAGGCGGAGCGTTTCACTTCTTTGGACCGGACCATCGAGCGCAACATGGACGAGAAGCACGTCATCGACGTGTCGCCGGATGTCCAGATCGGCTGGAGAAGGTCTGATCGACCGTTGGTGATTGGGCGCTTGCAATGGCTGGAGAAGATGGACTTGGCAGAGAAGGTACGGGGAACGAAATGGCAGCTTGAACCAGACTTCAAGCAACAGTTGATGGACCTTGGCGCGCACCACGACATCATCAAGCAGCTTTACGGCAGCTTGGGGAACCAGTCCATGTATGTGTCGAGGGAGCCGATTACCCAGGCTGTATCGGGTGAAGTCGTCGCCCTGGGGCGGGTCGATGAGATCACCGACCGGCGCTTTGTTGTCATCCGGGAGGAGACCGGAACGATGCGCTATGCGCGCGTCCAGGACGGGGAGGCATACCAATCCTTGAGCATCGGGAACGTGGCGGAGCTTGGCCGGGCGGCGCAGGAGCGACGAGAGATTGCACAAGAGATCGTCGAGCAAGCCAAGGCCAACGACGGGATTTACTCCCCGACCAAGCATCTCGACAACCTGCTCGACCGCGGCGGCGATGACGCGACATCGGACCGGGCGCGCGGCCTTGTGGACAAGGCCGAGCGATTGGTTGAGTCCTGGGCCAGCAGGCCCGGCACCGGCATCACCCATGCAGAGGGCGGCGATTATGAAGTCGATGTTGTCGAGTTTGAGAAATTCATGGGCAAGCAGACCGACCGGGAAGCGGCTATCGGCATTACTGATGTGAACAACGTAACGTTGGAACTGGAACAGGGCCGGGATAGCGGTCTGGAACTTTAATGAACAAGTACCCCCTGACAATCCGGCTGGACGACGAGTTGCTTAAAGTCATAAAGGTGCAGGCGGCGCTAACCAGATCGTCTCTTGGCTCGGTTGTTGTAGACGCTGCTCGCCAAGCGCTGATGCCCGAATACCGGGAGAAGCAGGAGCAAACATGGCTCAAAGCCATGGATCGCTGCTTCAATCGGCTGGTGAAGATGCACGAGGACCAACAGACACAACATGAGCTGGTCCGGGAGATGTTGGCGATGTTCGTGCGCACGTTCCTTCGGCACACGCCGCCCGTGAAGCCGGAACATAAGGACGCGGCATGGGCCAATGCCGCCAAACGCTTTGAAGTTTTCCTTGATGCACTGGCGACCAATCGCCGGAACCGCTTATCTGTGATGGACCCGGCGCCGAAGCAGCAAAGCCAAGCATCGACAGCATCCAACGACAAATCCCAAGCTGTTTCGAGCCCTCCAACATTGTTCGGGACATCGAGATCATGATCGGCAAATTAGGCAACCCGATGATCGCCCCTCGCAGCCCGGCTGACGTTCCGCCGCTGCGCCCAGCCTGCTCCGGGCGACAAGCCGGCCGCCATGCTCGGCCGATTACGGCCTGCGCGTGGCAGCACGTCTCGCAGCCCTGCGCGACGGCCGGGCCTGCGCTCGGTCCTTCTGCTATCCGCCGTTTCTCTTCAACCCCCTTCTGGCTGCGGGGTTGAAGAGAAACTTTGTGCCTGGGGAGGGCACCGGCTGTTGTTGAAGGCGATTACCGTCGCGTAAGTTGTTAACGTTAAAAACATGGTACGCTTGGAATACATGGTTACCATGACGACCCGCAGGAAGGAGCTAGACAGAATGGCACGCCCCCGCATCTCCCCGGAACTTCAGACGGTACAGCGAACCTACCGGTTCAACCAGAAGCTATTTGACGACTTTGAGTACGATTGCGCCAGGAATCTTGCGAATCCCAAGCACGTGCTCGAAGCGTTGATCTTGCACTGGCTGGAATCGAAGCCCGCGGTCCGTTCCGCAATCGCCGAAAAACATCATAAACGGTTTGGTGTCACGCCAACCGAGGATTGACCACCAATCACGTTGCGTGACAGTGCCCCAGGCTTCCCGGAAATTTGGCGGATTCTAATTGACTTTGTTAATGACTATAATAACATTTACCATGTTCCCGATATTCATCGGGACCTTTCTGCAACGCACATGGCATCGACATTGGAACAAAATCCCGGCGATTCAACCGTCATCGCATCCAAGGTTCGTCATCGAAACGGGATGCAATCCGAATCGCTTGGCATATCAGCCGCGGAAGCTGCGGCGTTGCTCGGCGTTTCCGAATCACATTTTTACTGTCTGCACAAGACTGGCCGGCTTGGACCGTTGCCGGTGCGAATGGGCCGCGCGGTAAGGTGGTCGCGCCGGGAATTGATTGATTGGTTCAACGCCGGTAGCCCATCGCGGAATCGATGGCTTGCGAAAGGCAAAGAAGATCGTTCACCGTGAATTTATCGAATTTCTCTTGTGTGCTACCGATATAGGTAATATGCTGTGGTCACGGGCAGCACCGGAAAGGCTCCATGCGGCTTCATTGGCGGTTTGAGTGGGATAAGAAGAAGGCCGTTCAAAACTTGCGTCGGCATGGTGTTACGCTTGATGACGCGGCGGTGGTATTGGGCCAAGAGGACGGAGATTTTTATCTGATTGAGGATTACGATGATGAGCACAGCAATAAAGAAGATCGGTATAGCACGTTCGGCTCGCACCCGGAAGATCGCGGAAAAATCCTTCGAATCTCCTGGACGGACCGGACGGACGAAGAAGGGCAAGTTACCCGAATCATCAGCGTTCGCGGCGCCAACTCCCTTGAAAGGAAACTCTATGCCGAGCAAATCCAGCGGCGGAATCGTTCGTAAGACAGCCGACCAGTTGCCGCCGACAACGCCGGGCGACTTGGATCGACTTCGCCGGGCGATGGAGAGGTCTGATGCTCGGATTGACCATGACAAAGGTCCGAAACTCGGCTCCAGGCCGATTCGGCGCGACGCCAATGGCCGTATTGTGAAGACGCCGCCCAGCCGTATTCGCTCGGCAATCCTGGATGAACTGGGACGTAGGGAGATGACGCGGTACAAACTCTGGAGGATCGCGCGCCAAAATTGCCCAACGCTTCCGCAATCCGCCGTCTACGAATTCTTGCGCGGATTCCGGCAAATTGGCTTAGGGTACGTCGAAGCGCTGCTTGTCGCTTTAGATTTGAACGTGGTTGCGACGAGTGGGCATCACGCAAAGAAGGGATGAATTATGAAAGTGCGGAAGATGCCTTATTGGTCGGCTGGGAGACGAAAGCTGTCCGAGAAATGGTATGCCGTCTTCGTGGATCATTCCGAGATTTTGCGCCGCTTGCCATTGTTTGATGATCGGCGCGCCAGCGAATCATTGGCCAAGGTGATTGATCGGTTGAACAGTATTCGCGGGGGCAGCGATGTGATTACGACAGAATTGGCTCGGTCGGTCGAAGCCATGCCACAGACTATTCGGACCAAATTGGCGAAATGGGAGATTCTGTCGGCAGCCAAGGTAGCCGCAGGCAAGCCGCTGGCTGAACATTTGAACGATTGGAAACGCTCGCTACTGTCCAAAGGCGGCATGGAACGTCATGCCGAGAAAACGTCTGGCCGCGCCCGCCGGCTATTTAACGAATGCAACTTTAAGTTCTGGTCGGACCTCTCAGCCAGCAAATTGCACGCTGCGATTGCCGACATGCGGATCGACTATCGCAATGCCGATGGTTCGATCGAACGGGGAATATCGGCTCAAACATTCAATTTTTACCTGCAAGCGGCCAAGCAATTCGCGCGTTGGATGGTCCAAGACGGCCGAGCGACGGAGTCGCCCTTGGCTCATTTGCGAGGATTGAATGTGCGGACAGATCGACGGCATGATCGCCGGGCGCTGTCCGCGGATGAGTTGCAATGGCTATTGGACGTGACGGCTGCAAGCGACGAGCGTTATGGAATGAGTGGTGAAGCGCGAGCGATGCTTTACCGTTTGGCGGTCGAGACCGGGCTACGAGCCGGTGAACTGCGAAGTCTCACCCGCGTCAGTTTTCGCCTTGATGACAAAGAGCCGACTGTGACGATCGCTGCCGCGTATGCGAAGAATCGCCGGGAAGACTCTCTGCCGTTGCGGGCAAACACGGCAGCGGCCTTGGCTGCACATCTCGCAGGAAAGATGCAGCGTGCGAAAGCGTTCGACGTACCGGCAGAAACCGCTGTATCGAAAATGTTCCGGGCGGACCTGGATCATGCTCGCCGGGCGTGGATCAACGCTGGCGAAACTGATGCCGAACGCGAAGCTTCAGGCTTTCTGCTCTATCGCGATCATTCAAACCTCGTGGCGGATTTCCACGCCTTGCGTCACACGTTCATTTCCAATTTGGCTGCCGGGGGTGTTCATCCCAAGACCGCCCAGGCGCTCGCCAGGCATTCGACGATCACCCTGACCATGGATCGATATTCGCATATCTACCGGGGTGCGTTGGCGTCGGCCCTGGAAGTGCTGCCGAACCTTTCGCCGGTCGCTCAACAAGCCAAGAAAACGGGCAGCGACGGAATGCCTGTTACAGCCGGAAATCGCTTGTCACCTGACTTGTCACCTAGGTGCGAATTTCGGCGTAACTCGGCGGAGTCCCATGGAGTCGGCGGCGCTGAGGATGAACAGGAAGAATCGCTCGGAAACGCCGAAGAAAACTCGACTGTTTCAAGCGAAATTTCCAATGGGAGCACCAGGATTCGTAACAACCCCCGAAAAACAGCCAAATATGAGCGCCGCCGGACAAAGCGGCGCAGAATCCGGCGCACAAACGCCCGAAATCGACCCGGACCTTGCCCGCGTCAACGCGGCTTGGCCGAAGCTGTCTGAGGCGGATCGGCGGACGATCCTGGCCATCGTTCAAAAGGGGAGTGAGCAACGGTAGAATTTGGGAATCGGGACGCTGCCCGCGATGGCCATCAAGGGTAGCAAGCGGATCGGGCGAGGCGTGGGTTATTCACCTTTCCCGCGCCCGCCCGAACCGGCCCGATGAAAGGTGAACCATGTCTCCAAACTCGATTCAATTACTCCGCGAACTTCGCAGGGATTTCAGAAAAGCCAGCAAAACGCGCGATCTTGAACACCGCGCTTACGAAATGCGAGGGCGGCCAAACGTGGACGCGATGAACAAGTGGCCGCCGGGCCTGCGCAATACGATTTACTCGGATCATCACGTCACCAGCGGAGGATTACTACACCAGTTCAGCGGCGACGATGAAGCGTATCACTTGTTCCAGCGCCTTGCCGAGCGGGCGTGTGTTTACGTTGGCCACAAGCCGTATCTATCGCCGGCCGTGGCGTGGGTGAATCGGGTCTATGATCTTCTCGGCAAGGCGCATCCCGACCTTGCCCGTGCCGGTGTTTGCTTTGGCGTGCCGATGCGGATGCTGGCGGTCAACGTGTTTGACGCATCGGCGAAGGCCATCGACGTGGTGATGAAGCTCGGCGATGCGGATGTGCTATGGGCAAACGCCCGCTGGATTACCAAGAACTCTGCCGTCACGTCGGACGATTTACGCACACGACGTTACCGCTTCAAAGACATTCAAACACGACCGAGCAAGCGGGGCAAACAAATTGAATACTATCTACCAGACGTTGAAAGTGTTTTCCCAACCAAGGCCCCAGCACTCGTCAAGAAATTTCGCATCAAAATCCTAGGCAAATAGCGTGATTTATCCGTGACGAATCCGTGACAAAACGTGAAATGCCGTAGCGCCGTCGCATTTCCGTCAATTAACCAAAAAAACAGCCTTACAGTGTCGGCATGGAACGCGAACCCATGTTCATGTCGGCGGCGGCCGCTGCAAATCGACTCGGCCTTCCAAAATCATGGATAAAGTCTGAGGCGGAAGCCGGGCGCATTCCATTCGTCCGCGCCGGGAGCCGAATGCTTTTTAGCGTTGCGATGGTGGAGCGAGCGCTTACCGAACGCGCTGGGGCTGACAAACCGGAGGCCGCAAATGCCGGTTGAATCTCCGTCGTCCCCAAAGATCGCAGTATCCGAATTCGAGGCCGGCAAACTTCTGAGCCTGTCTGCCAAGAGCTTGCAACGCCTGCGCGTGTCGGGCGCGATCAAGTTTTTCCGAGCGAGCGAGGGCGGAAAAGTTTTGTACCGCCTGGCGGAGCTTGAACGATTCGCCAAGTCGCGGGAGGGCGCACGATGACCGCGACCGCGAGCAACATTCACGCGCTGATGGAAACGGCCCTGGCTGCCGGCCTGTCCGTCTTTCCGTGCGACGGCCGCAAGCAACCCGACGCCCGCTATCTTCCGCGCGGCGAGGACGGCAAGCCGACGAATAAGCCGTTTTTCATCGCGCCGCCGGACGATGAAATTTTCGGGCGGTGGATGCAAGCGCCGATCATTGCATACGGCATTGCGTGCGGCCCGGCTTCCGGTGGATTGCTGGCGATCGACTTTGAAACCCATGAGGCGCGGGCGGAATGGAGCGCGGCCGTGGGCAATCTCGCCGATGGGCTGGTTTGGCAGGAGACGCCCGGCGGCGGCGATCATGGCCTTGCATACGTCGATGTTGGCAAGGGAGAGTTTCCGTACAGGAATGACAAGCTCGCGTTTCAACCCGATAAATCCGAAGAGACGGAGCGCAAGGTTTTGATTGAGACGCGCGCCGAAGGTGGTTACGTCATGGGGGCGGGCAGTCCCCACCCGGACGGCGGAACGTATCGGCTTACTCGCGGGAGTCTGGACGCAATCCCGACCATTTCAAAAGCGCACGCCGATGCGCTATTGGACGCGGCCCGGCGACTGGACAAGTGCCCGCTGACGCGCCAGCAACGCGAGCGAATGGAAAAGGCGAAAGAGCGGAAGGAAATCACGCAAGCCAACAACAATGGCAGCGCCGACGTTATCGGGGCGTACAACCGGCGATTCGCCGTGCGGGACATTCTCCGCGATCATGGATACACGGATGCGGGACCGGCCCGAATGTTACGGCCCGGCGCTGGCGCTGATTCGCAACCGGGCGTGGTTTTCTTTGATCGCGGGGGCGTCGATGTTTGCTTTGCGTGGTCAAGCAACGACCTTTTGAATGACGGTCACTGTCACTCTGCTTTTTCGGCATTCTGCAAACTGGAACACGGCGACGATTGCGGCGCTGCGGTGAAGGCGGCGGCGAAATTGCTGGGGTTGAACAAACCCGCAAAGCAGAATGACCAGAACTATTCCGCACCGGCCGATGGCGCGCACGCCGATGAACGCGGCCTGATTTTGACGCGCGCCGATACAGTGGAGCGGACGGAGGTTGAGTGGGGATGGCGCGGATGGCTACCCTTCGGAAAGTTGGTGTTGTTCTTCGGATATCCCGACGTGGGGAAGGGAACACTTGCGGTAAAAATCGCGGCGACGTTCTCAGTAGGTGGAGAGTGGCCGGACGGGACACGCGCGCCAGTGTGCGATAGCTTGATTCTCAGCAAAGAGGACGATCAGAGCGACACCATTGGGCCACGCTTGGACGCGGCGGGGGCGAACAGCAGCCGAGTCTATTTCCTCAGCGGGGTAAATGAGCCAGGGGAAAACGGGGAGTGTGTTACGAGATGGTTCACTCTCGACATGATCGCGCACGTCCGCGACATGTTACGTTCACACCCGGATATCCGATTGCTCATCATTGATCCGCCCGGAAGCCACATGCCGGAACGGCTCAGCGACAACAATCAGTCACACGTCCGCTCGTTGCTTGGCCCGTGGGCCGAACTGGCGCAGGAATTTCATATTATCGTGCTGCTCATCATGCACCGGCCGAAGAGCGCCAGCGCGAAGGCGGTCAACGGCGCGATCGGGAGCGGCGCATGGCTGGCGGCCGCGCGCGTTGCCGTGCTGGTCGCACGCGATGGAGAAGACCCAAACTTGCGGCTGATGCTTCGCGCGAAGAACAATTTGTGCGCGCCCATGCCGAACCGCTCATTCCGCATCGGCGGCCCTGTCGCACACGTCCAGTGGGGTGACGAAATCGAAACCACCGCCGATGACGTGACCTTTGCCGACATGGCGGGGAAGCCCGGACCAGAACCGAAGAAACTGGAAGCAGCAAAGGAATGGCTGTCGGCGGAGTTGGTCGATTTCCTGCCGGTCACGGTCGAGGCACTAAAAAAGAACGCCAAGGCCGCGTCAATCTCCTGGCGGACAGTACAACGGGCCAGCGGGAAGCTCGGTATCAAGGTGGAGCGTTGTCAGTTTGGCGGCGGCTATACGTGGAGGCTTCCAAAACCATGAAGCGCCTTGCGTGCCAAACTCCCCCCGCGTGCGTGCCAAAGTCTCTGACACTTGGCAACCTGGCAACCTGGCACGCTAGGGATAGGAACACAAAAACTCAGTTACTTGAACTCGCGCGAGACATGCACGCCAGAATGCCAAGTTTAAGTATATCTGAGGCCGCGACATGGATTTTGGCATTCCGCGCGGAAGGCGACGGGCCGCCGGCAGAGCTTCGCATCCGGGCGTTGCTGAAACGAGCGCTGCGGAGTCATGGCTTGAGGTGTGTCGATTACCGCCTGGACGCGCCAGCGGCTACGGCAGGCGGACGGCGGGCGGTTGTGGAGGCGAGCCAATGAGCGATTCGCTTTCAAACGGCGGACAAAGCGACCGCGACGGCAACGGACGTTTCCGCCCCGGCCATCGACTTCCCGGCCCCGGCAACCCGAACCTCGCCGTGTTGAATAAACACCGGGCGGCGCTGGTGCGAGCCATCAGGAGCGCCGACTTGCGGGAATCGCTCAAGGTCATGGTGGAGCTATTCCGCGACAAGGCCGTAAGTCCGTCCGTCCGGCTGTCGGCGGCGATTGCGTTTCAATGCCGCGTACTCGGCACACCAGCACAAACGGACGTGCTGGAGCGCATCGAAAAGTTGGAAGCGATTATCGAGGCGCGTGCGCCGGAAAATGCGCCGGGCTGGAACGGAAACCGCAACCGTTGATCGGAAAGGCCCGATGTTCGATTCCGCAAAGGACTAAATCGAGGTGACGCATGAATTTCAGTGACCGATTGCAACGGCTGGAAGATCGGGCCGGCGAGCATGACACCGACGCGGCGATTGAACGTGAACGCGCCGATTTATTCGCTCGATGGCTGGCGTTGGACGTGGCTCACGTTCGCTTGGCCGAAGCGGCGGCGATGGAAACCGGCGACGGCCGGGCAACCGTGATTCTCCGAAGTGACAGCGAAGATTGCTGCCGCTGCCGGATGAGCTTTGCGGATTGGATGGGCGCGAACAAGATCGAATTTCCTGGCGTCCGGCCGATGCGAATTCGGAACGCGCCGTGGTCCGGCAGTTTGGTTTTTAATGGCAATGTGTTTTTACAAATTTTCGCCGAAATGAAAATCGGCGGTACACCACAAACAGCCGGCGAGCCGGCAGGAAAATGAACATGGCAACGAAAGATGAACGCCACCGGGACGTGCTGGGGCTTTTGCTGGGGAAAATCGAGGCGCTGAAATCCGCGATCGACTTGGCGATGAAAATGGATCGGCTGGGGCCGCAGACTGCCGCCGAAGCCGAAGCCGGGCTAAGAAAAGCAGCGGCGGACCTGCGGCGCTTTTTTGATGTTCACTTCAACGCTGCCGGCGAATTTGTGCCGCAACGCGAGGCAAACCCGTTGAGCCTGTCGGCGCTGGACAGCGCGAATGTTTGCACCGACTTACTTAATTTCGAGCCGGGCCGGGCGAGTGGCACTGCCACCAGCGCCATTGACGCGAACCGCATGGAACCATTCCGCCGCGAGCAAATTCGCTTGAGCCTTTCACAGCCGAGCGAATCGGAGCGGCAGCGGTTTTTGTCGCACTACCGAATCGGACCCGCTGAGGTTGCGGCCTATGAAGCCGGCGGCCAGCGCCTTGCGTCAGCGCCGGAGAATGCGGAAACGCAAGCGATGGTCAAGCGCCTGTTGGAACCGGCCGGAGCAAAATAAAGGTAACATCGTGTTACCGTTTCGCTTTCACTTTTTGGAGCAATGCCTATGTCAACAGCAACAATTCAATCGGCGGCCGATCTACTGGCCAAGCCGGAGATGAACCGATCACAGGCAATCGGCATGTATCAATCCGCCATCGTCAACCCGGCTGGCGTGTCCGCAGAGGACTTGAAACGGGCGCTCGGCATTTTGGGCGTCGATGAGAACCAGTTTCGATCCGATCGGTATCGGCACAACGAAATCCAGAGCCTTGACGCGCGGATTCTCGCGGCGGAGACGGGCGAAAACGATGCTGACGCCAAGGCCAACGCCGTGGTGCGGGACGTTCAGGAGCGGCTTGGCAAAGCGCTCGAAGTCGTCAAGACACTGCAAGCCGAAATGTCCATGGCGCTGGTGAAGCAGATCGCCGCCGGAGTCCCGTTGCAGAAGTTGAAGCAAGAGCGGATGCGGCTGATCCTGGCCGAGCGCGCCGCTGACGCCAAGCTGCGCGGCGAGCAAGTTGGGATGACGTTTCCGGGTCCGATCTCGCGTTGACGGTTTGATTTTCGCGGCGGGCCGTCCATCCTGCCGCGATCCTGGCCGGAGTCCGTCAGGGAAGGCGGCTCCGGTTTTGATCTTTTCGCAGTTGTGGCATGTTGCCATGACGGCCCGTTCGGGCTGATTACGTCACCGGGCGGGCTTTTTGATATTCGTGCGCCTGAATTTGCGCCGCACCGACCGAGAATCGCCCCTGGCGACGTGAGGGCCGGGCGTGTTCGATTCCGCTGACGACTTGAACTGGATTTAATGCTTGCATTTGGGATAAGCATTGTGTAGAATACAACCATGCCACAAAAGCCCCTGCCCATGAGTGACCAGATTCGCCGGGCGATCGACGCCAGCGGAATGAGCCGCTATCGAATCTGCAAGGAAATCGGCATACCGCAATCGACGATGAGCCGGTTCATGTCCGGCAAGCTCGGCCTGTCGATGGAAGTGCTGGACAGGCTGGGCGCGTTGCTGGGGCTTGAAATCGTGGCTGGCCAACAAAAGGTGAAAGGCAAGGTGAACCGTGGCGAGCATCGCAAATGACAGCGGCGGACATAAGCGGATCATGTTCATGGCCGGCGACGGCCAGCGGAAGGCGATCCGGCTGGGGAAGCTGAGCAAGCCGCAAGCCGAAAAGGTCAAGGTCAAGGTGGAATCATTGATCGGCGGCCTGATAACCGGCGGCGCGATTGACGACGAAACGAGCCGATGGCTGGCGGGCCTGCCCGACGCGATGCACGCCCGGCTTGTGGCCGTGGGGCTGGCTAAGGCCCGGCAGGCGGAAACCATCGTCACGTTGCGAAAGCTGTACGATGAGTTTTTCGCGGCGCTGAAAGCGAAGCCCGGCACACGCGCCGCCCACAAGCAAGCCGCTGACAGCCTGATTGACTATTTCGGGGAATCGACGCCGATCCGCGACATTACCCCGATGATGGCTGAGAAGTGGCGGCAAAGCCTGTACGACGCCAAGCTGGCCGGTGCGACGATTGCCAAGCGGACGCAAACCGCCAAGCAGATTTTCCGCCGGGCCGTCAAGCCGTGGAAGATGATCGTCGAAAGCCCGTTCGCGGATTTGAAAGTGGGAAGCCAAGCGAACAAGGCCCGGATGTTCTTCATTGGGCGCGATGTGGCCGACAAGGTGATTGAAGCCTGCCCCGATGCACAATGGCGATTGCTGTTTGCCCTGAGCCGCTACGGCGGGCTTCGCTGCCCGTCCGAACATTTGGGGTTGAAGTGGGGAGACATCGACTTTGAACACGGACGCATCCGCGTGCCGTCACCGAAAACCGAACACCATGAAGGCGGCGACTGCCGAGTCATTCCGATGTTTCCAGAGCTTCGCAAGCCGCTGCTGGACGTGTTCACCGAAGCCGAGCCGGGCGCGGAATTCGTCGTCACCCGATACCGGCAGGCAAACAGCAACCTGCGGACGCAGCTTAACCGGATCATCCGCAAGGCCGGATTGAAGCCGTGGCCGAAGCTGTTTCACAATCTGCGCTCCAGCCGGCAGACGGAGCTTGCCCAAAGCTATCCGCTGCACGTCGTTTGCGAGTGGATCGGCAACAGCCGGGCCGTGGCGCAGGAGCACTATCTGCAAATCACCGATGCCCACTTTGAACAGGCGGCGCAAAATCCGGCGCAGTCAACCCCGGACAAGGCCGGACAACCCCGGACAACGGGAAATGCCGAGAGTGAAAATCCCTCGGAAAAACCGGGAAAACCCGCGCCGCTTGAATTGGCGGGCGTCGGGGGGATGGGAGCACCAGGATTCGAACCTGGGACCAAGGGTTTATGAGACCCCTGCTCTAACCGCTGAGCTATGCTCCCTGATTCTGTTAAGTATCGGTAGCTCAATCGCAAAAGTAAAACACGCCTGGGAATTCGCCCCATCAGCGGTACCCCCCGCGCTCTCCGCGCGCCGCGAGGCGTCCTCCTCTTTTGACACCGCTCCGGCGAATTTCTAGACTGCCGACTTTTCCTTTTCACTCGCGGATGTCTTCGCCCATGGATCTTGCTATCGACAGGGTCGCCATCGACAAGGCCACCGGCCTCGTGGAAGCGCTGTCTTACATCCAGCGGTTCCACAACAAAGTCGTCGTCGTCAAAGTCGGCGGCTCGATCATGGATGATGAAAGGGCCCTGACCGATCTCCTCAACGATATCGTCTTCATGAATTATGTGGGGATGCAGCCCATCCTCGTTCACGGCGGCGGCAAGGCCATCAATCAGCGCATGGAGGCCGTCGGATTGAAGCCGCAAATGGTCCTGGGCCGCCGATACACCGATGAGCGCACGCTCGCCATCGCCGAACAAGTTCTCTGCAACGAGATCAACGCATTCATCGTGAATTTCATTCAGGCGGCCGGATGTGAGGCGATGGGATTGCACTCGCTTTCCAGCGTGGTGCTCTTCGCGGAGAAAACGTATTTGCCCGGTCCCGACGGCCGGCGGATCGATCTCGGTCTCGTTGGCGATGTCACCAGCGTCAACGCTCGCCTGCTCCAGCTACTGGTTCAGGCGGACTCGATCCCCTGCATCGCGACGATCGCGCGCGATGCGGCCGGGAACCGCCTCAACGTCAATGCCGACACTGCCGCCGGCGCGGTCGCCGCCGCCATGAAGGCTGAGAAATTCGTCGTGGTGTCCGACACCCACGGCATCCGCACCGATCCTCAGGATCCCAGCAGCTTGGTCCGGCACCTCA
Source organism: Tepidisphaeraceae bacterium (assembly GCA_050012375.1). Taxonomy (GTDB): domain Bacteria; phylum Planctomycetota; class Phycisphaerae; order Tepidisphaerales; family Tepidisphaeraceae; genus PALSA-1353. The sequence goes on from JBEKHH010000009.1 coordinate 50,662, forward strand.
CCGTCAGCCAGATCGACGAACTCGTCAAATCCGGGGCCATTGCCAGCGGCATGTTGCCCAAGGTCGAGGCGTGCGTGACCGCCCTCAAGGCCGGCGTGAACAAGACCCACATTATCGACGGCCGCATCCCACATGCCTTGCTCCTGGAAATCTACACCGAAGCCGGCATTGGAACGGAAATTGTCCGCTGACGATGAGGCTCCATGACCCATTTCATTTCCATTGCCAGTTCCAGCGCTCAGGAGCTTGAGCACTTGCTGGACGTCGCCGCCAGACTCAAGCGGCAGTTTCGCGCCGGCGGCCGGAATGATCCGATCCTCGCGGGAAAAACGCTGGCGATGATTTTCGAGAAGCCGAGCTTGCGAACGCACACGAGTTTTGATGTGGCGATGACGCATCTTGGGGGGCGGGCAATGCTCCTGCGCGATGAAGAAGTGGGCCTGGAGCGCCGCGAGCCGGCTAAGGATGTCGCCCGGATCCTCTCCTCCATGTGCGACGGAATCATGGCCCGCGTTTTTGAGCACGAGAAAATCCTTAACCTCGCAAAATGGGCCACGGTCCCCGTCATCAACGGCCTGACCGATTACAGCCATCCCTGCCAGGCCATGGCCGATCTCATGACCATGCGCGAGAAATTCGGCGACTTAAAAGGTCGGACGCTGGCCTACGTCGGCGACGGCAACAACACGGCGCGTTCGCTTTCCTGCGCCTGCGGCAAGCTGGGCGTTCGTTTCGTCCTGGCCTCCCCCGCCGGATACGAATTGCCGGCCGCCGACATGGACCGCATCATGTCGCAGATTCCGGAGATGGAGTTCCAGACCACGCACACACCGGCTGACGCGGTGCACGAGGCGGACGTCATCTACACCGACACCTGGGTCAGCATGGGCCAGGAAGCGGAAAAACAACGGCGCCTCCACGATTTCGCCGGATTCGCCGTCGACGAGGCGCTGTTGGCCTCCGCCCCCAAGCACGCCATCGTGATGCACTGTCTTCCCGCCTATCGCGGCCTGGAAATCTCCGACGCCGTCATGGAGGGCAGCCAATCCGTCATCTTCGACCAGGCCGAGAATCGGCTGCATTTTCAAAAGGGTTTGCTCGCGGTGCTTTTGGGCAAAGTCTGAGCGTGTGTCACGCGCTCGTCGTGCACCATTCCCGCCACATCTGGCGATAGGCCGATTCCATGTTCCGGGCGAATCGTTTGAAATCCATCAGCGGCGATGAGGCCAGTCGCCGGCGCAAGGTCGAACGCAGTTCAGCGCGGCGGTCGGAATCGCGGGCGAGGTCGGTGGCGATCTTCAAGAATTGCTCCGGCGTTTGGGCGGCCAACTCGCCAAGGCCGGCATTTTTCAAAATGCTCAGCCCCGCGCGGCCGGCGGCCCGCTGGCCGGCCAGGCTCACCACCGGCATGCCCATCCACAGCGCGTCGAGCGTCGTTGTGATGCCGTTGTAAGGAAGCGGGTCGAGGCAGATGTCGATGCGGTCGTACAAACGCAGATACTCGGCGCGAGGTTGTCGGCCGACGAATTCCAACCGCTCTGCGCCGATTCCCATCCGGCCCATCAATTCCGTGATGCGGGCGGAATGCTCGGAACTGATTGTCTGCACGAGTAGCCGCGAATCGCCGACAGCCAGCAATGCCCCCGCCCAGAGTCGCAGCAGCGGCTCGTTGAGCTTGCAGGGATTGTTGATCGAGCCGAAAGTCACTGAGGGGCCGTCGCGGGGAGCGGCCGCCGGAATGTCGATCAAAGGATCGTAGCAGCACCAGCAATCCGCCAGCCGGATTGATCGCTCGCTGTAACACGGGGGTTGGGCATCCTCCGGATCCATGTACCGGTCGGTGATGCGATAGTCCATCGCATCCAGGCCGGTGCCTCCGGGATACGCCAGCCAGGTGACCTGCACCGGGGCGGGTTTGCGGGCGAAGGTCAGCAGGCGGCCAGACATATGCATTGTCAGATCGACTAGCACGTCGATTTGATCGGCGGCAATGCGCTCGGCCAGTTCGGAGTGGGAGTCGCTCAGCACGTCATGCCATACGTCGGCCGCGCGGCGGTGGCGGATCGTGATCTCGTCGGGGCGAACGACGCAGGCATAACAATGGATCTCGAATTGCTCGTGATCGTGGGCCTCAAGCAACGGCAAAACAAAAAACGCCTCGGCCTGGCTATAGAAATAGGCCGAGACGTAACCGATGCGCAAACGCCGCTCGGGCGAGCGGTCATTGGCATGCGGCCTGATGAACTTCGCCAGCGGCTTGGCGTGGCGATCGTTCCAAGCCCGCTGCTCGCGAAAAATGGCCGCGGCGTCAGAGCCGTGGTGAAACTGAAGAGAATAAATCAGGTTGTCGTGCGCGCCGCAATTGTCCGGCGACAATCGCAGCGCCCGGCGATAGCAGGCAATCGCCTCGTCCAATTGACCCGCGTCTTTGTAAACATTGGCTAGGTTGTTGGAAATTCCGGAGAGGCCGGGCCGTAACGACAGGGCCTTCTCATACGCCCGGGCTGCTTCGCTCAAATGTCCGACCGCTTTGAACGCAATCCCGAGATTGTTGTAAGCCTCGACCAGTTGAGGATCCAGTTCAACGGCCTTTTGCAGGGCGACAACTGCTTGGGCGCACTGCCCGCGTTTGCGCAGGGCGGCGCCAAGATTGGAATACGCCTTGGCGTAGCTCGGGCGAAGCCGCACGGCGGCGTTGAACTCCTCGATGGCGTCATCGAACTGGTTCCGCTCGGCCAGAATGGACCCCAACGTATTATGTGCTTCAGGCATGTCCGGTTGGAATTCCAGCGCCTTGCGGACATGGCTTTGGGCCTCGGCGAGCAGCCCCTTGGCCCTGAACGCCATTGCCAGGTTGTGCCAGGAATCCGCGGCCTCGGGCCAGTTGGCCAAATGCCGCTGATACGCCGCGATTGCCTCATCCAGCCGACCGGCTTGCAAAAGCACGGCACCCAGTTGGTGGGCGGCCTGTGCGTGAGTGGGATCGTGAGCCAGCACCTCTCGAAGGAGTCTTTCCGCTTCCGCCAGACGACCGGCCCCATACTCGGCCATGGCATCGTTCATCATCTTCTGAATATCGGTCGGGGTCATAAGAGATGCGGCGTCAGCCAACCGCATTCAGGACATGCTCGGCCACATAAATCGGCACCGTCGTCGCGATCCCCAGTGCAATGGCATCGCTTGGCCGGCTGTCGATTTGCAGCACTTCGCCATCCCGCCGGATGTGAATCATCGCAAAAAACGTATGGTCTGCCAGATCGTTGATCTCGATCCGTTCGATCGTGCCCCCCATCTGCTGGATCACGGAGGCCAATAGATCATGCGTCATCGGCCGCAGTGTGGGATGCCCCTTCAGTCGCCGATCGATCGCCAGCGCCTCGTTGCTCCCGATAACGATTGGGAAATTCCGCTCGCCGTCCACCTCCTTCAGGACGATGATCTGTGAGTCCTGCATCTCACTGATGATGATCTTATGAAGTTCCATCTGCACGGACATCGCGACGGCTCCTGCAAGCGGGGCTGATAAAACAGTATGTGGCACCCTAACTTTATGTCAAGCCGTTAGTTGCTTCGACTCCTCGAACCGCGCGAAACAAATGGATATGCTTTAGCTGTTCGCCAAGAGCCGACTCTTCCATGAAATGGATCACCGCCTCCATCATCGCCGTAAGTTTAACCGCCGCCGCGGGCTTCCTGGCCCTCCGCTATCTCCGTCCCGGCGTTGATGTCACGGAGGTCGTCCAAGGCCCCGTCGTCGAGGCGTTTTACGCCACCGGCACCGTCTCCGCCGAACACGAATACTCCATCCGCAGCAATGTCGCCGGCATCCTGCATCTTTCCGTGGACAAGGGCGACAACGTGAAGCGTGGCCAAGTCCTGGCGGTCGTGGACAACGCCGACCTGCGCTTTGCCGTCGATCAGGCCAAGGCCGAGCTTCGTCGCAAGGAACAGTTGGCCGCCGACGCCACGTCCCCGGTCCTTCTCGAGATTCGCTCCAAGCTCCAGGCGACCGACGAGCAACTTCAGATCGCCCTCGACGACGAAAAACGCGTCACCGCCCTGATGGGCCATGGCGCCACTTCGCAAAACGATCTCGATCAATCCATGAACCGCGTGAAATCACTCTGGAGCGACGCCGAGGCCTACAAAAGCCAAATCGCCGCCCGCAAGCTCGATTTGCAGCGCGACCTCGAGGTCGCTCGGGCCGCCCTTTCCAGCGCCCAGTGGGAGCTGGATCAGGCCACCATCCGCAGCCCCATCGAGGGCACCGTGCTCGACTGGCCCGTTTCCGACGGCACGCGCATCGCCGTCAACGATCACGTCCTTCAACTCGCCGACGTTTCCGCCGGCCACCTCGTCATGCGTGCGCAGGTCGATGAGGAGGATAAAAACAGGCTTCGCCCGCCCACCGGCGCCGATCGCCAGGTCGTCAAGATGACCCTGTACGCCTATCCCAATGAAATCCTCACCGGCACGGTGGACAGGATTTACGACAAGGCCGATCCCGACCGCCGAACCTATGAAGTCGATGTGAAGTTTGACCGTCCCGATCTTCGCCTGGCCGCGGGCATGACCGGCGAATTGAATTTCATCGTCGCCCAGCGGCAAAACGCCACCATCGTCCCCACCCAGGCCGTGCAGGGCTCTTCGGTGATGGTCGTCCGCGACGGCCGGCTTGAACGCCCCAATATCCTTCCCGGCCTCAAAAGCGTCGAACGCACCGAGATCCGCTCCGGCCTGAACCTTGGCGACATCGTCGTGATCAGCCCGATCCTGGATTTACAACCGGGACAATCCGTGCGCACCCATTGGATCGATCCGGCTGTCGCCGCGGGTCTGAACGAGCCGAAGACCTCTGCCGATGCGTTCAAGGGATTCCGATGAAGGATAAAAATGCAACCCCGATGTAATCGGCGTTGCACTGATGCCAAACCACTCGGAAAGCTTCAGCCATGCGCTGGTACATCGCCCTGAGATATCTCCTGTCCCACAAACGGCAATCGCTCGTTTGCGTGGCCGGCGTCACCATCAGCGTCACCATGTTCATCACGATGGTCGCGATGATGAATGGATTCGAGGACAAGTTCATCATCGAGACGGTGGAATCCAGCGGACACATCACGATCGACGATGAGCCGCGCGAGACCCGCACCAAGATTCTCGAACGAATCTATACGGACCCCAACGCCCTGCTCGCCGTCAGCAACGTCAAGCCGCGGGACAACGTCAAGAAGATCAAAAACGCCGCCGGCCTGATGCAGCAGCTTCGCCATCTGCGCGGAATCGTCGCCGTCGCCCCGGAAGTTGAGGGGGATGCAATCGCCACCTACGGCACCAAGACCATGAATGTCTCGGTCCTCGGAATCGATCCGGAAGAGCAATTGAGAGTCACGACCATCGGCAAGGACATGGTCGAGGGGAATTTCAACCGGCTCCGCACTACCGCCGACGGCCTGATCATCGGCCGGGGAATCGCCGATCTGCTCGGGGCTAACCTCAACGACGAGATCAGCCTGGCCAGCAACACCGGCGGGCGAACCACCGCCCGTGTCGTCGGCATCTTCGACACCGGCGTCACCCCCGTCGATTACTCCCGCGCCTACATGCTCATCAACAGCGCCCAAACGCTTCTCGACAAGAAAAACATCATCAATAACATCATCGTCCGCACGGAGGATTACACCAAAGCCCAGGCCTACGCCGCCCAGATCGAATCCATCGCCGGCTACAAAACCGAATCCTGGCAGGAGAGCAACGCCAACTTCCTGAAGATCTTCGCCATCCAGACCATCATCACCTACATCATCACCGGCTCGCTGCTGATCGTCGCCGCCTTCGGTGTCCTCAACATCCTCATCATGGCCGTCCTCGAACGCGTCAACGACATCGCGATCCTCAAATCCTTCGGCCTCTCCCGCGCCGACATCACCTGGATCTACGTTTTCCAGGGCCTGATGATCGGCTTTCTCGGCACGGTGCTGGGCGAGATCATCGGCAAGCTCGGCATCGAAGGCCTCCGTCGCCTTCCCATCCGGGTTGAAGGGCTGATCAGGACCGAAGGCCTGCTCATGAGCGAGAACCGGAGCATGTACGTTTCCGCGTTCATCAGCTCGATGGTGATCGTGTTGCTGGCCGCCGTCTATCCCGCCCGCCGCGCCGCCAGCTACGATCCGGTGGAGGTCATCCGTGGCGCGCACTGAAGCCAGGCTCCAATCGCCTGCCGTCCGAACGGCGCAAAGCGCGCCTCTTCTGGAAGCCCGCAACCTCCGCCGCGTCCTCGGCACGGGCGACGCCGCCGCCGAAATCCTCCGCGGCGTCGATCTGGCCATCTGCGCCGGGGAATACATTTCCATCGTCGGCCCCAGCGGCTCGGGAAAAAGCACCCTCCTGTATCTTCTCGGCGGCCTCGATCGTCCCACCCGCCTCGACCCCGCCGGTAAACCCTTCGATCCTCCCAGCTCCGTCCACATGGCCGGCCAGGACACCGCCCTGCTCGACGACACTCAACTGGCGCTGCTCCGCAACCGCATGGTCGGCTTCGTCTTCCAATTCCATTACCTGCTGAAGGAATTTTCCGCCCAGGAAAACGTCGCACTGCCGATGTTCAAACTCGGCCAACTGAGCCGCTTGGCCGCCATGGATCGCGCCGCCGAATTGCTCAACCGCCTCGGACTCTCCGACAAGCGAAAGCGCCGCGCCAACCGTCTCAGCGGCGGCGAGCAGCAGCGCGTCGCCATCGCCCGCGCCCTTGCCAACGAGCCGCGCGCCCTTCTCGCCGATGAACCGACCGGTAATCTCGACCGCAGCAACGGCGAACTGATCGCCGAGATTTTTCAAGAGCTTTACGCCGCCGGCCAGACCATTGTCATGGTCACGCACGACGCAAGTTTTGCGCGGCACGCCACCCGCTGCATCACCATGGACGACGGCCGGATCGCGCACGATCAGCGGGCTCAATAATTCAGAATCGAATTGACCGGGCGATTTTTTATGTTATCCGGACCCACCCCCGCCCTTGCCGAGCCAAATTTGAGTTTTTGCCGAAGGTCCGTAGTATTCTCCCCCCATTGGAGCCGATGTATTCTGGCGCGATGACAATGGAAGCAACTGAATCACAACCCATCGCCCTCGCGACGCAGGGTCGTCTTGAGCAATCGTCCCCCATGCCCAAGCCCAGCGCGACAAAAGTTTCCATCGTCATCCCCGTATACAACGAGGAGCACACGATTCAGCAATTGGTCCGCCTGGTGGTTGCCGCCCCGCTGCCCGGGGACCTGCACCGCGAGATCATCATCGTCAACGACTGTTCCACCGACTCGACGCGCGCCAAACTCGACCAGCTCAAGGATATCTTTCCCGAGACGGACATTCGCGTCTTCCACAAGCCCGTGAACGAGGGAAAAGGCGCCGCACTTCGCGATGGCTTCAAGCACGCCGCCGGCGATGTCGTTCTCATTCAGGATGCCGATCTGGAATATGACCCGGGCGACTATCCCCGTCTTATTCAACCCATCGCCGACGGCAGGGCCGACGTCGTTTACGGCTCCCGCTTCATCGGTGAGCCTCATCGCGTGCTCTATTACCGGCATACTCTCGGCAATAAGTTCCTCACTTCCTTCAGCAATATGTTCACCAACCTCAACCTCACCGACATGGAAGTCTGCTATAAGGTCTTCCGCAAATCGGTGCTTGAGAAAATTCACTTGAGATGCAACCGCTTCGGCTTCGAGCCGGAAGTCACCGCCAAGATCGCCAGGTTCCGCCCGCCCCTCAGGATTTACGAAGTGGGAGTCGCCTATTATGGCCGCAGCTACGAAGAAGGAAAGAAAATCACCTGGAAGGACGGCGTCAAGGCGATCCTGACCATTATCCGATTCCGATTTTGGGACTGATGCTTGCCCCCCGCCATGCCGATGATCCGAATAGCAATAATTGTCGCGGTGGTTTGCCTGGCCGGGTGTGCTTCCACTCAGCCCGGCCCCGGCTCGATGGGTCCGACCGGCCACTTTGGCGACGCCCGGTATCTCGTTGCCCTCAATGTCCGGGACCAGTGGAAATACGACGTGATCTCCCTGACGCAGGAGCTAGTGACCAAAGATTTGCGCTTCCCCAAAACCGCCCGCTTCGACGAGAAGGTGCGCTATGAAGCTTATTACGACTCCAACAAGGACATCACCTGGCTCGCCGTCTACGGCAACGTCACCTGCTCCAGCGATTTCGGACAGGTGGACCACAACGGCTACTATGTCACCTGGCAACAGCCGGGAAAGGCGCACGAGGATTTCCTCCCGCCCTGGAAACTTCAGGACGTTGAAGTGCTCGACCAGACTTTTTAACTGATATGCGTATCCTCATCTCCGGCGCCGCCGGCTTTCTCGGCTCGTATCTCACCGACCTGCTCCTGGCCCAGGGCCATGAGATCGTCGGCGTCGATAACTTCATCACCGGCAAACAGGAGAACATCGCCCATCTCCGCGGGAACCCGCGCGTCAGGTTCGTCGAAGCCGACGTCATCGAGCCCCTCAAGATCGATTCCAGCCTCGACCGCATCTACCACCTGGCCTCCCCCGCCAGCCCCATGGGCTACGTCAAGCACCAGGTCGCGACGCTCAAGGTCAACAGCCAGGGAACGTGGAACCTTCTGGAACTCGCCAAATCCAGAAACGCCCGATTTCTCATGGCCAGCACCAGCGAATGCTATGGCGATCCAGCCGTCCATCCCCAGCGCGAAGATTACTGGGGCAACGTCAACCCCATTGGCTTGCGCAGCATGTACGACGAATCCAAGCGCTTCGCCGAGGCCTGCACCATGGCCTACAACCGCGAGCGAAAGGTGGACACCCGCATCATCCGAATCTTTAACACCTACGGCCCGCGCATGGACCCCTACGACGGCCGGGCCGTCATCAGCTTCATCCGCCAGGCCCTGAACAACGAACCTCTGACGGTCTTCGGCGACGGCAAGCAAACCCGCAGCCTTTGCTACGTTACGGACATGGTGCGCGGCATCAATCTCACCATGGAGAGCGACTTCTGCGAGCCGATCAATCTCGGCAATCCCGATGAAATCACGATCCTGCAAATCGCGCAGGACATCCTGGCCCTGATTCCGGAGAGCAAAAGCAAGATCGCGCACCATCCGATGCCGCCGGACGATCCGCGCATTCGCTGTCCGGATATTACCCGCGCCCGCCAGATTCTTGGGTGGTCCCCCACCGTTGGGCGCCCGGTAGGGCTGAAGAAGATGGTCGAGTTCTATCGCGATCGCCTGGTGAAAAGGTAACTCTGGCAGAGCCGGGCCGTGTCGGCCCGCCACCGGCGCGAGACACCTCCCCTCTTTAGTTTCAAATTGGCTCAATACACGGCGCCGCAATCTTCACACCGAAGGACGGTGTGATAGCCGGGTACAAAAATTGCCGCTATAATTCGTTTTCATGCGAGGCACGTCGCTTTGGGAGCCGCTGGTTCGTCGGGCGATCACGGGCCGGTGGGATCGGCTTCAATTGTTGAGGGAAAATGATGTGCCATTTCCAACCAGGCTCAATGGACTCGGTCTTTATCTTCACGTGCCGTTTTGTCATGAGCTCTGCCCCTTTTGCCCGTACAATCGATTTGTCTATCGGCAGCACGCCTTTGAACTTTACGAACGTGCCGTGTGTCAGGAGATCGACCTGTATGCGCCGCACCTGACGGGATCGACGATTGGATCTTTGTACGTGGGAGGTGGCACTCCCTCGGTCAACGTATCGGGTCTTCTGCGTATACTGAAGCATCTCAGAATCCGTTTGCCGCCGGTCAGCGAAATCTGCGTCGAGCTTCATCCGAAATACATGGACGATTCATGCCTGGCCGCTCTGCGCGGCGCGGGCGTCAACATGGTTTCCGTCGGCGTGGAATCGACCTCCGATCGGCTCTTGCGGAGCATCGGGCGGCGACACGATGCAGACACGGCGATCGCCGCATTGCAGCGCGCGCAAGCGCAAGGCTTCGAAACCGTCAATGCGGATCTCTTGTTTGCTCTGCCCACCGAGACCTTGGCGGAATGGGAGTCGGATGTTCACCGAGTTCTGAATGCCGGCGCCAGCCAGGTGAGCACTTATCCGTTATTTCAATTTCCTTACTCTGAACAAGGCCGGCGGCAAAGCCTGGCGCGCGTCGAGCAGCCGGCCGCCGAGTCGGTGCGCGCGATGCTCGAAGCGACCGATCGTATTGCCCGCGGCCAAGGATTGCACCGTTGCAGCGTTTGGAGCTGGATTCGCGGAAGCTGCAAAAAATTCAGCTCCGTTTCGCGGCATCATTACCTCGGTTTCGGGCCCAGCGCCTCGTCCATGATCGGCTCCCATTTCTACGTCAACACTTTCCAAGTGGATGCTTACACCTCCGCGTTGCCCGCGCGCCGGCCGATTGCTTTGTCAATGAGAATGGATCGCCGGCTTCAAATGGCCTACTGGCTGTATTGGCGCGCCTACGAGTTGTTCGCCGGCAACGATCAATTCCACGATCTTTTCGGCCTCGATCAATCCATCGATAACCACTTCGGCGCGGCGCTCGTCCCCTTTCGCTTGACCGGCCTTCTTCAGCGCACCGCCCAGGGCTATCGCCTGACGCACGAAGGCGCCTATTGGATTCATCGAATTCAGAATCACTGCAGCCTGAGCTACATCAATCGCCTTTGGGGAGCCTGTCGCGACACGCCGTGGCCCGAGGAGGTGATCTTATGACGGTGAAACAATGGGCGGCCGCAGTGCTCTACGGTTTTCGGCTATTGGCGCTCAGACAGAAGTCGCCGCTTTTCGTCGGTCTGGTAATGTCCGACCGCTGCAATCTCGACTGCTTCTACTGCCAAACGAAGAACCTGGGTCGATCGCATTTCACCTATACCCAGGTGGCGACGACGATTTTGGACGCCTATCGACGCGGACACCGTTTCCTTTATATCACCGGCGGCGAGCCAACCTTGTGGAAGGACGGCGAGCACACTCTTGCCGACGTCGTAGCCCTGGCGCGGCAAAACGGCTTTTTCAGCGTCTTCGTCTACACCAACGGCACCCATCCTCTGAACATTGCGCATTGCGGCTACGTCGTCACTGTTGACGGACCCAAACGCATTCATGATGCCATTCGCGGCGGCACCTGGGAACTGATCATGGACAATGTTCGCGCCGCGACCCCCGGCTCGATCTATGTATCCATTACCTTGACCCAGGCCAACGTTGCGTATCTGGAAGAATTTGTACGGGAAATCACCCACACCGGGCTGTTTCGCGCCATCACCTTCAATCTACTGACGCATCAACCCGATTTTGTTCGCGAACATGGTTTTGATCGGACACAGCGCGAAAATGTGCTTGATGATCTTTGGAACCTGAAGCAAAGAGGCTACCCCATCGCTCTTTCCCATGCGGCCTACCGTGCTTTGCGGAAGAATTCCTTCAGGCGACCGATTCCACAGATCGAGGTAATCACCAGCCAGCGAATCTTTCCGTGCTGCAGGGACGTCTTCCATCCGGAAGTGTGCGAAAACTGCGGCTATTCGGGATGTGCCGAGGTGTCCCAAATTTTGGCGCTCAAGCCCTCGGCAATCCTCGAAGGGTTGCGAATCATGCAAACGGCTCGGTAATGCTCCGGCGTCCCGCAGGCGTTCGCTTTCCCTGCAACAATCCCATTTTGCCGCGTCCTATTTGATGGGACGACCCCGCGGACTTATGTTGCATCGAACTTACGACAAGGAAAAATCATGGCACGATCAAATCTCCTTCGGAACTGGACTACGCTCGCCCTCGCCTGCGGGATCATCGCATCCGCATGGGTCATGGCCGGCAACACGACCGCCCCCACTACTGCCCCGGCAGCGGCCGCCTCCGGCGACTCCACCATCGTCCACCGCGGAAATCTCAACCTCTCCCTCGATTTCAAGGGCGTCTTCGAGCCCGTGCAACCTTTCGAGGTCCGCCTGAATCCCCGGCGATACCACGATGATTTAATCATCAGGCGCGTCGTCGCCCCGGGCACGAAGGTCTCCAAAGGCGACGTGCTTCTGGAGCTGGATACCGACAAAATCGACACCGCGATCGCCGCCGCCCAGAACCAACTGAACATCGCCCAGGCCAATCTCACCAAGGCCCAAGCCGACGTCCGGCTCGGCGGGCAGGCCGACGCACAATCCATGTCCGCCGCTAAACAGCAACTCGTGGATTCCCAGACCGAATTGAAGCGATGGGACGACATCGACTCCGGCATCGCCCTTCTGGCGCGGTCCATGATTTCCAGAATTTCGGATTACTACGTCGAGAGCTACACCGACGAACTGAACGAGCTGAAGAAAATGTACAAATCCGAAGATCTCACCAACGAGACCGCGGATATCGTCATGAAGCGCGCCATCCGCGTCCTGGATCTGGAAAAATTGATGTCCAAGACCGCGCATGCCGGCTCCGACCGTTACGCCGATTTCGAAGCCGGCATCCAGCGCGAGCAGTTGCTCAACGGGGTGAGCCAGCAATCGATCGGCGTCGCCCAGCTCAACGCGACCCAGATCCAAAGCTCCGATCTGCGCCAAACCAGCCTCGTCACTGCCCAGGCCGCCGAGGAAGAAGCCCGCAAAAATCTCGATCAACTCCGCCGCGATCTCGAACTCTTTTCCGTCGCCTCCGGCATCGACGGCGTCGTGGTCTATGGCAGCTTCCAGCACAAGGCCTGGAAACCCATCGAACCCGACCAATTCGCCCCCGGTGAAAAAGTCCAGGCCGACCAGGTCCTTCTGACCGTTTACCGCCCCGGCAAACTGGGTCTCACGGCCGAATGTCCCGAAAACCAGCTCGGCTATTTTTCCGCAGGAACCAAGGTCCGCGTCACCCCCCAATCCACGCCCGATCTTGTCTATGAAGGAATTTGCCAAACCCCGCCCGCCATCGCCGAGACCCAGGGCCAGCAGCAGATCTTCAACATCGCCGTCGATCTCCCGCCTGCCGATCGGCGCTTGGCGCCCGGCTACTGGGCCGACGTCAACTACAACGCCGGCGACCGCCGCAACGTGTTGCTCGTCCCGGTCTCCGCCGTTTGGAGGGACAAAGTCTGGATCACCAAACTCGGCTCCTCCGCTCAAGAACCGCGCTGGGTCGTCATCGGCGCATCGGACGGCCGGAACGTCGAAATCAAATCCGGCCTTGCCGAAGGCGAGAGCGTACTCACCAAGGCCGAGCATCCCGCTGGACAGTAACCGCCCATGCGTCGAACAGCCTTCCATGCTCGAAACGTCAGATTTGAAATTTCAAATTTCAAATTCGCCATCTGCGTTCTCTTCTGGCCATTTCTCTGGGCCTGCTCCACCCATTCCGCTCCCCCAACCCCAGCCCCCAGCGCCAGTCCAGCGCCCCAAACGCAAACCTACGCCCGGCCCATCGATCGGGCCATCGCCGATGGCGTTGCCTTTCTCGAATCGAGCCAGAACCCCAACGGATCATGGGGCACCGGCACCGTTACCCACGGCAACGAAGTCGAAGTCAGCGTCCCCGGCTCCCACGATGCCTTCCGCGTTGCCGTCACTTCACTCTGCGTCATTGCCCTCCGCGAAGCCGGTGAACACGAAGCCCACGATCGCGGCGTCGAATTCCTCCTGAGTCATCCCGACGTCCGCCGCGGCGACGCAGAATTGATCTACAACATCTGGGCCCACGCCTACATCGTCCAGGCGCTGGCCATCGAGTCCGCCACCAACAACGACCCCCGCATCCGCGAGGCCATCAGTTTCCATCTCGATCGCATGGCTCGCTATGAAACTTACACCGGCGGGTGGAACTATTACGATTTCGACGCCGGCGCTCAGCAACCCGCCGGCGGGCCCACCAGCTTCGGCACCGCCGCCGGACTTGTCGCCCTGTACGATGCCCGACATGCCGGCTACGAAATCTCCGGCGACATGGTCAAGCGCGGCCTGCGCCGGCTCGCCGAAATGCGCCTCCCCAACGACGCCGTTCTCTACGACACCGACACCAAATACATGCCCCTGCTGCCGGCCAACATGCTCCGCGGCAGCATCGGCCGCGCGGTCGCCACCGATTTCGCCATGCTTCTGTGGGGTTCGCCCAAGGTCGATCCCTCCGCCTGCCGCAAGGCCCTGGACAATTTCTTTCGCGAGCACGCCGCCCTGGAAATGGGCCGAAAAACGCCCATGCCGCACACGTCCTGGTACCAGACCTCCGGGTACTATTATTATTTCGATCACTATTACGCCGCCTGCCTGATCGAGCTGCTCGGCCCCGACGCCAAGCGTCAATACGCCCCCCAACTCATGGACGTGATTCTCCCTCACCAGGAACCGGACGGATCATGGTGGGACTATCCGATGTGGGACTACCACAAGCCGTACGGAACGGCCTTCGCCATCATGTCGCTGCTGCGTTGCCGGTGAACGATCCGTGGGTCGGATGTTCCTGGCATCCTCCGCGTCTCGATTTTTGCGCGCCCATCAGTCGCGAAGGCTCACCGGCGAGTGGCTGATTGCCGATAGCTCGTCGTAGGCGCCCTGAGGCAGCTCAAGGCTTGCCGCGGCGATGTTCTCCTCGACGTGCTTGACCGACGATGTGCCGGGAATCGGCAGAATCACCTTGGAACGCTTCAGCAGCCAGGCGAGGGCGACTTGCAATGGAGTTTTCTGGAGGTTTTTTGCAACCTTCTTGATGGCGTCGTGGGCTTTCTGATCCGGGCCGAGCGGGGCCCAGGGTAGGAACGCGATGTTGTTCTTCTGGCAGTAGTCCACGATGTAATCGGATTCCCGATCGGCGAAGCTGTAGCGGTTCTGCACGGAGACGATCGGCACGATCTTTCGCGCCCGCTCGATGTGCTCGCGCGTCACGTTCGACAGCCCGACATGACGAATCTTGCCCTGCTCGCGCAGCTTGGCCAACGCTTCGACCGAAGCCTCGAAGGAGACCGCGTTGTCCGGACAATGAAGCTGGTAGACATCGATCCGTTCCAGGCGCAGGCGCTTCAGGCTTCCTTCCAGCGCTTCTCTCAGATGCGTTGGCCCGGCGTTGTGAGTCCACTGCTCGGGCCCGGGGCGCTCGAAGCCTCCCTTGGTTGCGATGACCAATCCCGATGGATAAGGATGCAGGGCTTCTGCGATGAGCGATTCGGAAACGCCCGGGCCGTAGGAGTCGGCCGTGTCGATGAGATTCACGTCGAGTTGGACGGCTCGCCGCAGAGTGGCGATGGCCCCCGCTTTATCGGCCGGCGGGCCCCAAATGCCTTGGCCCGTGATGCGCATAGCGCCATAACCGAGCCGATTGACGGTGAGATCGCCGCCGATGGTGAATGTCCCGCCGGCCGCCGCGGAAAGAGGTTGTTCTTTGCTCATAGTGTGGTTCCGTTTGGTTAAGGTGCGAAGCGTATTTGATTTATTCTTCGGCGACAATAGGGAAATCTTGCGAGACTCATCGAAGCCCGGATGAAGCCCCGGACGCACAGCGGATAAGGAAAAAGGAAAAAGGGGACATGCATGATTTCACCAATTCGTCCCCAAACGGTCAATATTATGGACGTCCCCTTTTCTCTAAAATGCAGTTTGGCGGGAGCTTTTTCGGCAGCGGTGAATCTATCAATACACAACCGCCCCATAAAACGCGCTGTTCTCGCCCGATCTTTGCCACGGATCGCTGATCTTCCCGGCAACGTATGCAGCGTTGCTCGTATACCCGACCTTGCGATTCACCAACTGCACCAGCGGGGAATACCACACCAGATTCGGCTGCTTGCAGCATTCGTCGTTCGGCATGCCTGATACGTCCAGCGAGGCGAAGCCGGCGGATTTCACGTGATAGTCTCGGCCGTCTTTTTGGAAGGTGATCGAGCCGCGTCGGACCGATGCGATTTTTCCCAGCGATTGGCTGTCGTGCGAGAGGATCGCCTGGACGGCGGCGTCCGCTTGCTGGGCGGTGGCTGCGCTATCGACGATGATTTCTGATTTGCGCGAACCGTCGAACTGGCCTAGGTTTTCGGTGCTGGTTATGGCGGCCATGACGCGCACGCCTGCAAGATCGACATTCCGCCACTGGCCGGTGTTGAATTGCCAGGCCATCACCGCGTCGTTGCCCGTGGTGACGAGTTCGCCGTTGTAATGGCACGCGCCGGCGAAGACGCTGGCCGTGCGGGCTTCGACGTAGTCGCCGCTCAGCGGGAGGTTTACCTTCGCTTGCGGGTTCGTGCCAAATACGGTGCAGAGTGACGCGATCAACAGTGCGATGTTCATACCTTCTCCAAAATTGGCGGTCGGATTATCGACGGTTTAGAAACTAAACTTCGCGCGGGCGGTCCAGCGCCGAGCGGTAACAACTTCTGCCCGGAACACAGCGCTCCGGCATGACGATGTTGCCGTCCGGCCCCACCACCTGCTGTGTATGATAGCACCAGCAATGACTGCTGGCATCCAAATAATCCTCGGCGGTCGTGGCGATCTGGTCGGAAAGGAAGAACTTTTTCGAGCGCAAATCCCCACAAAATGGGGTCTTTAGGACGGAAAGCGGTTGAATCGAATCTTTCATGGCGTTCTCCGCGGAAATTTCAGGCCTTCTTGAGGCCGCTTAGCGCCCGCCGAACCAGGGTCTTGGCCAGCGGAATTTTATATCCGTTCTTTTCCAGCGGCTTGGCCCCATCCAGGGCGATTTCGGCGGCGGCTCGGATGCTGTCGTCGCTCAGCGGCTTGCCGACGAGGGCGGCCTCGGCCTTGGGCACCCGCCAGGGAACCGGCGCAACCGCGCCCAGGACCAGCCGGGCCTCGCGAACGGTTTTGTCCGGAGCCAGGTCAATCGCCGCCGCCACCGCCACCATCGCAAAATCCAGCGACGAGCGCTCCTTGAATTTCAGGTACGTCGATCTGGCCGCGAATCCCGAGGCGGGGATTTGGATCTGCGTCACGATCTCGGCGTCTTCCAAAACATTTTCGTAGGATGGGTTCTCGCTGGGGAGGATGAAAAATTTTCCGATTCCGACGTCCCGCTGCCCTTTGGGGCCGTTGATGGTGATCGTCGCGTCCAGGGCCGACAGCATCGTGGCCAGATCGGACGGATGGACGATGAACGACGGACCGCCGCCCAGGATGGCGTTGTATTTGTTCTCGCCCTTTTCGGAGTGGCACGTGTCGCCCCCTTTTTTCAGGCAGACGATGTGCGGGAGCCGGAAATACCAGCACCGCGGCCGCTGGCAGAGGTTTCCCCCGATCGTGCCCATGTTGCGGAGCTGCACCGTGGCGATGGAATGAGCGGCTTCGGCCAGGCCGGGGAAATTCTTGGCGATGAACGAATTGGTTTCGATGTCGTGGAGCTTGGTCAGGGCGCCGATCGTTACGCCGCCGTCGGGGTTGGGTTCGATGCCATCGAGGCCCTGGATGGTTTTCAGATTCACGACGCGCTTGGGGGTGAGGATTCGCTCCTTCATGGTCGTGAGCAAGTCCTGCCCGCCGGACATGGGGCGAGGCGTGTCGGTGTCTTCTTCGACGGAGACTTCCGACAAGAGTTTCACCGCCTGATCGACGCTGGAGGCATTGGACCATTCAAAGGCTTTCATGCTCGTGCCCCTTTCGGTGCCAAGGCCATGATGATTTTGTCGGGCGTGATCGGCAATTGCCGAAATCGGATGCCGCAGGCGTTGAAGACGGCGTTGGCGATTGCCGCGGCGGGCGGAACGGACGGAGGCTCGCCCACGCCCACGACTTGCTCACGAGGATCGTCGTCGTCGATCAGCGGCAGCATCTCCTGCGGCATTTCCAGACAGCCGGCGATTTTGTAATCCATGAAACTGGAATTCACCATCACGCCCAGCTTGGCATCCATGACCCGGCCTTCCATCAGCGCCATTCCAATGCCCTGAACCATGCCGCCGTTTATTTGGCTTTCGACGGCCAGGCGATTGAGGGGCAAACCGCAATCCTGGACATCGAGGATGCGGAGGACCTGAACGTGCCCGGTTTCGGTGTCTACTTCGACTTCGGCGAAGCAGGCCCCGTGGGTCCCCGTGGAGGAGAGGCCGCGTTTGAATTCGCCTCGCACGGAGATTCCGGAGGATGGCAAGGCCGCGCAGGCCTGCGACCAATCCAGGGTTTTGCCGTTGGCCCTGACTTGTCGATCGGCGAATGTGACCTCCTCGGGCTGTGCGCCGAGGATCGGTGCGACGGCATTGGCGATTTCGGCTTTGGCGTTCAGTGCCGCCGACTTCACGGCCGGGGAAAGCGACGGGGCGGTGGAAGAGCCGCCGGAGAAATTCGCGTTGCCCAGTCTTGAATCGCCGATTTCTTCTTTGATATCGCTCATCGCCAAACCCAATTCCTCTGCGACGATGGCGTCCATGTAGGTTCGGGTTCCGGTGCCGAGGTCCTGGGTGCCGCAGGCGACCGTGACGGCGCCGTCGCGGCCGACATGAAGATCGACGACGCACTGCCGCCGCCCGCCGCCGCCCCAGATGCCGCAGGCGCACCCGAATCCGCGCTTGAGGACGCCGGGCCAGCCGCCGGGCTTGGGATTGCGCCGCTCCCAGCCGATTTCCTTGGCCCCGCGCTGGAGTTGGCGGATGTGGGCGTCGCCGTCGGGGAGATTTTTGATGCGGAATTCCACCGGGTCCATGCCGAGCTTGTCGGCCAGTTCGTCCATCAGCCCTTCCATCGCAAAGCAAGCCGGGGGATGTCCGGGCGCGCGCAGCGGGCGCGACGAATCTTCATTGGTGTGGATCGAGCCGCCGATGCGGAAAACCGTCGGGGCCTGATAGACATACGGCTGGGGGGCAAGGCTTCCGTTGCCCAGGCCGCCCAGGGCGTATTGCTCGATGTGCAGGGCCGAAATCTTGCCATCCTTGGTGGCCCCCGCGCGGAATTTTTGCCAGCTTCCCGGGCCGTTGCCGGCCATCAAAAATTCATCCCGGCGCGGAAGGGCCATCTTTACCGGAACGCCGAGTTGCTTGGACAGTTGGCAGGCCAACTGCCCTTCGACGCCGATGCCGCCCTTGGAGCCGAATCCGCCGCCCATGTAGTGGACGATGCCGGTGACATCGCTCTGCATGAGACCCAGCGCGCGAGCTGCGTCGCCGGGGAGGGAGAATGTCCCTTGAGTCGAACCGTACACCTTCGCGGTGTCGCCGCCGTTAAAGTCAACCGCCACCACGTGCGTCTCCAGGCAGCAGTGGTGCAATATCGGCGTGCGGTATTCTGCTTCCACCACCACGTCGGCGGATTTCAGCGCGCTCTCCACGACGTCAGCGTCGCCTCGCTGGCTGGCATGGCGGGTGTTATTTTTCACCGCTTTGTCGTTGGGAAAAATGGGGGCCGCGTCCGGCTTGATCGCGTCTTCAGCGGTGACGGCGTGCGGGAGGACCTCGTATTTCACGTCGATTGCGTGGATCGCGTCTTCGGCGATTTCGGCCGTCGTGGCGGCGACGGCGGCGATGGGATCGCCTTCAAACCGGAGTGTCCCGCCGGCGCCGACCCGCGCGACCGCCGCCTTCACGCCGGGAATTTTCAGCGCGGGCGACAAATCCAGGGACGTGACCCGCGCGCTGGCGTACGGCGAGGTGAGAATGCGGCCGTGCAGCATTCCCGGAAACTTCGCATCGTGCGCGTAATCGGCCGTGCCCGTTGTCTTGTACGGAAAATCCACCCGCGGCAAACGGGTGTTCAACAAACGATGTTTGTCGTTGCGACCCCAGGACAGCGTTTCAGAGTTTGTCGGATTGCTTTCAGCCATATTGGGTCTCTCAGAAAGAGCGGCGAATTCTAAATAAGGAACCGTGGTTCAGGGACAATTCAAACATATTTAGCGGCGGTGCGAAGCACCGCGGGTTCCTCCCTATCGCGCCTTTGCCGCCGCCAGCGCAGCCTGGAAAATCCGCGGATACGTGCCGCATCGGCAGAAGTTTCCCTTGCAGGCCTCGCGAACTTCCTGCTCCGTTGGATCGGGATTCGCTTTCAGCAGTCCGGTGATGGAGGTTACGAATCCGTCGGTGCAGAAGCCGCACATCAACGCGTCGGCTTCACCGAACGCCGCCTGGACGGGACTTAAATGCTCGGGCGTGCCGATGCCTTCGACGGTTGTGATCTTCCTTCCCACAACGTCGATCGCCAGCGTGAGGCAGCCGTAGACGGGCTTGTCATCCAGCAGCACCGTGCAGCCGCCGCAGGTGCCCATGTCACAAACGAGCTTGGGGCCGGTGATCGGCGGATCGAGATTGTTCCGGAGGGCGTTCAAGAGCGTCGTGCGCGGCTCGACCGTCACTTTGCGGTTCTGGCCGTTGACGTTCAGGAGAATATCGACGTTGCCGCTGATGACCTGATCGGTCGCATCGCCCGACTGGGGCTGCTCCGCGGCCTTCAGCAGCGGATGATCGACGAGCAGCGCCCCGACGCCGGCCGCTCCCACGCCCTGCAAAAATCGCCTGCGACTAAAGCCCGATGATTGCTGATCCTTCTCGCTTGCCATGCACAAACCTCCAGCGTGCTCTTTGACGGCAAATTGTATCGTTCTCGATTGCCTCGTCCATCCCTCGCGCGGCGGCTTTTGTTTATAGCGCACTCTTGTAGGATTGTCGAATGCCAATTGCCGACTGCCCAGTGAAAGGCAGGCTGTCCACGTTTGTTTTCGGCAATGGGCTTCCCGCTTTTGCGCTGGCTTTGATCGTCGCCGGAGCCGTCTTCCGGCCCGGCGACGCGCCCTGGATTTCCGATGAGCCGATGCTCCTCCACGGGGCGCTCTACTTGAACTCCACCCCCGGCCATTTCTGGAAAATATCATTGCCGTTTACCCCAGCGCCCTATGGCCTGCTCGGCACGCGCGGCGTCCACTACGGCCCGCTGGCGGTCTGGATCGATCAAATATTCCTTGTCTTCACGCACAATCCGATCGCCATGATCGCCATCCGTGCCGCCGCCGTCGCCGCCGTCAATGCTTTGGCATTGTATTGGCTCGCGAAATCGCTCCGCGTCACCCCCTGGCTCGCCGTCGCGGTCATGCTCTCTCCGTGGCTGTGGCTTTATAGCCGGCAACTGTGGGACAACAGCCTCTGCGTCCCGCTGTCGGCCATGCTCCTGGCCGCATATGCCGACTTCATAATGACCCGCCGGCCCTGGTCGCTGCGCCTCGCCATCCTCTGCGGCATGCTTCTGCTTCTGGTCCATTTGATGGCCATCGCTCTCATCGCCGCCGTCGGCCTTCACCTCGCCGTCATGGAGTTTCGCTCCCTCTGGCGATTCAAATGGAGCCTGCTGGCGATCGTCGCGATCGTGACGGCCGTCTCCTGGCCCTATTGGTCCAACCTGCTGCACAATTACCACCAGGACATCCCGGGCGGCACCTCGCCGTGGCGCGGATATTTCTTTCCCCTCTTGGGGGCGCACCATCTCACCGCGGCCGGCTTGGAAAATGTCCTCGGCGACACCTGGCTCGCCACGCGCTCGCCCATTGTTGCCGTCGCTCAATGGGTTTCGCTCATCGCGTTCCCGGCGGTGTGGGTTGCGATGCTTCTGGCCATTCCCCGGCTGTGGCGCGTTCTTCGGCTTTCCCCGCGGGCGGACCCCTTCGATCACATCTTCGCCGTCGCCTGGGCCGCCGTCATTTTTCAATCCGCACTCGACGGATTCCAGCACGTCTATGAAGGTCCGCACTATCTGAACGCCGCCTGGATTGTTTACGCCGCATTTCTGTTCTTCTTAGCTCGCCATGCCCCCGCGTGGATCATCGGCGTTTATGGCGCTTCGCTCCTGGGAGTCACTGTCGCAATTGCCGTCGCCATCTATCAGAACGCCGGGATGCGCAGCGCGAACTTCGGCTCGGCGCTCTGGTCGCAAATCGACGCGGTGGAGGAAATCCAAAAGTTTTCCGGCGACAGCCCGCTGAAGATCGACGTCCCCGAGTGGACCAAGCATCCCGTTGCCCTGACGACGCTGGGGGAACTTCATCCGCCGCCCTCCACCCAGCGCCCCCGCCGCGGCATTCTCGTCCATTACCGCGACGCCTCCCCGCTGGACGCGCACATCGCGGTCACCGCGTATTGATTTCGCCGTTTCTATCCCGCGATTTTCCCAATCTCCTCCCCCCCCGCCGCAACGATTTTTCCTAAATCGTCCACCTCCATCGCCAGCGGCGGCATGATCACCACCACATCCCCCAGCGGCCGCAGAATCACCCCGTGCCGCCGAATCCGCTCACACACCTCCGCTCCCACCCTGCGCCGCGGATCGAATCGTTGCTTTGATTCCTTCGCCTCCACGAGTTCGATCCCCACCATGAACCCTTTTTGCCGAATCTCGCCCACGTGACGCAGCGGCCGAATCTCCTCCAACATCTCCGCCAGCTTCGCGGCCTTGGCCGTCACCGATTCCACGATTTTCCTTTTCTCAAACAATTCCAGCGACGCGATCGCCGCCGCGCACGCCAGCGGATTGCCCGTGTACGTATGGCCGTGAAAAAAAGTCTTGCCTTCCCAGGTCTCGCCTAAGAATGCGTCGAAGATTTTCTTCGTCGCCAGCGTCGCCGCCAGCGGCAGATATCCGCCTGAAATCCCTTTGCCCAGGCACATCAAATCCGGCGAAACATTCTCGTGCTCGCAGGCGAACAATTTCCCCGTCCGGCCAAATCCCACGGCCACCTCGTCGGCGATCAGCAGCACGTCGTGCGCGTCGCACAGTTTCCTCACGCCGGCCAGAAATCCGCTGGGCTGCACGATAATTCCCCCCGCGCCCTGCACGATCGGCTCGATGCAAACCGCCGCGATCCGCTCTCCCCTCTCCCGCAAAACTCGCTGCAATTCGTCCAAACACTTCTCCGCCACCGCCGGCGGATCATTTGACGTTTCACTCCGATACACATAGGGCGAAGGGACGAAATGAACGGGAAACAACAGCGGAAGATACGGCCGATGAAACGCTTCCACCCGCCCGACCGACATCGCCCCCACCGTATCCCCGTGATACGCCTCGGCGAAGGCGACAAACTCATTCTTCCCGCCCCGGCCCAGGTTGTGCCAATACTGCACCGCCAGCTTGAAGGCGATTTCCGTGGCGGTCGCCCCGGCGTCGCTGTAAAAAATCTTCTCCAGCCCCGGCGGCACGAGCCGCATCAGCCGCTCCGCCAGCAGGATCGCCGGCTCGCTGCACAATCCCAGCATCGTGGTGTGGGCCACGCGCTTCAATTGCGCGGCGATGGCCGCGTCGATTTCCCCGACGCGGTGGCCGTGCACGTTGCACCACAAACTCGACACCCCATCCAGGTATCGATTGCCGTCGCTGTCGATAAGATACATCCCCTCGGCATCGGTGATGACGAGCTGCTGGCCCTCGAGCCATTGACGCATGTGCGTGAACGGATGCCAGATATGGCGGCGATCGAGTTGGAGGAGAGACTCGGTGTTCATTGGCCGGGGGTCCGTTCCCGACACGGGTGCGGCTCAGTCATTCATCTCGGCGGCCGATTCAGGCTCCAATCGAACCCCAGCTTCTCCACTCCCGTCGCCCCCACGATCAGCGAATCGCTCTGCACGTACGGCTGGAGCGCTTCCAGAATCCCCGTCGGCTTGACGCCGAACAGCTTTTCAAACCCCGCCAGAAACGCCTGGCGATGAAGGTAGAACAGGTCGTTGACCTTCACGGTGGCCCCCTCGCGGACGGCCGCTCGCGGATCGCTGAGATAACGCTGTCCCTGATCCACCAGTTGCGCCTCCAGCACCGCCCCGTCATACGGCGACCAACGCAGCGGTGGGCTCGACCGCGCACATTCGTTCAGCGCGAAAAATACCCGCGCATCCCCCGCCGACTCCACTTTCTTCCGCACCAGATCGTTCAGCGTCGTCGTCTGACCCCCGAACGTGAATATCTCCTTTGAAAAAATCGCCCCCGGCGGATTCCCCGCCAGCATCCCGCCCGGATACCCATGTTCGATCACCGCATACATGCACGTGGCATTGAACGCATTGATCCAATACGCCAGCCGATACTGATCCGTCGCGAACATTTCCGGATGATTGGCCGGCGATACCGCCTGTACCAGCCCCACGTATTTGAGCAGCACCTCGCGCACGCCGTCCTGGTCGTTCTGAATCAAATCCCATTTCACGTACCCATCCGGCGTCACCACCGCCGACAACACCTTCGCCCAATCCGCATCGCTGAAAGCCTGTGGGATGACCGCCGGGGGCTGGGGCGAGGTTGCCGGGCCTCCTCCTCCGCCGCAGCCGGCTAGGAGGGCCAGAACCAAATAAGGCACGAAGGAAAACAATGTGCCGCTTCTGCCCTTCGTGCCTAGAATTTCAAACCTCATATTCACACCTTCATTCACTTCAACTCTAACGCATCGGCCAACGAATATCTTCCCGGCTTCTGGCCCCGTAGCCATTTGGCCGCTCGCAGCGCTCCCTGAGCAAAGGTATCCCGATTCGTCGCGACGTGTCCCAGCTCCACCCGCTCGCCCAGGGCCGCGAAATAGATCGTATGCCTCCCCACCTCATCGCCCATGCGCAGCGAATGCATTCCGATCTGCCCGCTTTGCCGCTGCGCATCATCGCCTCGCCGGCCATACATCAGCGACTTTCGCGTCTTGCCCATCGCCTTCAGGATCGCGTCGGCCAATGCCAGCGCCGTTCCGCTCGGAGCGTCCTTCTTGAAACGATGATGCCCTTCGACGATCTCGATGTCGTACTCCTCGCCCAGACTCTTGGCCGCCTGGGCCGCCAGCTTCAGCAGAACATTCACCCCCACGCTCATGTTGGGCGACTGCAAAATGGCGATATCGCTCGACGCCACGTCGATGGCCGCGTGATCCTTGTCTTTCAGCGCCGTCGTGCCGATGACCATGGCAATTTCGCGATCCCGGCAGTCTTTGAGCCAATGCCGCATACCCCCGGGCAACGTGAAATCAATCAGCACATCCGGCTTGGGTCGCAGGTCGAAAGTGATGGGAATGCCAATCGGCCCGATGCCGACAACTTCCCCCGCGTCCCGAGCCAATTCGACACAATCCGGCCGATCGATCGCCGCCACCAATTGAAACGATTTGTCCGCGTGCGCCAGCGCCACCAGCCGCCGGCCCATTCGCCCGCAAGCCCCCGTGATGGCGAGTTTAATCCCCGGCATAGCGCCCCCTTTCGGGTTTTCTTTCATTTTCCCTCTCCCATCGCCGCGATAATCGCATCCAGGTCGTCCTCCACGACCACCGGCCGATTCGCCAACTTTCCTTTCGGCTCACTCCACGGCGCCAATTCCTGGGCCGCGCTCAAATCCACCCCCGTGTGATATTTCACCGTCGCATTCGCGTCCTTCAACTCATGCCCCGTCAATATGCACACCACCGTCTCGTCCGCCCCAATGGTTTGCGACTCGCGCAGCTGATGCAGCCCCGCCACCCCCGCCGCGCTGGCCGGCTCGCAGCCAAAGCCCCACCGGGCGGCCATCGCCCGATGCTCCAGAATTTCCTCGTCGCTCACCTCCAGCGTCAACCCGTTCATCACCTCCAGCGCCCTCAATGCCTTCGGCAAATTCACCGGCCGGCTGATTTCTATCGCGCTGGCCACAGTATGCGGCCTGTAGTTCGACTCATCCAGCGCCGCGTAATGCTTTTGCACCACCGACGCATCAAACGCCCCGCCGTTCCATTTCAATCCCCTGCGGCTCACCAATTCGTTGAGCGTATTGGCTCCGGTGGCGTTGACGATCGCCAGCCGCGGAATCTTCTTCACCAGCCCCAGTTCTTTCAGTTCCGAAAACGCCTTGCCGAACGCCGAGCAATTCCCCAAATTTCCCCCGGGCACGATCACCCAATCCGGGCTTTGCCAATCCATCGCCTCCAGCACCCGGTACATGATGCCCTTCTGCCCCTCCAGCCGATACGGATTCACGCTGTTCATCAGGTAAATCCCCAGCTCGGGCATGTCCACCGCCACCTGCCTGATCCGCCGCAGGCAATCATCAAAGTCCCCGCGTATCTGCAGCGTGAGCGCCCCGTAATCCAGGGCCTGGCTCAGCTTTCCCAAGGCGATTTTTCCGCTGCCGATGAACACGATGCCGCGCATCTGCGCCAGGCTGGCGAACATCGCCAGCGACGCGCTGGTGTTCCCCGTCGAAGCGCAGGCCACCTTCTTCGCCCCCACCATCCGCGCATGCGTGAACGCGGCCGTCATCCCGTTGTCCTTGAAACTCCCGCTCGGATTCAGCCCTTCGTATTGCAGCAGCAGTTTCCCGGGATTCATGCCAAGCTGCTTCGCCAGGAGATTTGCCTGCTGAAGAACGGTTCGTCCCTCGCCGATAGTGACGATGTCTTCCTCGCGCCGGTAGAACGGCAGCAGTTCCCGGAACCGCCAAACTCCGGAAAAATCCAATGTTCCTTCGACGCCCACCCCCTTGGTGCTCCAACGATGCTCGAAGAAGCCCATGCTTTTGATCGTCGGCAACTTCGCCCAGTCATAACGAATATCCAGCAAGCTCCCGCACCGCGGGCAGGCCACGAGAACTTGCGAGATGTCAAACGTGGCCGCGCAGGCGGGATTGATGCATTGTTGGAAAGCCGGATCCGTCATTGCGAAGGTAAATTATGTCCGGCGGTGGGAAAGGTCAAAAAAGTTTAGCGGGCCCGCTTGCGGGCAGGTCCGTGACGTAATCGGCGGGAACGAGGGCAAATCAATCAAGAAGATGCAAGAAGATGATCGGTTCAATGCTTCGTGACGATCGGCGGCGCTGGCTCATATAGGATCAGGCGCTGCCGCCGCGAACGCCGCTGGCTGCCCTGACGGCCATCGAACAGGCCGTCGGCTATCGAAAGACATGATTCGCCGCGTGCCGCGGCCAATGCGAATGAGTTTCGCGCTCAAGCGCGACCTCAACCGTCCGTCACGCCGACTTGTCCGACCTCACCTTGGATATCCATGTATACGCTTAATGACATTGCCGAAATCGGTGGCGGGTTGGGCAATGGGCGAGCGGAGGCCTCCCGACACCACAGCGGGAGGTCGGACATGCGGGGCTGCGCAGGACGGTTGAGGTCGAACTTGAGCTCGAAACTCCTCAGCACTTGCCGCCAAAGGCGGCGACCCTATCCTTCCGCATCGAAAAGGCGTGCCGGAACATTGACGGGCCAGCCAGCGGCATCCGCGGCGGCGACGCCTGTCATATTCGAGCAAGCGACTTCCGCCGTCACGAAGACCGTAACCGATCATCCTTCACTTCCAATTGCTCCCGCCGAATGCACCACGCACCCGCCTGCATGCCTCTTCTTTCAATTCTTCCGAAACTTCCCACGCCCAATTCGTTCGCCGCCCCCAGTCACTATAATGCCCGGCCATGGCAAAAGCGGCATCTTCGGTCCTGGACTCCTTCACCGATTGCGTCCGTCCCGAATTCGACGCCGTCCGAAAACTCTTCGATCACGAACTCGCCAGCGATCTCGCCTGCGTCAATAACCTCTGCCGCCATGTCGGCCGTTTCCGCGGAAAAATGCTCCGTCCGCTCCTGGTCCTCCTCTCCGGAAAATCCTCCGGAAAACTCTGCGACGCTCACACCGTGCTGGCCACCGTCGTCGAGATGGTCCACATGGCCACGCTGGTTCACGATGACGTTCTGGACGATGCCGAGCTTCGCCGCAAGGGCGCCACCATCAACCATCTTCGCGGAAACGAGGCCGCCGTTCTCCTCGGCGACTATCTCATCAGCCACAGTTTTCACCTTTGCTCCAGCCTCGATTCCCAATTCGCCTCCCGCGTCATCGGCCGCACCACCAACCAGGTTTGCGAAGGCGAGTTGCTGCAAATCCACCACCGCAACAATCTCGACCTCGACGAAGAAACCTACCTCCAGATCATCACCTGCAAGACGGCCATCCTCTGCGCCGCTTGCTGCCTGCTCGGGGCGACCTTCGCGGGCGCCGACGCAATCGCGATCGAAAACCTCCGCCAATACGGCCTGTGCCTCGGCACCGCCTTCCAAATTCAGGACGACATCCTCGACCTCGTCGGAATCGAATCCACGGTCGGCAAAACCCTCGGCCTGGACATCTTAAATGGCAAGCTCACCCTGCCGATCATCCATTTTCTACGTTCTGCTCCGCCGGAGCACCGCACGCTTTTGCGTTCGCTGCTGAGGAGTCACGAATCGGACAAGGTTGAGCGGATTCGCAATTTGATTTTGCCGAGCGATTCGGTGGAATACGCCGCCGCCCGGGCTCAGATGCTGATTGCCCGTGCCCGCTCGGGGCTATCCGTCCTGCCCGAAACACCAGCCCGTCAGGTCCTAGACACCATGGCCGAGTTCGTCGTCACCCGGCCGATGTGATGGGTCTTCGCCAGCGACTATTTCGCGCAACTTCCGTATCCACCGCCGCTTGTATCTAAGACGGCTTTGTTTTACCGCGGAGAACGCGGAGATCGCTGAGAAAGACGTGAAGAAGAATTCTTAGCCACAGATGAAAGGCCGATGGACACAGATAAAAGACCCTGCAAATCGCATTTCCATCTGTGTGCATCTGATTTTCATCTGTGGCGAATATGCATTTCTCCGCGTTTATCTCCGCGATCTCCGCGATCTCCGCGGTAAGAGTGAATTTCCAGGTAAGAGCCCTGCTCCACTGGACACCGCGAACAATGCGCCAGAGAAAACCATCCATAGGCGAATGACTATGATGCCAACCAAGCTCCGAACCCATCTCGGCCGATCCGCGTTTACCATAGTGGAATTGCTGGTCGTGATCGGCATCATCGTCGTGCTGATGGGCATCCTCTTTCCCGTCATCAGCCGCATCCGCCGCGCCGCCCAGGTGGCCGATACGCAAAATGAACTCAGCCAGATCGCCAACGCGTGCAACGCCTATTACTCGACGTTCAATGCGTATCCCGGGCCGCTGAGCAATGATTACATCGAGGGCGTCACCCAGGGCTCTACCCCCGCCCTGCCTGCTTTGCACCCATTGGAGCTATATACCTCGGGAGTTTACTCCTCGGCCGTCAACTACAACATCACAGGTACAGAGAATCTCGTGCTGGGACTCATGGGCGGCTTGCGCCTGAATACGGCCTCCGGCCAAACGGACAATTCTGCAACGCCGCCCACTCCGTATGTCTCCGCCTTAGCTGCCACCGAAGTTGGCCTGGGTCCGCTCAATTTGAATCCGAATTTCCCGGGCCGAACGCCATCCTTCTTTCCCAACGGCACGACCTATCTCATGTGGTGCGAGCGCCTCGCAGGCCGCGGTATGTCGCCGGCATTCCAGACCACGACGTATCAGGCGGCAAATGCGGCTGGCGTTGCGCTGGTCCCCGCACCTTTCGTCGATGCGGTGGGGACGCAAACACAGGGCAGCCCCATTCCCGAATTCGTCGATCGCTTCCCAACCCCCGGCCCGCTTCCCATTCTCTATCTCCGCGCACGAACCGGAGCCAAAGGCGTGGTTTCCAACGGCGTCATCACCGACCCAACAAACGCTGTCGCTCTCTATCAGTACGACGTTCGCGATATCGTGGCTTACACCCATCCCAATCCCACCTCCGGCAACAGCATCGGCTTGGGTTCGTATAACCATGCTCCACTTCAGCACAACCTCCAGGATATTCACCCTCCCGGTACCGCTGCTTCAGCCGCGATATTGAAAACTGCGGGCCCTCCGCCTGTGTATTACACCATCAAGGACTTCACGCCTTACAACGCCGGCGCGTATTTCTTTAACTCGGCGATCCCGCCGACAGATACTTCAAGCGACAATAATTGTAATTACTCCGGCCGTCCCCGGGCCGTCGATCAATTCATTCTGATCTCCGCCGGCCCCGACGGGATTTATGGAACCGCCGATGACATCACGAGTTTTGGCGATGTTTCGCAATGATCCCCCAGCCGAGTTCGCCAATTGCCAATTCATCCGCAAACAAAGACGAGTAAACCGCCAAGGACGCCAAGAAATGCATGTTTGCCACAGATGAAAATCAGATGCACACAGATGGAAATGCGAATTGCAACGTCTCTTATCTGTGTCCATCGGCCTTTCATCCGTGGCTAAAAATCTTTTCTGCGTTTGTCTCCGCGAACTCCGCGCACTCTGCGGTTAAATCAGCCCTTGCCCTGACCCACGAGACACGACGAATCATTACCCTGGCGAAAAGATGAAATCACCCAGTTCTTCCATCCCGTTTGTTCGCCCAAGCCGCCGCGGCTTCACCCTCATCGAGTTGCTGGTCGTGATCGGCATCATCCTGATCCTCATGGGCCTGTTTTTTGTTGGCGGCAAGCTCATCAGCGGCCAAGCCAAGGAACGTTCCACCCGGACCATGCTGGAAACGTGTAAGACGATGTTTGAAAACTATCGCAACGCGACACATCTTTCGCGCCCACCGCCTGCCGGTTCTGGGTTGCCGCTAGACATCAACACCAACAACCTATCGGGCAGATATAACACTGCCCGTTTCTGGACGGTCGGCCAGGAACCCGCTCCGGGAGTCCTGTCGACTGATCCAAACGCATATACCAGTCCGTCGAGCGTCAGCTTGATGCCCGAGGCCTTGATCAATACCGCCTTGGTGATGTACGCCCTGAAATCGCTTCCGGAAAATGCGACGATTCTTAACAACATTCCCGCCGGCAAAACTCTCAACGTTACGATCGCCTTGCTGAAGACCGGCAGAGGCCCCAGTAATATTTTTACCGTTCCCCTTCTTCTCGACGGCTGGGGCAATCCGATCCTCTTCGTTCCCGGCGGTGGGCTCGGCCTGTCCGCTAGTGCCGCCGCTCCGGGCGTCGTCTGGATCGATGGAGCAAACCACGGCGTTGTTACCAGTACCGGAACGATAAGCAGTGCCTCCGCCTCCCTTTCCACCTATGACGCGGCCACGCCGCCCGCAGGCACGATGTATGCCAACCAGCCATTCTTCGTCTCCGCCGGAGTTGATGGCGATTTCAGTAACGGCCATGGTTGGGTATCCGGCACGCCGAACTCTAACCAGACCGACGACAATGTGTATTCGTTCAAATGACAAGTGACAAATGACAAGTGACAAATGACAAGTGACAAAACCACAAATGACAAAGGACAAAGGACCAACCTTTCTGGTTTTACGCTGGTCGAGATGATCACCGTCCTGACGATCATCATCCTGGTCCTGGCCATCGCCATACCGGTGTGGAACGCTCTGATGGGCGGAACGAACGTGGCCGCGGCCCAGAACCTGATTTCCGCCGTTCTCGCCAACGCCCGCGCCGACGCCATCTACAACCGCCAAACCATCGGCGTCTGCTTCTTCATCGATCCCAAAACCAACCGAACCGCCATGGCCGAAGTGCAGGCTGAGCCAGAGTGGAACGGCACCGCCTTTACGCCGCTGTTTCCGCCAAATGTCTATGGCATATCGAACACTCAAAATGGCCTCGTAAACGCGCTTGAATTGGTAAACAATCCGGACCCCAATAACCCTGGAAATCTAATCTTCTACCGGGACATCGTGTTGTTGCCCGCCGGGGTCGCCGTAGCCCTGAACAACAATACCTATACGTATAACCAGGCCAAGGTGGCGGGAACTGGCAATTACTATTTTGCGTACCTCGGCGCATCAAATACTTTGCCGGCGCTCGACCGTTACCTTCGCCTCGGTGCGATCATGTTCGCCCCCGATGGAACGCTGACAACCATTCCCTTCGGAATCCCCTTGAACGACCATCTTTCCTCATCAGTAGGAGCCACAGCCACCGAGAACCTGGTCTGCCAACGACTGGGAATGGTTTACTCGGGAACAGCATATGATGTCGCCAGCAACGTCAGTAGCGCCGGTACCCCGAGCGCAATACCACTGATGTCCTCCGTTGGCTTCGTGGTTTTCGATCACGATGCCTATCTCGCCCAACACGCATCAATGCAGGTTAATTCCGGCGGCACCACCACAACGAAAGGCGACGGCAACGCGTTCACCGACATAGACATGAACTACTACCTTTACACAAATCTGGCCTCTCCGACGACACCTTCTCAAGTTCCAATTTCCGACGACAAATTCATCGAAGAAAACTGGATCGACAAGAACGGCGTCGCGTTGATGGTCAACCCGACCAACGGCTCTTTGATCAAGGCGAAATGAGAAGAGATTGCCGAATGCCAAATGCCAAATGCCGAATTGAAGGCCTACAGAAAATGAGCAATTTGCCCGCGCGCACCGTTGCCTCAGTTTCCCCCCATTCGGCATTTGGCAATCGGCACTTGGCATTCTCTTCCCATTCGGCATTTGGCAATCGGCAATCGGCATTCTCTTCCCATTCGGCATTTGGCAATCGGCAATCGGCATTCTCTTCCCATTCGGCATTTGGCAATCGGCAATCGGCATTCTCTTTTATAGAGGTTCTCTTCGCCGTGATTCTGCTGGGCATCGGCTTCATCATGATCGCCGGCATCTTTCCCGTCGCCATTCAGCAGACCGCCGCCGTCTCCAGCGAAACCCAAGGCAGCGCCGTCATCCGCGATGCAATAAAAAAAATCCAGGCCGTCGCCAACGCCCCATCCGGTTTCCCGCCGGCCGCTGCCGGCTCCAGCAATTCGCTGTTTCAGCCCACAGGTACCGCTGCCGTCCCCATCGTCCAAGCCTTTTCCCCGAACATCATGCAAGCTCTGGGAAGCGACAGCTTTTTCAGCGCCGATCGCCGATTTGGCTGGGTCGGCTTCTATCGTCGTGATTCGGCCACCAGTCCCTTCGCACAGGTCTTCGTCATCGCTCTGCAAAATCCGAATTTCCCGAATTACGTGACCAAGTTCGCGCCCGGCGAAGTGACCGCCATCCCCGCGGGCTCCATCCCGCCCGTCGTCGCTCCGCCGATCCCGCCGGCTCTCTATAATTACGCTTCTCCGGGCTCACCATACGCTGCGCCAGCGGTTCCTCCCGCCACACCCTCCCTTGGCGTTGCCGCTAGCATCAGCGCGCAATTCATCTACAACACCGATGCCTCATGGACCGTGGCGCTGACTTATCCCACAAGTCAAACATCATTCAACGGTACCACAGGCGCGTTTGTGATACTCGCCGCGTCAAGCGGCACGAATCCCGCGCCGCCCAATCTCATAGGCCGAATTTTCCGCTTGGCCGCGGTTCCCCCGAATACCAGCGTGAGCGCCGCCAGCAT
Source organism: Tepidisphaeraceae bacterium (assembly GCA_050012375.1). Lineage (GTDB taxonomy): Bacteria > Planctomycetota > Phycisphaerae > Tepidisphaerales > Tepidisphaeraceae > PALSA-1353. Next base: position 83,759 of record JBEKHH010000009.1, read on the forward strand.
GCAGACCTTTTACCTCCAGCCCGGATATGACCTTACACCCGCCGAAGCGATCGAGTACGGCTTCAGTGCCAACGGCTCCACCGCCTTCACCGGAACCGTCTTTCTCATCGGCGCCGCGCCGATGCCCGACACAACCGGTGGATTCACCGGCCCATTCACCGGCCCCAATCAGGACATCGCCGCCGGATCGGCCTTCATCCGCGTCAACACGAGCAATAACTGAGAAGACAAATGCCGAATGCCCATTTCCAATTTCCTATTTCCTATTTCCTATTGAAAGGCCACGCTCGCGCGCGCGATCTTGATTCACAATTGGCAATAGGCAATCGGCAATCGGCAATCTCTTCCCATTTGGCAATAGGCAATAGGCAATCGGCCATTGACAATAGGCAATTGGCAATCGGCAATCTCCCCGCCTTCACTCTCGTCGAACTCATGCTCTCCCTGGCCATGGTTCTGCTTTTGATCCTCGGCATCAATTACGTTTTCCGCAGCGCCACCGATGCCGTCGGCGCCGGCCAGGCCCTCAACGGCATCAACGACGACGCACAGGCCACCGGCCCGATGCTGTTTGACGATCTGCGAAACGTATCGAAGAATCCGCCCTGCTTCATCATCGCCAGCCAGTCGGTGACGCAGTTCCTCAATAGCGACGATGCCAAGACCAGTTCGGATCCGACGGTGATCCCCATCGACAATGCTGGAAATTATGCTGCGATTTGGGCTCAACCCAGTAATCTCACCAAGACCCCCACTCAGATTATTTCCCCCGCCATTCTCAATAGTCGAAATCACCGCGCGGACCTTCTGAAATTCTTCGCCCACGCTCTGTACCATCGCCGCTCCGGCAACGATGGCACCTACACCGGCACCGAATCTTCCGATGATGCATTCATAGAGATCGGCAGCGCGGCGTTGCCCGCCAACGATCTCAGCGCCTTCTATGGCCCGAGCAGCCTGCCGAATATCGCCTCCGGCCTGTTCAATGGAACTACCGTGAGCGGCGTTCCGCGCGTTGGAGCCTATGCGGCCGATTGGGTTTTGGCGCGGCGGATGACTCTGCTGGATGGCACGTGGACTGCTCCTCCGAATCCGCCGATCACTTTAGGGGATTACTACTATGGCGTCGCCGGCACGACACCGTCGGGCATCACCGGATGGACCGCGCAAAGTGGAATCACTGCGACAACTCCATTCGGCCCCAACATGTCCCCGCTGAGCTACGGCACGCCTGACGTAAACAATACTGGTGCTAATACAAGCACTCAATCCCAATCCTCGCGCTACGACATCGCCGGCATCACGCCGGATCAATTCGACCGCGTCATCGCCAATGCGATTCTCAACTGGCAGACCCCAAATGCAGCAAATGCCAATACCCCTTATTCGGGCCCTTCGCTCTGGTGGAATCCGCTCGTCTATGCGTTGCCGATATCCCAAGGCACGGCTACCCCGACCCCGCCGCAGCCGTATCCCCGGTCCATTGCCAATCCGCCTGATACCCTGCCCAATCCTCCCTATGTCCTAAGCTTCTTTTCAGCGGTGCCGGGATATTCGGCCAGCGGCGCTTTTTCTCCAACCCCAAACACGACGCTGCCGCTACCAATCGACCCCGGCCTGTGGCTCAACCGCCCGCAGTGCAATCCCCTGATTCAAGCCCCCGTCACGGCCGCGGCCCTGGCGGAGATGGCCCCATTTTTCCTCCAACATTGCAGCCAGTTCATCGTGGAATATGCCGGCGATTACATGCAGCAGAATAACAATCCGGCGGACCCGAAATATGGCGCCATGACTGGCCTTGGTCCCGACGGCCAGATCGACTATTACGTTGACGCCAACGGCAACAAGCACATCCGCTGGTACGGCATGCCGCGAAGCAGCACAGGCGTTCCCCACCTCAGTGGCCCAGGCGCCGGAGCCACGACCGTCCTCATTCGCGGTTATGACCCAATCAACGTAGCCACCAACGATCCCACGGCCGCCGGGGTGATGAACTATTTCACCGACGTCATCCCGCTACGCGACTACTACACGATGTATTTAAATATTGGCATCCCGAGTCCCGCGCTTTGCGCCCCGCCATGGGAAGTGGACGTGAATTTCGATCCCACGCGCGATTACGCGAATCCCGATACTACCGGAGCTTATACCGGCGGCAGCCACATCGTCTTCGGCGATTTCAAGAATCCCCCGCGTTACGTCGCCGCCTGGCATGATGACATGCCCGCCATGATTCGCATTCTGATCAAGGTGGACGACCCGAATAATAAGGTCAAGGACGGCCCGTGGTACGAATATGTGTTTCGATTGAAATGAATGATGCGAAGCACGAAGGCACGGAGGCACGAAGGAAAAGAGAAGTTTAGCCGCGACCCGAAGGGGAGCGCGTTCCTTGGACGTTCGAGAATAGCGGCCGCCCATTTAGGCACGAAGGAAAAAGCGAGCGAAAGGTGCGAACCATGAATCCGCGAATCTCCTTTCTACTTTCTCCCGTCTCCTCTCTAGCGGCCCGGCTACGCCGCTCCCGTCCAGGCTCCGTCCTCATCATCGTGATCGTTCTGCTGCTGCTCTTGGCCATCCTGGGCGCGGCCTTCATCTCGACGACGCGTTCCAGCCGCGTGGCCTCCGCCCAGAACGTCCTCAGCACCGACGTTGACACCGCCCTGAATGGCATAGCCGAGGTCTGCCAAGGCGTCATTGCGGATGATTTGAATGACACCTTCGGCGATCTGCACGGGAACACGGCGTATGTAATCAATCCAGCCCCTGCGAATTCGATCATCAACCACAGTATTTACCAGGGACAAGCGCAAACATCGGGCAGCGCCCCGGCGGTTGCGCCGAATGTCGTCCCCGTAGGAGGATCCCCGCCCACCGGTTACACGTACAACCCCGGGGATATCATTAGCGACCCGGCAAATCCACTTAACTTCTATGACCTCCAGAGTTCGAATAATTCTCCCCTCGTTCAAAACACCGCCGACGCCATATCCAAGAATCCGTGGCCGCCGGTCGCGCCAAATACCACGGGCTGGCAGATTATGAATGGCCGTCTCCCCGTCACCGCCAACGGCTCCGATCCCTGGCTTGCTGATCGACTTCCCGATCCCGCTGGCACCAACTCACCGATCTGGACCGCAATTACACAGTCCGTGGAATACAATGCAACTTCTGGGAAACTGCTTCCGCAGTCCATCTTAAACACGGATTTTGAGGATCCCATCACCGGAACTGATCTCACCACAACAACGGGCGCTTGGCCAACTTCGGGTCTCGTCGGTGCTCCCGGCTTACCCACGCCACTAACCATCACTGCTTTGACCGCGACAGACCCCATTCATTTGGCAAACGGCCTCAACCAGCCAGCGTTCCAGTATGGTGCGGCCGCCAAATTCACCGCCGCCGACGCCGATGGTGACGGGATCGCGGATTCCCTCTATTTTCCCGTCCCTGGTTTGAGCCTCGATGGGCTGACTTGGTTCGCCGCAGCCCGCATCATCGACAACAATTCCGCGATCAATGCCAATACCTCGTGGAGCCGCGACCAAGACTATGTTTATTCGGCCGGCGCTCCCACGGCGATCAACAATATCTGGAATCTGTTTCAAACCAGCGTTGGGTTGCAGGAACTGATTAACACGAGTGATCCCATCGGCACTCTGAATCAGTATCGATTCAATAGCACCGCCGTCACCGCGAATCCGGATCCTCTGGATGAATCCGCCATAGATGGTAATACTCCTCCTGCCGCCTTTGATCGGAAAACCACGGGCGGAAAGGACTACAGCTTCATCAGTGAAGGCGAGGCGTTCTACCAGCAATTCATCCGCCGCATCGCCAATCCGGGCTATAACACATACAGCGGTGCCCCGCCGGTCGGCTCGCGATACCAGGCGCTGCCTCTCTCGGATGAGGCGGCGTTGGCGTACCATTTCTGCCTCCAGAATCCCAATGCTTTCTCGCAATCCGTCACCGAATCGCTCTTACCGAATTCGCTCTGTGGGACGAGTTCGAACCCCGTTCCGCCAACTACACCTTATGATCCTGCAAGCTTCGGCACTTGGTTCAACAACAACTTTGCGTATCCGGCGGGGTCTGACAATCTCAAATTGCCGATGCGAGCCTTGCTCGTGACACGCAATCCCGTCTCGAACTACATTCAGCACGTTTACAACAACAATCCGAATAATCCTACCGGGGCTTATTTTAGCTCAGATCCGCTGCTGCCCAATTACATGCTCCCCTATGGCGCGAATACAGCTTCGGGAGCAACGAATGCGCATTACAGGGGCGTCTGGAATACCGGAACCCCCTACGCAGTCAACGACATGGTTCTTTGGCCGGGCCCGACAGCCAGCTATGCCGGCCCGAACTATACATTTGTTGCCATCGCTGCCAACACCGGCGTGACGCCCGGCGCGATGAACTCGAACTATGTCATCACGCCCCCAACCTCCACTCAGTTGGCGAACTGGCGACTCCAGCCCTGGTCTACGAACGCAGTAAAGGCAAACGTCAACACGGCCGCTTTCCCCGAATTGTTCCGCGCCTTTTGGTCAGTGATGGCCAGCAATCCGTCCTATGCCACGCCCTTCGGCGTGACCGGAGTGGATGGATACGCCATCTACGACCCCACGCCGACCAATCCACAGTTCATTTTCCGCTCGCCCTTGCGTGATCCCACCGGCTATGGCACTGCAAACGTTTCGTTGCTCGACGCGCCATCGGCGGGCGGAACGGTTACGAATACGAACGTCATGTTGCTGCGAGCTGCCCTCGCGGCGGTTAATACGCTTGGTCTTAGGGACAATTCGCAAAACGTCACCAGCCGGACAATTGTGCTGCAGAACCCTTCCCAAATCGACAGCGGCGCTACGCCCCCACCGCAGGCTCAGGTTGAGTTACAGGTATACAGCAGCGCCCCGCAACCCGTGATCAGCGAGGTCTACGTCAATACCTACACGGGACCGGATCCCGCTAACGGAGCACTATCCAATCCTCAGGGATACGTTGCAGTCGAACTATACAATCCGTACCCGGTGACGATGATATTGAAAAACTGGCAATTGGGCCTGATCAACCGCACCGCAGCTGGAAGCCCGGCGTTTCCAAAGGTCTATCCCTATTTGGGTTTCCAAACCTTCCCAGCGGGGGCTTATTCGAATGCATTGAGTGTTTCGGTAATTGGGCCGATGGTGGCAAACAACGATCCGACGCAAACAGGACAGGTGCAACCGCCAGCGGGGACTGTGATTATTCCCGCACACGGTTACGCCCTTCTAGAAAACTACAACGCGTTGGGAATAACTCCTCAGCCTGGCGACGCACTAGTCCGGCCGGCCAGCGCGGTGCACACGGTGTCGGGGACCACTCCGGGTAGCTTCGCGACCACCCAACCTTCGGTGGGGACGGTTTCCACCGGCGTTTGGTACGGCCCAAACGGCATAGGCGCGGGAACAGTGCTTCCGAACACGTGCGATATCTACGTCCCGAATTTGCAACTGGTCATTGCCGGGACCACCGCATCGACGATTACCGGGACTTCGACCGGCGGCGAACTCGTTCTCTTAAGGCCTCGGCAGGCAAATGGGTTCTACACCTCTTCGACAGATCCTCAGAACACCTTCAATGAGGGAACTTATCTCAACCCGAATCTGTACGATCTCGTCCCTGTCGACTCTTATGATTTCTCCGGCCTGTCGATTGGAAGTACCAGTGCCGGCACTGCCTGGAGCTATATTCGAATGAAAGGCAGCGCGGCTACGACTTGGTTCAAACAGTTTTTTCCGGGCTTCTATAGTGTGACCAACGTGGTTACAGCACCGAGGGAGGCTGCCGCACCGCTTCCTGGCGGGGGGACAGATTCCGAGTCGGTCGCGTCGGGAACCACGAACGGCTGGATAACCATCAACACCACGCCCTGCTTTGGATTTGACGCGACGTCCGGAAGCTACGCAAATAACTTCCCCCCTGTTCAGCTCTATAACACTGCCTCCGGAAATGCCGCGGGCGATATGATGCATTTCCCAAATTCCGTTGTCTCCTCCCTGAATTCTTATCCGAACGGTATCCCTCTGGCCGCGGGCCAAACCTATCTTCATCCCCTGGGCGGTTTTGCTCGCAACGGCGACATGTTGGACATTCCATGCATTGGGGCCTACCGAATCCGTATCGATGGCGGTCCTCTGGACCAGGTGCAGAATCAGGGCGCGGCTCCCACCGCTCCGCCGTACTTTTTGGAATTGAATTCCCTTCCAAAGGATTGTTCCCTCGCCGCGGTTGCGACAGGCAATGCGACCGTCGATGCGACGTTTTGTCTCGCGCAAAATGTTGGCCGATTCGTCCCGATGTCGGCGACATACCCGTACGTGGCGGCAATTCAAGGGAACACTGCGCCTGCAGGCATGACCTTCCCGCTGCCGGACTATTATTCTTGGACAAGAAATTTGTTCAATTATCTGACTGTGCAATCCAGTACGGACACTTATCTCCCGAATTTTGATCCGAATCTTGTTTTGGGAAGCCCAACTGCTTCCGGCAATCCGGCGGTCCCGTATTTCGCCTATCCGCCGCAGAACGTCGCATCTCCCGGAAATCCAACCCCCCCGACGCCGGCCTTGACGGCTAATGCCACGGCCACCGATCAGACCGCTCAGGACAATGTCGGGGTTGAGGGCCTGATCAATATCAACACGGCTTCGTGGAAGGTGCTGAGCATGTTGCCGTTCGTACCCAGCAATGTTGCGGGCTATGTTGGAATTAACCAGCAGATCGCGAAGAATATCGTTACCTATCGCCTCCAACATGGACCGTTCACATCCATTTTTGACCTGAACCAAGTTCCGGGTTTCCAGAACGGGAGTGGATTGGCCGCAATTGTCGCGCCGACGGCGCCCGCTTCCGCCACGGGATTGCTCAGCCCGGCCGACCCCAACTTTGAATCAACGGCCGCCGCATCAACAACGCCCACCGGAATTTCCGAAGATTATCAATGGGATTGCCTCACGCTCGATCGCATCAGCAATCTCATCACCACCCGATCCGACACGTTCACGATTTACGTGGTTCTCCAGGGCTGGCAGAACGTCGGCACGGCCAACGCTCAGCCCATGGTCACCCGGCGGTTCGCGTATATTGTCGATCGCAGTGCGGTGAATGCCGATCCCACCGCGCGGTTTCTCAAGACCCTGACCGTCCCCAACGACTGATCGTCCCTCCGAGTCTTTCTGCCTTCGTGCCTCCGTGCCTTTCTGCCTCCGTGCTTCCCTGCCTTTCTGCCTCCCTCCCTTCGTTGATATCCTGCAATTTCTTGTTTCTACGACAAGATTTTCAATTCAGTTGCGCAGGATGTGCCCATGAGCTCTTCGCGTCTGTCTTCGCGTCCTTCGCGCCTTCGCGGTTGTATTTCTTCTTTGGTTGCGGCTATGCCGCGCTGTGTGCCTTCGCGCCTTCGTCCCTCCGTGCCTTTGAAATGTTACACATTTCCGCGCGCAAACCCGCCATTTTGGCACCCATCGCCAATAACCGCTTTCCCCAACACGACTTGAACGCATTCAATAAGTTAGCAAACACTAATCATTTCTTCAAAAGTGTAACGTTCTGTAACGATGTGTAACCCCGCGGCTGTCCCTTCACTCGCATTGGCCTTCCATCGGGCCAGCGGATATAACCCCGCTCATGCGGCGACTGTTCCTTCGCGATTGCGCGCCCGGGGATGTGGTGGAGGATGTCTTCATCATCTCCAACAAGCAGTTGGCGGCCACGGCTTCGGGGAAATATTACATCAAGGCGTTCTGCTCCGATCGCACGGCTCAGATGACCGCGCGAATCTGGAACGCCACGCGCGAGATGTTCGCCGCCATGCCGGATGGGGGAATGCTGCGAATTCGCGGGCGGATTGAGAATTATCAGAACAATCTGCAACTCATCATCGAGCAGATGTGGGCGGCCAAGGATGGAACGTTCGACATCGCGGATTTGATGCCGCATACCGAGCGGGACGTCGATCAGATGTGTCAGCGGCTGTTCGAGATTTGCGATTCGCTGCGCAATCGGCATCTCAAGGCGATGGTGCGGGCGTATCTGGATGATGAAGAGCTGATGAACAATTTCTGTCGGGCGCCGGCGGCGATGAACTTCCATCACGCGTTCGTCGGGGGATTGCTGGAGCACACGCTCAATGCGATGGAGGTGGCCGACGCGGTCTGCAAGTTCTATCCGAAGCTCAATCGCGATCTGGTGGTGGCCGGGGTGTTCGTGCATGACTTGGCCAAGACGTGGGAGCTGAGCTACGAGAACGCGTTTGCGTACACGGATGGCGGGCAGTTGGTCGGGCACATCGTCAAGGGAGCGATTTGGGTGGAGCAGAAGGCTCAGGATGCGGAGAAAGCACTTGGCGAGCCGATTCCTCGGCCGCTGATCGATGTGATTCAGCACATCATTCTGAGTCATCATGGTGAGCCGGAATTCGGGGCCGCGCGATTGCCGTCCACACCGGAGGCGATTGCGGTTCATGTGATTGAGAACCTGGATGCGAAGCTGATGATGGCATTGCAACTGACGCGCGGGGAGGGGGTGGCGGAGTCGAATTGGACGGAATATCAAAAGGCGTTCAACGGCCGGCTGTATCGGCCGGACACGGCGCCAAGCGACGAGCCTGGGGAGGGGCCGGCCGAATCCGGGGCCCCGGCGGCGGAATCTGCCGCGGCGCAGCCGGCGGCGCCACAGACGGCCCCGCAGGCGGCGAAATCCCCGGAAAATCGCGAGCCGAAGGGCGCCGCGGCGGTTGGGAAGCTGGCCATCAATAATCCCCTTTTCGAGAGTTCGCCCGCCCGCAAGCGGTGAGCGGCGAATAATCGCGCCCGGACCGGGGCGACGGCTCGACTGCGCTCGCCGCAGGCACGCTCCGGCCCTGTAATTCCAAATCAACCATCGCCTTCTGTTGGGAACCGCATCTTTTCTTGTGGTTTTGTTGATCGGAATGTTATCCTATTGGGAGCGTAACCCGAGTCATATACTTCATTTGTAGACAAGAGGAGATCGGCCATGAAACTGAGGAACTGTCTTGCCATTTTAGTTGCGGCCATTCTGATCGGAGTGGGGGTGCGTGCAATAGCCGATGACGCCACGACAAATCCGTCGGACGACATGCGGGCATCTCGCATGCGTGTCGGCGCGCCGTTCAACAAGCTGGGGGATTTGACGGAAGATCAGAAGGCGAAGATCAAGGACATTCGCGCTGACGCGTCGGAAAAAGAAAGACAGATCCGTCAGAAGGAGCACGATGATATTGTGGCCTTGCTGACGGACGATCAGAAGAAAGAGCTGAGCGACATCGAAGCGAAGGAGGCGGCGGAGAAGAAGGCGGAATCCACGGAACGCCGCGCCAAGACCGAGGAGGAAAAGGCGGCGGAGCTGAAGCAGCAAGCGGAGGGAATGGGCGGCGCGACAACGCAGCCGGCGGGCGGTCAGTAAATCGAGCGGCCTGCCGACTGAAATCGGCAGGCCGCCTTTTTTCCAAATCAAAATCGGCAATTCGCTCACATCGCCGCGTCGAGCGCTTCGCGGAAATCTTTCTCTGGGCGCAGACCCACGAATTTGTGTGCGACCTGTCCGCCTTTGAAAAGGATGACCGTGGGAATGGCGCTGATGTCGAACTTGCTGGCGGTCGCGTGGTTGGAATCGGTGTCGAGCTTGCCAACCTTCACGCGGTCGCTGTAGTCGCCGGCGAGCTTCTCGATGGTGGGCGCGAGCCGCCGGCAGGGCTGGCACCATTCGGCCCAGAAATCCACCAGAACGGGCTTGTCCGATTTCAGCACTTCCTGCTCGAAATTCGCATCCGTGATCTGCAATACGTTATTACCAGCCATGTAAATCTCCTGAAATTAAAGCTGCTGCATGATAGAAGTGCCCCGAGCGGGAGTCAACGCGAAGGGGGAAGGCACAAAGGGAGGGAGGCACGTAGGCACGAAGTGAAGGGCATTGAATTCACTTCGTGCCTTCGTGCCCTTGTGCCTCCGTGCCTTCCCACTCCTTCACATTTTTCACCGCGAGCATGTTGAGGACGCCGAAACCCAGAAAGATTGACGCGAGCAGGTAGAACATGATCGGCACCCAGCTTGGGAATAAATCAGACAGCGCATTATCTTCGCCGCCGAACAGCAGCAAAGCGCCCGCTCCGGCCAGGATCACGCCGCCGGTCAGGAGAATCGGAATGATGGTTCGGCGAACAGAGAGCGTATCAGCGCTGCTCGTGTGAAGGTGAGCTTGGGCCATGGGCGCGCCGGGGGCTGATGGCGCGGTTTCGGGGTTGTTGCCGATGACCTCCGGCTCTTCGAGCGGCTGACCATTGGACATCGCATCGGCAATCTCCTGCGTCGCAGAGATTTCAGCGTCGCTCAGGAGCGGCGGCTGGGAGAGCGCGCCGGGTCCGATATTGTTGGGCGACTCCGGCGGCGCTGCGGGGCGCGGCCGCGGCGGCGGCGCCGCCGAGGGCTTTGGCGTCAGACGCCCGGCGCCGGGAGCCCCTGGACGGACCGATTTCGTCCCAGGCACGGCGAACAGCGGCGCATCCAGCGCCCGAATCGCCGGTGGACGCCGTGATGCTGGAGAATCTGGGCGAATCTCGGCGGGTGGGGAAGCGGCGTCGGGCTTCGTCTTTTCGGACGGGGCGGGATCATTTGGGTTCGGCTCGGGCATGCGAACAAATTTTGCGCTGTCGCCAAATCGATCAACGTTACCAGTAACGCGGCACGGGAGATTATAGTAACCGGGATGTCGGGGCCAAGGGACCAGTCCGTAAGAAGTCCCGCAGTTGCCGGAATGTTTTATCCGGCCGGCGCGGCGCCATGCCGGCACGCGGCCAGAGAGTTGCTCGCCTCCGCTCGCCCGGCGCTATCGCAGATGTCATCCCAACTCGGAAGCGAACCTGGAATCGGCGCGGTCGTCCCGCATGCGGGTTGGATTTGCAGCGGAGCGGTCGCCGCCGAAGCGATTTTGTCGCTGGCGCGGCAGCGGCCAGCCGTGGACCTGGTGGTCGTCTTCGGCGCCATTCACACGCCGATCCCGATCGATCGCGGCGTTCTCGATTCGCATGCGCGCTGGGCCGTGCCCGGAGGAGAATCCAGCGTGACGGCGCTGCGGGAGGAACTGTCCGCGGACACGGCGCAATTCGTCACGGATGATCGCTTCCATTTGCGCGAACATGCGGTGGAAGTGGAGTTGCCGCTGATCCAGGCGACTTGGCCGGCGGCTCAAATTCTACCGATTGAGGTCCCTCCCGATGAGTCGGCGGTGGAACTCGGGCGATCGGTGGCGCGCGCCGTCGCGGCCGTGGGATTGTCCGCGGTTTATCTCGCCAGCAGCGACCTCACGCACTATGGATCGAACTATCGTTTTGCCCCGGCGGGGGTCGGAGCGGCGGCGATGCAGTGGGCGATGGAAAACGATCGTCGGGTGTTGCGGATTATAACGGATATGACGCCGGAAAAAATCGTTCCCGAGGCGCGAACTCGCAACAACGCCTGCGGCGCCGGCGCGATTGCCGCTATGATGTCCGCCTGTCTGGAACAGGGAGCGCGCAAGGCGGTGGTGCTTCGGCACACGAGCAGCTACCAGACCCTTGCCGCCGTCGCACCGCAGACGCCGGACAACGCCGTCGGTTACGCCGCGGTATGGGTCGGATAACCTTCGCCCGGGAGAGTGAAGCCTCCCGCAATGCGGTGTGAATGCAACGGCCGGTTTTTGTGTGGCCTTTTTGCGTCGCTGAAAGTGTGCAAACGTTGCGTCCGGGCGACATGCGGCAAAGCTGGTTCGCACGGAAATGTCCGACCCTGGCATCTCGCGGGACAAATGCCGCGCCGCCAGCGGCTTCTTGACGGATCGACTCTCGTACACGGATGTGGAATGACCTTTGCTCAAACCTCCCTCGTAGCGGGAGACACAGACATGAACGAGAACGAATTCCAAACGAAACTGGCTGAACTGATGGGTGAAATCAGCACGCTGCCGCAAAGCGAGCGGCAGAAGCTGGAAAAGCTGGCCGATGAGACCCGCGCCCGCCACGAGCGGCTCCGCCAGACGGTCAGCAGTCTTCAGGAAAGTCTCGATTACCTGCGTCTCAGCATCAAATATCTGGTCTTCGATCTTGAAGCCACGCGTCGTGAGAATTCCTATCTGAGAAAGATGCTGGAAGAAACGACGGGCGGCGGCCCAGCCGACTGAAACTTCCAAAGGGCGTTGCCCTTTTTGGCCCCGACCTCTCGCCAGAAGGGCCGGGGCCGCGAAACAAGAAGCAGGCCGTGCGTGCGGCCTGCTTCACACGCGTTTGGGCCTGCCGATTTTTTTACCCCCAAAGCACCGCGTCCGAAATGACAGAGCCGGGCAATCGACCCGCCAAGAGCATATGATTACGCCCCGATGAATCTCGACTCCGCCATCGAAGGCCGGTTCACCAAAGCGACTGAACTGCGACATCGGCTTCATCGCATTCCCGAGCTGGCGTTCGAGGAATTCCAGACGGCCGCGATCGTGCGAGCTGAATTGGATCGGCTCGGGGTTTCGCACACCGACGGCGTGAGCGATGCGCCGACGGCCACGATTTGCCTGATCGGCGATGCGTCCAGGCCGTGTATTGCGTTGCGGGCCGATATGGATGCGCTTCCGATCCAGGAACAGACCGGGCTGGAGTATGCAAGCGCTCATCCGGGACGGATGCACGCCTGTGGGCACGATGGGCACATGGCAACGCTGCTGGGCGCCGGGGCCGTTCTGAACGAAATCAAAAGCCAACTTCCCGTTTGCGTGAAACTGGTCTTTCAGCCGGCTGAGGAAGACGGTGGCGGAGCGGAACGGCTCGTGCGCGCCGGCGTGCTCGATGGACAGGTGGGTCCGCCCGTGCGGGCGATCTTTGGATTGCATGGTTGGCCGGGAATGCCCGTCGGTTGCGTGGCGACGAGGCCCGGCCCGCTTTTGGCGGCGACCGATGTTTTCAAGGCGACGATCATCGGGAAAGGTTGTCACGGCGCTTTTCCGCATCTCGGGGCCGATCCCATCGTGGCGGCTTGCCAAGCGGTTGTGAATCTTCAGCAAATCGTCAGCCGGGATCTCGATCCCACTGAGCCGGCGGTCGTCACGGTGGGCATGATCCGCGGCGGAACGGCGACGAACGTCATTCCGGATGAGGCGACGATTGAAGGGACCGCGCGAACGCTGAGCGAATCATCCCGCGGTTTGGCGAAGGCGGCGGTTTTCCGCCGAATCGCGGGCATCGCCGCCGCTGCCGGGTGCACCGCCAAAATCGACTGGGTGCAGGGTTATCCCGCGACCGTCAATGATCCGGACATGGCCGATTATGTCGCCAGGATCGCGCGGCAAGTGTTGGGCTCGGACCGCTATTTCTCGGTTGGCCGTCCGTCGATGGGAGGCGAGGATTTCGCCTATTACCTCCAAAAGACGCCGGGATGTTTTTTCCTTGTGGGCGTTGAGCCGCCCGGCGGGAAAGGCTATCCGTCGCTGCACAACGATCATTACGATTTCACCGACGCGGCCGTCGCCGTGGGAATGCGGATGTTTGTGGGGTTGGCCCAGAACTTCCCGATTTAGCGGCGGCGGGCGGCGCCGCGGGCTTTCACCCCATCTGAATCAGCGGTGAAAACTTAACCTGAAACGACAACTGCTCAAGCTGAACCGCAAGATCAACGGAATTGAGCGCGATGTCGCGCGGCACGTTCAGCGATACCGGCGCGAAATTGAGCAGCCCGCGGATTCCGGCTTGGACGCATTGTTCGGCCAGTTCCTGAGCGGCGTCGGCGGGGGCCGCCAGGATCGCGACCCGAATGCCCATTTTTTCAACGGTGGATTTCAACTCGGCAAGCGGCTGTATGACAAAGAAGCGCTTGGGCTTGGAGGCGTCGGGGCCTTGCGGGAATGAGAATGGGCCTTGTCGCGTGCCGATTTTCGCCGGGTCTGAATCGAATACCGCGACCAGGCGAAAACCCTTGGCGTCAAATCCGTTGTAAGCCATCAGGGCCCGGCCGAGATTTCCGGCGCCCACCAGCAGCACATTCCAGATTTTATCCGTCCCGAGAATCCGTCGGACCTGCCCGATCAGATCGTCGACGCGATATCCGATTCCGGGATGGCCGAACTGGCCGAAATACGCGAGGTCCTTGCGGACCTGGGCATCGGTGAGGTTAAGACTTTCGCCAAGCTGCTTGCTGGAAACGGTGCGGCGGTCCTTGCGTTTGAAGACTTCCAGTTGGCGCAGATAAAGACTCAACCGGCGCACGGCGGGATTGGGAACCGGATCGATTCGCGTTGGATCCATGCTACTGGGCGATGAAACGGATCGCTTGAAACGGATTATTCCGGCGGAATGAAATCCGTCAAGCGCGGGTGAGTCCACATCCGGATGGAGTTCCGCATATATATCCGGGACTTCAATTGGGGGTATTATCAACCCATGCCCGCTGACGATGCCGTTTCGCAGTCGATGCAATTGGCCGCTGAACAGTTGGCGGCAGGGAAGCCGCAAAAGGCCGTCGAGATTTGCCGGCAAGCGCTGGCGCGATTTCCGGATGACGCGAAAATTCATTATGTGTTGGCGATCGCTCTGACCAATGCCGGACGGCCCAGCGAGGCGATTGACGCCTACAACCAAGCCGTCCGACTGAACCCCGAGTTTTTTGAAGCGTACAACAATCTCGGCGCCCTTCTGAGCAAACGAGGCCGGTTCGATGAAGCGATCAAAACGCTGTCTCAGGCGATTCGCCTGCGCCCCGACCTGGCGCAGTTGCACGCCAATCTGAGCAATGCGCTGCGCGATAACTGGAAATTGGAAGAGGCGGCGGCGGCCGCGAACAAGGCGCTAGAGTTGAATCCCAATCTCGCCGAAGCGTACACGAGCCTTGGCGCGGCGCTGCTGGCGCTGGGCCGATTCGACGAGGCCATCCATGCGTGTCGCAACGCGATCCGGCGGAAGCCGGATTTGCCCGGGGCTCATTTGAACCTCGCGCTGGCTGAACTGGTTCTGGGCAATTTGGAGCGCGGGTGGCCCGAATATGAATGGCGGGTGCGATTTGCGGACCTGCTGCCGCCGCGGCAAATTTCCCTGCCGACCTGGGACGGAACCCGCCTCGACACCAAGACAATTCTCCTGTACAGCGAGCAGGGATTCGGTGACGCGATTCATTTCATGCGCTACGTGCCAATGGTGGCCGGGCTGGGCGGTCGAGTGGTCCTGGAATGCCCCGCCGCTCTTCTGCGGCTTTTTCGTGGATGCCCCGGGGTGGATCGCGCTGTGGCCTCGGGCGGGCCGTTGCCCCCTTGCGATTTCCAATGCGCTTTGCCGAGCCTTCCCGGCTTGTTCAAAACCACTGTGCAGTCGATCCCCGCGGCGATCCCTTATCTCGCCGCCGACGCCAAAGCCGCCGAATCCTGGCGAAACCGCATCGAACCATCGGGCGATGTTTTGCAGGTCGGCCTAGCCTGGGCCGGCCGGCCGGAAAACCGCAATGACCGCAATCGCTCCATCCGCCTGGAGAACTTTTCGCCGCTGGCAACTGTGACGGGCGTCCGATTTCACAGTCTTCAGACGAATCAAGCGACGAATTCTCCCTTGGCGCTATCGGATTGGTCCGATCTGCTGAAGGATTTTGCCGAGACCGCTGCCTTGATTGCGAATCTCGGCCTGATCATCAGCGTGGATACCGCCGTGGCGCACCTGGCCGGAGCGATGGGCAAGCCGGTTTGGCTGCTCCTGCCGTTTCCGCCGGATTGGCGTTGGATGCTGGATCGAACCGACACCCCGTGGTATCCGACGATGCGGCTTTTTCGGCAGAAAACGCCGGGGGATTGGGACGCGGTGATTCGCCGCGTGGCCGAGGACCTGGCGAACACCGCGAAATGACCGGCCAGAGCCGCAGCAACTTTGGCCTGGTCCCCACCGATTCAATCATGCGCCCCAGACACCGGTTCCGGCAATTCCGGCCCGCACCATGGCCCCGGCTGGCGCATCATCGCCTGCATCGGCGAAACGTCCGGAGGAGGATATCGCTTGAGGTCCGTCGCGTAGATCAAATGGAAAAGCGCCAATGGCGGCACGTTGACTTTCCTCGGCCGCGAGGATCGAGCGATCCGCTCCACTTTCCCGAGCGATTGCAGGGGCTGCAAATCGGACTTCTGGCCGACGACATAAACGTCGGTCGCGTGTATGCGATCGCTGCGCAGGAAACTGAGATTGTGCAGCAGCAGCGCGTCGTCCCGCAGGTAAAACTGGACGCGAAAGAAATCCAACGGCCCAATGGCCGCGTTGATGGCCAGCACCTTGTCACGCGGCACGGCCGCCTCGACGTCTTGGCGGAGAAACTGCGTGTCGGCCACGGTGTCGTCGGGCAGATGCGTTTGCTTCCAGCTATACGCGCCGCCGACGCCGATCAGGATCGACGCGAGCATCCAGCGGCCGCTTTTTCTCCAGAGGCCATAATAGAACGCCAGGACGCAGGCGTTCCATAGAACGATCAGGATCGCGGCGGAATGAATCTGCGCGCCCATTTCGCCGGTCGGAGCCAGAAGCCGTTTCCACGCCAGGACCGCCAGCGCCGCCGTGCCCGGCAATCCGAACAGAAGCCATCCAAACGTCGGCCGGCGCGACCATGCAACACCTTTGAATAGTTGCTGTGCGATCGGCCGCGCGCCCAGCGCAGCCAGAATCGCCCACGGGGCCAAGCTCGGAACGAGGTAGTGGTGATGCTTCCGATGCGGGATCGAGAGAACGAAAACCGGGACGATCGCCCAGCACCATAAGAATTGCAGCACCCGATCGCGCCGGCGCCATGCCGCGTGGGCCGTGATGGCCAAGGCGATGAGGGCGGCCGGCGTCCAGGGAAGCCCCACGCCGAGGAGCGTCGGCGGGTAATACCACCAGGGCTCGTCGAACTCCGTGGTCCCCGAAAAATCGTAGCGGAGGTTGGCGAGGTATCCACCCTGGCCGTGATATCGCCAGGCGACATAGGCGTGCCAGCTGATGGCGACGGCCGCGGCGATCAGAATGCCCCAAAGCCACATGTAGCGGCGCAATCGCTGCCACTGGATCGGGGGAATGAGAAAGAAAACGGCGATCGGACCGACAACCACCGCCGCCCCAACAATTGGCCCCTTGGCCAGGTTCGTCAGGCCGAGCAGGATGAAGAACGCCATCACCCGCCATGGCCGCCAGGAGAGAAACCCCAGCCTACGGTCGGCCGCGGGCGGGTCGATGAAGAACTCGATCTGAACGAACAGCGCGATGGCAGCCACGACGAGCAGGGCGAGGAAAATGTCGTCCTCGGCCAATGTGGAGTAGGTATAGAATTCCCACAGGGTCGCCAGCGCCAGTCCGGCAACGACGCCAACGTCGCGGCCGAACCATCCCGCCGCCATCCGCCCCACCATCAGCACGATCAAGAGCCCCGCCAGCGCGGGCGCGATTCGCGCGGACCACTCGGTGTCGCAACGCTGGCCGATCGCGGTCGCGACGGCGATCATGAGCCAATGCGGCAGCGGCGGCCGCTCCAGCCAGGGCCGAGTGCCGTTCATCGGGATCAGCCAGTCGTGCCGCGCCATCATTTCGCGGGAGCATTCGGGCAGGCGGGCTTCGTGCAGAGTCATGGGCCGGCCGCTGATGGCAACGTATCCGAACAGCGACGCGCAGAAAGCCGCCAGCAGCAGATAGTCCACCCATCGCAATGGACGGGGCGCGGACGGAGGCGTAACGATCAATGATTCGGCGGGACTCTCTTGATGATTGGTGCTCAAAAGCGGTTCATCCTGTGATTCACCGGGCCGTTTGTGGCCGCAGTATGTTCAACGCCCGCTTGTTATTAAACCCGATAATGCCTTTCGGACAAAGTTTTGGAAACCGCGTCCGCGGCAGACGCCTTGGTTTGGGAACTGCAATCGCAATTTGACATTCCGAGTCAATCGGCAATTATGCCCGCGCCATGCCCATCCATTTCGTCCATGCCATTGACGATCCGCGGTTGTGGCCCTATCGCAATCTGAAGGACAAGGAACTGACGCGCGACGGCGGACGCTTCATCGCCGAGGGCGAGAACGTGGTTCGGCGACTGCTTGCCAGCCGCGTTCCGGTGGAATCCGTCCTGATCGCCGAGCGAAAACGCCGGGCCATTGAGCCTTTGCTTCCCGCGGCGGCGCGGATTTTCGTGGGGGATGACACTCTGCTCGAAGGCGTCATCGGCTTTCAGTTTCATAGCGGCGTTCTCGCCTGTGGAATCCGCCCGCCCTCGCCGTCGCTCGCGGACGTGCTGCCTCCGCCCCAGCGGCCCGCCCTGCTGGCCGTCTGCCAGGAAATCAGCAATACCGAAAACATGGGCTCGCTGATTCGCGTTTCCGCGGCATTCGGGGCGGATGCGCTCATCCTCGGCGAGCGGTGCTGCGATCCGTTTTTCCGCCAAAGCATCCGCGTTTCCATGGGCGCGGTCTTTTCGCTGCCGATGGTGCGCTCCAACGATCTGCTGGCTGATCTCGACGCGCTCTCACGGAGTGGCGTGCAGCGATTGGCGGCAGTCTTGTCACAGGATGCCGAGCCGCTCAAGAGCGTTCGCCCCCAGCCCCGAATGGCGGTGGTCTTCGGCAATGAGGCGCAAGGCCTCGAACGGGCAACGATCGAACGTTGCGACCGGTGCGTCACCATTCCGATGCGATGGGGAACCGATTCGCTCAACGTCGCTGCCGCCGCCGCTGTGTTTCTATTCCATCTGGCCGACCGGGAAGGCTCCGCCTCCCGCCGGGAAGGCTCCGCCTCCCGCGGAGGCGCCAACGATTCCGGCGCGGCATCCTGAGTTTTTCAATTGGAGCGTGGGGATTTCTTCCTCAGGTGTGAAGCAGCGGACTGTTCAGGCCTCTAAATCCAGGCGTTCCCCTTCCGCATTCAATTCGGGCTCCGAGGACGGGTGACGGGAATAGGTTCCCTTACGCTGTTGATGGCCCTTCTGCTCGTCGCCGGAGGGCTGCAACTCATCGGTACTGGCAACGGACTCTTCCACTTCCTCCTCGTCCGACGCCGCTGAATTCTTTGCCCGGTCATGGACGCGGCGGATCTGGCTGATCTTCTGGGTCTCCTGCTGACGCTGGGCCGCCGAAGCCTGGAGAATTGAGCCGGTGATGGGATTGATTTGACTCATGGTCGGCTTCACCTGGTCTAGCCTGCTTCTATATCGGCAAGGTCCCGCTCCAGGCTTCTTCCAAGGGCGGGTCTAAAAAGGGGGCTGCCCGCATCGATTCAGAAGTCTCATAAGCGCTATCCGCTAGTTACCGCACAAAACTCACCGGCCTCACGGCTTTTCCATTCACGCGTCCACCGCCCCATCGCAGGACAAAATTTTCGTTGCATTCGCCGCATGCACTGAAATCGTGGGCTATGTTCCAGACACTGTTCGACACTTCCAGCGACTCGCGAAGTGTAGTCGAGGTGTTTTAGAAAACTGCCCACACGCGGTGACGCGCGACGTTCGCGCATCCAGCGGAGGGAACGGATCTAAACCTACGAAAGGGTCCTTGCAATGGTTAAGTACATGGGTCTTGGCATCGCCTGCCTGACGCTCGTTCTTTCCGGCGTCACCCGCGCGGTTGTAATCAATACCGACGAGGGAAATTATGGAAAGCACGACTACAAGTGTTTCCCGGACGACAAGAGCTGCCGCGACAAGGGCAACGACGGCTTTACCCTCGATCTCGGCAACTACTTCAAGGATGAATGCAGAAAGTTTGAGAAGGACGGCTGCAAAGACGACAAGGGCCTGAAAGACCTCAGGG
The DNA here is from genome assembly GCA_050012375.1 of Tepidisphaeraceae bacterium. Taxonomy (GTDB): domain Bacteria; phylum Planctomycetota; class Phycisphaerae; order Tepidisphaerales; family Tepidisphaeraceae; genus PALSA-1353. Next base: position 103,571 of record JBEKHH010000009.1, read on the forward strand.
ACTGCAAGCGCGACAAGGACCGCAGGGACGACAAGGACTGCAGGGGCGACAAGGGAGACAAGGACGGCAATAAGGACCACTGCAAGATCGAGTGGCGCCACCGCGGCGACAAGCACGACATCTGCCGCGAAGACAAGCACGACCATGGTTGCGATTTCAGGTGGGATCGTGGTTGCCGCGATGATGGCTGCCGCGGACATCATCATGAACCAGTCTGCGTTCCGGCCCCGGCCTCCTCGGCCCTGGGCGGCGCCGGCCTCGCCGGAATCGCGCTGATGGCCTTCGTCCGGTCTCGCCGGTCGATCAACGCCTAATAACGATTCTGCATCCCCTACTTGGCCGGGAGGCGCGTCGCCTCCCGGCCTTTTTCATTTCCACTCTCTTCCAGTGCAATTTTTGCCACCCTTGAGCTTGCGTCATTGGGCGACCCGATTCACAGACCCCCGGATTTTCACCAGTTTAACGGAAGGCCTTTTGTGCATCGCCAACGGCATTTTCAGACGATTCCGTGCACGTATTAACCTTGCACAATTTCGCCCAGGTTAAGGCGCTTCGCCCGGCAAACGGCCCGAAATGCCCTGGATTTCCCGCTTGCAATCCGAATCCGGGATATAATCCTGCAACGTTCCTTTCAGAAACATGAGGATCACCTCCGGCGTTTGATTTGCCGGGCCTTTGTCGAGGTGATCGTAAGTGCAATCATCACTTTGCATGTATCTGAAGCGAACGCCATTTATAGAGAGGATGCTTTTATGAAGACGTTTTTGTGTGCAACCGCGGCGGCCGCCCTGCTCATGATCCCCGGCATTTCCGCCGCATCGAGCCTGGACTATGTGCAGTCCGGTTCAAAATACACCGTTCTGTTCGACCCCAACGGCTGCGGCACGGACAATCTGCCGCCCTCTTTCTACTACCGCTCATACGATTGCCGGATCGGCAGCAAGCCGGTGGTGGTCTCCGACGTGCACGTCGTTACTGCGCCGCCGAACACTGGGGGCACTACACCGCCGGGCACGGGTGGCACCACTGGTTCGAACACTGGAGGCACTACGCCACCGGATACCGGCGGCACGACGCCAACGGGCACAACCGGCCCCACGCTACCACCGGTCATAACGGGCAACGGCGGCGGCGGCTCATCGCCCGTGGTTCCTCTGCCGGCATCCTCAGAAATGGCCGGCGTTGGTCTGGCGGTCATCGCCCTGGCGACCTGGCACCGCGCCCGACGCCTGGCTCGCGCCTGAATAAACAGACCTCGGTTTACAACTGATTCAAATGCGACGATCCGGAAGGCTTTAAACGCCTTCCGGTTTCGTTTCCACGAGTGCGATTAAGCTCGAACGCCTGTTGGCCGATGATGGCCCATGACTCGATGGGAAGGTCGCAGTTTGAGCGGCGGTCGAAAGCTTATGAGACCTTACCCAATGGAGACCCAGTCATGTCCTTCATCGCAAAGCTCGCCGGTCTGATCCACGATGACACCGGCGGCGAAGTCTTTGAGTACGCCATTGTCGCCGGGCTCATTTCCATCGCGGCGATTGTGGTGATCGGATCCTTCGGCACCAAGGTGTTCGCCCGTTGGAACTCGATCAACAGCAGCATGTAAAAGCTGTTTGAATCGGCGCTGCCCCGCCCGCGTCCCGTGATCACGGACGCCGTCCCAACCGCTTCCTTCAAGAGCCCTCATTCACCCGCGGCCCCATATTGGCCATGACCAGCAACACCTGCTGCTCGCTGGCACCCCACGCCTGTGCCACGTCCAGTTCCCTTAGCGAATCCCCCAGCAAGACAACCTCATCCCCCAAATTGTCACCCGGCCCTATCTCAACGAACGCCGATTGCATACCGACCTCTAGAATCGATCGGCGTACGCCGCCGACCAGGCACGGCCCGCGCCGAAGGCCTTGAGCGTATCCGCAAAGGATGATGCCGAATCGTTCGGCAATGAATCCGCCGTATCCGGCCGGGCATCCGCCGTTGCGAACCTCAACCAATCGCGCGGCTACCCGCACCGCTCCGCGATAGAGGGCCATCCCCGGGCGCACAGCGTCGAGGCGTGCTTCCGGCTCATGCAGGAGCGCCGACGCCGCCGCATGCAGCCGCAACCCCCTCCCACCCAGCGCCCCGGCGAGCATCCTCGCGTGTTCTAGCTTCGTCGCATGGGTGAATGCCTCATCAATTCCCCCCGCGTTCAAAACCGCCTCCACATCTTCCGCGGGACAGGCAAATCTCCGCATCCCTGTGTCCAGGCAAAGCACCGGCCGGGCGCCCCGCAGGCGACTCGCCTCCGCAACGGTCCACACCGCGGGCCGAACGTGGGCTTCGGCCAATTCCTGCGGCTCAAGACCGGTCGTCGGCCCGAGGACAAGAATCGGTTTGTTGACCGCTTTCCAAAGCGACGCCGCCCGGGCTTCGTTTAGGCTGAACACGCAGAATCCGGAGACCAGATCCCCAATGGTCTTGGCCACGCGCCACGCGTCGAGCCCATACGCGTCAGCCTTCACGACCGCGATGATGTCAACATCCACCAGCTTGGAAATGGACAGAACGTTGGCCCTCACGCGGTCCAGATCGATATGAACTCGTACATGCCGCCGCTGCATCCCCGTTGCATCATAACCGCGTTTCCATAAGAATGCCCTGCCACAAAGAAGGAACTGACAGATATGCCCAATACCTACCAGCCGGATGCGAAAATGAAATTCACCTTTGGCCTTTGGACGGTCGGCAACATCGGCCGCGATCCGTTCGGCGGCCCCGTGCGGGAGGTCATTTCGCCCGTTGAGATTTGCGATCTGCTCGGCGAGGTTGGCGCCTACGGCGTAAATTTCCACGATAACGATCTGGTCCCCATCGACGCCGGTCAGACCCAACGCGACGACATCGTCAAGAACTTCAAACGGGCCCTCAAAGACAACGGCCTTGTCGTGCCCATGGCCACGACGAACCTGTTCAGCGATCCGGTCTTCAAAGACGGCGCGTTCACGAGCAACAACGCCCAGATCCGCGCCTACGCGATCCAGAAAACGATGCGGGCGATGGACCTGGGGGCCGAATGCGGCGCGAAGATTTACGTTTTCTGGGGCGGCCGCGAAGGCGTCGAATCGGATGCCACCAAGAGTCCGGTCGAGTCCATCAAGCGCTTCCGCGAGGCGATCAATTTTCTCTGCCAGTACAACATCGACCATAAATACGGCTACAAGTTCGCCTTCGAAGCCAAGCCCAACGAACCGCGCGGCCACATCTATTTCGCGGTCACGGGGAGTTATCTGGCGTTCATCCCCACGCTCGACCATCCCGAGATGTGCGGCGTAAACCCCGAAGTCGCCCACGAACACATGGCCGGGCTGAATTTCGTGCACCAGGTCGCCGCGGCCCTCGAATCCGGGAAGTTGTTCCACATCGATCTGAACGATCAGGAGTTCGGGCGATACGACCAGGATTTCCGCTTCGGCAGCGCGAACCTCAAACAGGCGTTCTTCCTGGTCAAACTTCTGGAAGACCATCGATACAACGGCCCCCGCCATTTCGACGCGCATGCCTATCGCCAGAGCGATTACGCCGACGTGAAGGAATTCGCGCGCGGTTGCATGCGCACGTACATGATCCTGAAGGAAAAGGCCCAGCGCTGGAACGCCGATAGGGAAATCCAGCAAATCATCAAGACGGTGAACGTGCAGGACTCGGCGCTATCGAAGCTGACGGCGAAATATTCAAAGGCCAATGCCCGCAAGCTTCTGGACGCTCCGCTGGATCGGATTGAATTGGCCGCTGCCCCGCTGCCGTACGAGCGGCTGGATCAGTTGACGATGGAAGTGCTGATGGGCGTGCGATAAACTGATTGTCGCAGCGCTTTCGGGGCCGTAGCTCAATTGGGAGAGCACCACGTTTGCAACGTGGGGGTTGCCGGTTCGAGCCCGGTCGGCTCCATTGCCATGCCGCTTGCGAAAATCAGATTCGTCTCTGTGAATTGAGGCGGGGAATTAACTCTTGATGTCCCATTTCACGTCTCCGCCGACCACGGTTGCCGTGGCACGTCCTTTCACCGGCCATCCATTAAACGGGCAATTCCGGCTCTTGCTCTTAAACTTCTTCACGTCGATTGTCCATGCGAGCTGTGGATCGATGATCGTGACATCGGCCACCGCGCCGTCGCGCAGCGTCCCGCGATCCAGCTTGATGATCTGGGCCGGGCGAGTGGACATCAGATCGATCAGTTTCAGCCAGTCAATGTGGCCTGGGTCGACCAGGGCTTTGATGTAGAGCGCCAGCGCGCATTCCAAGGCGATGATTCCCATCGGCGCGTCGGGAAATTCCAATTCCTTTTCCTCCGCTCGATGCGGGGCGTGATCGGTGGCCAGGCAATCAATCGTGCCGTCTTTGACGCCTTCGATGCACGCGGCCACGTCGGCGGCCGTGCGCAGCGGGGGATTCATCTTGAAATTCGTATCATATTCCCGACACGATTCGTCCGTCAGCAGCAGATGATGCGGGGACACCTCCGCCGTCACGGTTTGCTTGTCACGCTTGGCGCGGCGGATCAATTCCACGCTCCAGGCCGTGCTGATGTGCTGAACGTGATAGCGGCATCCGATGGTTCGATTGAGCAGCAGATCGCGGGCGATCATGAGCTGCTCGGCCTCGGCGGGAATGCCGGCCAATCCCAATTTCGTCGAAACAATGCCGGAATGCATGGCCCCGCCGGCCAAGGTCGGCTCCTCGCAATGCTGCATGATGCAGGCGTCGAACATTTTGCTGTATTGCAACACCTTGCGCATGACCGAAGCGTCGCCGACGCCGACGCCGTCATCGCTGAGGGCGATGGCGCCGCGCTGGAGCATCGAGCCGATCTCCGCCAGTTCCTTGCCTTCGCGCCTCTTGGTGATGGCCCCCACCGGCAGGACGCTCGCCAGCCCCACGCGCTGCGCCTCGCGCAGGATGAATTCGATCTGGCCCTCGTTATCCAGCGGCGGCTTGGTATTGGGCATGCAGCAGACGGTCGTGAATCCCCCCGCCACCGCGGCGGCGGCGCCGCTGGCGATCGTTTCCTCTTCCTCATCGCCGGGCTCGCGCAGATGGACGTGAATATCAATCAACCCCGACGTGACAAAACATCCGGATGCGTCGATGACGCGATCGGCCTTCCCAAGATTTGAGCCGACTCCGGCGATCTTTCCGTCGCGAATGAATAGGTCGGCCTTCCGCTCGAGTTTTTGCGAGGGATCGAGGATCGTGCCGTTTTGGATCAGGATTGTTGACATAAATTCAGACAAAGAGGTTTAGCCACAGATGAAAATCAGATGCATACAGATAAGACAAAACCCGGCTTTTGATTTCATCTGTGTGCATCTGATTTTCATCTGTGGCAACTTGAATTTCATTTTGGCTGTTCCGCATGCGTAACCAGGTACAACACCGCCATGCGCACCGCCAAACCGTTGGTCACCTGGGTCAAGATCCCGCTGTTCCGCCCGTCGGCGATGTTCGATCCGATTTCGATTCCGCGATTCATCGGACCAGGATGCATCACGAACACATCTCCCTTGCATCGGGCGAACCGTTCGGTCGTCAGGCCGAACAGACGGGTGAATTCCCGCACGGAAGGGAACTGGCTGCTCCCGATCCGCTCGAACTGCACGCGCAGCATGTTGATCACGTCCACTTGCCCGACGATGGAGTCGAAATCATTAACGCACCGCGCCCCAAGGGATTCAAAGGCGCGCGGCAACAGCGTCGGCGGGCCGACCAGAATCACTTCCGCGCCCAGCTTCTTCAATCCCCATAGGTTCGAGCGCGCCACGCGGCTGTGGGCGATGTCGCCGACGATGGCAACCTTCAATCCGGCGATCTTCCCGAAGCGCTCGCGGATGGTGTACAGATCCAGCAGCCCCTGGGTCGGATGCTCGTGGGCGCCGTCGCCGGCGTTGACGACGCTGCATTTGACCGCGCGTGCCAGCGCCTCGGCCGCCCCGGAAGCCGGATGACGCAGGACAACCACGTCCACGCCCATCGCCTCGATATTCCGCACGGTGTCTACCAGGGTTTCGCCCTTGCTGACGCTGGAGCCTCTTTCCGAAAAGTCGATCACATCCGCGCTGAGCCTCGACGCCGCCAATGAGAAGCTGGTGCGGGTGCGGGTGCTGTCCTCGAAGAACGCGTTGACGACGACTCGGCCGCGAAGCGCCGGGACTTTCTTGATGCTGCGCGTGGAAACTTCCCGAAAGGACTGGGCCGTGTTCAGCAGATATTCCAACTCCGCCGCGGAGAGGGATTCCAACGTCAGCAAATGTTTGCGCGTCCAGGCAATTGTCGCAGCCGGCGCTTTACCCGTATCGGCCGGCGATGGATGTGGTTTGTCGTGGGGCATCAGCTTCGTGGTTCCACAAGAATCTCATCCCGGCCGTCGATCTCGCCGAGTTTGACGTTCACGCGGTAATCGCCGGGCACGTCGGGGAATTTCAGTCCGACGAAATCCGCCTGGATCGGCAGTTCCCTTCCGCCGCGATCCACCAGCACCGCCAGGCGCACCGCTCCCGGGCGGCCGAAATCGCTCAGTGCGTCCATCGCGGCGCGGATCGATCGGCCGGTGAACAGGACATCATCCACCAGCAGCAGCGGATGCGCGTTGATGTCGATATTGATTTCCGTCGGTCGCACCATCGGCTTGGGGCCGATCTCGGACAGGTCATCGCGATAGAGGGTGACATCCAGAACGCCCCTGCCGATGCGGCTAAATCCGCGCGAGGTCAGGGCCAGCGTCAGTCGCTGGGCGAGGATCTCGCCGCGGGTGCGAATGCCAACGATATTCAACGGGGAAGCGGGCGAGAAAGCGGCGGCCAGGCGGTCGACCATTGTTTCGATCGTCCGTTGCACGTCCGAAGCGTCGTAAACGGTGCGCATCGAAAGCCAGAAGATACGGGATGAGGCGGGGAAAGACAAATTCCGTTCTCCAAGTGGCGCAGTTTCACCCAATGGATCGTCAATCGACATTCATACCCCGGGATGGACATCCCGGGGCTTTGGTGCGGCGCTTGGTCACCCCACTTTCGGCGGTAATTCCGGCGGCGGCCAGTTGAACGATTCGCTTTGGGCCAGCGGCATCAATGGAAGCGGTTTGAAACACCCGGCCATCATGAGCAGCGCGTACGAAGCCCGAAAGCGATTGTTCTCGGCCGGGTCTTCGAGGAATTTTGCCATGACGCTCGTGGCCCGGAGCAGGAGCGTGCGATAGCGATCCGAGACGGCGGAATGGACCTGAATTCGCGCATCGGTCAGCGCCCGGCGGTATTCATCGTTAAAGGATTTCCAATGCCAAAGGGTTCTGCGGTTGATGGAGAGCATTTGGGCAATCTGCACATCGCCGAGACCCTGGACGGTCAATTCGATGGCCCGGAACTGGACATCGGTGAGGTCGTAGGCAGGCAGAATATCACACCCTATCTCAGAATATCCCATTTCGGGGGGGAGGGGGGTGGGCCCTTCGCGAGAAGGTGGATCAGTAGACAGTGGAGCAGTAGAGAATGCGTGGGAATCCGTGGGATCGAGATTCGGGGAATCTGGAGTTGAATCGGCGGACATGGGGACTCTCCGTTTGGGTTGAATGAGATTGCGAACCCGACGCAGTACGAACATTACCCTAACATTGGTTTTATTGCAAGCGGAAAATTTGGAGTTTTTTTGGAGAGGGAGATTTGGATCGATTGCCATGGTGGACAAAAATCAGGATGACCCTAATGCCACGAAGTTAGTTCATAAGTCCGCGCCACTGCGCGCCTTGTGATCGCTCGCGCCAGCCATGGCCTTCTGCGAGAATGGTGTTGTTCAACGACATCACTCATCAACAGGAGGCCACGGATG
>JBEKHH010000010.1:0-108475 GCA_050012375.1 Tepidisphaeraceae bacterium
AACTTCGGCGATGCCTTACGTTCGATCCTGCCTGAGCGTCGAGAAAAGGAGATGCTTCTGCGGAGTCTTACTCATGATTTAATGCTTCTGGCCCATCGTGATAAGGGATAGAGACAGAGCCGGACATGACCTATAAGTTCCTCTACCTCGCGTCGGGATGGAACAATCTTCTTCAGGCCACGGCCAAAAGCTCCGGCACGGTCGGAACGCTTCAGCAGGTCACCCGCATCTCCGACGGCAGCCCGCTCTATCCGCTTGCCGATCTCAGTCCGCTCTTGCAGTGAGGAACGATTTTGAATCCCTATCCCCGCGCCAATATCAGCGAAGGCGACGGCGTCGCGCTTTCGCCAGAGCTGTACAACCGCATCGTCGAGGACATTGAACGTCTTGATCGGATGGCGGTGATGCCGCCGTTGTTTATGACCAGCGGGGCCAGCGGCAGCACTATCGGTGTGCGGTTATCCCCGGCGGAGTTGGTATTGGTCGCGATCATCGGAGCCGAAACCGGAGGCGGGCGATACCAAGGCTCCATCCTCTATGGCAAAAGCACGGGCAATACGTCGAACAATTTTCAGTTGCAAGCGCAAACGAACCAGTCGGCGACAGACGGTCCGACGCCGCTGACCAATCCCAACGGGACGTTGGTCAACAACGCCTTGGTCATCAATCTGATGGAGCCCAATGTCGGTGGAAGCCACATCCTCTGGGGCAACACGGCGGACATGATTTACGCGGTCGGTCGGGTCATGGGCTTTACGTCTGAAACCACGCCACGCACGATTGTGTACATCGAAACCTGGCCGATCATGCCTGTGATCGCGAAGGTGACCGGCACCTATCAGGCTTCGTATGGCGGCGTGTACTATGGGCGGATCGTGCAGGGGCAATTCGCCAGCGGCAGCAACTTCGGCTACAGCTTTCCACTCAGCAGCCTGAATTCAGCGTTCTTGCCGAATGTGGAGAACTGCTGGATCACCAACAATTGGGAACAAACCTACGGGACGCTGGGTCGCAATGCGCTGTCGACAGGCCAATATATATGGGGATTGGTGGCGGGCTTACCGCAATATTCGAGTATAACTTCCACTAATTCAAACGCCAACAACACATGGTATCAGGTGTATACGTGGTTTCCTCCGCAGTGTGCAGCATTGACGCACGGAATTCAAAATCTGGTCACCACTCAGACCGCGAATTCCACGTACGCGATCAATGAACAGACCATGCTCAACAATTTAAAGACTGATATATCAAACATTCAGGCGTCACTGAGCAATCTTTACGCGAATTTGAAGACAGCGGGATATTCGTTATAGGCTGTTGAAGGAATTTTTCGGTATTGACTGTTGTTCTGACGATGTGGTATCGAAGAACTCAGGCCGTTATGGATAGCGGCAGAAGTTTTCAAAGTTTAGGGAGGTAAGTATGCTTTGCGGATTCAGAAAAGCCTCTATTGCCGCGTGTGCGGCTGTTTTGGCCTTGGGTGCGCTGCCGGTGTCGGCGGTTACGATATACAACACCAGCCCGGTGCCAATTGACGGTTGGGACATTTCCTGGACCACAGGCGTAGGCCTTGCGATTAACCAGGATGGCAGTAGTTCCACCCAGGTGGATGTGGAAAAGACGGCCACATTCACTGCGCCGAACCAGGGCTACCAAATTACCTTCGAACCGATTCAAGGTTATTCTGGAAAATCGGCGACGCAATTCGTCATTCCGGACGAAACGATCGCGAACAACACCGGCGCTTCGTTCAACGGGTTTGCGTTCGTCCTGCTGCCCACGGTTGCTGGTAGCACCACGTTCAAGAGCGTCGCTCGGACTTTCATCCCGCCGACCGGACCGGGCTATGACTACACTACGGTGAGCCTGACATCCGGGAACACTATTCTGGCCTATACGGGCACGCAGAAGAATGGCGCGACTTCGTTCTGGGGCAATGGCGATCCGAGCGCCAGCGGCGACAATCTGCTGATTGACGCGACCCCCCATGACGGCTTTTCGCTTAAGGAATTGTCTTCGTCGGGCGGCGGTTCTACTGGCCCCGTTGTCCCACTGCCAGCTGCCGCTTGGCAGAGCTTGGCGGGCTTGGCCGGGCTGGCCTTGATCGGCGTGCGACGCCAGATGAAGCATCGGCGTATGGCGTAACTTGAGTTGCGTCGTTTCCGCGCGATCACGGGTGTTTGTTGAAACTCGGCGGCGGAGCGGGCGCCGGCTTGACGATCTGTCGAGCCGAAGCTCCGCTTCGCCGCTTTTGCGTTGAATGGCGGTACCCGCCCGCTACTCTTCTTCACCCACCATGACCTGTTTGGAAACGGCGCGAGCGATGCGCACAACCTCGTCGCGATGAACTCGCTGGTCGGCTGGATACTTTCGACGGTTCCAGCAACGAAGAATGTAGACGTCGGGATCGTTTTCATCCTTGAAAATCCGCTTGAACGTCGTGGAGCCATCCGTGAAAGCAAGATAGTAGGATTTGCCCGCCAAAATTCCTTCGCGCTCGACGGCTTCGAAACTGAAAACCACGATCTCGCCGTGTTTCCATTTGGGATGCTGGCAATCTCCATCGACCGGCGCGGTGAATGCGCGGCGGTCGGAGGCGGCCACCAGCCGATTTGAATCCGGGTGCTCGGCGAATTTGTCGACGCGGCGGCTGGCGGCGATTCCAATCTGAAACTCCGGCAATACCCGAGCAAGGTGGACGCGGCGAAGATCCAAGCCGGCCGGCAATCCGGACCCCGCGGCATTGTCCGACCCCTTGGCGCCCGGGTTGTCCCGGGCCTTTACGGAGGCGCGGCCAGGCGCGTTCTCCGACACGCAAAAGCGAGTCTTGAAGTCGTTAAAGCTCAAGTGCAATGCTGACGCCAACTTGGGCAGACGCTTGGCCAGGATGCCGGCAACCTCATGACGCTCAATCCGGCTGATGGTTTCATCCGAAACCCCACCGATCGCCGCACCGAGTTCACGCTGGGTCATTGCCAACTCCTCGCGAGCCTCCGCCAGCCGTTTTCCGAAGATGTGCGCAACGCGCGCCATGGAATTGGGTTCCTTATATCAGAAAGAATTGTTAAATGCAAACATTTACCTAACTTTTCTGTTGCATATTCCAAAGTTTGGAATATGATTGGATCGCTGTCAAGGGCGTTCATAGGGAAGGTCCCATGGGCAAAGTCCGAACCGATCGTTTCCGCCTCCCGCCTTTGAGCGTTGCCTGGCAGCCGGGTCTGCCGGCAGGGATTCGCCAGGCCGATTGCGACGGCCGGGCGGACGATCTGGCCGACGCCGACGGCAATCGCCTGTGGATTGCCTGCGATCCGCGCCAGCAGGAGTCAGTGTCGGCCCGGTTTGTTCACGACTATGCGGAACGGCTCCGCGATGCCTTGCTGGATACCCAGGACGCGTTCGGCTTGGCAACGGCCTCGCCAGATGACGCGCCAGGAGCGTTACTCGGCCGCCTGCTGTGGACGATGTGGATCAGCTACCGCGATCGGGCGCTGCGGGAAATGGTCAGACGGGGAGATCTTTCCTCAATTTGAATTTACCGCAACTGCGGAGGAGACGGTGATGGCAGAAATAGCTGTAAATAATCCAAACATAGTTATCGATGCGCCAAATAGCGGCGCGGCGGCGAAGTTCGGGCGGCGGCGTCAAAGCCGGGAGCCTCCACTCGAGACCGAGGCGGCGCTGGTTCGCCAGCTTCGTCACATCCGCCGTCAAATTGAGGAGACGGCTTGCTCTTCCACTTGGGCTGAGGACTGCCTTTACCGCGGGGCCGCGTACGCTCCGGATTTCCAATGCAACTGTCCCCTCTGCCGCACGCTTTTCCCCAACCGCCGCCACCCCCGGCCCGTGCGGGAGTCCAATTATTCCCTCGACTGTCAGATCGAAACCGATGAGGATCCGGAATTTGCCGAAGAACTGGCCCGCTTGCGCAACGATCGTCCTCGATTCGGGAGCGTTTTCATCAGGGGCGCGATGAAATCCGCCGGCCGGGGCGGCCGTTCGCGGGGGCTGAAATCGATCGGAGGAGACGCGTGAACTCACTGGTTTTGACGGAAAAGCAGCAAGAGGTGCTTTGGTTTCGCTATGGCCGCCGGGCGTCGATCAATCAGATCGCCGTGTGGTTGAAGATCAGCAGGCGTGCCGTCCTTTCGCGCTTGCGGAACGCACGGCGCCGTGCCGCGCGTGCGGGATCTGGATTTCCCGAAGAAGCGATGCGGCCGAGCGCGGCGCAAAAGTTTCGGACGTATCCGGCCTCGCAGATTTCGGACCGAGAGGGGGGCGGCGTAATGCGGCTCGACGATCTGTGATTCAGCAGCGTTGCACCGGGCGAAATCTATTGTCGGCGGGATCCAGGCTGGCCAAAGGCACCGGGTGGGCCGCCGAAGCCGCCCGGAGGGCCGCCGAAGCCGCCCGGGGGTCCGCCGAAGCCGCCCGGGGGTCCGCCGAAGCCGGGTGGAAGCCCGCCAGGTTGGTTCGGGTTGCTCCCCGCCTGCGGGCCGCCGTTCTTGGTCTGCTCGACCCATGCCACCTTCTCTTTGTAGTCCGAGCTGCCGGCGTCCTTTGCGGTGTCGCGAAGTTCGGCGATTCCTTCGCGGTCAACGACCGTGACGAGTATTTTGTTGCTCTTCGTCATGTGCCTATCCACGAAACTATAGCCGGTGGAATAGTCCACTGAGGCGTCCACTCCGCCGATCGGATCGCCCAGGTTGACGTTGAACGAGCCTTTTTGCCACTTTCCATTGGACCAGGTGAAAACGTCAAATGGAGAGGCGGCGGTCTTGGTCACGCCCTGGGACTTGCCGCAGTAGAAGTAAGTTTGCACTGGGACGGTTATCTCCGGCGAGAAGTCGCTCATGGGCGAGTCCAGATCGAATTGATTCACCCAGTTTTTGTTAGATGCCTTTTGCGGCGCCTTGTTAAAAAGCGGATTGAGCGCCTTGTAAACGATGCGATATCGATAGGTTTTGCCCGCGTCGGCTGAATTATCGACGATATACACGCACAAATCCGGCGATTTGGCGGCCAAAGCAACGACATTCAGCTTCATGACCGGCTCAATCGGCGTAGGATTGAGCGCCATCTTCGGATTGCCCGGCGCGAAGACCGGATCAACCGTTCCGGGCGCAGGAGGCACAATCACCGGCGGCGGTGGCGTCTGCTCGGCCGGTTGCTGCGGAGCGCGCGGGGCGCGCGGCCCACCAAATCCGCCGGGCGGTCCGCCAAACCCGCCGGGCGGCCCGCCAAACTGGGCATACAGTGTGCCGTCCAAAACGTTGGATGCATTCACCACGGGTAGCTGCTGAGAGTGTGGCAGGAAACTTGCCCCGTTTTGGTCCGGCGTTTGTGGGCTGCCGGGCTGGTTGGATGTTGCGGGCAAATAGGCCAGCGGATCTTTCCACACCACGCCGGCCATCGGGGTTGGGATGGTCGGCGCAACCGCGGCGTTCGGCTCCTTGGCCAGCGCCTGTAGATAGGCCTCCTGCAAATTCTTATTGCCCGCAGGCGGATAAGCCGGTAAATCGCTGTTGAACGCGGGCACCTGTTCATCTTTGCTCCAAACGTTGCCAATCTTCTCGGAGCGATACGCCGTGATGGAAAGAATCTGGAAGTCAGCCGGGGTTAGCCGCGCCTGGCCGCCGGGTTTCGGCGGCCCAAACGATTTGTTCCATTGATCGTAAAGATCGGTCCAGGGAATGGTGAATGCCGCGACGACCAATCGCGTGTCTTTGCCGACGGCGGGGGCCGCGGGAGCGGCGGGGGGCGCTGCGCCGGCGGCGGCGGGCGGCGGTGCGAAGGTATCAAGCGCGGCGGCAACCAACAGGGGACGCGCCGCCGGCATTGTCGGAAGCTGCTGCACCGGAACGCCCAGCTTATTGGGCCCTCCCGGCAATTTGGCGATATCAAATGGTGAGTAATCGAAAACCCCACTGGCCACTTCCGACGGCTTATACGGGTCCATCCTTAGCTGAGAATCGATCGCCACGGTGAAATCCTCAACCGTAAAGCTCGGCACTTGAACGTCGCCCATCTTCGTTCGCAACCGTTCCGCGGCATTCTGATCAATGACGCTATCAACCGTGCCGGGGCTGACCGCATGGCCCTCCATCTGCCGCGAAACGGGATCACTGATCAGATAGTAGAACGCACTCCAGCCCAAAAAGGCCAGGGCGATCACCAAGGCGATCCATTCCACGCTTGATTCGAGGAATCGTAAAATCTTTTGCATAAGTCACCCGAATAACAAATCCGCGACGCTGCTACCGCGGGGGTCCACCAAAGCCGCCGGGAGGTCCGCCAAATCCGCCGGGAGGTCCGCCAAATCCGCCGGGAGGTCCAACGGATCCCGGCGCCTGACCGCCGCCGTTATCCGCCGTGCCCGCAGTGCCCAACGCGCCCTTACCCAATCCACTTTTCCTGGAGTCGGGAAGGATATTGTCGGTCCACTTCCGCATGAGCAAATCCTCGCAGTCAATCTCGACACGGACGACCGGCTTCTCGCCGTAGCGAAAACCTCCCGTCTGGCTTGAGGCTGCCACGGCAGGATCGACAACTTCGTTGAATTGCACGTTCAACACGGTGATAAACTGCCCGACCTCCAATTGACGCAAGATCTGTGGAACTTTGGTGGCATCCACCACGAGCCGGATCTTGAACCGCAGGACGTCATACAACCCGTTGCAGACTCGCCCAGTGGGGGAAATCGTCGTGACCTTCGGCGCGGCGGCGCTGACACCGGCGGCGGCATCGACCCCGCCCTGCGCGATCATCGGAGAGGGAGGGTCAATCCCCTCGATGTTCTTTACCGCGGCGTGGAGGATGTCGTGCTGAGGCGGCCCGCCCGGCGAAGACGGATCGGAATAAAGTTCATTCGCCTGGGCGATCGCGCTGGTGATGTCGTCCAGCACCCACATGACGACCTGCGCGTCACAAATCTTGTCCGGCAGCGGAAATGTGCCGTCTTTGATGGTTGTGTCCACGGGAAGCGTGTTGGGCAAGAGATAGACTCGATGTTGCTGCGCCCGCTCCAATTCCATGCGGGGCTGGACCGACGCCGACTCCAGCTCGTATTCCGCCAGCGCTTCGGCTTGTGAATCCGCCGTTGGATTGCCCTGCGCGTCATAGGCCAATCGGGCCTTGTTGATTTCGTCGTGGAGTTTGTCCCTTTCGGCCTCAACTTCGGCGGGCGTCGGAGGCGCTGTTGAGTCGAGGACCTTCTGCCAGCGGAGGTAATTCGTGACTTCCTGATCGTACTGCTTGGCGAACATATAACGAATCGCGTCCGTCGGTTTGGGGAGTTCATCCGGCAGCAGCGGTACGTGCTGATTCGTGGCCACTGCCCTCAGCAGCATGTTTGTCGCCTGTTGGCTGACTTGCCCGGTGGCCGCGATTCCCGCATCGATCACCGGCTGGGTGGGAAAAACCGTCAAAGGATCGGCGTTGGGCTGATCCGGCGACAACAGCGGCATCGAACGCGGTGCGCCGGCCAGACTATCCAGGCTGCTGTCGACCTGGATGCGCGAGTCGAGCTGCGCCAGCAGAGCGGCGTACATCCCGCTCATCGGCCAGTACAAAGCCGCCACCGCCAGGATTGCGATGATCCCGAATACGATGCTGAAAATATTTTTCTTGATCACGTCCATGGTTTTCTCCGCTTTTTACGGCGTCGGCGGCGTCGGCTGCGCCGGCGGTGGATCGATCACCACAACCAGTTCCACCTTCAATTCCCAGTCTTGGCTACGATCTTCCTGTGTCAGCCGATCGACGTAAAAACTGTTGTCCACGTTCGCTGGGCCTCCCGTCGCAGGTTGGACGCCGAAGTTCGGAGAAGGGTAATTTGGCGGACCGCCAACGCGCCCGGGAAATCCGCCCGGCTGAAATCTACCCATTCCCGGCGGGCCGCCGTAGGGTACACCGCCGGATGGGGGACCGCCGAAGCCGGGAACGCCGCTCGGCGTCTGATCTCCGGGTTTCACCCCAAGGAGGTTCTGAGCATCGGTGTATGAAGCGGTCAATTGCTGAATCCGAATCGCATCGTTCTTGATCTGTGTTTGCTGCATCGGCGCCGATACCTTGGCGATGTAAAAGCTACGCGGGTTCTTCGGGTTGTCGGCATTCCATTTATCCATGGCCGCGCGATCGAATTTCTTCAGGTTTGGAATGAAGCTGTTCAGGGCATACAAAAAGCCATCCTTGTGCGGCGTCGTGATGCTGATCGTGATGATAAAACCGCGCGAACCGCTGGGAATCGCCGGATCGCTCGCCGGTTGACCCGCCGTCGCGGGCGCAATCCCAAGTTCCGGTGGCGCCCCGGCGAGGCCTAGCAGCAAGTCGGCATAATACGCCGATTCAATCTTATCGATGAGAATGATTTCCCGCATCGGCCTCGGATGGGCCTTGAGATACTGCTCGGTGGGATACCCGTCCGGCACCGGGGGCAGCGCGGAAAAGATTTCGCCAAGCAAATCGATCCACAGGCCGCGACCGTCGAGCATCGACCGCACGTTCTGAATCGTCAGGCGATCGCTGCTGCCGTTGCCTTCGACTTTGTCCCTCCACGCCGCGCTGAGATCCGTCGCCTGCCTCAGGACAGGTTCTATGCGGCTTTCACGGATGTCGGCGGCGTTTTTGAATTCCAAATCCCGCAGGTAATAGCCCAATAGCGACATGCTGGCGCCGAGCACGAATATGGCAGCCGCGGCGCCGAACCACTTCGTCTTGTCCCTCCACATTTTCGCGCGGCGAATCTTCATCGGGAGCAGACTGCTGGTGATCTTGCTCTGGCCCAACGCCTGAATCGCCAGGCCGTACGCGCTGACCAGCGACAGGAGGTTCTGATTGAAGGTCGCGGCCAGCTTGGCGTCAGCGGGCGCGCCGGCGGCCAATTCGTTTAGCTTTTCCACCTCCAGTTGCAGGTTTTGCTGAAGGTACTTCTGCAGCCCCGCCAAACGGAACGTGCCCCCCAGCGCCAGCACCTTTTTGATGCGCGATTCGCGGTGGACCGACGAATAGAACCCAATGCTTCGCTGAATTTCGGCAACCAGATCGGCAAAAACCGGCCTCATCGCCTGGAAGATCTGGCGGGCGTACTTGCTCGTGTTCGCGTTCCGCTTCAGGTCCTCGGCCTTGTTGAACGGCAGCTTGAAGCTCTTAACCAGGACTTCCGTGAAATTGTTCCCGCCGATTGGAATCGATCGCAGCCAGATCGTTTCCCCGTCCGCGATGATCAGGTCGGTATTCTCCGCCCCCAGGTCGATGAGCATCGTCGTGCCCTGAAGGCGGTTGTCGTAATACATCGCGTTGTAAACCGCCAGCGGATTCATCTGCACGACCTGAACATTCAGGTCCACATCCGTGAAGTGCTTGATGTGCGCGTTGATCAGCTCCCGGCGCATCGCGAAGATGCCCACCTCCACGTCGGGAGATTCGGGGGATTGAAAAAGCTGATAGTTCCACTCCACGTCGTCCAGAGGGAAGGGAATTTGCTGAATGGCCTCGAATCGGACGATTTCTGGAATTTTCTTGGGTTCGACCGGCGGCAGCTTGATGAACCGCGCGAAGCTGGAAACCCCGCTGACGCTGATGGCCGCCACGCCCCCTTTGGTTGCATGTCTCTGGATAAAATTCGCCAGGGCGGATTGGATCAGCGCTTCCTTGTTGTCGCCCGCGTTCGACAGGACGTTCTCATGCTCGATGACCTCGAAATCATCGATGCGAAGCCCGCTGTCCCCACGGACGAGCTTGATTGCCTTCAGGGCGCGGTTACCGATGTCGATGCCCCAGGCAAAACGGGCGATGGCCATACCTACTCCTGTGCTAACGATCGTTCCGGAAGGGCGACGGACCGACTGTTGACCCGCCGCTTGACCTTAGGTTGTCTCTGGCAAACTTCGTGGGTCCGCATTCACCCGCCCAGATAGAGCCTAAGATGTAACCGCTTTTCCGTAGGAGTTCAACAACCTTTGGCGTCACGGACGAACCGGCTGTTTATTAGACGTTCAAGCACCCCTTGAAGTTCCCGCGATGACCGGGATCATTGGGCGACCCGTTCGGACCGTTTTTACATGCGAACTTTCTCCATCCAAACTCTGGGCTGCAAGGTCAACCAGTACGAAAGCGAGCAAATTGCCACGCTTTTGCGATCTTATGGCTGGGTTGAATCCGATGCCCAGGCGGCTCAACTGAGGATCATCAACAGCTGCAGCGTTACGGTCGAGGCTGCCAGCAAAAGCCGCCAATCCGTCCGGCAGGCCGTTAAGCTGCCGGTTGCGGGGCAGCCCGTTGCGATGGATCCGCCGGGGGGTCTCAAATCCCGCGTCATCGTCATGGGCTGTTGGGCGACGAGCGACCGGGAAACCGCCAGCCGGCTACCCGGCGTCGATCGGGTACTGACCCATCAGGACGACATCTCCCAGCGCCTCAAGGAGTTTTTGTCCGAAGGGACGGCGCCTGCCGCGACGCCCCCCCGCCTCGGCTCGGTTGGCGCCCATGCTTTGCCTCTTCTGGGCGAGCGCCAAGCACAACATCAGCGAGCGTTCCTTAAAATCCAAGACGGCTGCGATGCCCGTTGCACTTACTGCATTATTCCACGACTTAGGACATCGCTCTGGAGCAAACCGCCGGATGAGCTGCTCAAAGAGGCGCGCCAGCTCGTGGCCGCCGGGCATATCGAGCTCATCCTCACCGGCATCTTTCTCAGCGCCTATGGCCAGAAGACTGCCCTTCGTCGCCGGCAATCAAAAGCCGCCGGCAACCCCCTGGCCCGAATTATCGAAACGCTGTGCGCCGGCGTCCCGGGACTTCGCCGCCTTCGCCTCTCCAGCCTCGAGCCCGGCGATCTCGATGACGACTTGCTCCAAGTGCTTCGATCGCAGGCGCAGGTTGTTCCGCATTTCCACCTGCCGCTGCAAAGCGGCTCCAGCGCCATTCTGCGGAAAATGAACCGCCAATACACACGCGATGATTTTCTTCGCCTTCTGGATCGCATTGATCTGGCATTCGATCGACCGGCCCTGACGACCGACATCATCGTTGGTTTCCCGGGCGAAACGGACGCCGATTTTCAGCAGACGCTCGAAGTCGTCGACCGCGCCCGCTTCATTCACATGCATGTTTTTCCTTTTTCGCCCAGGCCGGGCACCGCAGCCGCGCGCTGGGAACGCGATTTCGTCAGGGGACCGATTGTTGGCCGGCGCATCGATTTGCTTCGTCGCCGCGAAATTGAATTCAGTCTGGCGTTTCGATCGACGTTCATCGGGCAACCCGTTCAATTGCTCGTTGAACGGGATGCCGCGCGGCCCCCGGCGTTCGCGAGCGTCCGCCACGGCCGTTGCCAGCGGTACTTCGATGTGCATTTTGAGAGCGAAACAGTCGAAACCGGCGATCTCGTCGATGTCCGAATTGATCGCGTCACGCCGACGCGAACTTTCGGAACGATGCTTTCCATCGCCGCCACGCGCACGGAGCTTTGTTCGGCATGATCTGCGTGATCCAACGCGTGAGTCAGGCGAGCGCCACCGTCGATGGCCAAATCGTTGGACAGATTGGCCAGGGAATGCTCGTCCTGGCCGCGGTTCAGGCCGCCGATTTGGCCGAGGATGTGGCTTGGACGGCGCGTAAACTGGCCAGCCTGCGGATTTTCGCGGGCGGCGAGCGCAACTTCGATCGCGACGTAAAGGAGATCGGTGGTTCGATTTTGCTGATCAGCAATTTCACCCTCGCCGCCGACGCGCGCAAGGGAAGGCGTCCGTCCCTGGCCGGCGCGGCCGATCAGGCGGCCGGCCGTGAAAAGTTCGACCAACTCGTCGCGGCTGTTCGGGCATTGGGGGTGAATGCCGAAATTGGCCGGTTCGGTGCGGACATGCAGATCGCCCTTGTCAACGATGGTCCTGTTACCTTCATCCTGAACAGCCGTGAGAAATGAACGCCCGCCGCCAATCGTTGCACCCCGCACGGTTTCCGCTACCGTTACTCATGAACATGTTTGGCGTTTTGCACCTCTACCCGGCCCATGGTGACTTTCAGACGCAACGCTCCGTCGAAATGCTGTCGAAAGTCTCGAACAACGGCGTTTCAAAAGTCGCCATGAGCATCGGACCCGGCGGCGATTTCGCCAATTTGCCGCAGGCGATCGTCGCGATGCGGTCGTCGCGCGGACCGCGTGCGCGCTTCGTCCACGCGTGGGGACCCGCAGAGCTTATCGCCGCGGCCGCGTCGCCTTCCTCCCGCATCATCTTCAGTCCGCAAGCTCCGGTGAGCCGCACCTGGCTCCCCTGGATCAATCTCATTCTGCGCCGCCGTCGCGTCGAAATCGTCTTCCCCACGGCAACACTGCGAGATGCCTTCATCGAGCGCGGAATGGCCGGCGACCAATGCCACGTCATTCACCCCGGCGTCGATCTCGATCGGCTGTGCGACCCGGATGCCAACATGCGCGCCGATTTGGGCCTGGCTGAATCCGATGTGGTTTTGCTCGCGCCCGGCGAATCCACCAGTGAGGCGGCCCATCGGTCTTCAATCTGGTCCGCAGCGATTTTGAATTTTATGGACGAGCGCTACCGCTTGCTAACCTGGGGTCGCGGACCATGCGTTCGGTCCTTGGACCGCTTTACGCGGACGGGTCGGCAGGATCATCTTTTGATTCAGGCGGAGAAACGACTTCATCGAGCCCTTGATTTCGAGCAAATCATCCACGCCGCCAGCGCCGCCATCGTTTCCGCCGAGGCCTTGGCGCCGGTGCTTCCACTGTTTATTTGCATGGCTGGCGGACTTCCCATTGTCGCGGCGAAAACCGCGGCTTCGGATGAATTCCTGAAAGATAACGTGACGGCCTTGATTGAACCGAGCAGCAGCCCTCGCCGGCTGGCCCAACGCGTCCTGGACCTGCAAGCTGATCCTTCGCTGAAGCGCAGCATCGCCGAGTCAGCCCGCGCCGAGGCGAGCGAGCGATTCTCCGCGGCGCGCTTTATTGAGAATTGGCAAAAGTTTTACAGCTGCCTTGGCTCGGATGATTCCCGCGCCGCCGCCCGCGCTTTCGCTTCTTGAAGGCCGCACAATTCCTCGCCGCACGCCAGCGGCGGCTGCCCTGCGGGAATTGCATCCTCGGGACATCCCTGTTGCCGGGAAGGCAGGCCATATCCCGATCTCAATGTCCGGCGATGCTGTAGAATCTGCTGCATCTCCCGCTTGGTCCCCTTCACGGGCGACCCGTTCGCAACAGCGTCATGCAGCATTGCCCACGAGACTTCGGAGGCAATGACGCTATCGCGTGCCGACGGCATCCCCAAATTCTTCCCCGCGGACACCGATCGCGCAAACGCTTCGACCATAACATCCAGCTTCTTGTCGTTGAACAGCCCCGTCTTCTTGACCGTGGCGTGGACGCCGTGCATTTCAATCGTGGCATCGATAAAATTGTGCCGCATTCGACAAATCCCTTTCGTCCCGGTGGCGTCCAGATAGCAGTTATGCGTCTTCTCGATCGCCAGATGCCCGTAAACAAATCCCTGCGTGATGTCGAATACAACGCCGTTTGCGAAGTGGCCGTGGGCATTCACCCACCACGGATCCTTGTGATCCCACATTCGAATTCCCTGGGCATGCCATTTTTCGTATTCGCTTTGGGCATACCAGCGGGCGACGTCGACGTAATGCATGCCGCAATCGTGAAACGGCGGGCCCTCCGGCTCGTGGCCCTCAGTTGGCATGTGCCCGGGAGTCATGTGGCAAACGCGGACGATCGCCAGATCGCCGATTTCTCCTTCGGCGATGAACGCGAGTATATCCTTGTGATACCACGCATTGCGGTTGAATAAATTGACCGCGACCAGCCGATCGCTCGCCTCGATTTCCTTTACGAGTTGCCACTCCGTGGCGACATCGGCCGCGAGAGGCTTTTCGGCGATGATATGTTTTTTCGCACGCAGCGCCAGAGAAATCTGCTCGGGCCGAGCGTCGGCCAGCGTAAAGAGGCCCACCACATCGATGGATCTGTCCGTAAAGATGCGGCCCGGTTGCGACAGAATGTGCGCCCCCGGCGCCGATCTGCCGGCCAACTCACGCAGGTCGGCCGACACGTCGCAGATTGCCGCGACTTCCCAAAGTTCGCTCTGCTGCATTGCGGCGACGAAGCCTCGACCCATCCGACCATATCCAACAATCCCGGCGCGCAAAGGTTTTCTCATGGTTTCTCGCGAAAGAATACAAAGGACTATGACGCATATTCTAGTCGATACTGGGAAAACTCAATGGCGCCGGGGTTGCGATAGGCCGGTCATCGGGTTACCGTTCCTGACGGCGGTGCTTCATGATTGAACTGGCCTGGATCAACGGCGAAATCGTCCCCCTGGCCGATGCGCATGTGGGAATCGAAGACCGTGGCTTCCAGTTTGCCGACGGCGTGTATGAGGTCATCCGCCTCTACAACCGCAAGCCGTTCGCCCTCGACCCACATTTACAACGCCTGCAAAAGTCCGCCGCGGGCATTCTGTTGGCCGTGCCGATAGCGCTGCCGGCTCTTGCAACCGAAATCGGAAAATTCCTGGCTCGGGCGTCGGTTTCCGAGGGGATGATTTACCTCCAACTGACGCGCGGATGCGCCCCGCGCAGTCACGCGTTTTCGCAAACCAAACCGACGCTTCTGTTTTACGCCCGCGCGCTTCCGCCGCTGGCCGACCTCGCGACCAGCGAAGGCGTAAAGCTCATTACCGTTCCCGACGAACGCTGGAAGCGTTGCTGGATCAAATCCATCGCGCTCTTGCCCAACGTCCTGGCCAAGAATCAGGCGCTGGCCGCGGGGGCCGACGAAGCCGTCTTCATCGAAAACGACCGGGTGACCGAATGTTCCTCCAGCAACATCTTTGCGGTGATCGGCCGGCGGCTCGTAACCCACCCCGTTGGCAGCAAAGTCCTGCCCGGAATCACGCGCGCGATTCTGCTGGAGTTGGCCCCCAGGCTGGGATGGCCCGTGGACGAACGCCCGTTTAGCGAAGAGGAGGCCCTCCGGGCCGACGAGTTGTTCATCACCAGCACCACTCGCGAAATTTCGTGGGTTGCCCGCTGGAACGACCGCGACATCGGCCAATCCCGCTGTGGACCCGTCGCGCTCAAACTGAATGCCGCGCTGCGCGAAAGAGTGCAGCGCGAAACCGCGTAGATGTCTTCCGTTCACATCCGCGGAAATCTTGTATGCCCCTTTAGTTCTCTGTCCCCTTTTGATCTCCCAATCCACCGACGATTACGATATCGCTTTGCGGCGTAGACCCCAGAGTATAAGCACTGAACTGACGACGATCGCTATACCAACGGATTGGAAGCCGAACTTCACGATTCCTTCTTGCCAAGGTCCCGCGTTGCGCCCAGATCCTGTAATAGGGGAAAGGCTGGAGGCTCCGAAGATCGCAGCCAACGTCGTTATGACCCAGTTTACATATGTCCCGTAAAGCGCGGTCCAGTAGGCCATCGCTTTTTTGGTTGATGGCAGTTTTACCTCGGACCACACAGCGCCCAGGGCAATCAGGAAGGTGCCGTTCATCACGCCCTCCAAGTGCGCCGCCAACCCCATGCGCACATTTTTGAATTGCTGCTCGACGAAGCCCGTCAATAGGCCGAGTAAGAACAGGAACATTCCATGCCAAATCAGGCTTCGATTCCGATATTCGGTATTCATTGGATTCTCGCGCCTTGCAAGTGGCTCCGGCCATCCTTGGCATAGTCTGCACGTCAGCCACGCTCAAGTCGTCGACGCTCAGGCTCGCATCATCCGGTTAGCGACTCACAACGCAAGCGTGGAAAAGTCGACATTCAAGCGTTTCACTTCTCCCGTAAAGATTTTCGGTTCACATCCGCGGATCATCCTCCGGCTCAACCTTCTCCTCGTCGGCTTTCAAATCGTTCAGCAAATCGACGTAATCCGCATCGTCCAGTTCAAACCAGTCGGGGATGGCCGCCGCGGAACATCCGCGGCGATCCGCCAGCGCCTCGACAATGCGGCGGCGAAGATCGGGATCGAGGATTTCGCGGATACGGATCATCGGGGCACTCTCCTGCGTTTCCGCAATTGACAAAGCCTTCAGTTGATCTTCTTGCCGTCCAGATTCAGCGATTGATCCTCATCGGAAACACTGCCGTCCACCTTGTGCATTCCGCCAGTGATCGGAACGTCCGCCTCAAATCGCATGGTCCGCGGGTGAAACTGGCCTTTGTAATTTCCCTCAGTTGTGCGTCCCTGAATTTGCAGGGATTCCGGCAGGTGCAGCACGATCACGGGATCCTCAAATACAACATTCAAGGCCTTATGCCGCGAGATCCCCATATCTTCATCGCCGAAGGCGAATCTCGCGTACTCGTGCTGAATAGCGCGCGTGATCTGCGATGCGATGTTCCCCTCGGCCGTGGGTTCGATCTTTTCCAATTGGTTCCTGGCCTTCACCGGGCCTTGTTCGACCAGAAAGATCCCAGTCGGAATGCCGATGGCCAGGAGCACGAGCACGACGATGACGGGATTCACGTGGATTGAAACGCGCGCGGCTTTATCGGCGTGGCCACGATTGCGCCTGTGGAAAGAAGGATACGCGGGCAACGCAGGCCCCCTCGCATTCATCGATTCCGTTGGAACCGCAACCTTTGCCTCGGGGATGGGATCGTCCGCAAGCTCATGCGTGTACTCAGGCGGTTCGGCCGCCGGAACCGTCACCACCCGTCCGCAGGCTTTGCAACGTCCCCGCTTGCCGGCGTATTGGTCGCCGACGCTGAAGCGTTTGCCGCACTCGCAGGAAACCTCGATTGACATGCTCGGCCCTTGAGAATCAACCGCCAAGGCTTGGCAGGCTACGTCGCAGGCTGACTTTCCACAAGATGACGTCGTGGCCGCCGGGCAGTCAGGCAGTCATGACGGAATTCAAATCCGATACTCGCTCCACCGCCGCTCAATCAGCTCCTTCGTCTTCTGATCCATCTCCAGTTCCGTGGGCCATTTCCGCACCTTTCCCTCGCCGGGCCATTTCGCCGTCGCGTCAAAGCCTATCTTGCTTCCCGCGCCGTGTTCGGGGCTGGCATGATCGAGAATGTCCACCGGCCCATGAACGATTTCACTGTCTCGCTGGGGATCACAGTTTGAAAACAGATGAAACAGCACGTCCTGCTCATCATGGACGTTCACGTGCTCATCCACCACGATGATGAATTTGGTAAACGACATCTGCCCCGCGCCCCAGATCGCGTGCATCACCCGCCGCGCGTGGTACGGATATTCCTTGTGAATCTTGATGAAGGCGCAATTGTGGAAAACGCCGCTGATCGGCAGGCTGTAATCCACGATGTCCGGCACCATCATCCGCAGCAGCGGAAGAAAAATCCGCTCCGTCGCTTTGCCCAGGAAATAATCCTCCATCGGCGGCTTGCCGACGATCGTCGTCGGATAGATTGGGTTTTTCCGATGGGTGATCGCCGTCAGGTAAAAAGCCGGATACCAATCCGCCAGGCTGTAAAATCCGGTGTGGTCG
Organism: Tepidisphaeraceae bacterium; assembly: GCA_050012375.1. Lineage (GTDB taxonomy): Bacteria > Planctomycetota > Phycisphaerae > Tepidisphaerales > Tepidisphaeraceae > PALSA-1353. The sequence continues at coordinate 17,502 of JBEKHH010000010.1, forward strand.
CCGAAGGGGCCCTCCAGCAATTTCTCCCGCGGATCGACGTATCCCTCGATCACGATTTCAGCGTTGGCGGGCACTTCAAGCGGAATCGTTCGGCAAGGGACCAGCTCGATTCCGCGGTCATTTAAGAATCCAGCGAAGAGCAGTTCCTCGATGCCCGGCGGCAGGGGGGCCGTTGCCGCGTAGGGCAGCACGCTTTCGCCGCCCAGAACGACCGCCAGCGGCATTTTCTCTCCCCGCTTCTGATACATCCGAAAGTGCCGCGCTCCATCGTGATGCATGTGCCAGTGCATCGCGCATTTTCTGGGACCGAATTGCTGGACGCGGTACATCCCGATGTTGCGATCGCCGCTCTCGGGATCCTGCGTAAAAATTCCGCCCAGGGTGATGTATCGTCCGCTTCCGCGCTCGGCCGCGGTCGCGCTCGCCGCCGAGTCAGCCACTTGCCCGCTATCCAGATCGCCGTCCAGCGGCCAGCATTGGATAAGCGGAAGCCGATTCAAATCCGCCTTCTCGCCCTCGAGTACCACCTGCTGGCATATCCCGCTGCGGACCGATTTGGGAGGAAAACTTCCCAGCTTCAGCAAGTCCGGCAACTTCTTCATCTTTTCGAGTAGGGTGGTTGGCATCTCCGGCTTGACCAGGGCCTGCACTCTTTCGGCCAATTCGGCGAGCGTTTGCGTTCCCAGCGCCTGGTTCACCCGCCAATACGATCCGAAAGTATTGATCGCGACGGGAATTTCCGATCCCGAAACGTTCTCGAACAGCAATGCCTTGCCCCCCAGCGCCGCCGCCGGGGACCGATCCGGTTCCTGATGCCCGTGCGGGGCCGGCATTTTGCAGACCCGATCACAGATTGCCGCAATCTCCAGTTTAGGATCGACCCGGGCGGAAACGCGCGCCAATTCCCCCTCGCGTTCCAGCAGTTTTAGAAAATCGGAAAAAGTCTCGGTGGCCATGGGGATAGAGGGTGAATGGGATCATACCGCCGCGAGGCCGCGGCGGCTAAACATCGTTCAAATGCCCCTCCATCGCGGTTGACTACGCCTTCTTCCAATGGCATGATGAGCACCCGATATTTCCGGTCATGGATGACCGGGGCTGCAACCGGTTCCCAGCCTGATTTCAGGGAACTTTTTGGACCTTCCTGCATCCAACCTAATGTCGAGCTTGAGCGGCGCGCAATACGAGGCCGAGCTTCCCCCCAAAAGCGAAGCTCAGGGTGCGGCCCGCGGTCGCGACCGGGAGACCGCTCTGTTCCTCAAGGCCCGTGCCGGCGACCGCTCGGCTTATGGTCAAGTCGTTCTGCTCTATCAGGATCGCCTTTTCAATGCCCTGCTCAGGATGCTGGGCGAAACCGAAGAAGCGCGCGAGTTGACTCAGGAAGCCTTTACGCGCGGGCTGGAAAAGATCGAAACGTTCCGCGGTGAATCCTCGCCCTACACCTGGATTTTCCGCATCGGCATGAACCTGGCGATCAGCAGCCTGCGCCGCTCCCAGCGAGCCCGCACATTCTCGCTGGATGGCACGTCACGGGGCGGAAACGGCATGCCCCAATATGACGATCAGGCCGCTGCCCTTGTGGACCGCGTCGCCTCGAACACCGACGAGCAGCCGCCGCAGGTGGCGGAACGGCGCGAACGGCACCAGATGGTGCTGGATGCCTTGAGCCGGCTCGACGCAGAATATCGCGCGGTGTTGGTTATGCGAGATGTGGAAGGATTCGACTATCAGCAAATGGCCGACGTGCTGGGCCTGCCGCTCGGAACTCTGAAAAGCCGGCTTTTCCGGGCCAGACTTGCCTTGCGCGACGAATTGGCCCCGTATCTGTCCGACAAGACCAAGCCCAAATAGCGCCATGGAAAACATCGAAGCCATGTTGTGTGCCTATATCGAGGGGGACCTCGACGCAGCAGGCCGCGCCCAGATCGAAAAGCACCTTCAGGATCATCCCCAGCATCGGAAGCTGATTCAGGAATTGACTGCGATGCGCGAGCTTGTGCGCGGGTTGCCGCGCGTCAAGGCGCCGATGGAGCTTGGTGAATCGCTTCGCGGCAAGGTCGAACGCTCCATGTTGCTGGGTGACACCGGGGACACCCCTCAGCAGAGCGCCCGTGGTAATCGTTGGCCGCAAGTGTTTGCCATTGCCGCGGTATTTCTTCTGTGCGCCTCGCTTTGCCTGGTTCTTTACAAGGCGCTCGGCCCCACGATGAAGCCCGCGGTGTTTACCGAGGGCGTGGCAGCAAAGCTTTCCGTAGCCCCACCGGCCTATCTGATGACCTCGCCGTCCGTCCCAACGACGCGGGAATCATTGGCCGCGAATATCTCAACGGACACTCGCCAGATTGAGCCAGGATCGCCTCTTATTGCTCCGGCCGGCCCGGCGGCTAGTCGGCCGTCAACGGCGTCCCAACAGCAACCAGCCGTCGTCACCGCCCAGTTCAATGTGGAGGCCATCCGCCAGCGGTTGCTGAATTCCGGAATTGACATCGTCGGGGCTAATGCGTCCTCGCCCGTTCTGATGGTTGTGAGCAGCACGGATCTCCCGGCCACCAATGCCCAGGTCACGCAGTTTCTTAATGACAGCAGCGGCATCTCCTGGAAAAAGGTGCCGGTCAATGTCGAGACAAAATCGATCCCCGCGACCCTTCCGAGCGCCAAGGTCGCCGGGCAGATGTCGGCTAGCGCCGATGGCAAATTTAATTGGGATCGGGAGTCAGGCGCCCCCACGACGCAACCAGCCAGTGACGTGTATGTCGCCAAGGGTCTGACGCCCCAACGGACCGATGTGCTGCGGCAATCGTTGGCCGTCCAGCAAAACGGCGCCGAGGTTCAGGTTTTCCTGCAGCCGGCAGGCGCTCTGGCGACGACCCAACCCTCCGTGGCAATGAGTCTGAAAGACGCCGATTCGATTCATTTGGGCTCCGCGGCTTTGCCGGCCACGGGGCCGTCCGAGGCCGTCAATTCAGGTGGGGATCTGGCCGCGCCGACCACCTTGCCGGCTAATGAATCATCCGTCGCGCAGCCTCTGGTCGCTTCGGGCGGCAACCGCCCTTCAGCGGGCGCCAATGGGATATTCGTTGCCAATAGCGCCGCGGCGATTTCGGACAACTCGCAGATTTTGCAGCCCGTGAACACCGTGATCGTGATTCAATCCACATCGGCGGCGGCTTCCACGCCGGGATCAGCCCCACAACTTCTTCCCACGGTGCGTCTGCCCGCTGAAGAAAACTCGCCGCCGGCTACCCAGCCGTCGCCCTCAACTCAGCCCTAGCCGATACTTCGCCGCGATTAGCAAGCAAGTTGCACAGGCTGACGACGTGGTGGTTTCACCGGGAGACCCGGATTTCATAGTTTCTCTTCTGCGTTTGCGCGGAAATGCGATGCGTTTTGGAACCCGGTGACGAACTTTGTCGCTCGTTGAGCCTCCCGGCATTTTCGGTTCGTGATGGGGATCTTTCGTCTAGGCGATTTCACCCATGTTGAATTAGGCCTTGTTCCCGATTGACCGCGGCGACGAACACTCTTTCTATATATGCATACCCGGTGAGGGTTCGGCAAACGTGAGTAACCAGCGCACATTACTGCTGACGAAGCGCGTCCCTAAGGTGGCTTGGTCCATGGGGGTGATGACGTTCCCTCCGACAAAAAATCTAAACAAAACGCCGCGGAGATCAAACTGTCCATGTCCTCAATCGAGAAGGCGATGCGAGGTTGATTCGGCGGCACACATGAAAGGGCATTCCGATGAACATGGCGATTCCAATCGCGCTGGCGCTGACATTGGCGGTGACAAGTTTTGCCCAAGACAAACCCGATTCCCACGTGACCGCGACTACGCCATCGACACAGCCCGCCTCAGCCGGCGAGCCAACAACCCAGCCCACTCAGCAGTTGCAGGATGAAATCGACCGATTGCGAGCGAAATCCGCGTTGGCTCGCGAGGCACTCGACCGCGCCCGCGCCGCCGCACTTCATCGTTTCTCCCAGACGCTGGAGTATCAGCAGGGCGAAGCCGCGGTCGCGGATGCACAGAAAGAACTGGATGGGGCCGATTCGGTGGATGCACGCGCAACCGCAGCAACGGACATGTTAAAGGCCAGGATTCGCCTCGATCGTCTGCAGGAAAATGCCTTGGCCTCGGATGTCGCGGTTACAGATGCAACGAAGTCCGATGCGGAGGCGAGCGCCCAACTCAAGCTGGCAGAAGCTCGCTTGGCCAAGGCACAGGCGGATGAGGCGGCAGCAGCGAAAGCGGCCGCAGCGGCGGCCGAGACCACAGCCGCGGCGGCAAATAGCCCGGCCACGCGCCCCAGCCGCTGGCAGGAAGACCTCGACTATTTCGCCAGGGAACTTCCGGTCAGGCAAAAAGACTTCTACATGCTCATGCCCCAAGACCGGTTTGAGCGCGAAGTCGCGGAATTGCAGCGTCAAGCTCCACAACTTTCGGATCCGGAGATTGTCTTTGAACTCATGCGCATCGTGGCAAGCCTGGGTGTGGCGCACACGGAGGTCCACTTCGGGTCCGCCACCGAAACGATGGCACTCCATTCTTATCCAGTTCAATTGCAGTGGTTTTCCGACGGGCTGGCCGTTGTGGCTGCGGCTTCGGAGTATCAAAGGGCGATCGGCAGTCGCGTGGTGCGGATTGGATCGAAAACACCTGAACAAGTTGAAGCGGCGGTCGCTCCTTACATCGCCCACGAGAATGACGCCCATCTGCATGTCGAGAGTCCGCGATACATGACGTTGGTGGAATTGATGCAACACGAAAAAATCTCCGACCCCACAGGCCGATTGCGTTTGACCTGCGCCGAAGCGGGTGGGGGGGAATTTACCCTGGAAATTGCGTCGGAAGGTTCCGCCAAGGCCGGACGGAACTGGATGACTGCCGCCGAGGCCCTGCACATTCCGAAGGAATTGTGCCGCAAACACCCCCGCGCTTTCTACTGGGATGAATACCTGCCGGAAACGGATACGCTCTATATTCAATACAACAGATGCGCAGATGCGCCGGGCAATCCCTTCGAGGATTTTGCAAACAAACTATTCGCCTTTGCCGACGCCCACCCGGTCCAGCGCGTCGTGTTGGACCTGCGTTTCAACGGCGGCGGCATTACACGAATCGTGGATCCCCTCGTGGACGGTTTGAAGTCGCGACCCGCGCTCAATGCCAAGGGAGATCTCTACGTTCTCATCGCCGGGCGCACGTTTTCCGCCGCGATGGACACGGCGATGAATTTCCGCAAGCATCTTAACGCCATCCTGGTTGGTGAACCTGCCGGCAATAAACCCAACCATTATGGTCAGGCTAGTACCTTTACGCTGCCGAACTCAAAGCTGCAGGTGCAATACTCGACGGAATATGTCCGCCAGATTCGCGATGCCGATCCGCTCTCACTCGATCCCGACATCCTGGTGCCTTATTCGGTCAATGATTTTCTGGCCGGCCGCGATCCTGCTTTGGAGGTCGCGCTTCACCCCGGCCCGCCGGCTTCAACGACTATGCCGAGTTCCATCACAAACGGCGCGGAATGGGAGGACGGCAAACCAGTTGCGCTGCCGGGCGTGCGGCGGCCGAAGGTGGAGAGCGTTTTTCTCTCCCGTCCGGGGACCGAGTGGAGGTATTCGCATCACCCGCACCTGGGCTTTTTCAAGGGCCGGTTCTATGCGATCTGGTCCAATGGCAGAGAGACCGAGGACCGGCCGGGTCAGCGCGTGTTGATTTCCACGGCGGAGGACTTCACGCATTGGACCCAGCCGCGCCCGCTGGTTGACACCGTGAAGGACGCGGCGGGTGTCGAGCAGGTTTTGACCGCCGTAGGTCTTTACCCATACGGTGGCACGCTGGTGGCCTACGTCGCGAGCTTCGGACCGCACAAGGAAAACCGGCTGGTAGAAACTCTAACGACGACCGATGGACAGACTTGGAGCCCGCCGCATGACATCGGCATACCTCTGTGCCCCAATCACGGTCCGCAACCCACTTCATCGGGACGGTTGATCATCTGCGCAAACACATCATATCCGTGGTCGGACGACCCCTCGGGCCTGGGCGGATGGCACATGGCGGGCATCGACTCGCAGACGGCCCAAACCCTGCAAGGAGACCCCTGCGAAGGCGCGTTTTACCAGACTGATGACGGCGTGATTCACATGCTCTTGCGCAACGGGACCTCGCAAATACCGCATCGGCTATGGCTTACGGAAAGTCGCGACAACGGTCTAACGTGGTCGGCTCCGGCTCCCACCGAATTTAGCGATGCATATTCGAAATTTCATTTTGGCCGGTTGCCAGACGGGCGGTTTTATTACGTCGGCAACCCGCTGTGGCGCCGCACGCCGCTGGTGCTTTCATTGTCGCGGGATGGCGTGCGCTTCGACCAGCATTTCATCCTTGCTGAAGCGCACCGCGACATGCCTCGCGAGAGCGACGAATACGGCTACCCGGCGTATCCACACAGCATCGTTCATGACGGGCGCCTTTACGTGATTGTCTCGCGCGATAAAAGCAAGATTCAGGTGTTGCGCGTGGCGTTGAGCGACCTCTAAACGACGTATCTGACTGAACGATACGCAGAGGAGGAATAACGACGCATGAGGCTCAAATGGCGGCGACCCGAAGGGTTGCGTCCAAACGGGTCGTTTGCGTCGTCATCGCTCCTTCGCGTGACTTGTAATTGATCCGCGTGGTCGCTCTTGGTAGCGCCCAACCCGTTTGGAAGCAACGCTGACGCTACAGGAAAAGGAGAACCGCTCTAAATCCGTGCAAATTATCGCATTGCCGGGTAACGTGTCTGCGCAAACGAAGCTGACATGCATCCGGTGACGATTGAAAACAGCGCCATTCGCATGGAAATCTGGCCGCAGATTGGCGGAAAGGTTTCCAGCATCATTGACAAGGTCGATCACTACGAACTGCTTTTTAATTATCCAGCCGAGTTGCCGGATTCACCTCATTACGATGCCCCCTACGGCGACCATTGGTACGGCGGATGGGATGAATGCTTCCCGGCCGTCGCTTCCAGCACGTATCCGCGTCATCCGTACCGCGGCATCGCCGTGCCGGATCACGGGGAACTTTGGGGAATCCCCACGACCACCGCTGTCCCCGCCAAGGATGGCATCACCACGGTGTGGCACGGCCTGCGATTCGGATACCGGCTCACCCGCAAGCTCTATCTCCAGGATTCAGCCATCGTCGCCGAGTACAGCCTGACAAACCTTGCCCCATTTGAATTCCGATTCGTCTGGGCATTGCACAGCCTGATGTCCATGGTTCAGCCGGTGGAATTGAATGTGGAGCAGGGCCGCTTTCGATTGAGCCACGACTCGACCGGGAATCGGATCGACGCGGATTACACGTGGCCGCTGGTCGCTCCGGCTGAGAATCTTTCCAATCTCGAGTCCTTGCCGTCCAAGCGAAGCTGGAAGAGCTTTTCAGCGGATTCGATCCAATCAGCTTTCCTCGTTTCCTACCCCATGCGAAAGCGCTCGCTGCGCGTCGAATATGAATCGGTTGATGGTATGCCCGCGTATTGGGGGCTGTGGGTCAACACTGGCGGCTGGGCCGGCAACCGCCATTTTGCGATCGAGCCCACCACCGGCCGCTACGATGAGATCGACCGTTCCATCCAAGACGGTTCCGCCGGCCAGGTCGATCCATTCGGACGTCGGCAGTGGACCGTTCGCTGGTCCCTCGGATAACGGCGCAAGTCCCCTATCTTCCCCCAAAAATATTTGCTCATTTCGGTTAACTTTTTGCGTCGGTGCGCATTCCTATGTCGGAAAGAACGCGATATTTGGCGCGAGACCTAGTCTTTCCCTCCCCTGAGCCCCGGATGCACCTCCCCGCGTCCGGGGTTATTTTATTGACGCAGCACCCGGATGAGTCGCCATTGGGTCATTGCCATATACACCAGCACGGCGACCCCGACTCCGCACACCACGGGAAAGCCGATCACCGAATAAGCGTGAACGATCACAACCGCGTTAAAAACCGCCGCCGTCGCTGTTACGCAGAAGGCGAACGCCAGCGGCACAACTTTTCTCGCGGCGGCAAGAATAACCCCTTCCAGAATGAGCGCCATGGCGAAAACAGAAACACCCAGATCGGTCCAGAAGAAAATGCTTTTCAGGTAGGGAATCGTGTTGCCTTGCGCATCGGTCACCGGATTGTCCTGCTGAAATCCGGCCGGCGAATGCAGGTATCGCATCGTGTTGGGAAAGACAAACAGCAGCAGCAAACCCAGAGCGATACTGATCCACGCTTCGGCCAAACCGATCGACGGCGGCGCTACGGCAGGGCGTTCAGAGGACGATGACTCGATGGTCTCGGGAGCGCCCGCCACTTGCGGGGTCTCCCGCGTGTTCGATAGCTTCGGCAGTTTTGAAAGGTCCATGGAATCGCTCCGATGCTTGCCAGCCTTGACCCCTGCGCACAATCAATGTAAAGACCTCAAGCCGCGGATTCAAACCATTCATAGGACGTATCCGGCGGCGGAGAATTTCATGGCGGATGTTACCGAGCGGATCGAGGCTATCTCCAAACAGGCCGACGAAGAATTGGCCGCCGTTGCCACGATTGCACAACTCGAGCAGTTCCGCATCAAATACCTCGGCGCCAAGGGCAGCATCAAGGGTCTGGTGAGCCTGCTCGGCCAGACGCCGAAGGATCAGAAGCCGCTCGTGGGCCAGCAGATCAATTCGCTCAAGGACCGTGTTACCGGCGCGTTCGAGGCCCGCAGGGCGGCGTTTTCGGCGGTGGATGGCGGGAGCGATGCGGCCGATGTCACGGAGCCGGGTCTGCAGCCTCAAATCGGCAACCGCCACGTCCTCACGAAGGTTACCAATGAATTGACGGAGCTTTTCGGCCGGATGGGATTTTCGCTGGCGTCCGGTCCAGAGGTGGAGGACGAGTTTCACAACTTCATCGCGCTGAATATCCCTCAGAGTCATTCGGCTCGCGATCCGCTGGACAACTTTTATCTGGCCGCCGAAACCGGCGAAGGCCCATCCACCGCGCTGGATCTCGGCCCGCAGGAACCGCTCATGCTCCTGCGCACGCAGACCAGTACGGTTCAGATCCGCGTCATGGAAAAGCAGAAGCCGCCCATTCGCGTGGTCATCCCCGGGCGCGTCTATCGGCCCGACACCCACGACGATACGCACCTCTCGATGTTCCACCAGCTCGAAGCGCTCGTCGTCGATCGAAACGTCACCATGGTCGATCTCAAAAGCACGATCCTCCAATTCGCCCACGCCTATTTCGGCGTGGAAGCCAAAATTCGTTTCCGGCCCAGCTTCTTTCCGTTCACCGAGCCGTCGGCGGAGGTGGACGTGTGGTTCGATCTGCCCGGAGGCAAGAGCCGCTGGGTGGAACTCGGCGGGTGCGGCATGGTTCATCCCAACGTCTTCAAGGCCGTCGGGGTCGATCCCGAGCAATTCACCGGCTGGGCCTTCGGATTCGGCATCGAGCGCATCGCCATGCGAAAGTACGGCATCAACAACATTCGCCTGTTCGTGGAAAACGATGTGCGCTTCCTGGAGCAGTTCTGACGTCAGATGAATCCCACGCCGAACGACACATAGTAATGAAGGTAAATGATGGTGAGGGTGTAAACGCATGATGCCAGCGCCAACAGAACCGTGATGAGGTCTCGCCAGGATGGGCTTCTGTGCGACTGATATTGTGCCGGCAACGCTCGCCACAACGCACTGACCAGCAGCAGCATCGCGGCGGCGATGGGAATGAAATAGCGACCCTGTAGCCCGTCAACGCACAAGCCGCCAACGGAGGTCCAAATCAGGTAGATGAGCAGCAACAGCGTTTCGATGCTCGCCGCGATCACAACCGCGGTCACGGCGATCACTCGCCAGACTTTGGAAAACTGCGGATCATCAATGCCCGCTCGACACGCGAACACCAACGCCGCCAAATAGACGAAAACGAAGACGGGAGATACTTGAACGTTGTACCATCCCAGTCTGCCCACCAGGGAAAGAACGACGGCAAAGCCATCCCGCTGGGCCGAGAAGAACGGAAGAGTCAACAGCGTTTTGGGATGTCCAAGCAGAAACTCTAATTGCCGGCGAGCGGAGACAAAGGGATTATCCATATAGGTGACAGTGTCCAGGCCCGGCGTTTGACGCGACCACAAAAGCAGAGGCACGACATTTGCGAATGCCAAAATGAGAAGAATCATCGCGAATCGCTTCGGGCCGCCTAACCGCGCTACCGGGACAAAAAAAATGAATCCCGCCAGCGGCAAATAGGCTGCTTTGGCCTGGGAGAGAGCGGCGGAACAGACGATGAATGCGGCTACCCAAGGCCACCCGATGAAGGAATCCTCCTCGTCTTGCTTTTTTACTGTGGCCGCAAATCCCAGAGCCACCACCAGAAATGCCAGGGCATTAATGATTGCGTCGGGCGAGACGGACGCGGCCATGAACAGTGACATGGGCATGAGCATGAGCAGCATTAATGGTCGGTCGAATCCGGGGGCGATCCGCAACGCCAGATATCCTAAACCGGTCCATGCCCAAACATTGGCGAGCCGGCCCAGATACAAGAGGACCAGAGGCGGCCAGCAGAAAACGCGGCCGATTCCAACACCGATCGCCTGCGGCAGATAGGGCAGCGGCGAGTAATGCGCCGTCTCCAGAACATAGTTGGCGCGCACCTGCGGCTGAAGGGGAACTCGCAAGACCCGGCAAATAGCCGAAAGAGAAGTCGTTGCAGTGTTGTATCGCACCGCCGCGAATGGCTCGGTGGTTTGGTAAATGCTTAGGGGTAATTCGCCTCTACCGAGATTCTTCTCCCATTTTGCCGTAAAATGGCCTTCGGAAATCTGGTACGTGTGCAGAAAATGGTCCTGTTCATCGGGAATTTGGTAGGGGGGCACAACCAGGGCGATCGCGGTTCCGAACGAGATTGCCAGCGCCAGAAACATATGCGACGGCGTGGCTAAAGGCGCTATAAGATATTTGTGGATATGGCGTTGCAAATTGCCGATAATATAAAAGTGTAAAACCAGATGGAATCGCTCTTGAAACTCATTCTCAATTAGCTAATATTTAACTTACCGGAACGTTCGAAAGGATAACCGGAGCCGCAATCATGGAGAAGGCCTGCACCAACAACGCCCGCGATCATCGCCCAGCCCCCGGCTCCCGCCGTTTGAGCCAGTTGGGCATCGGCTGCAAAGGGTGCGTGGTGTCCGTCGGTGGCGATCACGACCTTCGCCGCCGGTTGTTGGAATTGGGATTCTGCAACGGCGTTCAGGTTGAGGTCATCCGCCGCGCCCCTTTGGGCGATCCCATCGAGTTCCGCCTTCGCGGCTACCATTTGTCGCTCCGTAACGAACAGGCTCGGCACGTGACCATCACCACAGAATAAAGTGCCTTAGCAATGCCTTCCTGCCGTAAAGTCGATGACCCGCCCAAATCCGCTGCCCGGATAATGACCGTTGCCCTGGCGGGCAATCCCAATAGTGGAAAGACCACGATCTTCAATGCCCTCACCGGGCTCCGCCAGAAAGTCGCCAACTATCCCGGCGTCACGGTTGAAAAAAAGACCGGCCGTTGCCGGCTTCCCAGCGGCGCCATCGCCAACATCATCGATCTTCCCGGCACGTACAGCCTCATCAGCCGCTCGCCGGATGAACAGCTCGCGATGGAAGTTCTGCGCGGCGTGCGGTCGGATTTGCCGCCGCCCGACGCTGTTATCGTCGTCGTTGATGCCAGCAATCTACAGCGCAATTTGTATCTCGTCAGCCAGTTGATCGAACTCGGCCGGCCGCTGGTGGTCGTTCTGAACATGATGGATATCGCCCAGCGCCGCGGACTGAACATCTCGCCGGAGCGTCTGGAGAAGCAGCTTGGCGTGCCGGTCGTCCCCGTCGTCGGCCACAAGCGCCGGGGCATCGATTTGCTCAAGAAGGCTGTTCTCCAAGCGCGGGTCGCGCCCATGCCCGATTGGCCTCTGCCGCGGGAAATGCGCGATGAAGTCGCGCGGGTCGGCGGCGCGCTGGCGAATCACTCCGAAGAGCAATCGCGCCATCACAGCAGCGCCATCGCCGAACGCCTGTTGATCGGCGACCGCGCGCGAGATCTCAACGACATCTGGTCGCGCGAGCCGGTTGCGTCGCTGCTGAACAAGGCCAACGAGCGTTTGTCCGCGCTGGGCATCGATCCCATGCAGGCGGACATCGAGGCCCATTATCAGTGGATCGATTCCGTCGCCTCCGCCTCGCTGATGCCAGCCTGCCAGCGGCTGATGGGACCCGGCCCAGTTCTCGATTATGGCACTTCCCAGCCGCCGACTTTCACGCAGCGTGCCGATGCCATTCTCGTGCACAAATTCTGGGGTTTACTGATCTTCGCGCTGATCATGGGGACGCTGTTCATCACCATCTTCTGGCTGGCCCAGCCGATGATGAACGGGATGCAGACCGGCATACTGTGGGTCGGCCACTGGTTGACGCACGCGCTGCCCGAGGGACCGGTGAAATCCCTCCTGAATGCCGGCGTGATCGCCGGCGTCGGAACGGTGATCGCGTTTGTGCCGCAGATCGCGCTGCTGTTCATGTTCCTGGCGATCCTGGAAGACACCGGCTACCTCGCCCGCGCGGCGTTCCTGATGGACAAACTCCTGGCCCGCGTCGGCCTGCACGGCAAGAGCTTCATCCCATTGCTCAGCAGCTTCGCGTGCGCGATCCCGGGGATCATGGCGGCGCGCACCATCGAAAATCGCCGCGATCGCCTCGCCACCATCCTGATCGCGCCGTTTATGAGCTGCAGCGCACGGTTGCCGGTTTATGCGCTCCTGATCGGCGCGTTTTTCTCCACCGTCGGCGCGCTCGCGCAAGCCGGCATCATGCTCGGCTGCTATGCGCTCGGCATCATCGCCGCGGTCGCCACGGCATGGGTCTTCAAGCGATCTTTGCTGAAAGGCGGCGCGACCACTTTCATTCTGGAACTGCCTAGCTACAAGCTCCCGCAGGTTTCGCAGGTGGCGCGCCAGGTGTGGATCAATGCCGGTAGTTTCGTCACCAAGGCCGGGACGACCATCCTTGCTTTCAGCGTGATTCTCTGGGCCATCAGTTATTACCCGCGATTGCCCAAGGGGCGCGCGGAATCGATTGGAACGGCAACTCGCGTTCGGCTGGAGCAATCCCCGCTTGAATCCAAAGGTCCAGTGGCGGCATCTCCGGCGCGACCGTTGACTCCCCAGGAGATTGATGCGGGAGTTCAGAATGCCATCAGCGCCGCCCAAAGCGAATACAGCATCGCCGGCCGGATTGGCCACGGGATGGAACCCGCGCTGCGGCCGCTGGGATTCGACTGGAAAATGGGGATTGGATTGATCGGCGCATTCGCCGCCCGGGAGACGTTCGTCAGCACCATGGGCATCAGCTATGCCGTCGGCAATACCGACGAAAGCGGGACCCAGAGCCTCCAGTCCGCAATGCGCGCCGATCGATTCGCAAACGGCAAGCCGGTCTGGACGCCGCTGGTGGCCATCAGCCTGCTGGTCTGGTTCGTGCTGGCTTTGCAGTGCATCAGCACCGTCGCCATCGCCCGCCGCGAAACCGGCGGCTGGCGCTGGCCGATCTTCATGATCGTGTACATGAACGTCCTGGCGTATGTCGGAAGCCTCATCGTGTTCCAAATCGGCTCCGCCTTTTTGCGTGGATAAGCGCGGTCAATGCTATAATGATCGGTGGTGTTTATATGACCCTTGCCGAACCCACGACCCGACGCTGGACGAGAGATGAATATTACCGGCTTGCCGACGAAGGCTGGTTTGTCGGCCAGCGCGTGCAACTCTTCCACGGGGAGATCGTGCAAATGCCTCCACAAGGACATCAACACGCCAAGGCGATGCTCCGAGTCTCTCAGTTCCTTCAGTCCGCGTTTGGCTCCGGACATTGGATCAGGACGCAGTTGCCGCTGAATCTGTTGGAAGACTCGGAACCCGAACCGGACGTCGCGGTGACCAAGGAGCCTGCGGAATCGTACCAGGATCATCCCACGACGGCGTTGCTCGTCGTCGAGATCAGCGATTCCAGCCTTCGACTGGATCGACGCAAGGCAGGGTTGTATTCATCGGCAGAGATTCCCGAGTATTGGATCGTCAATCTCAGCAAACGGAGCCTGGAAGTGCATCGCGGGCCGGTTGCCGATCCTAAGGAGGAATTTGGCCATCGCTATTTCGAGTTCCGCGAGCTCAACGAAGCCGAGACGGCTGCACCGCTCGCCAAACCGGACGCTCAAATTCAAGTGAAGAGATTCTTTGACTAATCCAATGCCCATCTGGCTTCAAAATCTTCTGGTTGTGCTGGCGGTCGCGATATGCGCCGGCTTTCTTCTGCGCCAGGCCTGGCTTGCCCTTGCCGGCAAGCCAAGCAAGCTGGGATCGTGCTGCGCCAAGGGATGCGGCGCGTATGGGCCGCCAAAGCCCGGCCCGGGTGAGCGCATCGATTTCCTTCCCGCTGAGATGCTCGGTCGAAAGAAATGAAGCAGGGCAAGCCTTCCCGTAAACCCAATCGCCAGGATTCCATCGGCACCGATTGGAGCCCCGTTGCCGATTGGTATGACCAGCTCGTCGGCGACTCGGGCAGCGAATATCACCGGGAAGTGGTCATCCCCGGCGTCTTGCGGCTGCTGGCCGCGAACCAGGGCGATGCGGTGATCGATGTCGCCTGCGGCCAGGGCGTGCTTTGCCGGGCGCTGCAAGCTCGCGGCGTTCGCGTCACGGGCGCTGACGCGGCCGTCGAATTGATTCGCGCTGCCCGCCAGCGCGGCCCGGCTGAGATCCACTACGAAGTCGCCGATGCGCGGAATCTATCCAATTTCGCCGAGGCAAAGTTCGACGCGGCCGCTTGCGTGCTGGCCATCCAGAACATCCATCCGCTCCCGCCCGTGTTCCACAGCATCGCCCGAACCCTGAGGCCGAGTGGCCGCCTGGTGATCGTCCTGATGCATCCCTGTTTTCGCGGTCCGAAGGAAACGCGCTGGGGCTGGGATGAATCGGCGAAGGTGCAGTACCGGCGGATCGACCGGTATCTGACTCCGCGCAAAGCGCCGATCGTCACCCATCCGGGATCGAATCCGAATCAATACACCTGGGCGTTTCATCGGCCCATCGGCGGATATGTCAAAGCGTTGAGCCAAGGCGGGTTTTTGGTGGATGCGATGGAGGAATGGCCGAGCCACAAGCGGAGCACGAGCGGCCCGCGAGCCGCCGCGGAGAACGTCGCTCGGCAGGAAATCCCGATGTTCCTGGCGATTCGGGCGTTAAAGAAGGGCATGCGCGACTGAACAGAACTGAACACTTCTGAACACTTTTCGCGATTTTAGTTAGTGAATGCTAAGTTAATTTAGTGATTGACATGATGTTCGGTATCTGTTAGCATGTTTTCGGCCTTATTTTCATGGGAGAGCACATGTCGAACGACAAGATAAGCGGATCGGACCAATTGCCGGCGACCCGGGACCGGGAAATCGCGACGGCGCCGCTGCCGGTGGGGCAGCAGACGGCGTTGGAGTTGCTCCTGACGGGCAAGTCGATCGCGGAGACGGCGCGGACGGCGGGGGTGTCGCGCACCACGATATATCAATGGATGAGGAACGATCCGGTCTTCCAGGCGGCTTACAACGAATGGCACGATCAGTTGCGCGAGGGCAGCCGATCACGGCTGCTGCTCTTGACGGAAAAGGCAACCGATGCGGTGGAGAAGGCGCTGGAAGCGGGAGACGCCAAGATGGGTCTGCAATTGCTAAAAGGAATGGGGATGCTGCGTGACCTACCGCCTGGGCCGACGGACCCGGCCGAGGTGAAACGGATGGGGGAATTGCAGAAGAGGCGG
The DNA here is from genome assembly GCA_050012375.1 of Tepidisphaeraceae bacterium. GTDB lineage: Bacteria > Planctomycetota > Phycisphaerae > Tepidisphaerales > Tepidisphaeraceae > PALSA-1353. The sequence goes on from JBEKHH010000010.1 coordinate 33,371, forward strand.
CATAAGTCGGAGATGGAACGTGCGGAGCGGCTGGTGAAAGCCGAGGAGATGATTGATCGGATGGAGATTTAGGGGGAATGGCGAGTGCCGATTGCCAAGTGCCGAATAGTGGTTGGGTGTGAAAAAAGAGGGTCATAAGACGGCTTTGCACGCCGGAGGCCTTTTGCAAAACGGGGCGAATTCTGCACAGCGGATTGGGAGAGGCCGTTGAAATGACCCTCCCGACTATTGGTGCAAAAATATAATTTGCAGAATTCTCAAAAACACGTCCAAAACCTTCACCTCCGGCCCTTATATATAGAGGGGCCTCGTTGCTGCAAGACCCATCAGTTCGGCGGCGACAGAGATTTTCCAGTGATCATCGGTTCGGCGCGAAGGCCGGGGAATTCGTCGGCGGGATATTTGAAGATTGGTCGCAAGTCCGCCATCTTTGTAGATGGTGGCGGATAAGTGAAGATGCCCCTTGCGTCAATGCAGGCAGTACCCCCCCTAATCGGTGCGAATGTACCAAGCACAGAAAACATGGCGCTACCGGAGCCAGACGTCACTTGGAGCACGGGCGATCCCTTTTCATTCACAAATTCAACGGCTCGGTAATCCTGATTCCAATCCCACCCGTCTGGGAACTCCACAATCTGGTTATCGCTGACGAATGCCTTATTGCGGCCGTCCGTAATTACGGCATCAATGAATGCTGCATTTTTCAGCAGGCGCATCCGAAACACGCCAAACATATCCGTGGGCGGCATGTTCCCATCTTTGTCGATATAGATGGTTTGGCCATTGGTTCCGAGCGAAACCAAAGCATCCTTGATTTCAATGCGTTGCTGCGGAGCAGACGCAAACATAAGGTCGCGAGCTTCTATCGCCTGCCTCAACTGCGGCCGAAAAAAACGCGTTTGGAGTGGAATGTTAGCGAGAGTAACGCCGAGTGCATCCCGGTTGATGCGCACGGTCTGAATATTGGTATCCAAAACCTTATCCTTATATCCAAGGTCTATTGGGTAGCACCATTCGTGGTTCAGGTTATCTGCGATCCGTATTTGAAGTTTGTTCGTATAAGCCTCTTTTGGACCGCTGGTGAATATCCAACCCTGGATCATTTCTCCTGCGCCTATTGGTTTTTTGTTGGCGGCCGAATCAAAGCTGCCCTCACCAAGGCTCAATTTGTTCCCTACGAATCGTTCTGTCATGGCGTAAAGCGTTCCGATGTCGGGATACCAGAGGGACGGCATCGTTTCCCATTTTCCAGATTTGCACAAGGATTCCACCGAGTAACCCTGCAATGTGATGGGCGTGTCTCCTCTATTCGTACAATGCAAATAAAGCGCGGCAAACACTGTGTGGGCAGAAAGATTTTCGGACGGACCAGAGACAACCACATACATGGCCGGGCCGAAAATCGGAGGCAAAATTGTCGGTCCCGATTTGAAATAAAGGTTGGGTGGAACGGACGGTGGTACCGCCGCTTCGATATTGCTTGGCGCTTTCGCGGAAGAATCCCCATGAATGGCGTGATACCAAGAAACGCCAGCGGATATGCAGGCGAGCACTGCTGCAACGGAAATCGCTATTGGAATAACGTATTTCAGTCTCGAATCGGCGGAAAACGATGGCATGGAGCCTCCAGAATACGCAACGGTGGCAGCGCATCCAAGAAATATCATCAGCAAAAAAGCCACCCAAAGGGCAGTCGGCCATCCCCTCCCAAAGGGAATCGTACAGATCAGAAATATGGATGCGCCCGCCCATAGAACAAGTGACGGTATGCACCCATATTTGAATAAAGGATCATTAAAATGTTCACCAAAGTTGCCAATGATAGACCACCACAAATAGAACAGCCCAGCAAGGGAAAGGCCCATTATCCAACCAACGAAATTCCACTCCTCGCTGGCGTGGTACTTACCCTTGTGTTGGGTATTGTCGTTGGGTGGTGCCTCTGCTTTCTGTTCGTGCATGTTGGGATGAGCAAATAAGGTTGCAGGGCTTATGCCGGTAACCGATCCAAAAATGCAACAGGCATATCTGCATCTTGCAATTCTTTCCGCGCCGCACGACGTAAGCGCTCGCGCACCCAGACGGAGACAGCCATTCCGGCCAAGGTCGCCGCGTCCCGGAAAGCTTGTTTCTCGGCCGCATCTAAACGCAATTCGAGATATTCCTCTTTATTCGTACCCTTTGGATTTTTTGGTCGTCCTGGTTTTGCCATGGTTAAATAGTGTACGGATAAAAATCGTACAAATCAAGAAGAATGTTCTTGACTGTCCGGAAGTAGTCCGTACAATAATTGGCGTGGAAAACACACTAAAAGTTACCGATGGGATTACAGAGGGAATCGAAGCCCACAAGCTACGGGGCCTTGAAATCGCCGCACTAGCCAAGATCGAAAAGAACAAGGGTATCTGGCTTGTCGCATTCCTGATGCGATCAGACCTGCGGCTGTGGCCTTGCTCCTTGTGCAAATGATCGCTGGAATCAGGCTGCGGAAAGGAATGACGGGCGATGCTCGACAAACGAAAACTTGGGGTGTTGGCGGCGATTCTGCTGTTTTTGATCACCGCGGGGGCTGCATTTGTCGTCATTAAATCTTATGTGTGGTCGGGCGAGCCGGCGGATTTGCCCGCCGCGCCGTCGAATTCCGCGGCTGTTCCGGCGACCGAGCCGCAACCCTATGTGATGCCGGATTTTTCTAAGCTTAAGCCGCGGTTCACCAGTGCGGATTTTCGGCGTGACGCCGTCATCATGAATAACCCGCATGGCAAGATTGCTTCCAAGGCGGGTGTTTATTCCATTGAATCTTCGCCCGGAACGTTTTGGGTGTGGAACCGGCCCTGGGGAAACATGTACTCGGACTTCGCGTGTGAAGTGGTCGGGAGGGTCGCATCCGGCGCGGAAGGGGCATGGTCGTTGTACCTGACGAGCCAACGCACCCCGCATCAGGGAATTTGTATCACGCTTCACGGGGATGGAACGCTCGAGATCGGGCAGAATCCTTTTGCCGATCAAAATATTGTCGAAACCCATGTCCCGCCGTTCAGTCATTCGGCGATCAAACTGGGAACGGAGTTCAACCGGCTGCTGATCGTTTTGCGGGGCCAGGAGCTTACCGTCTTGGTCAACGGTGTTTCGGTTTGTGAGCCGCTTCAGATTCAGGAGCACGTTCTGCCGGGCGTTCTGGCATTGTCGGGGTCCGCGGGCCCGGATGGACCCACCCGCGTTGAGTTCACGAGTTGCACCGTCTGGCGCGCGGGAAACTAAATGGGGGACAAGCGATTCCGGGACATCGGCGTAACCCGCGGTGCTTCGCACCGCCGCTAAATATGTTTGAATTGTCCCTGAATCACGGTTCCCCATTTTGGGCCGTTTCCAGTCAGGTTCGCGCTCCTGAGTATTGGGGGTGAGGTTGGTTTCAGCGGCCAGGGATTGATTCGGTGGCTTGGGGGTTCGACGGGTGCAGGTCATTGAGGTAATCGATGAGGGCGCGGAGTCGGCCGTGATCGCGGCGATTGAAGGGGAAGGCCAGGCGGGGGAGTTCGGCGAGGGCGGGTTCGTCGCGCTCAACGGGCAGGGCGGCGGTGGCGCGGAATGCGCCGCCGTCGCGAAGATCGGAAAATTGAGATTCGATTTCCGCGATTTCGGATTTGGTCGGGGGATGATGCAGGCGGATGACCATTTCTTCACGCGTGTGCCGAAGGCTGTGAAAGTTGCTGTAGAAATGGCGGATTTCGTTGACGGCGTCGTCGATGCTGTCGGTGATTTTGTAGAGGCGGAGGTCGGATTCGTCGACCAGGCCGCGCGAGACGAGTTGGTCCTGGACGTAGGCTTGCCACTGTTTCCAATAATCTCCGCCGGGGCTGTCGATGAAGACGATGGGCAGGGGGACGGATTTGCCGGTCTGCACGAGAGTGAGGACTTCAAAGCCTTCGTCCATGGTTCCAAATCCGCCGGGGAAGAGAGCGATGGCGTGGCTGGAGCGGACGAACATGAGCTTGCGCATGAAGAAGTATTTGAAATTGACGAGTTTTTTGTCGTTGGCGATGATTTTGTTGGTCTTCTGCTCGAAGGGGAGCCGGATGGCCAGACCAAAGCTGGGCTCCGGCCCCGCTCCGCCGTGACCGGCGGCCATGATGCCGCCGCCGGCGCCGGTGATGACCATCCATCCGGCGGCGGCCATTTTTTTGGCGAATTCGGCGGCACGGCGATAGTCCAGATGGGTTTCGGGGGTTCGGGCGCTGCCGAAGATGCTGACCTTTCGCACATCGCGGTAGGGGGCAAAGATTTTCAGGGCGTAGCGGAGTTCCTTGAAGGCCGTGTTGATGAGCTTGATGTCGCCGCGGTTGGTTTGATCGCGGAGAAGCTTCATGGCGTTGTCGATGATTTCGCTGACCATGTCGCCATCGGGGATGTCGCGGAGCTGCTCGATGAGCTGCTGGGCGAGATGGTGAACGGGGGCGAGATCGGCGTGGCTCACGATAAGGGGCGGCTCGGTGGTCTCCTGGGATTCCTCTGAATTGTCGCTTGTCTCCCGCTGGTTCATGGGTCGTGCCTCGTGCGCGTTGGGTTCAAATATTCCGGCGAACAAACCGGGGAAGGGCATTATGCCGCTGGTTGACGGTGGAGTACAGCGGAGGGCGCGGGGTGTTGAACTTTGGACTGGGGGCGCTGTGGTTTTGCGTGCTGGAGACTATGCTAGGATCGATGCGTTTGCGGCGGCCAGCGGGCTGATGGCGGATGTGCCGGAGGTGAATCTCGCGGTTTGGTGTTTGCGGAAGCGCTCCCCTTCGGGTCGCGGCTAAACTCGTGGCGGCGGGATTCGGATTTGGCGGGAGAAACATATGGTGAACCGGCTGATTGTGGGAATTGGTTTGATTGCGAGCGTGCTGGCCGGGGCGGCGGCGGCGGGGCCTGTGGAACGAAAACATTTTGGCCAGACGCAGGAGGGGTGGCCGGTCGATCAGTTCATCCTGACCAATCGCAATGGGGCTTCGGTTCGGATCATTGATTACGGGGCAATCGTTACCAATCTTTTTGTGCCGGATAAGAACGGGAATATGGGGGATGTGGTTCTCGGGTTCGATGAGGTCAAACAATATGAAGAGATTGGCCCGTTCATCGGGTGCATCGCGGGGAGGTACGCCAATCGAATTGCCAACGGCACGTTCACGATCGATGGGACGAGTTATGCGGTGACGCTCAATCAGGGGATGAATTGTCTGCACGGGGGTTTCAAGGGTTTGGCGAAGAGGATGTGGGAGGGGGACGGGGGCGTTACGCCGGATGGGCCGACGGTTCGATTTACGATTCTCGATCGTGATGGTCAGGAGGGTTTTCCGGGGAATGTGAATGTGACGGTGTTGTACACGCTGACGAATAATAATTCGCTGAAGGTTCAGTATTATGCCGCGACGGACAAGGCTACGCCGATCAATCTGACGCACCACAGCTATTTTAATTTGAGCGGGAAGAGCAGCGGGGACGTGCTGGGTTATGTGGCCAGGATTCATGCGGATCATTATTTGCCGGTGGATGAGGGGCTGATTCCCACCGGGGAGATCGCGGCGGTTCAGGGGACGCCGTTTGATTTCACCAAGGCGAAGCTGATTGGGCGGGACATCAAGTCTCTGCCGGCTCCGTTCAGTGGATACGATCACACGATGGTGCTGGATAATCCGAAGGCGAGTCTGGTGGAGGCGGCGGAGGTGTACGATCCGGATTCGGGCCGGCTGGTTGAATGCTGGACGACCGAGCCGGCGGTGCATTTTTTCACCGGGAATAATTTGAAGGGACTGATTGGAAGGGGCGGCGTGGCGTATCAGCCCTATATGGCGTTTTGCCTGGAAACGCAGCATTTTCCCGATTCGCCGAACCACGCGAATTTTCCGAACACCATACTTCGTCCCGGGCATGTTTACCGGCAGGTGACGGAATTTCGTTTTTCCGTGCCGCTGACGCCGCTGCAACCGGAGCAATAAATGAGATTCTGGCCGGGCATAATTGTTGTTCTGAGCGTGTGCGGCGCGAGCGTGGCGCAGCCGGCTGCTTCGAGCGGGGCCGATGCGGACATCGGACGAGGGAAGATCGTCGGGCTGGACTATTTCTTCAATCATCAGGTGAAGGATGGCGTGCAGTTCCATTATGTCTGGGACGACGTCAAGAACTCGGGGTACTCGAAATTCGGAAAGGTTTGGGAGCAGTACGGCGCCGGTCTTGCCAAATTGGCCGAGGCGCCGACGCCCAAAGACCTCGAGCGGTTTTCGGTTTACATCATAGTCAATCCGAGCACCCAGAAGAACGCGGCGGACCATAAGCCGAATTACATTCAGCCGGCTGACAGCGACGTCATCGCGGGATGGGTGAACGACGGCGGGGTGCTGGCGCTTTTCGCCAATGACAAGAATAACTGCGAGTTCGAACATCTCAATGAACTGGCGGGGCGGTTTGGGATTCAGTTTAACGGCGATTTGCGCAATACCGTGCCGACGCATCGGGACATGGCTCGCGGGACGTTCAGCGGATTTCCGGATCATCCGCTGTTTGCGGATGTGAAGCTGATTTTCCTGAAGGAGATTTCGACGCTGAGCGTGCGTGAGCCGGCTCGGCCGCTGTTGATTGCGGACAAGCAGGAGGGGGCGGGGAAGGACATCATCATGGCGACGGCGCATTACGGAAAAGGGCTGGTGTTTGCGGTGGGGGATCCGTGGTTTTACAACGAGTACATTGACGTGAAGACGCCGGAGCTACCGATCGAAAATCGAAAGGCGGCGGAGAATCTGGCGCGGTGGCTGCTGGGGGCGGCATCAGCGCCGGCCGGCGGGCGGTAGTGAAGTGAGTAATGGGGCTTATGACCCCTTTCGATCCCGGAGCTAGGAAGACCACCGCGAAGCCGCGAAGAGCGCGAAGATAGCCGCGAAGAAATACCAAGAAAAATTGGACCGCGAAGACGCCGAGACGCGGCGGTGAAAAGTTCGGACGTATCTTGGAAAAATCCGGGGATTCTTTAGAATATTTTTTCGGGCGTCGAACGGATTCACCGGACGCTGTGCGTTACGCCCGCCATGCAAGCGTGGATGACCGATCAGGTTTGGGAGATTGCGGAGTTAGTTGGCTTGCTCAACCAATCGCCAGCTATGGGCTCGTCTTGAATATCAGCAGATAGGGTACCGCCGAATGACCTGTGGCATCTTTAAAGTTGCCGAAGTTATTGCTGTTTAACCAAATCGCATACGTCTTGCCGGGCTTGAGTTTCACGGGAAGAACGCAAGTGCGCTTGTCGTTGAGGTAATGCGGCCTTCCCGTCGTATCAGGAAACGTATCCTGACCCCAAGTGGACCACGACCAGCTTCGGTCCATCATGTCTTTGCTGTAGGTGACCTTGATCTCAGCCAGGCCAGGATCGACACCATCGGTCCCAGATTCGGGGACGGCCCGAACAACGACGGGCGGGGCGGTGGCCAGGCTGACAACCTCATCGGATTTAGCGCTGCCCATCAAGCCGAGCAGAGCGACGATCAATAGACAGTTGTGAATTTTCACCATGGCTGCTCCCAAAAGTTGAAACGAACGGCTTGCGTTCCCACAACGCAGGGTGCGAATCGTCGAACCCTCCCCATCATACCAATCCCGGATTGATTTCAAAAAAGACCGAACCGACCCGTCTACCCAAATTCTTTTCGGAGAAGGCGGAGAATCACGGTCACGATGTCGCCATGCAGCTCATCCACTACAACCACTGCCGGATTCACCAGACGACCCGCGTAACGCCGGCGATGGCCGCTGTACCGATCATGTTTGGGAGATTGAGGAATTGGTGGCGTTGCTGGATTAGTCAGGATGCCGATCGGTGATTGACGGCTGCGCGTATGCGATCCATTAATTCGCGATCACGTGCTTGGTCAAACGGCACATTCTCGTTGTTATATACCCATGGACCATTTTGACGTGTCTGATCTGGCTCGTCGGAATAACGGGGATGAATATGCGCGTGCAAGGCCCGATCACAATTTCCCAGGATCATATAGTTAATCAATTTCGCGCCGGTTACTTCTAAAAGCGCATCTCCGATCAGCACCATGTCCCGAAGAAAGTTATGCCGGGCAACCGCCGGCAGATCGTTGATGTCGATCACAACCGGATCAGAGAGTAGCAGGCTATACCCGCGCAATCGCTGATTATCACCGAGTACGAGCCAGCCCGATGACATACGCAGTATGGCCGTGGGATTGGTCCCTTCGGTTGCTGACCGGACGCGCTCGTGGATAAGGGTTTGCATCGCTGGTCAATTCTAAGAAGGGCGACGTACAAAACAAAACATGTTCAAACTTTACCACCACCCAAATCCCGGGGAACTTGACATCTTTCGTCGGATGGTCACAATCCCCGCTCCTGTTTTACGCGGAGATTTTGACGATGTATGCAATTATCGACGATGGAGGGCGGCAACATAAAGTCACCACGGGCGATCTCATCCGCATCGATCGCGAGGAGACCGATCAGAAGACCATTACGTTCGATCGGGTGCTGCTGGTCGGGGGCGAAGGGGAGCCGAAGATCGGCTTTCCGACCGTGGCGGGGGCTTCGGTTACCGGCGATGTCACGGTGGTGAAGGGGAAGAAGATCGATACCATCAAGTATCGACGGCGGAAGGGGTATCATAAAAAGATCGGACACCGACAGACGCAATTGCAGGTGAGGATCAGCGCGATCAATGTTTGAGTGGGCGAGCCTTGGCGTTTGAACCCGCGGTGCTGCGCACGCGCCGCTAAATCGGGGGGGTGAGGGGCGGGGGTGGGAGGCAGTCGCCGCCGACTAGGTGAATTGTGTTCCGGCCTGAACGCTTGGCGCCGAACATGAGTTGCTGATCGGCCGCCTCAATCAACTTGTTTACATCCTGTGCATCGTAGGGATAGACGGCCAGGCCGCCGCTGATGGTCAGGCAACCTTTGCCGCCGGGGCCCAGGCTGGGAAAATCCTGGGTGGAGAGGAGATGCCTGAATCGATCTAAAATATCCTGGGGTTCCTGGGGCGTGCGATTGCCGAGGTGGGTGCGCGGCTCGCGCGGCGTGCGCGGGCCTTCCTTGTCCCAAAATACCACGGCAAATTCGTCACCGCTGATTCGGGCGACCAGATCGTGATCGCGAACGCAACGGCGCATGAGGTTGGCCAACTGCTTGAGAATCTCATCGCCGCCGCCGTGGCCGTATTGGTCGTTGTAGTGCTTGAAATTGTCGATGTCGAAGAGGAAGAGGGTGACGAGGAAGCGTTTGAGCCGGGCCTTTTCGACGACTTTGGTGAGGAATTGCCGGAAATATCGGCCGTTGGCCAGGCCGGTGAGGTCGTCGGTGATGGCCAGCCGCTGCAAGCCGGTGTGGCGATCGTGCAAGGCCTGGAGCTTGGCGAGATTTGCGGCCAGGTCGGCGAGGAAACTCATGGCCGTCGAACGATCGTGGTCGGCGGGAGCTGAAAGACGGATGGCTTTGGGGAACGGGGCGGTGTCGGGTTCGGCGGCGGCTGGGTTGAGCGGGTCGGGTGGGCGATGCGAGAAAACCGTCATACCTTCGGCGGGCGTGGGCGCGTCGGCTTGGGGGGCCGCGAGAGATACGTTCAGCGTCGGCGGCAAAGCCGCGTTGATCTGGTTGATGACCATTGCGACCGGGTTTTGAGGAGCTTTCAGCAAGGCATCGAGCACAAGGCTCGTCAGGCAGATTTGCGACAGCGGAGAAGACGTTGGGGAAGCGGAGGAGGCTTCAGTAACCGGCGCGGGCTCAGAAGCGTGCTGGCCATTTCTTCGCAATCGCATCGCGGGCGCGCCGAGGGTTTCCAAGAGTTCGCCGGGCGTGATGGGAGTGACGAGGTAGTCATCGCAGCCGAAATCCATCATTTTTTGGGAGAGCGGCTCGAGGGTGGGATGTCCGAAAAGCAGGAGCCTGCCCTCGCGGCTCAGTTCGCGCAGGGTGCGCATGGCGGCTTCCGGCCTGCGCTCCATCGGCTCAACGGAGGCGAGCACGGTTGTGTACTGTTCATGCGAAAGCTCGGCAATTCCATCGAAGAGACTGGGGACGGATTTGACTTGGGCGGCGGGGAGGGCCTGGGTGACGGTGGAATACATCTGACGATCCACATCGCCGATCAGCAGAACCCGTTCATGGGACAAACGCACCATATCTCTGGATATTGTAGCCGTGAAATCGACCAAGGTTGCGGCAAGGACGCAAGAAATGAATGTTTTTTTTGGGGTTAAATGGGGGGCGGCGGTTATCGAGAATCCCCCAAACGCGCTCCCCTTCGGGTCGCGGCTAAACGGGTCAACCGGCGCTGGGGCCTGGAGTTTCCTGCAATAAGGCCCGCAGTTCTTCGGCGGTCAGGAGCGGGTCCGCTGAATTCTCCTGTGGGGTGGAGGGGTCTGCCGGTTGGTCGGCTGGAACGGGGTTTGTGGAGGCGGGAGCGGAGTCAATTTCTTTGGCGGAGGGAAAGCCTACCGCCGTGGCGGGCGGGGCGGCGGCGACTCGATGGAGGCCGTCGTCGGCGACGAGGCCATCGGCCCCCAGGCGCATGGCTTCGGCGAGAGCGGCCTGTCGGCCGTCGGTGTCGGAAAGCCAGATATCCACGTGTGAAAAACGGCGTTTGATGCTTGAGATGATGAGCAACTCTTCGCGGTATAGGCTGTTTAAGCTGAAGATGACGGCCGAGTAAAAGAGGGGCTTGCGGCAGAGAGTGACCATCGCGTCATAGGGGTCGTCCACTTCGGTGCAGAGGTAACCCTGTTTTTGCAAAGCCATTGTCGGGACGATTCGAAGCGCGGGTTGTCCCACGATCAAAGCGCGACCCGGCGGTCGCGTAACTGGGAGACTGACACCGGACATGAGGCTCCAACACGAGGAAAAAACCAGCGGTTCCCACAAAGAGGACTGCCGGGAGATTATACGCCAAACGCCGGCCGGTTGCGACTGGATTTACAGGTCTTTACGGATTGACGGTCGGCTGGAAATCCTTGACAGGGGTCATAGCGCTCCATAGTGTGAATAGCCGACCGGCTGCCGAGCCGGTTTGTTTTTAGAATCGTCTTAAAATCAAAAGGAGCTTTTTATATGGCCGCTTTGAAAATTGGCATCAACGGTTTCGGCCGGATCGGCCGACTGGTGTTCCGGGCCGGCGTCAGCAATCCAAATCTCGAATTCGTGGGGATTAACGATATTGTTCCCGCGGATAACCTCGCGTATTTGCTCAGGCATGACTCGACGCACGGCAAATTCAAGGGCACGGCGGAGGTGAAGGACGACGGCATCGTCGTCAACGGCAAGTTCGTCAAGTGCATGTCGGTGAAGAATCCCGCGGAGCTGCCGTGGAAACAGCTCGGGGCGGAGTATGTCATCGAATCGACGGGCCTGTTCACGACTTATGACGCGGCGGAGAACCACCTGAAGGCCGGCGCCAAGCGGGTGATCCTCACCGCTCCGAGCAAGGACCCGGAGAAGATTCCGACATTCCTGATGGGCGTGAACCAGAACAAGTTCGACCCCGCGAAGGACAAGATCGTTTCCAACGCATCGTGCACGACGAACTGTCTGGCTCCGATTGCGAAAGTCATCAACGACAACTTCGGGCTGGCTGAGGGACTCATGACCACGGTGCACGCGACGACGGCGACTCAGCCGACGGTGGATGGTCCGAGCAAGAAGGACTGGCGTGGAGGCCGCGGGGCGGGGCAGAACATCATTCCGTCTTCCACGGGTGCGGCGAAGGCCGTGACGCTGGTGCTGCCGGAATTGAAAGGCAAGTTGACCGGGATGGCGTTCCGCGTGCCGACGCCGAATGTTTCGGTTGTTGACCTGACGTTCAAGACGGCCAAGCCGACGAGCTACAAGGAAATCTGCGCCGCGATGAAACGGGCCTCGGAGGGCGAGCTGAAGGGAATCCTGGGCTACACCACGGAAGAGGTGGTATCGAGCGATTTCCTGGGCGATTCGCACAGCAGCATCTTTGATGCGGGCGCGGGGATCGAGCTGAATCCGAACTTCTTCAAGGTTGTGGCCTGGTACGACAACGAATGGGGCTATAGCTGCCGGGTCATCGATCTGGTGATCTCCATGGCGAAGAAGGAAGGGTTGCTGAAGTGAGCGAATTGCCTGGGTAGCGAATTGCTTGGGCAAGGCTGCACTTAATCAGGTGAACCGGGTTGGCTCACGCAGATGCCTTGCGCGCGTGGGATGGAAGGGCGAGCACTTTGTCGGCTGCGGCCGGATCGTATATACGCTCGCCACAGTCAGGACACTCGTAGCACTCAACGTTTGGTATGCGGACTTTCCGACCTGCGATGACCTGGGAAAAGGTCCTCCGCACTTTGTGAATTCGCTTTCCGGAACAAATTGGGCAGGTTTTTAGGGGCCTCATAACCGCGCTGATAATTATACATGGATTCCGCCACGTCCTCACGAGAAAGAGCGTCAAGGCGCATTTCGATCAAAGCCTTTTCGGTGAAGCGCATGCGACCGCGCAGAACGGCACGTTTAATTCGCACCAAGACATCGGACATGGCTGCGATTGTAAGCCGCCGATGGACGAAATCACCAGGCAATCATCTTTTGGGTGGCTGGCATTTCGGACAAAAGTGCGTGGAGCGGCCGCCGAGCACGAGGCGCTGAATCGTGACGCCACAAACGACGCAGGGCTTGCCGGCGCGGTCGTAAACCCGGTGAATTTTCTGAAAATCGCCTGGTTGGCCATTGGCATCGCGATAATCCCGCAGCGTGCTGCCGCGGTGATGAATGGCGCGATTCAAAACGGTTTTGATGCTTCGGTTCAGGCGGGCGATCTCGATTGAAGAAAGTTCATTGGCGGGGACCTGGGGATGAATGCCGGCGGCGAAGAGCGATTCATCGGCGTAAATGTTTCCCAACCCCGCGAGCGTTTTTTGGTCCAGGAGCGCCGTTTTGATCGCTCGTCGTGTGTTGGCCAGGCGGGCGGCCAGTTGGCTGGGGCGGAGTTTCAGCGGCTCTGGGCCGAGGTCGGCGTCGGGCGAGGCGTGGGTTCCGAGCCAGAAGACGCCGCCGAAACGCCGGGGATCGGTAAAGCGAAGCTCTTTGCCGGCGAAGCGCAGGATCATATGGGTGTGCGGGGGCATGACGGTTTGCGGGCGAGCGAGGGTCAGGCGGCCGCTCATTCCCAGATGGATGTAGAATCGCGCGGCATCATCCAGGTTGAAGACGATCTTCTTGCCCCGGCGCAGGATGGCGACGATGGCGCGGCCGGTCAGCTTCGAGGCGAGGTCGATATTTTTCGGGCGGATGATGTCTTGGCGAATGATGCGCAGGGCATCGATTCGGCGGCCGAGCAGGTTCGGCCGCAGACTTCGCACAATTGTTTCAACCTCGGGCAGTTCAGGCATTTGAAACTTCGCCTCGCCGGCTGTGTCTATGGATTGTTCACGGTTGTTGGGATAGAAACAACTGTGCCGACAAAAGGAAGAAATTAGACAAGGGAGAGCCGCGTCATGGAATCGCAATTTGGCACCGTAGAGCCCCAGGGCGCCGATCTCGCCGCCGACGAACTGGCGGCAATCGAGAAGCTCCAGAAGAGCTATCACGACATGAAATCCGAACTGGCCAAGGTGATCGTCGGCCAGGAAGGGGTTATTGAAGAGTTGCTGATCGCGTTGTTTTGCCGGGGGCATGCGCTGCTGGTGGGCGTGCCGGGCTTGGCCAAGACGCTGCTCATCTCCACGTTGTCGCGGACGCTGGGGCTTAGTTTCAACCGGATTCAGTTTACGCCGGATCTGATGCCTTCGGACATCACCGGGACGGAAGTGATCGAGGAGGACAAGACGACGGGCGGGCGGCAACTGCGGTTCGTGCGGGGTCCGGTTTTTGCCAACGTGATCCTGGCGGACGAGATCAACCGCACGCCGCCGAAGACGCAGGCGGCGCTGCTGGAAGCGATGCAGGAACATCAGGTGACGGCGGGTGGGAAGCAGCATCGCCTGCCGCAGCCGTTTTTCGTGCTGGCTACGCAGAACCCGATCGAGCAGGAGGGGACGTATCCGCTGCCCGAGGCGCAGCTCGACCGGTTCATGTTCAACATAAACGTTGGGTATCCGAGCGAAGACGAAGAGTTCCAGATCGTTCGGCTGACGACCATGGCTCGGAACGTGGAGCTGAAGCATGTCCTGAGCGGGGATGATGTTTTGCAGCTCCAGGAAATCGTGCGAAAGGTCCCCGTGGCGGATCATGTGATTCGCTATGCGTTGCAGTTCAGCCGGCTGACGCGGCGGACGGAAAGCGGATGTCCGGATTTCATCAATGAATTCGTCGAATGGGGCGCCGGGCCGCGGGCGAGCCAATATCTGATCCTCGCCGGGAAGGCGCGGGCGCTGCTCAAGGGGCGGTATCACGTGAGCACGGAAGACATTCGGCAGGTGGCGCTGCCGGTGATGCGTCATCGGATCGTGACCAACTTCAACGCGGAGGCCGAGGGGGTGAAGAGCGACAACATTGTGCGAAGGCTTCTGGAGCACATTCCGCGGCAGCAGTATGAGGAACTGGACCGGACGGCGGCGAAGATGATCAGGGATGCGCCGGCGGCGTGAGATCAGCATGGCCAAGGTTCCTACAATTCACGCCAAGGTTCGGCTTACGCCCAACCAGTTTCGCGAGGTCTCCGAACGGCGGTTGGGCGATGCTGAATGTTTGGTGAAAAGCGGTGACGCACATCGAGCGAACGGCGCAATTTATATGGCCGGTTTCGTCATTGAATGTCTTCTCAAAGCTCTCCTGCTTGAGCGGCGCCGGAATCTTCAGGTTCCTGTCGATCCCGCGACGCTATCATCTTCCGACAAGGACGTGTTCGAGTTGCTCTACAGTCATAAGCTTGAGGACATGATGGGATTCTTGCCGGAGGTGGAATCGAAATTGTCGGCCTTGCCCATCCAATCCGGTCTGTCGCCATGGGCCAAATTCTGCGCGATTTGCGAGGAATGGACGGTGTATGCCAGGTATTCGCCAAAGATGGCGACGTTAGACCGGGCCAGAGATTACGTGGACACCATCAAAGAGGTGAAAAAATGGCTAAGAGAGCTTTAGCGGTAAGATCCGGGACCCCTGCTTATGTTAAGACGCTTTCGGCGGCACTTCGAAGTCGCCTAAAGGGGGCGCAAGTCATGTACGAAAGAGTTCGGGGCAATCGGTTTCGATTTGAAGTGGTCTGGGGAAAGTTTGATTCAATGGGGCATCCCGAGCGCCAAAGACTGGTTTGGGATCTCGTGGACGACGTGCTGGACAAACCGGATTTGTTGAATGTCGCGATGATTATCACCCTTGGAAAGGACGATCTTCCGTCCGACTGATCAAAGCGCGGCCAATGGGTTTAGGGTCATCGCATGACAGATTCCCAGACCGATTATCGCCGATATCTCGAGCCGCGCACGCTGGCGAGGATCGAATCGTTGGATTTGCGCGCCCGGCTGGTCGTCGAAGGGCTCATGGCCGGGATGCACCGCTCGCCGTATCAGGGGATTTCCGTCGAATTCAGCCAGCATCGGCAATACGTGCCCGGCGACGATATCCGCCACGTCGATTGGAAGGTTTTTGCCAAGACCGACAAGGTCTATCTCAAGCAATACCTCGAGGAGACCAACCTACATCTCATCTGCGTGGTGGATGCGAGCGAATCGATGGGATATGGCTCCGTCGTCGAGGGCCAGCGCGTATGGAGCAAGTACGATCACGCGACGGCGATCGCGGCGTCGCTGTCCTATCTGGCGATTCAGCAGCAGGATTCGGTGGGGCTGGCGATTTTTGACAACGAGCTGCGGCGGTATTTCAAGCCCAGCAATTTGCCGGCCCAATGGAAAACAATCACTCACGAACTCCTGCTGGTTCCGCGGCTGAAGAAAACGGGGACGGGCCGGGTGCTCGACCAGCTTGCCGAGAAGCTGACGCATCGCAGTCTCGTTGTTTTTCTCAGCGATTTTTTCGATGACATGGACTCCATTCAGAAGGGCCTGCGGCATCTTCGCTATCGCAAGCATGAAGTGATCGCCTTTCAGATTTTGGATTCCATGGAGATCGAATTTCCTTTTGAGGATGTGACGCTGTTCAAAGGATTGGAAGAGATGGGCGAGCTGCTGACCGAGCCGCAGAGCCTGCGGCAGGGATATCTGGATGAATTGGCGGCCTATACGGATCGGCTGAAGAAGATGTGCCGCGGGATGCACATTGATTTCACGCAGGTGAACAGCGGGCATGCGCTGGATGTTGTTCTGAGCGGTTTTTTGGCGACACGAGCGGCCAGCATTCGCTAAATGGGCGACCGCGATTCCGGGACGTGGGCGTAACCCGCGGTGCTTCGCACCGCCGCTAACTATGTTTGAACTGTCCCTGAATCACGGTTCCGTATTTAGCGCCGTGACGAGTTGGTTATGACCTACGAATTGCCATTGGCGTTCGGGCTTATTTCGCCGCTGTTTTTCTGGGCGGGGGCGGGGCTGATTTCTCTTCCGATCCTGATTCACATCCTCAATCGGCGGCGGTTCACGGTGGTTTCGTGGGCGGCGATGGAATTTCTGCTGCGCGCGATGAAGAAAAATCGCCGGCGGCTGCGGTTTGAACAACTGATCCTTCTGGCGACGCGGTGCGCGGTTTTGCTTTTGCTGGGTCTGGCGCTTTCGCGGCCGCT
The DNA here is from genome assembly GCA_050012375.1 of Tepidisphaeraceae bacterium. GTDB lineage: Bacteria > Planctomycetota > Phycisphaerae > Tepidisphaerales > Tepidisphaeraceae > PALSA-1353. The sequence continues at coordinate 50,039 of JBEKHH010000010.1, forward strand.
GGGATGTCAGGACAGCAGTTTTGCGGAATTGGCCGGGCGGCGAACGGGCCTTCATGTGCTGGTCATCGGCAACGGTTATTCGATGGCGTACGAAGCGGGCCGGGCGGGGGCGCGGACGCATCTGGATCAGGCCAAGATCATCGCCAAGGCGCTGATTCATCGGCTTTCGTCGGGCGGCGAATCGGTTGCGATCGTCACGGCATCGTCGCCGCCGAGGGAAATCATCGCTTCGCCGATTTACGATCTGAAATCGGCGGAGGAGGCGGTGGACCGGATCGAGCAATCGTGGGGGGCGACGGATGAGGCCGGGGCGCTGTCGCTGGCGCGGGACATCGCGCAGCGCCAGCCGGGCAATAGCAATAAGAGTTTGTACCTGATTGACGATTCGACGCGCGTGGCGTGGGAATCGCAGGGGGATGTGATGCGGCAACTCGGGGCCCAACTGGCGGATTTGTACAAATCCGGGATCACGCATTTCAATCTTGGCCAGCCGGGGCAATGGAACCAGGCGATCGTGGGATTGACGCCGGCGGACTCAATGATCAGCAGCCGTTTCGCGGCGAATTTTGTGGCGGACGTGCGCGGATATGGCCCGGCGGTTACCGAGCCGAAGCTGGTGGTGAAGGTGGATGGGGTGGCGCTGGCGCCTGGGGCGGTGAATGTCAGTGCGACGGCCGCGGCGTCGCCGCAGACGATTACGGCGAACCATCTGGCCGGGGGCATTCACGTGGTGACGGCGTCGCTGATAAGCGACAATCGATTGCCGGTGGATGATGTCCGATTTCGCGTGATCGATGTTGTCAGCCAGCTTAAAGTTCTCATTGTCGAAGGGGAGCGCGGCGTTGGAGGACAAGGCTCCAGCGGGGCGTTTCTTGATGCGGCGCTGAATCCGACCGGCTCGAACCCGGCGGGGGGCGGCAAGCCGGGCGGGTATGTGGCCACGGAGCGCATCAGCGACCTGGAACTGGGGAACAAAGTTCTGGGCGATTATCGGTGCATTTGTCTGTGCGGCGTGGGAGAGATTCAGGAAACGGCGGCCGCTCAGTTGGAACAATACGTTCGACAGGGCGGGACGGTGATGGTGTTCATGGGGGATCCGGTGACGGCGGAGAATTACAACGCGACGCTGTACAAGCATCATCTTTTGGCTGGGCCGCTGACGAAGCGGATCACGGTTTCGGGGGACGAGGCGCCGCGGCGGTTCGATTTCAATCCGCATCGGCCGCTGAATCGGCTGCTGGCGGATTTTCAGAACCAGGAAGACACGGGGATGGAGTCGGCGGAGATTTACAGTTATTGGCAGATGGATCTGGCGGCGGGTTCCGGGGCGGAGCGGGTTTTGAATTTTTTGCCGCCGGATCATGCCGCGAATCAGCCGGAGGACCCGGCGATTACCGTTCATATGCTGGGGGCGGGGCAGGTGGTTTTCTATGCGACCAGCGCCGATCCGAACGCGGAATGGACGACGTTCATGCCGCACCCGGCCTATCCGGCGCTGATGCACATGCTGCTGTTGGGGACGACGAGCAGCGGCGATTCGTGGATGAACATCAGCGTGGGGAATCGGCTGCTGATTCCGCCGCCCGTTCAACTGACCGGGAATCCGGTGCTGAGGGACGCCGCTCAGGTTGAATATCCGATGGAGCTACAGACGATTTCGGACGGCAAATCGGCTTTCGATGGGCAGGCGGCGTATGTGAGCCAGCCGCTGGAGAAGCCGGGGGTTTATTCGCTGTCCACCGGGGCTGAAGAATACAAGATCGCGGTGAATGTACCGGCGGCGGAGGAAGCGGATGTGAGAACGATTGACGACGCGGAGGTGAAAAAGGCGCTGGGGGATATCGATATGCGCCTGCTGGGGGATTCAGTTCCGGCGCAGGCGGATATGGCGGAACAGGGGAAGGATTTAGGGTGGGGATTTATGGGTGTTGTTTTGGTTTTGTTGGGGCTGGAATGTGTTATGGCGATGCGGTTTGGGCATCATAATAGAACGCGCTCCCCTTCGGGTCGCGGCTAAACGGCGGCGATGCGGCGATTGTTTGAAATTATTCTCGGCCTTCCCAGCGGCTTTCTTAGCCGGGCGGGCCATTTTACGCTTCAGTTTAATCCTAGCTGGCCGTTGCAGCAGTACGTTGGGGGCGCGGCGGTGTGGAACTTTGTTCTTGTTATAGCGGCGCTGGCCTTGGTGTTTGCGATCTATCGACGCGAGGGGCGGACGGGCCGAATGCGCGTGGCGCTGGGTGTTCTGCGCGCGGCGTTGCTGGGCCTGACGCTGCTGCTGCTGAATCGGCCGGTGCTGACGCTTGGGCAGGCCCGCCGCGAGCCGTCAGTTCTAGCTATGCTGATCGACGACAGCATCAGCATGAAGGTGAAGGATGTGACGGCGTCGGATGGAAAGCCGCTCAGCCGGCTCGACGCGGTGATCGATCTTCTAGGCGGGGAGGATGGGAAGCTGCTTTGGCGGCTGGCGGCGGTTCACGATGTGCGCATTTACGATTTCAGCCGGGGACCGAAGGAGATTGCGGACATTTCCGGGCCGACCACTCGAAGCGCGGATACGGGGATCGACCGGGCGATAACGGCCCTGCGCGATCTCAAGCCGGAGGGAAACGGGACGCAGGTGGTTTCGTCATTGATGTCCGTGCTTGAGGATTTGCAGGGGCGGCGGCTCGCCGGGATTGTGGTGCTGACCGATGGGCGCGAGACGCCGGCGCAGGCGCCGGCGGATGCGATTGCGGCGGTGAAATCCTTTGGCGTGAATATATTTCCCGTGGCCGTGGGTTCGGATCACATGCCTAAGAATATCGCCGTGCAATCGGTTACGTTTGAAGACACCGCGTTCGTGGATGATTTCACGAACCTGCATGTCACGCTCCAGGCCTCGGGATATGAGGCGAATCATCCGATTGCGCTGGCGCTGCTGCGGCAGAGCAAACAAAACGGCCAGACGGTGAACGTGCCGGTTTTGGATGACGCCGGGAACGAAATCGCCAAAACGGTGTACGCGGCGGATGACAAGCCGTTTGAAGCGGATTTGCAGTTCAAGCCGACCAGCGGCGACATTCCGGTTGCGAACCTTGTTGTCGAGGCCAAGCCGCAGCCGGGGGAAATGGATGAATCGGGCAATTTTCATCCGGCCCGGTTGGACGTGCTGGATGACAATATTTCGGTGCTGTACGTCGATGGATATCCGCGATGGGACTATCGGTATCTGAAGAACAGCTTGCTTCGCGATCGGACGATCAAGGTCAGTTGCCTGCTGACGAGCGCGGACCCCTCGTTCCGGCAGGAAGGGAGCGATGATCCGAAACGGCCGCAATATCAGAATTCGTGGCGAATCACGGCGTTTCCGGAATCGATGGATCGGCTGCTGGATTATGACGTGGTGATTCTGGGGGATGTCGATCCGCGGCAGTTCACGGACGCGCAGTTGCAGATGATTTCGGATTTTGTGAGCAAGAAGGGGGGCGGGTTTGCGATGGTGGCGGGGCCGCGGTGGTCGCCGCAGAGTTATCGCAATACTCCGATCGAATCGCTGTTGCCGGTGATCATCACGCGCACGGAAGCGGACGATGGGCGGAGCAGCATCACGCAGGGATTTCGGCCGGTGCTGACGCGGGCGGCGGCGCACTATCCGATTTTCCGGTTCTTCGCCGACTGGGAAGCGAATGAGGAATACGTCAAGAATCATTTGCAGCCGATTTTCTGGTATTGCCGGGGCGCGATGATCAAGCCGGGGGTGGGGATCACGCTGGCGGAGCATCCGACGGACTTGGGGCCGGACGACCACAAGGCGCCGATCCTGGTGATCGGAACGTACGGGACGGGGCGGACGATTTTTTCGGCGATCGACGATTCGTGGCGATGGCGCTATTACACCGGGGAATCGATCTTCAACACGTATTGGGTGCAGCAACTGCGGTATCTGGCGCGTGGAAGGAAAATCGGGCAGCGGAAGATGACTTTCACGGCCGACCGCGATGTGTATGAATTGGGCAAGCAGGTGACGATCCAGCTTGAGCCGCTGTCTCCGGATTTGATTCAGCAACTTTCGCCGCCGGTGTCCGTCCAAATCATCGACGACGCGACGGGGCAGGCGGTTCGGCGGCTGGATTTGCAACGACAGGACCCGTCGAGCGCGGTTTACAGCGGAGCTTTCACGGCGGATCAGATCGGGCAGTTCACGGCGAAATTACCCCATCTGACGAGCGAAGATTCGAGCGTTTCGTTCAAGGTGGCGACGCCGGATATGGAGCTTCGCGAGCCGCGGGTGGATGCGTCGTTTTTGAACCGTTTGGCCACTGACGCGGCGATTCCGCTGGCGGAGGCGGGCCCGAGGCTTGCGGCGATTCGATCGGCGGCAAAGATCATTCCTGTCGATACGACGCAGCCATTGTGGGATGCTCCGCTGGTTATGGTCGTTTTCGTGACGCTTATCACCATAGAATGGATCGTGCGTAAGATGGTGGGGTTGCTCTAGGGAAGGCACGGAGGCACGAAGGGACGGAGGCACGAAGTGGAAGTGGAGTTGGTATGCCGCCTGTTGCATTGATGCATACTTTGGAATCGCTGCGGCGGCGGGTTCGTCTTCTAAGCATGTTGTATGGGGCGGGGTTTGTCGTCGCGGCTGGGGCGGGGCTTCTGCTGGCGACCGTTCTTTTGGATTATCTGCTCAATTTGCCGCCGATTCCACGGATCGTGCTGATGCTGGCGGCGCTGGTGTGCCTGGTGCAATTTTTGGCGCGTTGGGTGGCGCGGCCGGCGATGGCGCGGTTAGGGCTTTCGGATGTTGCCGGCCGGCTCGAACTCGCATTTCCGGATTTTCACGATCGGCTTCGCAGCACGGTTGATTTCGTCACCAAGGGGACGCCCGGCTCGGAACTCATGAAGAGCCGGGTAATTGCCGAAGCCACGGAATTGGCTGATCGATTTGATCTCAACAGCGCGATTCAGACCAAGCCGGTGTGGGAATCGTTCGCGGCGGGCGGGGGGGCGATTGCGGTTCTGATTATTCTGGGGGTTATGGCGGGCCAGGATTATCTTTCGCCGGCCCTTTCGCGATTGATCAGTCCGTTCGGCGCGAATCCCTGGCCGAAGCGCGTGGAGATCGAAATGGCGGCCGATCTTCCGCAGCGCGTGCCGGTCGGCCGGCCGGTGGATGTTCGGATTCGATTGGTTAAAGGGGACAAGCCTTCGCGTGAGGCGCGGGTTTATTACCGGTACGGGGACGGCCGGATCGAATCGGAAATCATGTCGCGGGGCGCGGATGGGGTGTATTCGGCGAGCCTGGATGCTCGGCTGGATGCCGGGTCGAGCAGTGATCTGATGCCGGTTTGGATCGAATCCGGGGATGATTCCACACCGCGCCGGACGATTACGATCGTGCAGCGTTTGGCCGTTACGTCGGCGCAATTGGTGGTGCAGGCGCCGCCGTATGCGAACGAGCCGCCTACGACGGTTCAATTCGATTCCACGCCGGCAACGGTTACCTATGGATCGAGCCTGACGATGAAAGTGACGTTCAACAAGGAGCTTGATCCCGGGCGTTTGGCGTACATCTCCGCCGGCGAGCAGGCGGGTAAGTTGCCCCAGATCGCCTGGGAAGCGCCGGTTGGTTCGACGGTGTTGGGTCATTGGGTGGCGCGGGATTCGGCGGCGTTCCAGATCCATGCGATGGATCGTGATGGGTTCGCCAACGCGGATGGGACGGAATTTCAGTTGATCGTTCGGCCGGATCAGATGCCGTCGGTGCAGATTACCCGGCCGGCGCGTAACGAGGAATGCACGCCGCAGGCGGTGATCCCGCTCCGAGCCGTTGCTGAGGCGGATTACAGCATTAAATCATTGAAGCTGGTGGTTAATCGCCTGGGGGAGAAGCCGGCGCCGCTCTGGACGATCGATCTGGTCAGCAACGGACAATCGACGTATGGGATGGGTTGGAACCGGCTGGAATCGGCGGGGGATCGGCGGCGCTGGCAGTTGGATTATCCGTGGGATTTGGCCAAGCTCGCGACCGCGGCGGCGCTCAAGCCGGGCGACGTTTTGGAATACCATCTTGAAGCGCAGGACAATTTCGCGTTCGAGGGGAAATACCACGATGTCGTTTCGAGCGGGAAGTATCGCATTATTCTCATGAGCCAGGAGCAGTTCAGCGCGCTGATGAGCGATCTGGTCGGCCAGGTGCGCCAGCAGATCAAGGACATTGGCAACACGCAGCGGAGCCTGAAGGGGGAGACGGAAGATTTGCATCATCAGACGCAGTCGCAGGCGCAATTCAGCCGGGCGGATCGGGCGCAGGCGCAGGAGATCGTGGCTCGGCAGGCGACGGCGGCTTCCCAGGCGAAGCAGGCGGCCGAGAAGTTGGATGCGCTTGTGGCTCGGATGAATGAAAACCGATCGACGGCGCAGGAATTGAAGGAGACGGCGGGGAATGTCCGCGATGATTTGAATCAAGTGGCGGAGCATCCGATGAAGGATGCGGCCGCGCAGGTTGACGAGGCGAGAAGTCAGAAATCCGATCCGCATGACGATCCGGCCAAGCAGCGGCGGCAGGCGGATTCGCGCAATGCGCGGCTGGCGGCGGCGGAGGCGAATCAGCAGGAGGCGGCGGATCGGCTCGATCAAATGGTTGCAAAGATGGGCGATGCGGGCTGGCTTTCGCAGGCGATCCAGCAGCTTCACGAGATATTGAATCAGCAGCAACAGATCAGCCAAAAGAGCAACGACGTCGGCATCCGAAATCTGGGCAAGACGCCGGATCAGATGCAAGAGCCGGATCGCAAGGCGCAGCAGGCGAATGCGGATGCGCAATCGGCGCTGGCGGAGAAGACGTCGAAGGCGGTGGATCAGATGCAGAAGACGGCGGATCAGCTCCAGAAGACGGATGCGGCGGCGTCGCAGGCGATGCAGCAGGCCGCGCAGACCGGGCAGGAGCAGAACGTCGCGGCGCAGATGAAATCCGCGGCCGAGGCGCAGCGGCAGAACCAGCAGGCCAGCGCTCAGCAGGCACAGGCGCAGGTGGAAATCGGTTTGCAGATGATGATTCACCAGTTGGAGGAGGCCCAGCGGCGAAAGCTGGAAGCGCTGGCCCGGCAACTGGCGGACATTCAGGAGCAGATCAAGAACCTTCTTCGCCAGCAGGGCGGGATCAATTACGACAATCTGGCGTTGCGAGGGGATGCGGCGCTGAAAAAGGTCGATGCGAAGGTGATCGATCATCTGCTGGAGTTGGCGGAGCGGATCAAAGCTCACCTTCCGCCGACGCCCGATCTGGACACGCAGGGCCGGTTGCAGCGGCAAACCGAGCGGAATACGCGAGGGGCGTCGAAATCCGCTGAATCCCTGCCGGATGGAGCGGCGATCGTTTCCGATCTCAATCGCGCGGCCGATCGGATGGGACGGGCGATCACCGCATTGGAGGATGATGCGGATGAGCAGACGGCGAGGAGTTCGGTCGAATCACGTTTGGCGGCGGCTTATGATCCGCCGCAGGTTGAGGCGCTGGCGGCTTTGGAAAAGGCCAAGGAGCTGATCGATCAGCAGGCCGCGAAAAACAATCAGGCGCTGAACGATCAGAAGAAGGACTCGATTCGGGCGGCGTATCAAAAGATTTTGGAAGCGCAGAAGAAGATCGATGCCGATACGGCGGCGCTCGACAAGGCGCCGCGTTTGGCGGATGGGCAGCTTGGGCATCGTGATGCGATCCTTCTGGGGCAGCTTCCGCCGCGGCAGGATGTGCTGGCCGATCTGACCGCCAAGCTTGAGGACGATCTGTCGAGCTTGAACAGCATTGTGTACGTCTGGGCGAACCATGACATCGTCGAATCGATGAGATCGGTTCGGCAGGAATTGGCCAAACCGCAAACGGATATTGTGACGCAGGCGGAGCAGACGCGGATCGAGGAGCAAATCCAGGCGATGATCGACAGCCTGTCGGTCAAGCCGAAGGAAATTCCGTTTGCCATAAAGGAAGGCGCGGGAAGCGGCAGCGGCTCGGGCCAACAGCCGCTGCCGACCGAGGCGGAACTTCGCCTTCTCAAGCGCTTGCAGGAGGCGGTGAACAAGGCCACCGTCACGATCAGCCGGAAGGGCGACAATCAGGCCCCGGCGCTGGTGGGCCTCGGCGGGCGGCAGGGGCAGTTGCGCGATCTTCTCGATCAGCTTCTCCAGAAATCGAGCCACGGCCGGACGAAGCTCGGTCCGGAGCCCGATCCGAAAGACAAGCTTCCCGAGGAAGCTTCTTCGGAGAACATCGACGACCAGGAGCTGACGCAGGGTTTATTGCAGGGGGACGCTTCGCCCGAGCCCGACCAAGTGAAGAACGACGTCAACCTCATCGGCCAGCGCATGGGCCGATCTCGCCAGCGACTGGCGCTGAGTCACGATCCAGGGAAAGTGACGCAGGAGATCCAAAGCAGAATCTTGCAGAACCTGGATGCGCTGATCGACGCGGCGCGGGTGCAGGAAGCCGAGAGCAAATCGCAGCCAAGTCCGCAGCCGCAGCAGGGCGCCCAGCCGGGCGATGCGCAGGCGAACACCCAGGCCCACAACAACAACCCGAGCGGCCAGAAGGCCAAGAGCGCCGGTAGCACGCCGGCGCAGGTGAGCGTCGCCGGACATGACGTGGATACCAGCGGCACTCCGACGACGGATATCACGCAGAGCCTCAAGGAATGGGGAGGTTTGTCGCCGCGGCAGCGATCGGCCGTCATTGAGGCCGCCAGCGAAAAGCCGGTGCAGAAGTTCAAGGAGTTTATTGACGAATACTATCAGGCGCTGGGCAATCGGCCGGCGCAGTAATTCGGATTCGCTTCATGATGTTTCGAAACGACAATCATTCTTCCGACGATCAAAATGCAACCGCGAAGACGCGAAGAGCGCGAAGACAGCGCGAAGAAATCAGCCAATGTATTTCTTCGCGCTGTCTTCGCGCTCTTCGCGTCTTCGCGGTTGCATTTTTTTTTCTCTTTTTCGCCGGGGGCATTTCACGGGCCGCCACGGATTCGGCCGCTTCGCCTCCGCCGGCGCGGCGATCGGATCGGCCGATCGCCAATGAAATCACGCCGCAGCAGCAACAGGCGGTTGAGAGAGGGCTGGAATATCTGGCCGCGCGGCAAAACGCCGAGGGGTCGTTCGGAAGCGCCGGCGCTTATGGGGCGACGGCGGCGATTACGGCGCTGTCGGGGATCGCGTTCATGGCGGACGGAAATCTTCCGGGCCGGGGGAAATACGGCGACAACGTGAAAAAGGCGGTGGATTTCATCGTGCGGAACCAGCAGGAATCGGGGCTGTTCACGACCAGCGCGTTCCAAGGCGAAATGTACTCGCACGGGTTCGCGACGCTGTTTGTCGGGGAAGTGTACGGAATGACCGGGGATGACCAGATCAAGGAGAATCTGCAACGGGGGGTGCGTCTGATCGAGCGCTGCCAAAACCCCGAGGGGGGGTGGCGCTATCAGCCGGCCCCGGTTGATGCCGATATCTCGGTGACGATTTGCCAGATCATGGCGCTTCGCTCGGCGCGGGACGCGGGAATCAAGACGGATGCGGCGGTGATGGAGCGGGCGCTGGCGTATGTCAAGAGATGCCAGAATATCGACGGCGGTTTCAGCTATCAGGCGTCGACGGGCGGGGAAAGCGGTTTTGCCCGGACGGCGGCGGGGACGGCTTCGCTCTATTACGCCGGGAAATTTGAGGACAACTCCATCACCCGCGGGCTGAATTTTCTCGCCCGGTTCATCCCGGGCCGGGATCAAATCGACGAGCAGGGGGGCGGGGGACATTTCTTTTACGGCCAATACTACGCCGTTCAGGCGATGTTTCTTGCCGGCGGAAAATACTGGACGGATTGGTATCCCGCGATCCGGGAGCTTCTGCTGTCGCGGCAAAACAGGGCCGCCGGCAATTGGGAAGGGGAGGTCGATCCCGATTACTGCACGGCCATGGCGCTCATTATTTTGCAGATGCCGAATCGATATCTTCCCGTGTTCAACGGCAAGGGGCCGGGGAGCTGACATGAAATCGACATGCAACCGCGAAGACGCGAAGATCGCGAAGAAGGACGCGAAGAAATTCAAAAACGAATTTCGTGTTTCTTCGCGGCTGTCTTCGCGTCTTCGCGTCTTCGCGGTTGCATTTTTCCTTCCGGCGATTTTTACATGCAAGGCGCTGTGGGCCGGTGTTTGGAACCTGACGGATTCCCGATTTAACTCGCGGGCCGTGTCGGTTGAATCCATTGACGCGTCAGGCATTCACCTGCCGAGCGGTACGATCGCCTGGGATGATGTGCTGGAGATTTCTCAAGCGTCGAATCCGACGGCCGGCGCCGGCGGACATTTTTCGCTGTTTTTTCGTTCCGGCGACATGCTGAGCGGCGAGCCGGCGTCGCTGAACGGCGACATGCTCCAGTGGCAGAGCGGCCGCTTGGGCGACATGAATTTTCCCATCGATTCGCTACTGGGGATTGTCCGAATCGGGTCGAACGCGGCCGATCTGGACCAGACGCGGAGGGACGACGTGGTGCGGCTTGCCAACGGCGATACCACTCACGGCATAATCACGCAGATCGGGTCGGGCGGGGTGACGATCCAGGCCGGCGATGCGACGGCGACGCTTGTTTGGAATTCGATTACCGCGGTTTTATTTTCCACGACGCCGGCGAGTCCGGGTGCGGCCCAGGGGCGGATGTTTCGCGTGGAGCTTGGGGGCGATGAATCGCTGACGGTTCCGGCGGTCGCCCTGGCGGGGGATAAGCTGACTGTTTTTCTGGACGACAAAGATAGCCGGCAGATCGACGTGGCGACGGTCGCGGGAATCGAACAGATCAACGGTCCGATCGCATGGCTTACCGCCCGCAGGCCGAAAGAGAATATTTACAAGCCATTTTTCAGCGAGAATTTTCCGACGCGTTTCGACCGCACGGTCGCCGATGGCAAGCCGATCCGCGAGCGATATCCTTCGTTTCATCACGGGATCGGGTGCCATTCCTATTCAAAACTGGTTTACGATCTGGACGGGGAATGGAGGGGATTTCGGAGTCGATTCGCGATCGATTCGGATTCCCCGCTGGCGGACGTGACGGTGCGAATCTATCTCGATGAAAAGGTTGTCTTCGAGCAGAAGAACGTGAAGGCCGGGCGGATTTATCCGGTGGCGACGGTTTCGCTTTCCGGGGCGAGGCGGCTGGGGCTGGAAGTGGATTATGGGGAGAATTATGCGACGGAGGACCGGTTCGTTTGGATCGATCCTGCGCTGATCCGGACGCTCGCCCAGGCGAGCACGCAACCGGCGGGTGGGGCCACGGCGCCTTGAGGATGTGGGGGCGCGCAAAAAAAGAGGCCGGTGCTCGCCGTTACACCGGCCTCCTCAATCAGGCTGCCCGACCTTTTGAGGTCGGAGACCCACAGCCTCAGCGTATCTATCGGTAACCATAAGAAAAAAACTTGACAGAATTATGGTGGGGACCGGGGTGGAACGCTCGTTCTTGGCCCCGGGAACGATTGCATTGCCAATTGCCTATTTCCTATTGAAATGCATCGCATCGGTTTTTCAATAGGAAATAGGCAATAGGCAATTGGAATTGCGGCAAGCGGAGCGAAGAACAAGCGTCATGCCGTCGGGGCGCTTCTGCATTTGTGATAATGCTCTATAATCCGCCGCTCATGAGTGACGCCGCCGCTATTCATTCCGTGGCCAAGCTGGCGCTGGAGGATGGGGCTGTGTTTACCGGCCGTTCGTTCGGGGCGGCGGGAACCTCCGAGGGGGAGGTCGTTTTCAATACGGCGATGACGGGGTATCAGGAGATTCTCACCGATCCATCCTACAAGGGACAGATCGTGACGATGACCTATCCGCTCATCGGCAACTATGGGGTCAATCGGCAGGACGTCGAGAGCCGGCAACCGCATGTGGCGGGGTTTGTGGTCAAGGAATTGTCGCCGGTATATTCGAATTACCGGGCCGACCTTTCGCTGGATGAATATCTGAAGGACAACCAGATCATCGGCATCGAGGGGATCGACACGCGAGCGCTGACGCGGCGGATAAGAATGAGCGGGGCGATGCGTGGAATCCTGAGCACGGAAATCCTCGATGATGCCAAGCTCGTGGCACGGGCTCGCGGCGCCGCGGAGATGACGGGGGCGGATTGGGTGCAGGCGGTCAAACCCGCGCACGGGTATGGCTGGGATCAGGACCAGGGGCCTTGGCGGCTGGGGAAAGTTGAACGCGGGGACGGGCTGCATGTCGTGGCGCTCGATTGCGGAGCGAAGCAAAATATTCTGCGCCATTTGATCGAACGCGGCATCAAGGTGACGGTCCTGCCGCCGGATGTGACGGTTGAGGAGATCCTTAAACTTCGTCCGGATGGGTTGTTCGTCAGCAACGGCCCCGGCGATCCGGCGGTGCTGGATTATGCGGTGACGCCGATTCAGGGCGCGCTGGGGAAGGTGCCGATTTTCGGGATTTGCCTGGGCCACCAGCTTCTGGGTCGCGCCATTGGGGCCACGACTTACAAGCTGAAGTTCGGCCATCGCGGGGCGAATCAGCCGGTGAAGAACCTCGACACCGGGCGCGTTGAGATCACCAGCCAGAATCACGGCTTCGCGGTCGATCGGCAATCGCTGGAAGCGTGCGGCGGAGTGGTCACCCATGTGAATCTGAACGATCAGACCGTGGAAGGCTTCCGCCACAAAACCCTGCCGGTCTTCTGCGTGCAATATCACCCCGAGGCCAGTCCCGGCCCGCATGATGCCGCATATCTCTTCGACGCGTTTGTGGAAATGATGAAGACGAAGAAGGCGCCGACCGGGGAGCGACTGAAGGAATTGCAAGGGTTGCGGGAGGGACCGCTTTGAATTATCGAACGCCGAAGCGCGCGCGGAAGGCGTCGAGCGATTCGATTCCCGCGGGGAGGGCGGCCTCTTCGGCCAGGAGAACGGGAATGCCATTGCGAATCGGATAGCGCAAGCCGCCAACTTCTCCAATCAGAAAACCATTTTCGAGCCTGAGCTTGCTCCGCGTGACCGGGCAGCGCAGAATCGAAAGCGTCTCTTCATCCAAAACCTGCATCGGCGTTGAATCGGCCATGGGGGAAGTATAAGCCGAACTCGCGGCCGCTTACAGCAAATTTTCCTGGCGCATCCAGCGAATGAATCGCGCCAGACCCTCGCGGACGTTTACCTTCGGCTCATAACCCAGGATTTGCCGGGCTTTGCTGATGTCGGCAAACGAAATCAACGGCTCGGACAGGGGCGTGGGGGTATCGACGATGTTGGCCTTGCGTCCGACCAATTCTTCGAGAATCTGGACGAACTGAAGGTTGTCGACGGGCTGCGAGCAGCCGAGGTTGATTATTTCGTATTCCAAAGGCTTGTCGAGGGCGGCGATGAATCCGGCGACGATGTCATCGATGTAGGTCCAATCGCGTTTGAGCTTGCCGCCGCCGTAGAGCGCGATGGGTTCGCCGTTGCGGATCATCCGGGACCACATCCAAGGCATCATGTCGGGGCGGCCGTGAGGGCCGTAGACGTTGAAGAATCGCAGGATGGTGGTGGGGAGGTTCCAGAGATGTTGGTAGCTGTGAGCGAGCAATTCCATGGCCCGCTTGCTGGCGGGGTAGGGGGCGAGGGGCCGATCGGCGGCGGCGGTTTCCTTGAAGGGGACGGGTGTATCCTTGCCGTAGGTGGAGCCGGTGGATGCCAGGATGCAGCGGGGCTTTCCCAGATGCCGGGCCGCGTCCAACAGATTCATGGTTCCCTGCACATTGGCCTGTCCGTAAATGAGCGGGTGCTGGACGCTGTATCGGACGGCGGCCATCGCGGCGAGGTGGGCCACCGCGTCGGGTTTGGTCTGGGACAACGTTTCGCGAAGCTCCGGGGCATCGCACAGGTCGGCCTTGATGAAGCGGAATCGGCTTTGGGGGTGCAGGTCGGATAGATGCCGCTGCTTGTGCTCGAGCGGGTAGTAATCGTTCAGGTTGTCGAAGCCGATGACCTCGTCGCCGCGGTCCAAGAGGGCTTTGGAAAGTCGGCTGCCGATGAACCCGGCCGCTCCGGTGACGAAAACGCGCATGAATGCTCCTGATGCTCTTGTGGCGGAACCCGCGGTGCTCTGCTCGACGTGCTCGCAGCAGGTCGCACCGCCGCTAAATAAAATGCCCGGTGTCACTCCTTTGCAAAACCATGTTTCTGTAGCCAACGGGCCGCCATGTTGGGCCAGGCGCTTAGATACGGATCGTTGCCGCCCAGGCCGAAGCCGTGCGGGCCGTGCTCGAACACGTGCAGCTCAACGGGGACCCCATTTTTGCGGCAGGCCATGGCAAACAGGAGGCTGTTCTCGACCGGGGCGGTGCGGTCGTCGGCAGTGTGAACCAAAAAGCAAGGGGGTGTGCTGGGCGTCACCTGACGGTCACTGGAAAGCATTTCGACGAGATCAGGATCGGGATTGTCGCCGAGCAAGTTTTCTCGCGAAGGGCGATGCGCGTAAGGATCGTGCATGGTGATGACGGGATAAACCAGGATCGCCAAATCGGGCCGCGAACCGGATTGGTCGATTGCGTCGGGCGCATTGGGCTGTCCGTCGTCGAAATGGGTGGCGGCGCTTGAGGCGAGGTGGCCGCCGGCGGAGAAGCCGACGATGCCGATGCGCTTGGGGTCCAGATTCCATTGCCCTGCGCGCGATCGAACGAGGCGAATGGCGCGCTGGGCATCTTCCAACTCGACGGGATGATGATATTTGGGTCCGAGCCGATATTTGAGAACGAAGCTGGTGATGCCAAGACTGTTAAGCCACTGGGCGACGGGTTTTCCCTCATGGGGGGCGAGATGCACGTAGGCGCCGCCCGGGCAGACGATGAAGGCTGCGCCGGTGGCTGTTGGGCGCGGCGGGAAAAATGGCGTCAGGGTGGGGATGTCGGAATCCGTCGAGCCTTGTGCTCCGGGTGCGTCCTGCTCCCATAGCCGGATGGAGGGTTCAGTGGAAGCGGGTGACAGTTCGTCGCCTGCTGCGGACGAGGGACGGGCTTGCACCATTAGAATTGAAGCCAGGGCCACGGACACAATTCCCAGCCCCAGGAATAGAGTTCTGACTCCGCGGGCGTTGCAGTTCATCCGATGTCCTTTCGGTGCGTTGATCCTATCGTCGAGGCGATGATTTCCCAACAACGGTTGCCAATTTGCCGGCGAGAGGCGAACATGATCGGTGCGAGGACATTTCGCCATCCAACGAAAGGAGCATCACCATGACGCCGAGGCTTTGGGAGGAATTCAAGAGTTTTGCATTCAAGGGAAACATGATCGATCTGGCGGTCGCCGTTGTGATCGGCGGGGCATTTGGAGACATCATTAAGGCAATTGTGAATGACCTCATCATGCCTCTGGTCGGTTACGTGATTTCAATTCTGCATATACCTTCCAATTATGTGACCTGGCATCTTGGCAATTTCATGGTGGGCCATCTGTTGGCGGCAATGGTCAATTTTCTGATCATTGCCTCTGCGGTGTTTATCGTGATCGTCAAGATGATTGGCACGATGATGCAGAAGGCAGCTGCAAGCACGCCCGAGCCGGGCGAGCCGACTACCAAAGAGTGTCCGCTGTGTCTCTCGGTTATCCCGATCAAGGCCAAGAAATGCGCTCATTGCACCGCGGACCTTGCGTAGGCGGTGCGAGAGTTTGGCGAAATTGAAGCGGGTGGGGCGGAGGGGATGAATGTGGCGATGGGGCCGGGTTCTACCGTTCGACTAAGACTTGGGGAAGATCCCCATTCCATTGGGAGAAACTTGATTTGCCTGCCAACGTGGCCGACCCCATCCTAAAGCTGGAATTGCAAAAAAAGTGGAACGTGCGCCATGACGAGCTGATTAAATGGTGCCAAGTCAGCGGCTTTATTCTCGTTGGTGTGACGGCCGTCGTTTTATATATACTTAAGCCCAGCGGGTGGGACAGACCTGAATTCACGACGCCCGAAACGTTGATTCTGCTGTTCTGGATAGTCATCATTCCAATTTATTTGTTCGTTGAGTACGCTACGTTCTGGGATAAAATATCGCCGGAGTTCGCCGAACATTTACGTTATTTTCAAGAATTGACGTGCCGCGTGTGGGTTGCCTTGGTGATCATTTTTGCAAGCATTTGTATCGGCAAGTTTTTCGGCCCTTTGAGCTGAGCCTGCCAAGGCGTTGCTGGAATGGCCGCACACGCGATCTGACTTGACGTCGGAGGCAAAACATGAGCAAGGCAATCGAGCAATCCGTTCATTTCGCGGCACCCGCCAAGGAGCTTTACGACATCTATATGGATCCCAGGCGGCATGCCGCGTTCACGGGCGGGAAGGTTGTCATCAGCGCCAAAGCCGGCGGGAAGTTCAGCGCCTTTGATGGGATGCTTTCCGGCTCGACCTTGCTGAGCGTGCCGGGCAAACTTGTTGTGCAGCGATGGCGCGGGGACCATTGGAAAAAGACGGATTTGGATTCGGTGCTGATCCTGACGTTCGTCCAGGATGGCAAGCGCGGCCGGATCGATCTGGTGCATGTGAATGTGCCGGAGCACGATTATGAAGGCGTGAGCCAAGGGTGGAAGAAATACTACTGGACTCCGCTGCGCGTATATCTGGCTCGGTCAAAGAGATAGCTGTTGATGCGACCTTGGCTGCGTTAACGTTAAATTGCCATTGAACAAATCCTGGAAGTTTCGCCTTGACCGGGGGAGCTACGCATTGATACCCTAACATTTTGCGAACATACTTGAGGAGAGGTGCGTTGTGCGACTGGCGACGGCTCAAAGTTGTTTCAAAACGCTGGGGATGAAACCCACGGCGGCGCCGTCGGCTTTCCGCGCTGGATTGAACGAGCTGAATCATCTGGCTCCCGGCGGCGCGTTTCAATATGGGGCGGTGCATGAGTTGCTCTGGCGGGGGCGATTGGCTGCTCCTGGATCATTCGCATTGCTGCTGGCGAAGGCGGCGCAGAGCGAAGAAGGGGCCATCGTGTGGAGCGACCCGCGGCGCCAGCTGCATCCGCCGGCGCTGTCGGCGGCGGGGATCGATCTGCGTCGTCTCCTGCTGCTTCGCTGCGCAAATCGCTCCGAGGAGCTTTGGACATTGGCCGAATGCCTGCGTTGCCGCGGCGTCAGCGTGACGGTGGCGGCGGCTGAATATCTTTCCAGGATCGAGGCCCGGCGGTTGCAACTTGCCGCTGAACGCGGCGGGGGCGTGGGGCTTTTCATGCGCCCCTATACGCCGGGGATCAGCAGCTATTACGCGGCTGCCACGCGCTGGCTGATCCAGCCCGCGCCGGGCAGCGATCAAGTGCAGCGGTGGAATGTCCAGCTTCTTCACGGTCACGGAGGACAGATCGGAAAAGTCCTTCTACTGGAGGTGGACCGTGAAACACGTCAATGGAGGGCAAGCCCTCCATCTATGTGTGCATCTGCGGCACTGGCCGATCGATCGGCTGCGCCGGCGCCGGCCCGAGCTACGGCATAAAGCGTTTGCGCTGATCGAAACGATCGGCGCCCGGCAAATGGTTACTCACGTCAGCCTCGAAGCGCCGGCCGGAATATTTCCGGGAATGACGCCGGCCGAGGCGAAGGCGCATCATGCGGGGCTGATTTGTTTGCCGGGGACGCCGTCGGATGATTTGCGGTCGCTGGAAGCGCTGGGGCGCTGGCTGATGCGATTCAGCCCGCATATTTGCCTCTATCCGCCTTCGTCGCTCTTTCTGGATGCGACGGGTTTGCAGCGTCTTTTCGGGGGGCTGCATCAGCTTCGTTGCCGGGTTGCGGATGCTCTGGCTGGGCTTGGCATCAGCGCTGAGATAGCGATTGCGCCGACGCCCGGCGCGGCGTGGGCGCTGGCCGCGTTCGGGCGCGGGGATCCACGCATCGTTGGCGGCGGGGAGTTGCTCGACGCGCTGGGGCCGTTGCCGCCGGAAGCGCTGCGGCTGGATCGCATGACGGTCCAGATGCTCGCCGCGCTCGGCATCCGCTCGGTTGGGTCGTTGTTGAAATTGCCTCGGGATGATCTGGCCGTGCGCTTCGGTCGGGTCATTCTCCAGCGGATCGACCAGGCGACGGGGGCTGTCCATGAACCGCTGGTGTTTCTGGAATATCACGCGCCGATCCTGGCAAACGTGGAGTTTGACGGCGTGATCGAATCGCTCCAGGCCATTCATCTGGCGCTGCGGCAACTCGTTGGCGAGGTGACGCGGCAGCTCGTGGGCCGCGGATTGGGAGCGAGGGAATTGCGAATGACGTTTCGGCCGCCGTATGCCCCGGCCGTCGAAAAAGTTGTTCAGCTCACGCGGCCGTCTCGCAATGAATCGGCGCTGTTCAATCTGCTTTGCTGCGCGACCGAAGCGGTGGAGACGCGCGAAGGGTTTATTGCCGCGAGCTTGTCCGTGTCGCGGATGGAGCGGCTCGGGGATGAGCAGCCGGCGCTGATTGGCGGCGAGGAAGCGCGCAACGCCGCTCAACTGGATCATCTGCTCGAGCGGCTTCGAGCGCGGCTGGAGGGGGCGGTCCAGTGGGCGGAATTGGTCGAGTCGCATTTGCCGGAGCAGTCTTTTCGCTGCCGGGAAAATCCGGTCGTCGCGGACGTTCGCGCCGGTGGGGCGGCTGTGTTTCGGCCGCTTTGTCTGCTGAGCGGGCCGCGCGCGATCCGGGTCATCGTCAGGCCGTCGGAAAGCCGGGATGGACAGCCGATTTCGTTCACGGATCAGGGCGAAGTTCATCGGCTCGCGCACGTGTTCGGACCGGAGCGGATCACCGGGCAGTGGTGGAACGGGCGATGGAAGACTCGCGATTACTTCGATGTGCTGGACGCGATGGGCAATCGGTACTGGCTCTTCCGTGTTGTCGAGACGGGAAGGTGGTTTATGCATGGGGTGTTCGAGTGATTGCGGAAAATAACAGGGCCGGGCACGCGCTGGCCGAGCTGGATGTGACCAGCAATTTTTCGTTTCTGCGCGGGGCATCGCATCCGGATGAGTTGGTCTGTCGGGCGGCGGAACTGGGATATGCCGCCGTTGCTCTTACGGACCTCAATAGTCTTGCCGGCGTGGTGCGGGCACACCAGGCCGCCAAGGAAGTGAACATCAAGCTGTGCGTGGGGGCACGGCTGCGATTGGTCGATGCCCCGGATGTGCTGGCGTGGGCAGGGGATCGCGGCGGATATGCAAATCTCTGCCGTCTGCTGACCGTCGGTAAACGGCGGGCTGAAAAAGGGTCGTGCACGCTTCGACTGGAGGATTTGCTTCATTCATCAACTGGGCTTGTGGCGGCGGTGGCTTGGCAGCGTATCGATCCTCAGGTTGGCGAAGCGGATTGCCAGGGCCTTGAGGCCGCTATCGGAGCAATGAAAGATGCCTTCGGCCAGCGGCTGTCGCTGGCCATCTCGCGTTTGTACGGGCCTGGGGATGGCGCGATTTTGGGACGGATCGAATCGGTGGGCCGCGCCTGCGGCGTGCCGCTGCTGGCGACCAACCAGGTGCATTACCACGACGAGCGGCGGCGAAGGCTTCAGGATGTGCTCAGTTGCATCCGCCATGGCTGCACGATTCAACAGGCGGGATTTCGATTATTCCCCAACGGGGAGCGGTTCATCAAATCGCTGGGGGAAATGCACCGCCTGTTCAGCGATTTCCCGGCGGCACTGAAAAGAACCGTCGAGGCGGCGGAGCAATGTGCGTTTTCGCTGGATGAGCTGCGCTACGAATATCCCGACGAGATCGTGCCGGCCGGCAAGACGCCGGCATCGTATCTGGCCGATCTGGCATGGGGGGGAGCGGCCGGGCGGTATCCGCAGGGGACTCCTGAAAAAGTGCGACGGCAGATCGCCCACGAGCTGGCGCTGATCGAGCAACTGAAGATCGAGCCGTACTTTTTAACGGTGTACGACCTTGTTCGGTTCGCGCGTTCGCAGGGCATTCTTTGCCAGGGTCGCGGTTCGGCGGCGAATTCGGCGGTGTGCTATTGCCTGGGCGTCACGTCCGTCGATCCGAACCGGATTGACGTGCTTTTCGAGCGTTTTGTCAGTGCCGCGCGCAACGAGCCGCCGGATATCGACATTGATTTCGAGCACGAGCGGCGGGAGGAAGTGATCCAATATCTCTACGAGAAATACGGCCGCGAGCGCGCCGGGATGACGGCCGAGGTCATCACGTATCGGGGCCGCTCGGCCGTGCGGGATGTCGGCAAGGCGCTGGGCCTGGGATTGGATGCGGTGGATCAGATTGCCAAATGCCTGAGCGGATGGCATTCGGGGACGCCGTCGGCCCAGCAGCTTGCCGAGGCCGGACTTGATCCGAATGACTACACCGTTCGGCTGCTGGTGGGAGTCACGGCCGAGCTGCTGGGGTTCCCGCGTCATCTCAGCCAGCACGTCGGCGGCATGGTGATGACGCGCGGGCGGCTGTGCGAGCTGGTTCCCATCGAGAATGCTTCGATGCAGGATCGCACCGTGATTGAGTGGGATAAGGATGACATCGATGTCTTGGGGATTTTGAAGGTGGATGTGCTGGGGCTGGGGATGCTGACGGCACTCGCCAAGGGTATGAAGTTCATCAACGATACACTTCCGACCGAGCCGCCGATTGAGCTTCATACGATTCCCGCGGAAGACCCCGCCGTTTACGACATGATCTGCGATGCGGACACGATCGGCGTGTTTCAGATCGAATCGCGGGCGCAGATGTCGATGTTGCCACGACTGCGGCCCAACAAGTTTTATGATTTGGTCATTGAGGTCGCTATTGTCAGACCCGGCCCAATTCAGGGCGATATGGTTCATCCCTACCTGCGGCGACGAGAGGGAATCGAAAAGGTCAGCTTTCCCAAGCCGGAATTGGAAGCGGTCCTCGGGAAGACGCTTGGCGTGCCGTTGTTTCAGGAACAGGCCATGAAGTTGACGATGGTGGCCGCGGGATTCAGCGCGGAAGAGGCGGACCAATTACGGCGCTCAATGGCTGCCTGGCGTTACAACGGCCGCATCGAACAGTTCCACAGGAAAATCGTCGATGGGATGCTGGCCAATGGATACGCGCAAGACTTCGCCGAGAAATGTTTCAGCCAGATCAAGGGCTTCGGCGAGTATGGGTTTCCCGAAAGCCATGCCGCCAGCTTCGCGCTTTTGGTGTACGCCAGCGCGTGGATCAAACGGCATCACCCCGCGGCGTTCTGCTGCGCGCTGCTCAACAGCCAGCCGATGGGATTTTACCAGCCGGCGCAGATCGTGCGTGATGCGAAGGAGCATGGCGTGGAGGTGCGGCCGATCGATGTGAATTTCAGCGCGTGGGATTGCACGTTGGAAGAAAGGCACGGAGGCACGGAGGCACGGAGGCACGAAGGAAAGGAAAGTTGGGGTCATGGCGGCCCTGCCGTGCGATTGGGCATGCGAATGATCAAGTGCATGCGGTCTGTTCATGCCGATGCCATCGTCGAATGCCGTCGGCGCGGACCGTTCCGCTCCGTCGAGCACTTTCATCAGGCGACGAAGTTGCCGCGATCGGCGGTCGAACGCTTGGCCGAGGCCGACGCCTTCGGTTCCTTGCCGCGCTCGCGGCGCACCGCGTTGTGGCAGACGATGGCCCTGAGCGACGAGCCTGCTGCATTGTTTGAAGGTCGGCATGCTGATGGGAACGAATCGCCCGTCGTTCTTCCTCCGATGCCTTTGCGGCAGGAGGTCATGATCGACTATGCCACGAGCGGGTTGTCTCTCAAAAAGCATCCGGTGGCGCTCGTGCGCGACCAGTTGACCCGGCGAAGGATCATCACGGCGGCTGAATTGAACCAGCGGAAAGACGGCTGGGTGCGGGTTGCCGGGATCGTGCTGATTCGTCAGCGTCCTGGGACGGCCAGCGGAATCGTCTTCATCACGCTGGAGGATGAAACGGGCGTGGCAAACCTGATCGTTCGGCCCAATATCTTCGAGCGCTATTCGCTTGCCGCCTGCCGGGCGCAATTGCTCCAGGCCGACGGATATGTCGAGCGTCAGGGCCGGGTGATTCACGTGATGGCCCTGCGTCTGGACGATCTGAGTCATTTATTGCCGAGCCGAGAATTTCGTTCGCGGGATTTTCATTGATCGCAGTTGCAATTCCATGCCGTTGTCGTCGGCGGGGCGATGGAAGCAGAAGAGTATGATCGGTTGCGGTGTTCGCGACGGCCGAAGCCGCTTGCTCGAATATGCCAAGGCGTCGCCGCCGCGGACGCCGTTGGCTGGCCCGTCAATGTTCCAGCAGGCTGTTTCGAGGCGGAAGGAAAATAGGGGTAAGGAAGACCGATTGGTTTCGGTCTCCCCTACCCCTATTGTCTTTCGGTTCCTCAAGGCCGTCCGGAACATTTTCAGGCCAGCCAACGGCGTCCGCGGCGGCGACGCCTTTTCCTATTCGAATCAGCGTCCGCGGGCGTCACGAACACCGCAACCGATCATCTTTTCCTCCATCTTCTCCCGCCGAATGCATGACGTGCCCGCGTTATAGAATCTAGGAAATGCCGCTATTCACCGAAATCCGCCAGCGCCGGAGCGGCTTGTTGGAAGAATGCGGTTGCCCTGGTTGCTGCCCATTTCGTTCAGAGGGATCGTTTTCGTTTGCCATGTTACTATACGCGCATGAATACGATGAGCCGATGGGTTGTAGCGATGGTGTGGGTTTGTTTCAGTTGCGGCGCCGCCTTCGGACAGGCGGAAGTTTCGGGATGGGGCAGCTTACGCGGGATTCGCCTTGACGGCGAGCTGATGGCATTTACGACCGGGGTGCGCGCCGTCGGTTCGGCGACGCCGGATGTGGATCGGCGCGGCGAAATGCTCGGCAACGCCCATTTCGCTCGCGAAGGGAACGAGCAGATCTGTACCGGGGGGCTTCGGATGGGGGATCCGAGGCGAGGCTTTGCCTACATCTTTCGCGCGCCCAACCCATTGGGCTGCCGGATGGTTTTTGAAGATGCCGGCCCGGGCGCGATCAATGTTGATGTGCTGATCAAAGCCAATGTCGATGTGAAAATGGGCGGGATTTATTTCTATCTTCATCTTCCCATCGCGGATTATTCAAATGAATCGGGAGCACTGAACATTTCGATGCTTTCCGTCACCGGCCCGGCGCCGCTCAAGGCCCGGGGTTTGCGCTTCGCGTCGCCTCGCCGCCAGCTTGAAATGACGCTTGATGCGCCGCGGGAGATTGTCTTTGCGAACGATCGGCGAAAGCCGAGCGCCGATTGGGATGTCTGTTTTCCTCTGAGCCGGGGGAACCTTGCCGCGGGGCGGACGGTTCATGCGCGGATCACCTTCAAGGTTTTCGGCGAAGTGGACAAAACTCCGGCCGATTTGGCGATTGATCCATCGCGGCCCGGCAGTGGGTTTGACGGGATCGGCGGAAACTTTCGTTTGCAATCTCCGGGCGATGGGCCGCAGGTTCAGTATAACCTGCAAAATCTGCGTGTTGCCTGGGGCCGGGTGGCGATGCCGCTGAATTTGTGGCAGCCGAAGGAGGATGTCGATCCGATTCAGGCCGCCCATGACGGCAAATTGGACAAGAGCGTGCGCGAGGCCATGGAAATGGCGCGGACGCTGGCGCAGAAACGAATCCCGATGATCAGCAGCGTCTGGTCAGCGCCGGATTGGGCGCTGGCTCGGCAGAGCGGCGGGCAGGGACTTTTCTTTGGCGGCCGACGTCGCGTGAATCCGAAAAAATGGGATGACCTGTGCAAGTCCATTGGATCGTATCTCGAATATCTCAAGCAAAACTACGGGGCCGAGCCCCGATTGTTCTCTTTCAACGAATCGAACATTGGCATCCAGGTTTTACAGAGTCCGGAGGAACACGCGGAGGCAATCAAGCGCTTGGGGGCTTATTTCGCTTCGAGGGGACTGGCGACGAAAATGTTGCTGGGTGATACGGGCGATCCGACGCCGGTGGATTTCATCGATGCCGCCATGGCGGATGCGAAAGCGGTGAAATACATTGGGGCTGTTTCGTTTCATTCCTGGCGCGGGGGAACGGTGGAGCAGTTTACGCGCTGGGGCAAGGCGGCGAAAAAGCTGGGGCTGCCGCTGGTCGTTGCCGAGGCCGGCACCGATTCCAACAGCTATGCGTATCCGAACATTTTTCTGGAACCCTGGTATGGGCTGGAGGAAATCAGCCAGTACGTGGAAATGTGCAGGATTTGCCAGCCGGCATCGATCCTTCAATGGCAACTGACGGAAAACTATTCGCTGCTGAGCGGCGGGCAAAGTGGCGAGCCGCTTGGGCCCACGGAG
Organism: Tepidisphaeraceae bacterium; assembly: GCA_050012375.1. Classification (GTDB taxonomy): domain Bacteria; phylum Planctomycetota; class Phycisphaerae; order Tepidisphaerales; family Tepidisphaeraceae; genus PALSA-1353. The sequence continues at coordinate 74,288 of JBEKHH010000010.1, forward strand.
CGCTTCTGGCTGCTCAAGCAACTCGACGCGACGCCCGCCGGTTCGGCGGCGATCCCGATCACCTGCGATAAGCCGGCGATTATCGCGTGCGCCTTCGCCGATGCGAAGCAGGGCGTTTACGCCGTGCATCTGGTCAACAACGGCGCGACCAGGCCGGCCACGATTTCCGGGTTGCCGAGCAACCTCAAGCAAATGCAGGTCTATGTCACCGATGCCGCGCGTGGCATGAAAGAGATGGAGCCTCTTCCCGTCAGCGGGGGGACGGCTCACGTGACGCTGGATACCCAAAGCTTTACGACGCTCATCAACCTTCCGTAAACATCACGGCAGCAGCTGATAGCTGACAAACGCAAGCCGCCGACTGTCCGGCGACCAGGAGGGGACGTTGATCGTGCCTTGGCCGCCAAAGAGCTTGGCCAGCACCGTTATTTTTCCGTCGCCGAGCGACATGAGGCGAAGGGTGACATCTTTGTTGGCCGGATGGCCTTTGACATCTTTGTCGTAGGTCAGGAACACGATCCAGCGGCCGTCGGGCGAGGGGTGGGCAAACCAGTTATTGAAATCGTCCGATGTAATCTGCCGGGGATCCGTGCCGTCGGGCCGCATGCGCCAAATCTGCATCATGCCGGTGCGGTCGGAGTTGAAATAGATATATTTTCCATCGGGGGAAAAATCCGGTCCGTCGTCGAGGCTGGTCGCGGTCGTCAGGCGGGTTTCGTCGCCGCCGTCGGGCGGAATGGTGAAGATCCCGAATTTCCCGTCGCGCTGGCCGCAGAAGGCAAGGGCGCTTCCATCCGGGGACCAGCCGTGCCAGTAGGAGGGAAATCCTTTTGTAACGCGGTGCGGCGTGCCGCCGCCGATGGGAACGGTGTAGATGATCGATTGGTGCGGCTTGGCGGACTGGTCGCTGATGGCGATCATCTTTCCGTCCGGGGAAATGCCGTGGTCGTTATTGCAGCGCGTGGCGAATCCAGTGTCGATTGGCGCCGGCGTGCCACCGGCCACCGGGATGCGCCAGATACGCCCGTCGCGGTTGAACAGCAGGGACGCGCCGTCCGGTGTCCAGTTTGGCGCTTCAAAATGTCCGGCCGAAGTGTACGTTACGTGGCGGTCGGTCGAAGCAATCGCGATGGTCTCTAAGGTGCTGTGAAGGGCTGCTTGCGGTTTTGTGGTTGGCATATCTGTCACCAGGTGAACATTGGAAAAAATGGCCGTCTCCGAAACGAGCTTCTCGTGCGAGCAGACGCCGAGGCCGACGTAAAACGGCGATTGGAATTTCAGCCGCACTGCTGCGCCGGAGAACTCGAACGGCTGATCCTGGCGAGCCAGGAGCATGTAAACGTAATCGCCGTGTTTCTCGATACGGAGTCGCTGAGGCGCGGAAACGTTGGACTGGACTTCGTGCGTGTTGGCGCCGGTTTCATCTCGATATTGCAGCGAGCTCAGTCCGACCCCATGCAGCGCCGCATCGGCGTAGGCTGAATTCGCGTCGAGGCTTTGGCGGACCAACAGACACGCCTTTCGGTGCGGGTTCTTACCCTCGACGGGGAAAGAGACGTCGGCCTCGAGCGCGAAATCGCCGGAAACTTTCTTCCAGAGGAAGTGGAACGCGTCGGCCCCGAACCACATGTTTTCGCCGTTGCCGGTGACCGTGTAGATTTTCTTGAAAGCGTCGTAGTCCACTTTGCCGGGGTAAAGAACGGCGCCGATGTCGCAGTCATCGTCAAAAAGTCCCCATGGGATAGACGGCCGGGTTTGCGCTTTTGTCGGCCGCATGACGATCCAGTTGCCGGTTGGTGAGCTGTCCACCTGGGCTTGGGTGTTTGGCGCGATGCTTGAATCGCCGTTGCCTTCTGAGAAGGACCGGCTCGCCGTCGTTACGTTCCATCCATCGAGAACAATCAGCGGCTGGTCATTGCCAAGGTCCTGAATGGCGGCCTCGACGGAGATCGAGCGGCTCTCTCCCGGAAGCAGACTGACATAATTGTCGCTGTAGTATACGGGCAGCACGCGCTCGTTGGAACTTTGCCTGCGCAACTGAAGGTGGGCCATGAGGGCCACGACGGGCGATGCGTTGGACAAATTCACATCGAGGCGGCAGTGTTTCTCATCGTCGCGGCGGGTGATCCGGGCATCGAGCGATGCCGTGGGAAGCGTCTGCAATGCCGTGAAGTCGTCGGGATGATTGGCCGAAGCACGCCAGTAAAAATTATCCGACATGACGGCGTCGTCACGGTCATCCAGCTCCAATTTTACGAAATGAACGGGTGACAGGTCCGCCGGCCAGTCGATTGCGCCGAGGTCGGTGGCCGCGCTCGGTTGTGCGACGACGAAGTGACGGCGCTCGTACTTCAAGCTTCCATCCAGGTTGTACACCCGCACCCAGGCGACCAGATTATCAAGCGACCGGGGCGTTTGGTTGATGACCATGACGTGGAAATTGTCCTGGTTCATCTGAATATGGACGGACTCGCAGGCCTTGCGGGCCCCAAACAGCGAGGCGTGGGCTTCGAGGTCATAGCTGTAAATCTGCCAGACCAAACTCGGCTGGGCCGGATTGCTCATCCAGGTGAGCACGCCGGTGCAGGGCTTGAACAGCTTTGCAAAGCGCCCCTCGTACATGGCGCGGAAGTCTTCGTAATTGGCAAGCTGGGCCTTGCGCACGAAATCCGGGAGATTGGCGACCGGACCGTAGCGCTGGGCGATGATGTCCGGGTAAAAGGGCGAGCGTCCGCGAGCGGCCTCTTGAGCGCCGCGGCAGAGGTCGTGCTCGGCCCAATCATCGTTGACGGTTTCCCAATCCTTCCGCGGCATCATGGCGTGAATCGCTTCCAGCGTGGGAATCGATACGCTGCCGATTTCCGTTTTGAACGCCTCGGTGAACGTGTAAAACTCGCGCGGCTCCCGCCAGCGGTAGGGGCCTCCGGAGCGAACGCCTCGGCCGTTGGCGGAATTGCGATGGTAGAGCCGGGCGGGATCGAGTTCGGCGGCGATTTTCTGGATTCCCCGGTCAACGGATTCGGGGGCGGGATTGCTTTCGTTTCGCCCGCACCAGATCGCGATCGATGGGTGCGAGCGGTAGCGAAGGATCTTGTCGCGCACGTTGGCCAGGTACATGTCCACATTGACGACATTGGGACCGTCGCTGCGATTGGGTTGGAAGAATTCATCCCAAACCATGATGCCGTATTGATCGCAGAGGTCGTAGAAATCGTCGCTGGTGCTTTGGCCGACCCAGTTGCGGATCATGTTGAAATTGGCCTGCTGGTGCAAGCGGATTTGGGCTTCGAGGCGGCGGCGGGGGATGCGCTTCATGGCTTCATCCATGCCCCAATCGCCCCCCTTGCACATGACTGGAACGCCGTTGACGGAGAGGGTTAGGTTTTTCGAGCCGGGGACTTCGTAGGTGATTTTGCGAATGCCGAAGGAGACTTCTTTGGCGTCGGAAATCGTGCCGTCCACGTCAAAACCCAATTGCAGCTTATAGAGATTCTGCTGGCCGTAGCCGTTGGGCCACCACAACTGCGGCTGGTTCACGTGCAATTGGGGAATTTCCGCGGGCGTGAGCGTGAGGATTTTCGATTCGTTTGGTCCAAGGGTCAGGGGGAAATCGAAACTCACATCCGCGAACGTGCCGTGGAGGACGCCGGCCTGGGGCTGACCGGTTAGATTTTGCACGGTTGCCTGGAGAGTCAGATCGGCGCTGTCGGTGCGCGGCAGGGGCAGATCGGAACTGACCATGGGATCGCGCACGACAACCGGCCCGCTGGCCGAGAGCGTCACCTTCTGCCAGATGCCCACGTCGCGATCGCGCATGGCTGGAATCCAATCCCATCCGAGCGTGCAAAGGAACGTCGCGCCGTCCTCGGAAAGTATCCCGCCATTTCTGCCGGTGCCTGCTTCGACGGTATGTTCGTGCGGAATGCCCGGATGCGGGGGCGGCGTGATCTGGACGGCCAGCGCGCAGGTTTGCCCGGCCGTGACATAAGGTGCGATGTCAAAGATGCCGCGGACGAAAGCCCCCTTGATGCTGCCGAGGTCCTGGCCGTTCACCCAGACCTCGGCGATGTAATTGATGCCGTGAAAGTTCAGCCACACATGTTTGCCGCCATATTCCGGGGGAATGAGAAACTGCGTGCGATACCAATAAGACGTTCGGCAAAGACCGCCGGGGATTTTGTCGGGGCGGTCGTTTTCTCCATACAACGGCTCGGGATATACGCCGTCGTTCACCAAACTGGTTAGGACGGTCCCCGGAACGGTGGCTTTGAACCATCCGGCCGGCGAATAATTCACGCTGGAAACAGCGTCACCCCGGTCTGGCACTTTCGCGGCGTCCTGCAATTGCCAGCCGGAATCGAGCGTGATCTCCGGCAACGGTTTGGCTTCAGGCGAAACGGCGCGGACCTGGCTGCTTTTGGAAGCGGTGCAGGCCGCGAGACACAATCCCATTACCGTGACGAGCGCGATTGTGCCGGCTCGCCGCAGGCGTGCTGTTTCATCCATCATTGCAATCCTCTGCTTTGCAAGTTCAGGCTCGCTCCGGCGGCGAAACGTTCATCAGGACCGCCATCAGTATCAGAACTCCACGGACGACCATTTGCCAGTACTCGCTGATGTTCAAGAGGGTCATTCCGTTGACCAGGACGCCGAGAAAAATCACTCCGATGAGCGTTCCCCAGACTCGTCCCGAGCCGCCCATGAGGTTTGTGCCTCCGATGATGACGGCGGCGATGACGTCCAATTCCCAGCCCATGCCGCTTCTGTCCGAGCCGGACATGTTCTGCGACGACTGCATAACGCCGGCGATGACCGCCAGAGCGGAGACGATTGCCATCACCCCGATTTTGACGCGCGGGACGTGAATGCCGCTGAGGCGCGCGGCTTCGGCGTTGCCGCCCACGGCGTAGATCGAGCGTCCAAACGTCGTGTAATTCATGATGAATTGAATGAGTAGGAATACGGCGAGAAAGAGAATCGCGGGGAAGGGGACTTTCCAGACGTGCCCGGCGCCGATGAAGTTGTACCAATCCGGAAACGGCGTGAGCGGAAACCCGTTGGTGATCAGCCCGGCCGCGCCGCGCAGGACGGTCAGCCACGCCAAGGTGCTGATGAACGTCGGGACGCGGAATCGCACGCGGAGCATTCCGGAGATCGAGCCGATCGCGACGCCGGCGAGCAGCGAGGCGAGGATGGCGAGAAGAATCGCCCGCGGCATTGGCCAGCCGTGCGGCGCGGCGGAGAGCCGGCCCGTGATCCACGCGGTGAGGCATCCGGCGAACGCGATCATCGATCCCACGCTGAGATCGATTTCGCCGGCGATGATGACCATCGTCATTCCAAAGGCGATGACCCCTTGCATGGAGACATTGTGCAGGACGTTGAGCAGGTTGTCGGCCGAGAGGAACCCCGGGGCCCGCCACGCCAGGACGAGGCACAAAGCGATCAGAACGCCTTCGAGGATGAATTCCCGCAGCCTTCGGGTCATGGCTCGCTCCGCGCGCCGGCCGACTCGCCCATGCAGCGGACGACCAGGTCCTCGACCGAAATGTCCTCGGGGCGCACTTCACCAATGATCGCGCCCGACCTCATGATCAAAATGCGATGGCATACTTCAAGCAATTCTTCCAGCTCGCTGGAGACGAAAACGCTTCCGATTCCGTCGCGGCTGAGGTCCCACATGATCTGGAAGATTTGCTGCTTGGCTTGCAGGTCGATGCCGCGGGTCGGCTCGTCGAAGAGCATGACGCGCGGTTGAGTATTGAGCCATTTGCCTACCGCGACCTTCTGCTGGTTTCCGCCGCTGAGCGAATGCACCGGCAGACGGAGGTTGGCCAGTTGGATGTCCAGACGCTGGACGAAGTGGCGGGCGACGAGGTTCTCGCGGCGAACGGAGATCAGGCCGTTCCATCCGATGGCGTCGAGGCTCGCCAGGCAGAGATTGGCGCGGACGCTCAAATTGGGAACGAGCGATTGTTCCTTTCGGTTTTCGGGAATCAATGCCGCGCCGAGCCGTTTCATGCCGCGCACGGACGTGCCCTTGAGGATGCGGCCGCCCAAGATGATCCGGCCGCCATCGAACGGATCGGCGCCGAAAATGGCGCGGAGCAATTCGGTGCGCCCGGAGCCGAGCATGCCGGCAATTCCCAGGATCTCGCCGCGATGAACGGTGAAATCAATGTCATGGAACTTTTCGGCGCGGCAGAGGCCGCGCACCTGAAGCAACGGCTCGGGCGAGGGCTGAAGGGCTTGGGGGCGCTGGCGCTGGACGACCGAGCCGAAGATCATCCGCACGATTGAATCGGCGGACGTCTCGGCGAAATTCGCGGTGCCGACGTGGTGGCCGTCGCGAAGGACGGTCACGGCGTCGGCGATTTGGGCCAGTTCGTGCAGGCGGTGAGTGATGTAAATAACGGCGACGCCGCTCCGGGCGAGGCGGCGAACGACGCGGAAAAGCATTTCGGTCTCGTGACGCGCCAGGGCGCTGGTGGGCTCATCGAGCATCAGGACCGAGGGGTTGAAGGACATCGCCTTGGCGATTTCGATGATTTGCTGCTGCGCCACGCCGAAGCGGCGAACCTTTTGGTGAACGTCGAGATCGACGCCCATCTCGGCGAGAATTTCCCGAGCGCGGCGGCGGGCCGCGGGCCAATCGAGCATGACCCGGGCCCATCCGCGTTTGCCGGGCATCCGGCCGAGGAGAATATTCTCGGCGGCGCTCAGTTCGGGAATGACGCTCAATTCCTGGTATACCGTGGCAATGCCGTGGCGAAACGCGTCGCCGGCGGATTTTAGCTTGACCGGCCGGCCGTTGATGGCGATCTGGCCGCTGGTGGGCTGGAGGGTCCCGGCGAGAATCTTGACCAGGGTGCTTTTGCCGGCGCCGTTTTTTCCCAGCAGCGCGACGACGCGTCCGCCTTCGAAGCGCAAGGAAACATCCTCCAGCGCGACGGTGCCGGGAAATTCCTTGCGAATCCGGAATGTCTCGAGGGATGCTTGCAACTCAGTTTCCGCCGGCCGTCCAATCTTGAAGTTGCTTGGCGTATGCCGTGACGCCGTCGGGATCGGCATGGGTTAAACAAATGCCATTGAGGATGATTTTCTTGTCATAGGGCTGGTGCCGGATCGCGGCCAAAGCGGCCTCCACCGATCGCTGCCCCATTTCAAAGGGGCGCTGGGCGGTGATGGCCTGAAGGATGTTGTCGGGCGATTGAAGGAAATCAAGCAATTGCTGGCTGACATCGGTGCCGAAGACGGCGATCTGGCCGGCCTTTCCGGCGTTCTTGACGGCCAGGACCGCGCCGGCGGTGCCGCCCTCGTTGGCGCCGTAGATGATGTTGATCTCGGGATGCACGGTGAGGATTTCGCCCGCTTTTTGCACGGCCATGTCCGAAAGCCACGCGTCTTGCTCGGCGGCGATCTTGACGCCGGGGAGCTTGAGCACTTCATCCTTGAAACCGCCGGTGCGGGCATCGCTCTGCTCGGCCACCTGGCTCTTGAACGCCAGGATCGCGATGTTCGCTTTGCCGCCGAGCTTTTGCTCGATGTAGTTCCGAGCGGCGGCGCCGGTCTGATGGCCAAGGTCGGCCGCGGAGCATTCCACATCGGCGTCGGGGAAGTCCGCCTCGATGGCCGTGTTGTTGGTGACCACGATCAGTCCTTTATCGTGGGCCTGCTTGAGCGCGGCAACCGAGCCTTTGGCGCTCAGCGGGGAAATGAGGATCGCGTCGACGTTCTGGCTCGTATAGGTCTGGACGAGCTGAAATTCCTTGTCCGGTTTGTTGTCGCTGTTGCCTTCGAGCAATTCAATGTTGTTCTTTTTGGCGGCATCCTTCATTCCAAAAAGAATGAGGCGGAAGAATTGGTCTTCCTGGAAAATGATCCCGGCCATGCGAAGTTGTTTCGTCGCCGAGGAATTCGAAGCCTTTTCGCAGCCGACAAATCCGAACGCCAGGCTGAGACATGCAACGACCGCAACCCGATAGACCGCCGCGCACGCACGCATGAAGCACCTCTGGTGATCCGCTCTTTTCACCGCGGCCGTATTGCCACACAACGCGGCGGATATGTCAAGCAAACGCGCTCCCCTTCGCGGCTAAACTTGGGGCGGCGCCGTCGGTCGAAAAATGCTCTTGGGATCGTTATGGTTTGGGGATGTCGTCATCGGCGATCCCGTCGGAACTGGACGTTGCGATTGAGCATCACCGCGCCGGTCGATTCGCCGAGGCCGAGGCGATTTACCAGAAAATCCTTGCCGAGAATTCGAATCATGTGGATTGCCTGCAACTGCTGGGAGCACTGGCGGGGCAGACGGGGCGGATCGATCTTGCCGTCGATCTGATTCGCCGCGCCATCGCCCTGAATCCGCAGGTGGCCAGCTATCACAGCAATTTGGGGAGACTCCTTTGCGATCAAGGGCGATTCGATGAGGCCATCGTCGTCTGCCGCCAAGCCCTTGGCTTGAATCCAAATCTGGCCGACGCACACAACAATCTGGCCAACGCGTTTTACGGAAAGGGACAACTTGACGAGGCGATCGCCGCTTATCGCAAGGCGCTGAGGATCAGGCCTGATCATCTTGACGCCCTGAAGAACCTGGGCGTTGTTTTGGGCGCCAAGGGCGATCGCGATCGGGGCATTGAAGTTTACCGGCAGCTCCTTCGATTCCAGCCGGACGACGCGGAAGCTCACAACGATCTCGGCAATCTCTTGGCGCAGAAGGGACGGCTCGACGAGGCGATCGCCTCGTATCGCCGCGCGATAGAACTGGCGCCCGATCTTGCGTCGGCGTACTCGAACCTTGGTCAGGCGCTTTGCGATCAGGGCAAGGCGGAAGACGCTTTGGCGGCCTGCCGGCGAGCGATCCATCTCAAGCCGGACTTTGCCGAAGCTCACAACGTATTGGGGCTTGCACTGACGGCGGGGAAACGGTTCGACGAGGCCATCGCGGAATTCGGGCGGACCCTTCAGCTCAAGCCCGGATTCATTTATGCGCACAACAATCTTGGCGCCGCGTTGTACCAGGCCGGCAAAATCGACGAAGCCATTTTGGAATATCGCCGGGCTTTGGAGCTGGATCCCGATGATCCGCAGATACTGACGAATCTCGGGCTGGGATTGTGGGCCAGGGGGCGACAGGACGAAGCGATCGCGGCCTATCGCCGCGCGATTCGCTTCAAGAGCGACTTTTCCGAAGCCCATTACAACCTGTCCGTGTCGCTCTTGTTGAAAGGCGAATTTGAAGACGGTTGGCGCGAGTACGAATATCGATTGCACGGCAAGGAACTTACTTCGCGGCCGCGAATCTGCAGCCAGCCGCTGTGGAACGGTGAGGAACTGCACGGGCGGACGATTCTACTGGATGCCGAGCAGGGCTATGGGGATGTCATTCAGTTCATTCGCTATGTCCCGCATATCGTAAGCCGGGGAGGGCGAGTGATCCTCATGGGCTATGCGGAACAGGTTCGGCTTTTGGAGGGTGTGCCGGGCATCGAGCAGATTCTTACGAGGGAGCCACTGCCGGCTTTTGATGTTTATTGCCCACTGGCCAGCCTGCCGCAGGTGTTCGCGACCCGGTTGGATTCCATACCCGCCGAGGTTCCGTATTTGAAGGCCGATCCGAGCCTCGCCAAACTCTGGGGCAAGAAGCTGGGTCCCCGCACGGACCAGCTTCGGGTGGGGTTGGTTTGGGCGGGTCGGCCGACACACAAGAGAGACCGCGAGCGCTCCATTTCGCTTTCCCAGTTGGCCCCTCTGGCAACGGCTGGGGGCGTCACTTTCTACAGCTTGCAAATGGGTGAGGCGGCTTCACAGGCGAACCATCCGCCGCCGGGTATGGAATTGCTCGATCTGACGGCGGACCTTCGGGACTTCGCGGACACGGCGGGGCTGATTTCACATTTGGACCTTGTGGTGTCAGTTGATACGGCGGTGGTGCATTTGGCCGGAGCGATGGGTAAGCCTGTGTGGGTATTGCTTTCGTTCGTTCCGGATTGGCGTTGGCTTTTGGATCGGGACGACAGTCCGTGGTATCCGACGATGCGGCTGTTTCGGCAGAAGTCGCCCGGGGAATGGAATGATGTGGTGAGGCGGGTTGCGCACGCGATTGGGCGCTATCCGCGAAGCCCGGATTTGCCTCCGGGGCTCCATGATTGACCATCGGCGTATCGGCCTGTTACAAGGAATTCATCTTATTTACGGAGACATGATGCTCAAAAACCTTGTTTCGCGTCGGAACTTTCTGGCTTCTTCGGTTGCCGCGCTCGGGGCGGCGTCGCTGGCGCGGCTGGGGACATCATTCTCGCTGGCGGACGAGACGGCGGCGCCGCCGGCGAAAAAGCTGGGATTTGCGTTTGTTGGAATCGGGGGCTTTGCGATGAATCAGCTCCTTCCGGGTATTACAGGCTGCAAATATTGCCGGCCCGTCGCCCTGGTCAGTGGGCACCCGGACAAGGCGAAGAAGGTGGCCGCAAAATACCGGATTGATCCGAAACATATTTACAACTACGACAACTTCGACTCGATCAAGGACAACCCCCTGATCGATGTGGTCTACATCGTGCTGCCCAACGGCATGCATGCGGAATACACCGTGCGCGCATTCGCGGCCGGCAAGCACGTGATGTGTGAAAAGCCGATGGCAAATACCGCGGCCGAATGCCGGCAGATGATCGACGCCGCCAACGCGGCGGGAAAGAAACTTCAGATCGGGTACCGCATGCATTGGGATGCGCCGACGCTGGCGTGCATCGATGCGCTGCGCAAGGGCCAGATCGGTTCCATCGAAATCATCGAGACGGCGACGGGATTCACGATCGGAGACCCAACCCAATGGCGGCTGAACCGCAAATTGGCCGGCGGCGGCTGCATGATGGACATCGGAATCTATTCGCTCAGCGCCGCGCGATATCTCAGCGGCGAAGAGCCGACGGAAGTTTTCGCCCAAACCTATGGCGACGCCAACGATCCGCGATTCAAGGAGGTGGAGCAGCACTGCGATTTTCAGTTGAAATTCCCCAGCAGCGTTCTGGCAAGCTGCTTATCCAGTTATGCCACGCATCTCAACAGATATGTCGTGCACGGGAGCAAGGGATACTGCGTGCTGGAGCCGGGGCAATCGTACCACGGCGTGAAATTTCAAATGACCAAGGATCGCGTGCTTCGGCCGGTTGACGTCGCCGAGGTCGATCAGTTCGTCGGCGAGATGGACGGCTTCGCGCTGGCGCTGGCGGGCAATGCTCCGTTCAAGGCCGCGGGCGAGGAAGGCTTGCAGGACATGCGGATCATTGAAGCGATTTATGAATCAGCCCGCACCGGCGCGAGCGTGAGACTATGACCGCCGAATCAAGTGCAGATGCGGAAACCAGAAACCCGAAACCAGAATGACGAATCAAGCCCGAAACCAGAAATCCGAAACGAAGACCGCTTCGTCATTCGGTCGTTCGGATTTGATTCGTCATTCGGGTTTCGGATTTCTGGTTTCCGCGTCTTCGCGCTTGGGGTTGTGTTCGAGGTATAATTTCCCGTTATGACGCTCATTTGGAGAAATTATCGTCATGTGGCGCCGGAGATCATGGATAGGCCGGATATCGCCGCAGCCGCGCACGAATTAGCGCTCGATGGGCTGCGGCGGATCAATCGATCTTCGCACGCCGTGGATCACGTGGCCGAGCCGATTATCGCAATGGCGCGGCGGAGGAATCTCAAGCGGCTTTCGATGCTGGATGTGGCCTGCGGGGGCGGCGATGTGCCGATTGGCGTGGTGCTGAAGGCGCGGAATGCCGGCATTGAAATTGATTTGACCCTGTTGGACCGCAGCGCGACGGCCCTGCACTATGCCGCGGCGAAAGCGGATCGGTTGGGAATCGCGTGTCAATGCGTGGAATCGGATTGCCTGGCTCGGGGGCCGTCGTCAAGCTTCGACGTGGTCACGAATAGTCTTTTCCTTCATCATATTGCGGGGCCGAGGCAAGTGGTTGATTTCCTGAAGAGTCTGCGGGAGGCGGCGCGGCGGCTCGTGGTGGTGGACGATCTGCGTCGATGTCGCGGGGGATGGTTCGGGGCCTGGATTTTCAGCCGAATCATGACCCGCAGCGAGATCGTGCATCATGACGCTCCGGTGAGCGCTGCGGCGGCGTGGACCCGGCGGGAACTGGCGGAGTTCGCGGCCGAGGCGAAATTGCGCGGAGCTGCGATCGAGCTACACTGGCCATGGCGAATGATCCTGGTGTGGGAAGCGCCAGAAGGCAGCGGGGCGTGAAGATTTCCGATGCCTATTGGGATGCGGTGGTGGTCGGGGCCGGAGTCGCGGGGGGTGTGGCGGCGGCGATGCTGGCCGAGCAAGGCTGGCGCGTTTTGTTGGTTGAGAAATCCGCCTGGCCGCGGGAAAAAGTCTGCGGCGGATGCCTGAACGCGGCCGCGGTTGAAGTGCTGCGGGAAATCGGAATTGACGCGGCGCTTTGGCGAGCGGAGCCGATCGACTCGGTTGTTTGGCATGTGGGGCGTAGATCGCTTGAGTTGACGATCCCGCGCGAAGCGGCTGTCTCGCGCGCGGATTTGGATGCGGCCATCGCGCTGGAGGCGAATAGGCGCGGCTGCGAATTTTTATCCGAGTTCTCGGCGACGCTGCTGCCGCTCGCGGCGGGTGATTCGTTTCGCGCGCTGAAACTACAAAGTGCCGATGTCACCGCGATCATTCGCGCCGGCGTTGTTCTTGCGTGCGATGGGATCGGCGGGACGTTGCTGGCCGGCGAGCCGTGGGCGAGATGGCACATCTCGCCGGGGGCGTGGATGGGTGTTTCCGGGACCTGCGAGATAAGCCCAGGTGAATTTCGCCCGGGGGCGATCCACATGCACGTGGGCACAAACGGGTATGTTGGCATGGTTCGCCGGCCGGAATCGCGAGGGCATCTGGCGGCGTCGCTTGATCCGGCGGCATGCCGAAGCGCCGGCGGGCCTGTCAATCTGGTGCGGGAGATCCTTGCCTCCGGCGCAGAGCCTCTGGCGGCCAATCTGGAATTGCTGCGAATTCGCGGCACGGGTGCATTGACCCGCCGCCGCGAACATCTCGGCGGTCACCGCGTGCTGGTTGTGGGGGATGCGTGCGGGTATGTGGAGCCGTTCACCGGCGAAGGAATGGCCTGGGCGGCGATTGGGGCGCGCCAAGTCGTTACGATGCTGCCGACGCCGGATGAATCGTGGCCGCAGGATTTGCCGACTCGATGGCGAATCCGGCATCATGAGATTATCGGCCGCCGGCAGCGCTGGTGCCGGGGGATGCAGCCTATGATGCATCATCCGGCGATCGCCGCCGCGGGCATTTTGGTTGGAAGCGCGATGCCCGCCATTGCGAAATGGATCGCTGCAACCGTGTGTAAGCCGCGACAGAAGGAGATTTGCAATGACTCGCCTGGCCGTTTCCGCTTCCAACGAGACCGAATCAAGATTGGCGACGGGCATATTGGGGATCGGGACGGCGACGCCGGCGTCCATGTCGCAGGAGCAGATCCATGAGGTGGCGGCGGACTTCGGCTGCCTCAGCGTCGAGCAGCGGGCGTGGCTGAAGCGAATGTATCGGGGCAGCGGCATCGAGTCGCGCGGCACCGTGGTGGTTCGCGAGGATGAGGACAAACTGGAAACGGCGCGAAGGTTCTATCCTCCGGCGACAGGACCGGACGATCGAGGCCCGACGACGGCGATACGATTGTCGCGTTATGCCCAGGAAGCGCCGAGGCTCGCTCAGGCGGCGGCCAAACGGGCGCTGGCCGATGCACAGGTCGATGCGGATCAAATCACGCATCTGATCACCGTTTCCTGCACGGGATTCTTCTCGCCGGGATTGGATGCCGGGCTGATTGAACAACTTTCACTGCCGCGGGGCGTGCGAAGATTACACGTGGGGTTCATGGGTTGCCATGCGGCGTTCAATGCGCTGGCGGCGGCGCGGGATGCCGCGGCGGAGCCCGGCGCGCGCGTGTTGGTCTGCTGCGTGGAACTGTGCAGCCTGCACCTGGCGTACGGCATAGATCCGGGCAAGCTTGTGGCCAACGCGCTGTTTGCCGATGGGGCCGCGGTCGCGGTGGTTGGGCGCGATCCGGATGCCCGCGACTCCAATGGCCGCGACGGGGCATGCCGGCTGGACGATTTTTCCAGTTACCTCGTTCCGGATAGCCAGGACGCGATGACCTGGAAGATCGGCGATCATGGATTTGAAATGACGCTGTCCGCCGGCGTGCCGGAGATCATTCGCCGGCATCTTCGCCCCTGGTGCGAATCCTGGCTGGCGCGACACGATCTGAAGTTGTCCGATGTCGCCGGATGGGCGATTCATCCCGGGGGACCGAAAATCCTGTCGGCCGTTGGCGAAGCGCTGGATCTTGAGACGGAGGATCTGCGATTCTCCAAAGGCGTCCTGGCCCGGCACGGCAATATGTCGTCGGCGACGGTGCTGTTTATTCTGCAACAGATGATGGGTGAAGTTTCGGGGCCGTGTGTTGCGATTGGGCTTGGGCCGGGGCTGATGGCCGAGGGGATGCTGGTCAATCGGTGAATGATCGGCGGATCAGATCGTATCAGGGTTCGGGAATCCCCATTCGGCCGCCAGAGAATCTGCCGCGTGCTCCGGGTCCTCGTTCGTCCATCGGCCTTCATGACGCAGATACGCGTGGGCCAACTCGTGCGCTATCACCCACCTGACGAACGGAACCGGCCTCCGCTTGATGGTTCGTTTCAGCACGATGGACCGGCCCGGTTTGCCCCCGCTGCTGAATCGCACGGGCACCTGGAGCACCCCATGCGGGCCTGGGTCGTAATCGTACACGACGAATTCCGGATCATCGATTATGTCCGTCCGCACTTCAGCCGGCAGATTTTCGATTACGGCCGCGACGTGGGCTCTGATCCAGCCGTCCAGCGGGAAGGTGCAGAGCCATCGATCGATTGCATTCGATGCCATCTTGGTATTCTAGCCGATTCCGACTTCATTGTGGCTGGTTTAAATCGGGTGAAAGCACAGGGATGGCCATCCCTGGGCTTTGTTAACGCTATGGACCGGTCAGTGTTTTGCTATTCAAACCCGACCACCCCATGCGGAACGTACATCTCCTCCAAGCGCGCCACCTCATCGGCGGAGAGTTTCACGGATAGCGCGGCCAGGGCATCGTCCAAGTGGTGCGGCTTTGTCATGCCGACAATCGGCGATGTGATGTATGGCTTTTGAAGCATCCAGGCGAGTGCGACCTGAGCCTGGTGGATGTTGCGCTGGCGGGCGATTTCGCTTACGCGATCGACGACGGCTTTGTCGGAGGCTTCGGTTTTGCCGTAAAGGGTTTTTCCGAATTCGTCTGTGCCGGCGCGCTCGGTGCTTCCCTTTTGGTCCCAGGGTCGGGCCAGTCGGCCGCGGGCCAGCGGGCTCCAGGGAATTACGCCGACGCCCTCGGCCTGGCAGAGCTTCATCATTTCCCGCTCCTCTTCGCGGTAGAGGAGGTTGTAATGGTTCTGCATGGAAACGAAGCGCGTCCAGCCGTGCAGGTCCGCGATATAGAGGGCTTTGCAAAACTGCCAGGCGTACATGCTGCTGGCTCCGATGTAGCGAGCCTTGCCCGCCTTCACCACGTCGCCCAGGGCTTCGAGCGTTTCTTCGATGGGCGTTTGATAGTCCCAGCGGTGAGTCTGGTAGAGGTCAACATAGTCGGTTCCGAGGCGGCGCAGGCTGTGGTCGATTTCGGTGAGGATCGCTTTGCGCGAGAGACCCCGGCCGTTGGGGTCCTTTCGCATCGGGCCGTGGACCTTCGTGGCCAGCACCACTTCGTCCCGCTTGGCGAAGTCGCGCAGGGCTCGTCCGACGATCTCCTCGCTCGTTCCGTCTGAATAGACGTTGGCGGTATCGAAGAAGTTAATGCCGGCTTCCAGCGCCTTCTTGATAAACGGCCGGCTTTCTTCGTCGTTCAGCGTCCACAGGTGATTCCCGCGCTCGGGCAGGCCGTAGCTCATGCAGCCGAGACAGATGCGCGAAACCTTCAGGCCGGTTTTGCCTAGCTGCACGTAGTCCATTGATCTGCTCAAATCCGAGTTTGCTTCGCGTCTTTTATCACACGGCGTTCGTCGATTCAAAGTTTGTCAAGGCTGATCGAGTAAAGGGTCTGCCAATATTTGCGGGAAAGCATAAATGAACCCCGGCGCGCCGGGGTTCAATCTATTCACCCCACTTTCGGCGGCAGTTCCGGCGGCGGCCAGTTGAACGATTCGCTTTGGGGCGCCGGCAGCAATGGAAGGGGTTTGAAACACCCGGCCATCATGAGCAGCGCATACGAAGCCCGGAAGCGGTTGTTGTCGGCCGGGTCTTCGAGGAATTTGGCCATGACGCTCGTGGCCCGTAGCAAGAGCGTGCGATAGCGATCCGAGACGGCCGAATGAACCTGGACTCGGGCGTCGGTGAGCGCCCGGCGGTATTCCTCGTTAAAGGATTTCCAATGCCAAAGGGTCCTGCGGTTGATGGAGAGCATTTGCGCAATCTGCACATCGCTGAGACCCTGGACGGTCAATTCGATGGCCCGAAACTGGACATCGGTGAGTTCGTAGGCCGGGAGAAAGTCACACCCTATCTCAGAATATCCCATTTCGGGGGGGAGGGGGGTGGGGGGAGCTTCGCTGGGATCGTCATTTGTCATTGGTCCTTTGTCATTGGTGGATCGTGAAGAGAAGTCGGAATCGGCGGACATGGGGAGTCTCCGTTTGGGTTGAACGAGATTGCGAACCCGACGCATACTGAACATTACCCTAACATTGGTTTTATTTCAAGGGGAAAATTTGGAGTTTTTTTGGAACGACGGGTTTGGATCGGTTGCTGTGATGTTGCAAGCCATTTCCCGCTGGAAAGGCGGCGGATGAAGTTGACCGGAAGGGAATGGACGGGATTTTTCAGACAAGCGTGGTGCGGGCGGTTCTGGAGCAGTAGACACGACGCCGAAAAGCTTTATCGATTCGCGTCTAGGATTTTTTCCAACTCCTGAACGGACATTGTTTCTCCCGCGCGGGTGAGCATACGATGACAGTTCGCACAAACCATATCGAGGTCTTCTTCCCTGATGGGATGGTTGCGTTTCAGTGTCGAAAAGGGCTTGCGGTGATGGGCTTCGATGAAACCCTTGCCTAATTTCCCAAATGCTTTGGCAAAACTGAAGCCACACACGTCACAAGGTAATAATCGGTCGCGCCGCCACGCCGAGTCCTTTGCCAACCTCACAACCTTGCGATTGCGAATGCGGACTTGGACCGTCTTTTTAGTTTCGCCACCTTCTTCCATCAAATCGTTTTCACTAGGCGGAAAGAAGGGTGGTTGTTCCTTCGGTTTATGCGGTTTATCCGGATCTGGGCCCACCCAACATATTCCCGAAAGGACCCACAACGGCTCTCTGTCTGGCCAATATTGGCGAAACGTCTTTGTCTGGCAGACCGCATGGGCAAACTCACCAGCGCGAACCATCGCCTCGCCCGTGCTCTCCGCCTCGGGCAATCGGTAGCCGAAAACCTTGGCCATCGCTGACCAGTGGCGCTTCCGAAAGTCCACAAAGCGTTTTGGTTCGAGTGATGTGAGTAGCACACTCGCCAAGAGTGCAGCGCCGGCGAAGTCATTTCCGCCGCTCGGAGTTTTGTAGCCAAGCGATACCGCTCGGCGCACAAAGTCGTCGATTCGGGCAACTGCTTTGTTCTCGCGTCTTGGAAACGCTCGGACGAGCCGCGCAATCGCAGTGGTGGAACGTCTGTCGTTCAAAAATTGTCCCAACCGAATCGCGTCGAACCGCCCTCCGGCCGCCCAGCACTCGTTCAGCAGATGACGGATTTCCTCTTTGTCGATCCGAGGGCCGTTGAGTTGTTCGGCGACTTTGCGATAGGAAAAAACGCGATTTCCAATTTCGTTCTGCCAATCCGGTGATTTCGCAACGTCGGCGACCGAAGAAAAACGCCATTTACGTCGTAGTCGCTCAAGCCATCTTTTGAATTCCGTGTCGAGCGATCTCTCCGTTGCGATGTGGTTGCCTTGCTTGGCCATAAATTTCCTCCAACGCCTAACCCGCTATGATAAAAATGGCTAGGACTCTCCTGAGTCACGCCAATTGCTTTCGTCGTCGGCGCATCGAGAGCGCCGCTCCGGCAATCAGCAGCATCAACCCCGTTGCCGGCTCGGGCACTTCTACAGCAATGCCGTATGGGTAACTCAACCCCGAAACCAGGGAGGCGTTCACGGCGTCTCCCGACGTGGTGTATTCGCCAATCGTCCCGTCCCAGTAGTTCAGGACAAACAGGTCCGATCCATACACGGCGATGCAGATCGGGTAATTCAACCCGGAGACCAGGGAGGCGTTCACCACGGCTCCCGACATGGTGTATTCGCCAATCGTGCCCCCGCCCTCGCCGCCGCCATAGTTCGTGACAAACAGGTCCGATCCAGACGCGGCAATACCCCTCGGGACACTCAACCCCGAGACCAGGGAGCCGTTCACCGTCGCTCCCGACGTGGTGTATTCGCCGATCGTGCCGCTGCCGTTGTTCGCGATAAACAGGTCCGATCCAGACACGGCAATGGTGGTCGCGCCATCATCGAACCCCGAGATCAGGGAGGCGTCGACCGTCGTTCCCGACGTGGTGTATTCGCCGATCACGCCGTTTTCGTTCGCGACAAACAGGTCCGATCCTGACACAGCAATGCCGTATGGGTCAGTCAACCC
The DNA here is from genome assembly GCA_050012375.1 of Tepidisphaeraceae bacterium. Classification (GTDB taxonomy): domain Bacteria; phylum Planctomycetota; class Phycisphaerae; order Tepidisphaerales; family Tepidisphaeraceae; genus PALSA-1353. The sequence continues at coordinate 93,013 of JBEKHH010000010.1, forward strand.
TGAGACCAGCGAAGCGTTTACCCCAGTTCCCGACGTGGTGTATTCGCCGATCACGCCGAACCCGGTAGTGACAAACAGGTCCGATCCAGACACGGCAATGCCCATTGGGTAACTCAACCCCGAAACAAGGGAGGCGTTCACCGTGTCTCCCGACGTGGCGTATTCGCCAATCGTGCTGTTGTAGAAGCTCGTGACAAAGATTTGTCCGCGAGCGGTCGACGGCATGAGTACCGCTCCAGCAGACAGCACCAGTGCCATGATGGAAATGGCGCTTAACCTGAACATGACGGCGGCGAACAGCGGAATAATTTTGCGATTCATGGTTCTCCCTTTCCTTTCGGGGTTGAAAATCGGTCGTATTGCCAAAGACCAAGGCGGGCGCGAAACGCTTCGCAGCCCGATGACATTCAAAATGACGTGGAAACCTACTGCCTCAAAGATATGAAGTCGCAACAAAAGGGCAATATAATTATGTTCACAATTGCTAGTTATGGTGAAATTTATTGTCGTTGGGGCTTTCGCGTTGTGGGATACCGTTTGTCGTAAACTACGAGTTCCCAAATGCTGCACCGCGCCCGAATGACCCCGAATGGTTTAAAAGGCGGTGATAAGCCAATTGTCATTCCCATGCCCCACCAGAAATCTCGTATGCCGCGCCGGCTTGGCCCCATTCCTGTTCGTCGCCCAAGGGGAAATTGAAGAGGACACGATTCGTTTTCGTCGATTCGTCTCGGCCGGCCACGCGGATTGAGCGTGTGTTGCAGGTTCAGGCAGTTGAGCACGTGATAGACCAGACCTCCCGGCGTGTTGGGAGGCCGCCGCGGCATGCCGGCAATCCGGAGGAGAACGGGGCCAAAGTCGAAAACAAATAGCGGCCTCTTTCGCCGCGGGTGGGATTAACCCTCGCCCGGATTATTGGGCACACCACGAGTAAAGGCTGCAATGGCGCTTTTGAGATTTGGATTATCGAGTGGCGATTGCCAGGACCTGCGCGCAGAGGATCGGGACCAGCGTCGCCGGCGGGGCGACGGCGGCATACGCGACTGCCGGTGCATCGGAGCCGGCCTCCGCCAGCCTCATTCTAATTGCCTGTACGGGCGTCCTGGCCTGCCGTCGGCGATCTGTTTAAGGTTGAGGTATCAGAGGAGAGGGTTTGAGCTGCAAAAGACCGCGGGTTAACCCCGCGGTTTTTTATTGACGCGGCTTCCTTCCGCGCGGCGGGCAACTTCGACAAGCTCAGTGCGAGCCCGCCGCCTGAACGGCGATTACACGCTTGAGTGAGGTCCAGGAACGGATGTCTCGGCATTCGTTACAGGCGTGGCCCGTACTTGTATAATCCCTGTCCATGAACAGCCCCGTCCGGTTGTCCCAACAAATCGGATCATCAAACGATGGAGCATTGAAAGGGCCGAAGATGCCGCTCAAACTGGGCGGCAACGGCCAGGGCGTCACCAAGTTGAAAGACGCCCTGCGCGTCGGTTTGTGCGGGATCGGCCGGGCCGGCTTCGGGATGGTCCTGCGGGATTTCCAAAAGCTTCCCCACGTCAGGGTTGTCGCGGGATTTGATCTACTCGAAGAGAGGACCCGGCAACTGGCCGAGATGTGCTCGTCCAGGGTGTACGGCAGCTATGCGCAGATGCTCAAGGATGACGAATTGGATCTGGTGATCGTGGCGACGCGGTCGCACGAGCACGTGGCGATGGCCCTGCAAGCGATGAAGGCGGGCAGGGATGTGCTCGTGGAAAAGCCGATGGCTTTGGACCTGGCTGGGGCGGACAAGTTGATTGCAACGGCGGAGAAATCGGGCCGGAAACTGTACGTGCGCCAGAATCGGCGCTTCGACGTGCCGTTCTTGCAGGCGATGGAGATCGTCAACAGCGGGAAGATCGGCAAGCTGTTTGCCGTGCAGCTTCGTCAGGGTGGATTTCAGCGGCGAGCGGATTGGCAGACGCTGAAGAAATTCGGGGGCGGGCAGTTGCTCAATTGGGGGCCGCATCTGGTGGACTGGGCGCTTCAGTTTATCGGAGGAAGGGCGGCGGATGTTTGGGCGGATTTGAAACTCATCGCGGCCGCGGGCAATGCGGAGGATCACGTCAAGCTGCTGATCCGCGGCGAAAGCGGCATCATTGCGGATATCGAGATCAGCGGGGCCACGGCCATCACGCAGCCGCCGTGGATTTTGATGGGCACGACGGGAACGCTCACCATCGACGCAAAGAATCAGTGCCGGTTGAAATATTTCGATCCCAAAGGACTGCCGAAGTTAAAAGCCAGCGGGGCGACGCCGGCGGGGCGGGCGGGTTCGCATTTTTCCGGCGGGGAAGAGATTCGGTGGGTCGAGGAGCAATTCCCGGCCGCGCCGGCAACGGTGACCAATTTCTGGGTGGAACTGTACAAGTCGATCCGCAAGGGGACGGCGTTTCCCATCACGCTGGCGCAGGCGCGCGAGACGATGCGGGTGATCTCGCTGGCGAAAAAGGGGACACGATTTTAATCGCGGTCATTAAAGCATGAAAACACGTCTGGCCGCGCTACCCGGCGTGGCTCCGCCGTTCCAGCGTATTCTTCCCCTCACCCTGGGCCTCTCGTGGTGGGTTGAGAGTTCAATCGGGGGTTTCAGATTCTACCTTCATCAATTCTCGAAGGAAAACAGTAGCGAAGGAACCGGCTGGGAGGGTGAAAGCGGCGGTGATGTGTGAACCATGCTCATCGACGCCCGCGGCTAACTGGACATCCCGGATTTTGACGCGGAGGGAGCGGCGAGCGCCTTTGACCTTTAATCGGCCGGCGACGCGGAAATCGGCTGGGCGAATCCCGCGGGCGGCGAAGACTTCCTGCTCGATTTGCAAAGCGTCGGATTCCGGAGCGGTCATTCGATAGCCGATCAGCGGACCGGTAGGGCTGATCTCGAATGCGTCGCAGCGCGGCTGCTCGGCCGCGACATCCAGCACGCGGAAGACTCCGCCGCTGTCGTGTTTTTCGGCGAGATCGCCGCTGAGAAGTTTGTCGAGGGTCTGGATTCGCCGGGCGACGACGGCGTTGAAACAATCGGATTGCAGGGAAGATATCCAGAGTCGCCGGAGGCGCTCGTCGATCGCTCGAACCGCTGCCGTGGGATTTTGCGTCTTGATCAGCCGGGCCAGGATTCGGCGTTCCATCCCGCTGCTGCGAGGCCACTGTTTCATGGAAGCGGGCAGGTCGCCGCGATCGAATGTCTGGCGAGCCCGCTGTTGGTGCGGATCGTCCAGAGCGGGATCGGGCGAGCCGAGCAGCAGCTTGAGCACGGCCGCGTCGTCCCCGCGAAGCAGGGCGGCGCCGAGGAGATGGTTATTTCCGCGGCGGCCGAAGCGTTGCTCGCCGAAGTAGTTGGGCAGGCCGCGGTCCTGGATGCGGCGAACCAGCGGCGTGAGCTTCACGACGTCGGTCGGGGTAACGTCGCGGATTTTGACGGCGAATCGGTTGCCGCGAAGGTGCCCCAGCCGCAGCTTGTTGCCGTGGCGCATGGCCCATTTGACCGTCATTCGCGGCAGATGCAGGTTCATCACCGCCGACTCGGTCGTGCCGGCGATGGAAAAAATCTGGCTGGTGATGGCATTGGCGTCTTTCATGCCGGCGTAACCGATGTCGCGCGGATGGACGTTTAGCGCGCGGGCGAGTTGGTCGATGGCATCGAATGTGGTCATGCCGATTTTTTCGATTTCGCAGTAGACGTGCTCGCCCTGGCCCGAAGGTTCGTAGAGGGGGATTTCCTGGACGAAGAAATCCTCGGGGCGCTGTTTGATCGACCCGCCGATGCCGGGGAATTCGCTGGTGAAGTCGGGGAGGTTCATGCGGGTATTGTACGGGGAACCCGCGGCGCTTTGCTCGACAGGCTCGGAACAGGTCGCACCGCCGCCAAATCGGGCGGAAAAGTTGCGGAAAAGGATCGCCGTGAGTATTTCTATGGGGGTGACACTTGACTCGGCATTATTTTAGGGAAGGAGATTTTGCAATGGGTAAGAAGCGGGTTGCTTCGGTGGTGGTGGGGGCGAGCGCCTGGCTGGCGTTGGTGCTGGGATTTGGCTGTGCGTCGAACGCGCCCAAGCCGCTTTACGATCGCCTTGGCGGGGAACAGATGATCCAAGTGGTGGTGGAAGACTTCGTCGCCCGGGCGGCGGGGGATCCGAGGGTGAATTTCACACGCAAGGGAACCGGGCAGGAATGGAATCCGACCCCGGAAAACGTCGAGAAGCTCAAGAAGCATCTGGTTCAGTTCATGGAAGCCGCGACAGGCGGCTCGCAGGAATACCACGGTCGCGACATGAAGAGCGTCCATGCCGGCATGCAAATCACCAATACGGAATTCGACGCCATCGAGGCGGACATGGAATCCTCGCTGTCGAAATTCGATGTGCCGGCTCAGGAGCGCTCGGAGGTCATGGCCATCATCGAGGGCACGCGCAAGGATATCGTCGAGTTGAAGTGAGCCCTAGTGCGGCGGATGCAGGTGTTCGGGATTTTCAAGAACGACGCCGGTCTTTATCCGCGTTCCGCCTTTGCCGAAGATCGCCAATAGCAGCATCACCGCGCCAAACGCCAGCAGGACCAATCCCCACCAAAGGTTGATGTCGATGCCGAGCGACTCCTGGGGTTTGAAAATGCCCACGGCCGTGACGATGGCGCCGAGGATGACAAACATCAGGCCGAGGGGAAATCTGAGATCGAGAGCCATGATCCGACTCCAAACGCCGCACGGAGCGACTTACCAGAACATGATGCTGAGCACGAGCGTGATTCCGAGGACAATGGCGCCCAGAACGGCCGGGCGGGCCAGGAAGCGCGTCTCGTGTTCCTTGATTCTCGGGGTCAGCGCGTAGACCAGGCCGCGCAGTTCCTCATCGGTTTTGGTTCGCTGGGTTAAAAGGGAAACGATCAGCGTGACGACGAAGGAAACGCTAAAAGCCCACGCGGCGGTGACAAAGCTCTGCGCCATGCCGGAGTCGTAAACGTGAAGGGGCGCGTGCCCGAAGAGCAACCATCCTCCCTTGACGCCGGGATGTTCCCCGAGCGGCAACGTCAACCCATAGTGAGCGACCGCGGCGAGTGTGCCAAATACCAGGCCGGTGAACGCTCCATGCCCCGTGGATCGCCGCCAGAACATTCCCAGGACAAACGTCGCGAACAGCGGCGCATTGACGAATCCAAACACCATCTGAAGCAGGTTCATGATGTTGTTGAATTGGTTGGCGACATACGCCGCGCAGATGCTGGCGAGAATGCCGAAAATCGTGGCGGCCCGGCCGACCTGGAGGTAATGCTGTTCGGATTGTCCGGGCCGGATGTAGGCTTCGTAGATGTCGTAGGTCCAGACCGAATTGAACGCGGTGACGTTGCCGGCCATTCCGGACATGAATGAGGCCATCAGCGCCGTCAATCCGATGCCCAGCATGCCGGTGGGGAAATAATGGCCCAGAAGCGTGGGCAAAGTCATGTTGTAATCGAATTCCCCATTCTTCATGGGCAAGTGGTAAGCGGACGGATCGGCCGCGGCCGCGTGCGCGGCGTGGTAGCTCAGCCCGGCGGCGATCATTCCCGGCAGGATTATAATGAACGGAAAAAGCATCTTGGGAAACGCGGCGATCAGCGGCGTGCGCCGGGCCGCGCCCATCGAATTGGCCGCCATCGCCCGCTGCACCACCAAAAAGTCCGTGCACCAATAGCCGAAGGAAAGCACGAATCCCAGCCCAAAGACCAGACTGAACCAATCCACGCCCATCGGATTGTCGTGCGGCGAGCCCAAATGCCGGTAAAGGGTTGTCAGAGTCTGCGGCTGATAGTGATTGGCAAGCGACAGGCCGTTGAGCCGCTCCATCAGCCCGCTCCAGCCGCCGATGTCTTTCAGCCCCAGCAGCGCCAGCGGGAGAAAACCGAGGACGATGAGAAAGAACTGAAGCACTTCGTTGTAGATCGCCGCGGTCAGGCCGCCGAGGAAGGTATAGATCAGCACGATCAGCGCGGAAACAACGAGGCTGATGTTGAAATTCCAGCCGAGCAGGATTTGCAGCAGGGCGGAGAGCGCATACATCGAAATGCCCGACGACATGATCGTCATGAAGGCGAAGCTGAAGGCGTTGAACCCGCGTGTTTTTTCGTCGAAGCGGAGCTTGAGGTATTCAGGCACCGATCTGGCCTTGGAGCCATAATAAAACGGAATCATGAAGACGCCGAGGAACACCATCGCGGGGATTGCCCCGAGCCAATAGAAATGCGTCGTGAGGATTCCGTATTGCGCGCCGCTGGCGCTCATGCCGATCATTTCCTGGGCGCCGAGATTGGCCGAGATGAACGCCAGCCCCGCGATCCACGCGGGAACGGATCGTCCGGAGAGGAGGAAATCGTCGCCGGTCTTGATGAACCGCTTGATGACCGCGCCGATGCCCAGGACGAAGGCGAAATAGACGATGAAAATAAGGTAATCGACTCTTCCGAGATTGAGCAGATGGCTGCCGTCGGCAAGTATGTGCACCGGGATTGTCCTTTCGCTCCGCTGCTGCCACGATCCATTCCTCCCCGAGGCGAGCCGGGGACAGAATGCCGTTCTAACTGCGGTCGGCGATTATCTCTGGCGGCGATGATCTTTCAAGTGCGGACGATAAGGCGATGGGGTCATTGCGGGTTTGGACAATTTTTTCTATTCTTGGGTTGGATCATTCGCCGGCCTCTTGGCGGAATTGGCAGACGCGTTGGACTCAAAATCCAATGCCCGGAAGGGCGTATCGGTTCGACTCCGATAGAGGCCATTGCCTGAAAAACCAGTGTTTTTCCGAGTGTTTTCGCTCGTTTCGTCACTCGTCGCGCCATCCGATTCGATTGCACTGGATTCAACTGAATTCAACCGAATTTCACTGTTTGGTGACAAATGGAGTGACAAATCCTGCCGCAAGATTCTTGCGTCATCGGTTCCCGTCGCAATGGCAGCTTGCCGCGTGCTGGAAAGATCGGGCAAAGTGGCCAGCGCTCCGGCCAAATCTTCCCGTCGCAAATGCGTGTACCGATCCATCGTCAAGGTGATTGTCGAATGCCGGGCCAGGCGCTGCGCTGTCTTTGGATGGACGCCACCAGCGGCAAGGTTGCTGATGAACGTGTGCCGCAACGCATGGAAATCAGCGCAGCGGCCCGCGTCGTCACGGTAGGCCAGGAATGTATCGGCCTCGCGTTCGGCCTTGTCCTGTTGCGAGCCAGCGGCGGCAATCCATGCCGTGCGGGCGGCGGCAAGGTCCGCTTGCATCATGTCGATGATCCGGTCTGACTTTGGCATCGCAAAGGCCGGAGCCGTCGGCATCTTCCCGGCCAAGTGAACGGCCAGGACCGCGGCGGTGTTCATCTTCAACGGCAAAACATCCTGTCGGCGATTCTTGGCGTAGGCGGCGGCAATGGCGACGGTCGGCGTGTCGCCTTCAAGCTGAAAGCTCGCCCGCCTTAAGCTCCGAAGCTCCGCGGATCGCAAGCCGCTTTCCACGGCCAGGCGATATAGCAGGGCGCGGGATTTCCCGCTCATGCCGTACCGATCCACGGCCTTTGCAACTTCCAGCGGCTTGCCGTCCGGCCCGGTGGTGGTGTATCCATTCTCCGTCACGTCCAGCAACCATCGAAGCTCATCGACGGCCAGCGCCCGGCGCTCATGCCGTTTGTCCGTGCGGGCGTTCACACCTTGCAAGTGTGCCAGCGGGCTTTCAAACGCCCGGCCGTCGCGGACCATCCATCGGAAAAAGGATCGGGCATCGCGGAGATAGTAATTGAAGCTCGCCGCACTGATGCCGCGGTGGACGCTTCCCTTGTCGTCTCTCCGGTCCTGCCGAAGTCCGGCCAGGAATGATTGCACGCGGCTTGCGGACACGTCGCCAACCGTTGCGAGTTTCAATCCAGCCACGATCCGCAGTACACGGCTTGCCGACACGCCCGCATGATGTTCGGTCCCGCCCTTGGCCAGCAGCGCCGCCCGCCAATCCTCGACATGATCCGCCAGCGTCTTTGTGTTCGCGGCTTTTTCCGGGCGAACGATGCCCCATTTGGCCAAACTGGCCAGCATCGGCGACGGCATTTCATCGACAGCGCGGGCCAGGTCCGGCGGCAGGGTGTCATTGCTCGAGCGCAGGCTATTCAGCCGGTCCACAATGCGGGCCATCGCATCGGACGCCCGGCGGTCCTCAAACAACGGCAGGCGGCGCAACGGCCCGTTGAAATCGCAAAACACGGCATACCACTTGACCGATCGTTTTTTCAGCTTGCGGCCATCGGGCATTGTTTCGGTGGTCAGCACTCTCCGCAGTTTCATACGTCAACGTCCTTTCCCTTTGCGTTCCGTTTCGTAGCCAATTTTGGGTCGGTTCGGGTCATCTTCCGGCTGGGCCATCAGCGCCCGGATCGCGTCGAAAATCGCCTCGATCTTGCCGTCGTGTTCCACGGAGCGCCGCTCCAAATCGTCCAGTCGCCGGGCCAGGCCGGCGTGCGTCGCCAGCACTTGCCGAAGGCGGACAAACGCCCGCATGATTTCAATGTTGACGGCCACGGCTCGTTTGCTCCGCAGCACGCTCGATAGCATTGCCACGCCCTGTTCGGTGAAGGCGTAGGGAAGATATCGCCGCCCGCCGCGACCCTTGTTTGAGGTTTCAGATTGCAACCTCAAACCGTCCCATTCATCGGCCGTCAGTTGAAACATGAAGTCCGCGGGGAATCGCCCGGCGTTTCGCCGCACGGCCAGGTTGAGCGATTTGGTTGGCACGCCGTATAGCTTGGCCAAGGCCACGTCCAGCATCACCCGCTCGCCCCGGAAGATGTAAATCGAGCCGGCGATCCGCTCCACGGGGATGATGGCCTTCGCGGGCTTGCTCATTTCTTCCCGCCCTTCCCTCTGGGCCAGGGGCGGCCCGGCTTGCGGGTTTTCACCTTGGCCAGTTCCCGAACGTCGATTAGTAGCATCCGGGGCGTCAAACGCCGGGCCTTGATTCGCCCGGTCAGCACCAATTGCCGGACGCGCCTTTGTGATACGCCCAACTTCGTCGCCGCTTGTGCCGTTGTCAGTTCCATCGACATAACTATACCCACGTCGGCAACAGAATGTCAAGTCTATCCCGATTCGCTCATGTCATGCTTCGGCATAGGTGGCAAAAGACGCTTGGCTTCCCCGTTGCGCCTTCTCTTTGAGTGCTGGCCATCGTCCCACGTTGAATCGAAACTCCGTCGCATCGCCCGTTCCTTTGGAACGAAAACGGTGCTCCTTGGTCACAACCAAGAAACCATCTTTGGCAGCCCACTTGCGATAACGGCTGATGGTCATCGCCGACACTTTCATCGAGTCGCCGACGGCACGGCACGGTAAGAGAATTTGCCGATCCCCCATGATGATCTGCAAATGGCCGGCGACTCCGATGAAAAACTCATAGTCGGATTCCGACTTGTGGTCCTCATCGACGGGACGTTGCTCGGCGCACGTCTGGTTCACCAGCAGGCGCAGGCGCCGATTCGCATCAGTCGCTTGGGTCAATGGATCTTGCCCCGGCGTGAACCGCATGGACTTCCACACGTCCATGAATTGCGCGCGTGCATCTGCCTTGTCGATGCCGAACCACTCCTGCCACGGATCGCCGGTGAATACCCCGGTGCGCGGGAGCTGGCCTTTCTGGCGAACCGTTTTCGACCAGCGCATCAGATATGGCTCAATTTCCTTCAGCGCCTTTTTCGCATTTTGCAGCATCGGTTCCATTGCCTTATGTCCCCTCAGCATCCAAGTGAACCAAAACAGCGGGCTTTTCCATTCGGTGTTCTCATCAGCGTCCCAACCGTGGGCGATCGCGCTCTCCCAGGCATAATTAAACGCATTGCAAATGAACTCATCGAACGGCCTGGCCAGTCGCTCTTTGAACCGCTCCGAACGATAGCGCTTGTCGTTTCTCTCGCGCGCGTCTCGATCTTCGGGGGATTCTTCCTCCGAGGCATTTTCTGAATTAAGCGCGCCACTCGCGGCCTGCCCGCGAGGCGCTGTATCTCGTTGAATACCCTGAATACCCCTGTATCTCTGAATATCCTGAATCCCCTGTGTAACATCGGCCGGGCCACTCTGTGTAACATTGCCTTCGGGCTTCGGATCGGAGCGGTGGTAATGGCCATCGCCGTTGTGCGGGCCGTTGCCATTGCGGTGGAGTCTTTCGGGTTGACGTGCTACAGTGTCCATGCTTCGATCAATCCGCCGCGTGTCCGCTCCCTACGGCACGCGGCTTTTTCGTTTGTCATCCTGCCCCCCGTCCGCTCATTTGCTGCATCGCCCGCCAGCGGCTCTCGCCAGGGCAGCCGGCTTGCGTCCATCGCGTCAATTCATCAGCGGAAAATCGGACGGCCCGGCCAAGGCGGACAGGTTGCAGCGGAAACTTTCCGGCGCGCCGAAGCCCGTGCAAATGGCCTTTACAGATTGCCAGCCGGCGGCAAACGTCATCGGCGGACAGCAACAGGACGTCAGCGGTGGGGGGTTCAGCGGGCATCGCGTTTGCCCCCTTCCGCATCAGATGAGAAATGCTGTGTGGACGAGCCGGCTGATTGTATAGGCCCAGCGCGCGCGATTTTCAGAATGCGCTTAAGCTGGACGATCTCTTGCCTATGCCGCTCAATTTCGGCTTTGACTTGGCCCACTGGCGGGATTTTGAAAATCTCATCCATGACGCCAAAATCGTAGAATGATTGGGCGGGATGGCGAGGAATTTAATAGGAACTTTTCAGGAACGCGGCTAACTCGTTTTGTATTGCACGGTTCCGCTGCCAGTGCTGATTTTGTTGGCTTGATGTTCCATCCTGTTTTCTGGCCTGCGCAGAAGTTCTTTGAGCCGTTGCGTGTTTCCCTTCATCGCATCGCCTTTTATCCAGTCGGGGATGAGCCGTTCAAGGTCATCATCCGTGAGGCACTTGTTGGGATTGGAGTAGATCGCTTTGAAGAAAAGCCAGAGCGCATCGACGGTTTGAAAATCGACGGTTTGCCCCGTTTCAGGGTCGTGGAATTTCAGATAGTCACGGAAGGGATCGTGGGATTCCTCCGCCGGCTTGGCGCCGGTAGCGGCGGCGCCGTCGCCGGGCTTGGGCGTTCGGCTCGCCAGGATTGCGATGATGTTCGGCCAGGTGAGCGATGGCAACTCTGCCGCGTTCCGATTGAATTCAGTCAAAAGCAAGCCTTGCAATTTGGTTTCGTTCCACCCGCCCGGCATCCAGCGCAATAGAATTTCGATGTCCCTGTCGGCGAGCATGTACAAAGGCTGCTGTGCATCAAGCACCGTCCCGTATTGCGTATCTGTTTTTCCAGCTAAAGAAGCATCGCCGATCCAGCCGACGCTATTTGGCTTTGAGCCGTAGTCTTCCGGGTACGTGTAGCTGGTAGGTTTGCTGGAAGGCCGGCCCGGCGGGGCAAAGGGCCGCAGCCGTTTCGATCGCTCATTGGCGTGAATATTCCGACACCAATCAGGCAATTCGATTTGGGAGTTCATGCGTTCACCTTTCACGGGCCGATCCTGCCGGGGCAGCGGACAGGTGAACGAACCGCCACGCCCGGCGGGACCGCTTGGCCAGGCGGTTGCAATCCGCGTTGGCCGTCCCGATTCTCTGATTTTAGTTCATCGCCCCGCCGTCATCATCATCGCCGGGACAGGGAAAGTACGCGAAAGAAGTGAGCGGACCGCACCACGCATCGGGAATTGGCGCAAGCCTTATGGCAATTGCGCCCCTTCCGCCTTTATCAGTGGGGTAATCCCCCAACTTGTGTCCAGCATTGTTTCCTTGCCCTCCTGTGATGGATCGGCCTCGTCTTTTTGGCAAACTTTCCGGATCGACAGAATGTTCCAGTTATATCCATTCCTGTTCTCGTAGCTAAAATCGACGGTGTAACGGTCGGTAACATTGTTGATGCCATGCAGCCCCGTGACCGTGCCGACCTCCTCAGTAAAGACCACCTCGCCCACCACGGGCGCGGTCAAGCTATCCGTTCTTCGCCAATCAGCCGATAGCAGGTGGCAGATAACAAACACCGAGTCCTTCGTTCCGTTCCCAAGCTGGTCATCCCCGCGCTGCTCGATGGCAATAAGCTGGTTCTGGTAATCCTGCTCATTCGATTGGGTGAACTGCACGAATCGTTTCGCAAACTCCGTAAGTAATGCGAGCGGCGGCGAGGATGGCGATGATTGTGCCGATGGAAGCGATGCTGGCGACACCGGCAGCGCATTGGGGTGCCGACCGCCCAACGTGGTCATTACGAGCATCACGATCAATGTGCTGCCGACAATGCCGACGGGAACCCACCACTTCATTAAGTTGGTAGAAGGTGGCAGCCGCGTGAGCGTCGGCGTTGACGCTGGGGCATGTAACTGATGCGCCACCGGAATGGCCAGCTTGGCGTAACAGTGCGCGCAGACAACATGGTCCTGCCACACGTTGGGTGTTTCTAGCTTGCCGATGGCCGCCCCGCAGTTGTCGCAGTTGTCCACAATCGCCCTTTCGATTTGACCGCGGCATTATCGCGCGCCGCCATTGATCCGCAAATTCGCCCGGCGGTCAGCGCCGGGTTTGTGGATTTATGTTCGGGAGGCTGCGTTTTTTGGGTTCGTCCCACACAGTGTAGAGGGCGCGATCCGGCGGAAGGACCCGGAGACTTGCCCGCCCGGTCATCGTGCTTGCCGGCCATCGGCGGGCGTGGTGGCATCCCCCGCACTTCACCGCCACTTGGCCGGGCCGACGCCCCCGGCATGACGGACGGTGAATCACGGATCATGCCAGGGGTGTCGCTAGATCGTCAGCAAAGACCGCCGCGAACGACAGACGGTGATCCGATCCACCAAACAATGAAAATCAATCCCATCAATCCGACAACAATCCCCGAAATGTAGAAGGCACGAATCCAGGGCACATATTCCAGTCGTGCCTCCATCGCGCGCACATTCATATCCGCAAGGTCGGCCTGAAGTTTGGATATGCTGGCATCTTGCTGTGCCTCCCTACCGAGGTCCGTGGTGTCAGCGAGGGCATTTATCCGGGCATCCCAATAGTCGGAGCTTCTAATTGAACTTTCCTCCGAAAGAATCGTGTCGGCGGCGGCGTTAGCCTTGTCTGCGGTGAACCATCCGGCCCAAAACAACCCCAAGGCCGAAACGATCAGTATCCAGCCAGCGATAAACCGGCCCATCGGCTTGACAAGCTTTGGCATTTGGCCAGCAACATCGTCAGCACCTTGCGGCCTTAGCTTGCCGATGCACCGCCCGCATACGACGCGCTGATTCCAAATATGCGCCGTTTCCAGCTTGCCGATCTTCTCGCCGCAGTTGGAGCAGCACTCCGGCTTGTCGGCATCTCGCTCGACGATCATGCCTCACCGTTTCGTTTCCCCGGCCCCGATGGTTCGATTCTACTTCCGTTGTCCGCTCGCTTGCAATGTCGCCCGGACCACGCCCGCGATCATCTTCCGCACGTCCGCCGGCAGCATCGGCCAGGCGTCCACAATGGCCGTCAAGTCGGGGTCGTTTTCCGGGTTTACTGACAAATGGGGTGACAAAGTTTCCGGGGGGGTCGGCGTAAGTGTTGATGATTCCGCCGCTTGTAATTTTCCCGCGTTGGACTCAAAATCCAATGCCCGGAAGGGCGTATCGGTTCGACTCCGATAGAGGCCATTACCCGCGCCCAAGGCGAAGCCTCTGCATTTTGCATGGTTTCCCAACGCGCGGAATCGCTCCGGAGTTCTGGTTTATGGGGAACGACCACATGACTCTTGAGCAGCAACTCGAAACCGGCATTTCTCATCACAGGGCGGGCCGGCTGGCCGAAGCCGAAGCGATCTATCGCCAAATTCTCTTGGTTGATCCGATCGATGCGGATGTGCTTCATCTTCTGGGCATGATTGCCAAACAGACGGGCCGCGATGATGAAGCGATCGATCTCATCGGTCGCGCCATCGCGTTGGACCCCGACTATGCTGAGGCGCATTTCAACCTTGGCGTAGCGCTGGCAGACCGCAGCCAGTTTGACCGGGCCATTTCTTCATACGAGAAAGCGATCCAGCTCACACCGGAATATGTCGAGGCGCACTTCAATCTCGGCGACGCACTTTTGAAAATGGGCCGGCTGGACGCGGCGATTTCCTCATTCGAGCGAGCGGTTCAGATCAAACCCGATTATGCGAAAGCGTACAACCATCTGGGTAACGCGCTCGCGAAAACAGGCCGGCGCGACGAGGCGATCGCCGCTTACCGCCGCGCCGTCGAACTCCAGCCCGATTTCGCCGAGGCGCACAACAACATCGGCAAGCCGCTGCAAGAGACCGGCAGCCTCGATGATGCCATCGCCGCCTATCGCCGGGCGATCCAACTCAAACCGGATTTTGCCGAGGCGCACAACAACCTGGGCAACGTCTTAAGCTACCTGGGGAAATTTGACGATGCCATCGCTTCCTATCGGCAGGCCATTCGGCTCAAGCCCGATCGGGCCGAATCGCACAGTAATCTCGGAAACGCATTGAAGGACAAGGGGCAACTTGATGAGGCCATCGTTGCTTATCGGCAGGCGATTCGGCTCAAGCCTGATTACGCCGAAGCCCATAGCAATCTCGGCACCGCAATGGCGGCCGGGATGCAACTTAACGACGCCGTCGCCGCCTATCGGCAGGCCATTCGGCTCAAGCCCGATTATGCCGAAGCCTATAGCAATCTCGGCAAGGCATCGAAGGACATGGGGCAACTCGACGAGGCGATCGCTTCTTATCGCCAGGCGATGCGGCTGAAGCCTGATCTTGCCGAAGCGCACAGCAATCTGCTCTTCACACTGAACTATCATCCGGATCGTGGCGCCGAAGAGATTCTGGCGGAACATCGGGCGTGGTCGGATCGTCACGCCCGTCCGCTGATGAACGACATAATACCCCACGCCAACCAGCGCTCGCCGGAGCGGCGGCTTCGCATCGGCTATGTCTCCGGCGACTTTCGCCGACATTCCGTTGGCTACTTTTTCATACCGCCGCTCGAGCATCATGACCGGAGCATTGTCGAAGTCTTCTGCTACGCCAATGTCATAAGGTCCGACGACATGACCGAGCGGATCAAGCGTTCCTGCGATGTTTGGCGAAACATCCTCGGTCTTGGCGATGAGGCCGTCGCGAAACTGGTTCGTTCTGATGGAATCGACATTCTCGTGGATTTGTCGGGGCATACCGCCGGGAATCGCCTGCGTGTCTTTGCGCGCAAGCCGGCGCCGATTCAGGTGACTTACCTCGGCTATCCGAACACGACGGGAATGACGGCCATCGATTACCGTTTCACGGATGCCCTGGCCGATCCGCCGGGAATGACCGACGAACTGAATGTGGAGAAGCTCTGGCGTCTGCCAACCTGCGCCTGGTGTTATCAACCGCCCGAAGATGCGCCGGATATCCAACCGCGCGGCAACCAGCCGATCACTTTCGGATGCT
>JBEKHH010000011.1:0-96367 GCA_050012375.1 Tepidisphaeraceae bacterium
CTTCCCAGGGGCACAAGACGATGAGCGCCGCGTTGATTCTTCGCGAGGCCGACGTAACCAAACTTGCCGCATGACCACTGAACCTTGCCAAAAAAACAAGATGCCACAGCTTTGCAATGCAGAGACAAACGCGGAGAAGAAACACAAGAACAAATTCTTCTCGCCTCTTCTCAGCGATCTCCGCGTGCTCCGCGGTTAAATATTGGATTGAAAAGGGTGAGCCGCTAGATTTTTTCTGAAAATGATCTGAATAGCCGCAGGAAGTTTTCGGGCGAAACCGATTCGGGACGGTCCTTTGGACTGATGCCGACGGAGGTGAGCAGATTCTCCGCGTCATCGCTGGCCAGTGCGACGGCATTGCGAAGGGTTTTTCGGCGCGCGGAAAAGATGCGGCGGACAAAAGCGCTCAACTCGGCCGTGCGGTTTCCCAGGCGATCCTGGCGCGTCAGGCGCACCAGCGCCGAATCAATTTTTGGCCTGGGCCAGAAAGCCTGCGGGGGCAGGGTTCGCAGCATTTCCACTCGCGCAAGAAGCTGAGCCATGATGGACAGCGTGCCGTAATCGGGCGAATTCGGCGCGGCGCGCAGGCGGCCGGCGACTTCCCTCTGCACGGTGCAGGCCAGCACATCAACGCCGGCGATCAGCAATTCGATCAGCAGGGGCGAGGCGATGTTGTAGGGAAGATTGGATACGAGTCGAACGGTCCGGCCGGCCGATTTGGCGCGCCGGATCGAATCGAGAAGGCGATCATCGAGGGCATGTTTGGCGGCCAGGGCATCGCCCTCGATCAGCTCGAAATTTTTCGCCGAGGCAAACCGTTTGCGCAACAGATCGGCGAGCGCGTGGTCGATTTCCACGGCCAGGACCTGGGCTTTAGAGAGGAGTTCTTCCGTGAGCGTCCCCGTGCCGGGGCCAACTTCGATGACCAGATCGCCGGAAGCGATCATCCCGGCGTCGGCGACGATGCGGACCAGATTGGCATCGATCATGAAATTCTGGCCCAGACGGTGGCGCGGCGTGGCGCGGGCATCGGCCAGGAGCGCTTGGATTTGCCGCTTGTTTTGTGCCATGAAACAGTCTCATGTCATGGCTGCGTGGTCGGCTCGGTGGTGGCGTCGTCGGGGATTCCACCTTGCCGGGCTCGCAGTGCATCGAGGGCGGCTTGCGGGGATTCCAGCCTGCCGCTGTTGATGTCATCCGCGGTGCGCTGGATGGCGTGGGCCAGCAGCTTGAAATAGTCACCCGACACTGGGAAGTCCGGACTGTGGCGAAGCCAGTCCATGTCCAATTTCCATTGGCCGCCGGATTTCACCATCTGAATTGTTCCGGCTTCGAAGCCGGTGAGAATTGCGGCATCGGGCTGGTCGGTTTCTGTCATGCCATCGACGCTGTCGGGCGAGGCCATCTGGGGCATGACCAATTCGACGGAATCAGGGCCGAACTTTTTCAATGATGCAGCCCTGAGATGTCCGATGGCGGTTGCGATCGCCTGTAAATCGCGAAGCAATACCCGGGAATCCTCTTGTTTTGCGAGGCAGAGACTCGGGAGTTCATCGGATTTGCCTTGGGTAAGATCGCGGGCGATTTCCTTGAAGGCGTCTTTGGGACCGCCGGGTTGGGTGGACGGGATATCCGCCGCGGCAATGGGTAGGCAGCAAAAGAAGAAGACGCAGAAGAAAGTGTAGCGGAGGTATCGAGACGACATTGGGTTCCTCGCATCAAAAAACCGGGCGGGGGCCAATATACGGCCCGTTGCCGGCGGCTACAATTCCGGCCATGAAATCGTACGATGTCATCGCAGCGCGGTGATCTGTGAAAAGGGGCTGTATCGCGAGAGGTAAAGCGAATCGGGATGCGAATACTTTCGCCGGCAAAGATCAATTTGCACCTGCGCATCGGGCTGCCGGGAGCGGATGGATTCCATCCGCTGCTGAGCTGGATGTGCACAGTGGGAATGTATGACACGATAGAGATGGAGGCGAAGGGCGAGCCGGGCGTGCGGCTGAGATGCGATCGCCACGATGTTCCCGTGGATGGATCGAACCTGATCGTGCGCGCGGGGGAGGCGCTGGGACGCCCGCACCTGGGGGCCGATGTGATTTTGCATAAGAAAATCCCCATGGGCGGTGGGCTGGGCGGGGGAAGTTCCAATGCGGCGTTCGCCTTGCAAGGATTCAATGAACTGTGGAGCTTGCATCATTCGACGAGCCGCTTGGCGGAAATCGGCGCCAGGCTGGGGAGCGATGTGGTGTTTTTCCTGCACGGCCCGAGCAGCGTCTGCGCCGGCCGCGGCGAGCGGGTGACGCCCATCGGCCATCCGCTGGCGAAGGTTGCGGTGTTGATCTTCCCAAAGCTTTCGATGTCCACCCCAGCGGTTTACCGGCGATTCGACGAAATGGAATTGGGATCGAGCGACGCGATTGAACAGCAGCCGGACTGGAAGGCATGGCAACAGTTGCCTGCGGAACGATTGTTGCCGTGGCTGAAAAACGATTTGGAAGCGCCCGCGTTTTCCCTCTGCCCGGAGCTTGGCGAGTTGCGGCAGCGTCTCGAGCGCCAAATCGGACAGACCGTCCGGATGAGCGGCAGCGGCAGTACGCTCTTCACATTGATGGATGATTCTGACGCGGCGGAGGCGGTGGCCGCCCGTATCCGCCAGCCCGCGATAGCGGTGGAATTGTGCGATTTATCGCCGAATTCGACCGAAATCTAAGCCATGCGAAAAAGATTGACGATAACCCCTAAATATCGTAGGATTTTAGGCGTTATGTCGAGGTCTATTCCCATTCTTCGGCAGTTTACGGTCGTCGTACGATAGGCCGGCGCCGCGGCCAGTGGCACTGGCGCAGCCGGCCCACTTCAGCGTTATTTTCATCCAGACAATTGATTACAACTGAGAGAACCCTATGGCAACGCTTCAAACAGACGCAAAGGTGACCGCGACAGCGGCCGATTCCAAGCCCAAATACAAGGGCAAATCGGGAGCCCAGATCTTCCACGAGATGCTGATCCAGCAACACAAAGTGGAAGTGATGTTCGGATATCCGGGGGGCGCGATCCTGCCGGTATTCGATCAACTCTATAGAAGTCCGGCGAAATTCATCCTGAATCGACACGAGCAGGGAAGCGGCCATTGTGCCGACGGGTATGCGCGGGCGACCGGCAAGCCGGGTGTTTGCGTGGTCACCAGCGGACCCGGGGCGACCAATACCATTACGCCGCTGGCGACGGCGCAGCTCGACTCCATCCCGATCCTGGTCTTCAGCGGACAGGTCGCCACGAAGTTCATCGGCAACGACGCCTTCCAGGAAGCGGATGTGACCGGGATTTCCCGGCCATGCACGAAGTGGAATTATCTCGTCAAGGACGTGCATGAGCTTCCGCGCATCATCAACGAGGCGTTTTTGGTGGCGACCAGCGGCCGGCCCGGTCCGGTGCTGATCGACCTACCCAAGGATGTCACCAGCAACATTTGCACGCGCGAGGTCGAGGATGCGCCCCGGCCCCACATCCAGAAACGCAAGACCGCCTTCATGGCGGCGCACGCACGCCAGGTGCAGGAAGCGGCCGAACTGATCAACCGCAGCGAAAAGCCGATCCTTTACGTCGGCGGCGGCGCGATCATCAGCGGGGCATCGCCTGTGCTCCGCAAGCTCGCCGAAAAGGGAAATATTCCCTGCACCACAACCCTGCTGGGGCTGGGAGCATTCGACGAATTGGATCCACGCAGCCTGTGCATGCTGGGAATGCACGGATCGGCGACGGCCAACTATGCGGTCCAGGATTCCGATTGCCTCATCAGCATCGGCGCGAGGTTCGACGATCGGGTCACGGGAAATCTGGCCAGGTTCGCGCCCAAGGCAAAGATCATTCACATCGACATCGATCCCAGCAGCATCAGCAAAACCGTCGACGTGGATGTCCCGGTGGTGGGCGACGCCAAGGCATCGTTGGAAGCAATGCTACCGCTGATCGAGCACCGCAACCGCGACGCCTGGTGGGCACAGATCAATGCCTGGAAACAGCGGTATCCGTTCCATTACCTCGATGACAGCCCGACTGCCAAGCCGCAGTACGTGATTGAGGAGATCAACCGCCAGACGAGCGGCGACGCGATCATCACGACCGGCGTGGGCCAGCACCAGATGTGGGCGGCGCAGTTCTATCGCTGGCGCTATCCCCGGCAGATGATTACCAGCGGCGGCCTGGGGACGATGGGCTACGGCCTGCCCAGCGCCATGGGCGCTCAGCTTGGCAGCCCCGGCAAACTCGTCATCGACATCGACGGGGACGCGAGCTTTTCAATGACGTTGGCGGAGCTTGCCACCGTTGCCGAATACAACATTCCCGTGAAGGTCGCGATCCTGAACAACGATTTCCAGGGGATGATCAAGCAGTGGCAGGACCTGTTCTATCAGCGCCGCTACAGCCACGCGGAGATGAAGAATCCCCCATTTGCGAAGGTTGCCGAGGCATTCGGCATTCGCGGAATCCGCTGTGAGGACAAAGCGGATGTGCCGAAGATCGTGAAGGAGATGATCGACCACAAAGGACCGGTCGTCGTCGATTTCCGCGTCGAGCCGAACGAACACGTGTATCCGATGGTTCCCACCGGCAAAGGACTGCACGAGATGGAATTGGGGACGCTGGCGTGACGGCGACGGCTCTCATGATCCGAGCTTGGTCAATACGCGATCGATCTTTTGCATCGTGGCCACGCTGGGAGTCATCTTGGCGCGTTCAATTCGGTTTAGGGTTTCGGCGCGAACGCCGGATCGCCGAGCAAGTTCCAACTGGGACAGACCCAATCGACGGCGAGCGAGAATAATATCTCGCGCCGTGACGGCCCGCGCGTATTCGATGGCGGGATAGTTGCCGTTAGGCAACTGTTTTGGCAACGGCGGTAATTTCGGCTCATTGCCGGGCGGCCCGCCACGCAGGCGCTCATATTCGGTCTCCGGCAGGATCACGAATCGCTTTCCCTCAATGGTCACAGTTGCCGCGCCCATGATTCAATCCTCATAAAACCCGTCACGATGTCCAATCCGCTCTACGACGACGGTTTGGGCCATTAGATAAAACTGCACCCGCCAGTCGCCCGTGCGAATGCGGTAACGTCCGGCGAGCGGCCCAGAAAGAGGTTTGGCTCCGCTGACCGCAGGCCACTTTTCCAATCGGCCGAAAATGAGCGTCACCCGAATACGAATCGTGCGGGGTAGCTTCCGCAATTGCTCGGCCGCATCCGCGGTCAATTCCACCCGCATTGCAGGATTTTATCGGGGAATTGACTGATTCGTCAATTTCCGGCAGCCAATTCCATGCGGTATTTGGCCGATATATCAGTTGTGACTGATGGGTCAGTAGACGCATCGCTTTTGCATGCGCCGGGGGCGCGTGTTTCGCTGCGCGCGCTTGCCCAGCCGCTGATCGTGCCGCTGTTTTGCCTCACGCTGTTTTGCAGTTCGGGATTACTCTTTCTGGCCGAGCCGATGTTCGCCAAGATGGTGTTGCCGCTGCTGGGCGGAACGCCGGCGGTGTGGAACACGTGCATGGTCAGCTTCCAGGCCCTGCTGCTGGCGGCGTACGCGTATGGCCATTGGTCGATCCAATGGCTTGGCGTCCGGCGGCAGTCGAGAGTGCAATTGATCGTGCTCATCGCGGTGGTGGCTGCGCTGCCGGTGGCGATTCCGCACGGATGGCAACCGCCAGCCGGGCAAAATCCGATATTCTGGTTACTGGCGGTCTTGTCCGTCGGCGTAGGGCTGCCGTTCTTCGCGGCGGCAAGCACCGCACCGGTTTTGCAGCGATGGTTTTCCTCCACGGGTCATCCGGCCGGCGCCGATCCCTATTTTCTCTATGCCGCGAGCAACCTCGGCAGCATGGTCGCCCTGCTCGGATATCCGACGCTCATCGAACCGCTCATGCACCTGGCGGATCAGAGCCGGCTGTGGTCCACCGGATATTTCGGGCTGATCGCCCTCGTGGGATGTTGCGCGCTGTTCATCGGACCGGGGCGGCAAACCAGCCGTTTGCTCACGGTGGAAAGGATCACCGCGTATCGGCGCTTGCGCTGGATATTGCTCGCGATGATTCCATCGAGCCTTCTGCTCGGGACGACGACTTTCATCACCACCGACATCGCCGCCGTGCCGCTGCTCTGGATCGTTCCACTGGCACTCTATCTGCTCAGCTTCATTCTGGTGTTCGCTTCGCGGCCACTGGTGTCTCACCGGCTCATGATCCGATTGCAGCCGGTGGTGGTGCTCGGGGTCGCCTTGTTCATGTTGGGCCGCGTCGGGCAACCGGTTTGGATGGTTTTGGCCCTGCACCTCGCGGCACTTTTTGTGTCGTCGATGGTTTGTCATGGGGAACTGGCGAAAGACCGGCCCTCCGTCGGCCGGCTCACGGATTTCTATCTGACGATGTCGCTCGGCGGCGTGCTCGGCGGATTGTTCAACGCCCTGGCGGCGCCGCTTATTTTCCACAGCGCCGCGGAATATCCGATCGCGCTCGTGGCGGCATGCGCCCTATGCCCCAGGACCCGATCGGTTGCCGCCCGCGGCCGATGGACTGATCGAGCCTTCGACGCGATTTGGCCGATCGTGGTGATCGCGCTGGCCTGGGGAATGCCGCGCGGGATGACGGCAATCCTCGGCCATGATTCGATTTCGATGCGAATGATCGCGCTGGGAGTCGCGGTGATGGCGGCGGGCATGGCGATTCGGCGGCGGCCGCGTTTTTTGGCGGCGATGGCGGCGCTCTTCTTCGTCGCCGGGATCGGCGCGGCAAAAGGCGAGGTCCTGGCCGTTCGACGAAGTTTTTTTGGAATCCACCGCGTCGTCCGCAACCCCGATGGGCCGTTCAACGATCTATATCACGGCTCGACCGTGCACGGCCGGCAATTCGTCAGCGCCCAAAGCGCAATGCCTTCCCAGCCCACGATCGCCCTGACGTATTACCATCGCACCGGCCCGATCGGACAGCTCTTAACGCAGCGGTTGGCCGCGGGCGAAGCAAAGCGGATTGGGATCGTCGGCCTGGGCGTGGGCAGCCTTGCCGCTTACGCCGATCACAACACCCAACTCACCTATTACGAGATCGATCCCGGCGTTCGGTGGGTGGCCGAAGAATCGGGGTACTTTTCGTTTCTCAGCTCCGCGGAAAATCGGGGCGTCAGGATTCGGATCGTCATGGGCGATGCGCGGCTGACGTTGCGCAATGCGCCCAGCCATTCGTGCGATGTGCTGGTGCTCGACGCGTTCAGCGGCGATGCGATCCCGGTTCATCTCCTCACGCGAGAGGCGATGCGAATTTACACGGACAAGCTGGCGGACGGCGGCGTTCTGGCGATTCACATTTCCAATATGTATCTCAATCTGCTGCCGGTCTGCTCCGCGCTGGTTGCCGACGCCGGATGCGTGGGGATGTACCAGAACGATCTGGACGTCAGTGGCGAGCAGGCGGCCGGGGGAAAGTCGGCATCGCAGTGGGTGATCGTAGCAAAATCCGGCCAATCGCTGGCGGCCCTGCGGAACGATCCGCGATGGAAGTTGCTTCCGCCGGCCTCGAAAAAAAGCGTCTGGACGGATGATTTCTCGAACATCCTCGGGGTGTTTCGGTGGCGTTAATGCCGGCGATTTCGCGATTCCTGCCGGAGCGCGCCGGACTTGGACGCATAAACCGCATAAGACTCCGATTCCAAGTCGGTTATTGGACAGAGGCCGAGACTGCTTCAGCCCCTAATCCGCTTTAGATTAACGTTGACGATCGCAGGTTCGCGGTGAATAATTTGGGGCAATCGACGGGAGGTGAGATGCGGCGGAAGCGGGTTGGCTGGGTTGGATGTGCGCCGATCATTTTTGGTGCGACAAATGTTGGCCTAGGCGCGATCGCGGCCCAGAACGGATTGTCCGGCTCCAGCAACTGGTCCGGCTATTACGCCAGCGCATCCTCGGGAAATGCGTTTTCCGATATCTCTTCCACGTGGGTGGTTCCCACCGTGCAAGCCCTTTCCTCAGGCACGAGCTATAACGCCGACTGGGTTGGGCTCGATGGTGCCACGGACACTACGGTCGAGCAGTGCGGGACTCTCGCGTACATCACGAGCCACGGAAGTGCTGCCTATTACGCCTGGTACGAATTTTATCCTGACCCTTCGTATGAGATTACCAGCATAACGGTTCATCCGGGGGACACGATGCACGCCGAGGTCACCTACGAGGCCTCCGAAAGCTCGACCGGAAATTACGCCTATTATATGGACGTGAGCGATCAGACCACCGGCATTTCCTACAGCAACACGTTCTACACCTCAAGTAACGATGCCCGGTCGTCGGCCGAATGGATCGCCGAAGCACCGTCTAACGGTAGCGGTAAAATATATCCTCTGGCCAACTTCGGCAGCGTCACGTTTTCCAACGATGTGGCAGCCATGAATGGCGGCAGCGATGAAGCGCTCGGCGCCCTCAGCCCCAATGAAATCGAAATGATCCAAAGCAACAGCGTCGTCGCGTTGCCAACGTCGTTAAACTCCACCGGTGAGGCGTTTAACATCAACTACGGCTCGGGACCGGGCAATCTCACCTGGGACAACGCCGGCGGCGCCAGCCCGAGCGATGGAAAGACCTGGGATATCGGCACCAACAACAACTGGAACAGCGGCACTAATGCCACGTTCTACCCCGATGGCAGCAATGTCACCTTCAACGACAACAACAACGGCCATTACGCCGTCACGCTCAACACCACCGTCAATCCAGCCTCGGTGACCGTCAACAACAACTCGGGCAACTACACCATCAGCGGCACCGGCAGCATCGCCGGCACCGGCTCTCTTACCAAGATGGGAAGCAACACCCTCACACTCTCCACCGTCAACACCTATTCCGGCGGAACGATCGTGAACGCCGGCACTCTGGTGGTTGGAGTCAC
Source organism: Tepidisphaeraceae bacterium (assembly GCA_050012375.1). Classification (GTDB taxonomy): domain Bacteria; phylum Planctomycetota; class Phycisphaerae; order Tepidisphaerales; family Tepidisphaeraceae; genus PALSA-1353. Next base: position 8,932 of record JBEKHH010000011.1, read on the forward strand.
CGGCGCGTTGCCCAACAGGAGTGTCAGCATTACCGGCGGAGCGCTGCAATTGGGCGCCGGCACCGGTTTGGCCCAAATGACTTCGCTGTCGATCACCGGCAATGGCGTGTTCGACATCAACAACAATCATATTATCATCAACTATGGTGGCGGACCCGACCCCATCTCCGCCATCGCCGGCTATCTCGCCAGCGGCTACGCCGGCGGAACCTGGACCGGGCCTGGAATCATGTCCACCGCGGCCCAGAGCAATTCCGGCAGCTATGGCGTCGGTTACGCGGATTCAGCCGATCCGGGCAATCCAGCCAACCTGTCTTCCGGCCAGATCGAGATCAAATACACGCTGCTCGGCGATACGAACCTCGACGGCATGGTCAACGGTGCTGACTTCACCATCTTGGCCACCAACTTAGGCAAGTCGGTGTCGGGATGGGATCAGGGCAATTTCCTGTACACCAGCACGGTCACCGGCACCGACTTCACCGCCTTGGTCAGCAACCTCGGCAAGACGGCCAGCGGGGGTGACGTGGCGTTGCCCGCGGCCGACTACGCGGCCGTGGACGCCTTCGCGGCCGCCAACGGGCTCATGGCCGATGTGCCGGAGCCGGGGCAGGCCATGCTCTTAACGTTCGCGGGTTTGGGAATCCTCATGCGCCGCCGGCGCGCGACTCATTCCTGAAGCGCCAGCTTCAGCCTTATACTCCCGGCCTGAGTTTTCCATGGCGCCGGGAATTGGATGGGCGCAACCAAACATTCGAGGCTTGAAACGGCTTGGCTAGGCACCGGAGACCATCACGCGTTTGCCGGGACCATAGACAAACGGCGGTCCGGGGGTTATGATGCTTGCGGTTGGTATACCAGAAGAATCAGATTACGAGACAGTTGAGTGTGTCTGCCCGCAGTCTTATTCCCCCCTGCCTCCCACCTTTTGGGCCGAAACGATGGCCTCTTTTCTTTCGACCTGGAAAGTAAAATACGGGTCCGTTACCCAACTCTCAAAGGAGAATCAAATGGGTAAGAAACTGTATGTCGGAAATCTGAGCTACGAAGTGGATAGCTCGGCTTTGGAACAATTGTTCACCCCCCACGGAACGGTGACCAGCGCACAAATCATCAATGATCGGGACACCGGCCGGAGCAAGGGCTTTGGCTTTGTCGAAATGGGCAGTGACGGCGAGGCGCAAGCTGCCATCGCCGCGCTCAACGGCAAGGACCATGGCGGTCGCGCACTGACCGTGAACGAAGCCAAACCACGCGAGAGTCGCCCATCGGGCGGCGGCGGCGGTGGTTATGGCGGCGGCGGCCGTGGCGACCGCGGCGGCTCTGGCGGTGGCGGACGAAACCGGTATTGACACCGGCGCGCCCCGCGCAAAAGAGTTAAAAATGTGGAGATCCGCCCTGCTCCAGTGGCAACAGAACCTGGTGACGCGACTTGAGCGCGCGCTGGGCAGGGAGTTGGTCGTCGCGGATCTGGATTGCATCGTGTGGAATGCAGCCGCTGAGGCGCTGACCGTCGCAGCGCCGCCGCTCCTCGGCGAGTTGCGATCTCGAAACCTGATCTCCAATGTCTTTCGAAGCCGCAACGTGGGGCGGCGGGAAGTCGAAGGCACACATGAACGATGAGACCGGGCGGCGCGGCGACTTGGCGGTAAACGCCAACGCCGACCGCGTGCGAAAAGTGATTGAGGATGTTTGCAGGCTTGCCGGGGCATCGGTGGCGGTGGAGCAGCGCCTTGGCGATGGCGACGAGAACCAGCCAGGGCCGCGCCAGCGCCTCCATGTGATCTACACCGGTGAACAGCCGATGCCCTACCCGAATTGGTTCAAGTTGGTCGATACCATTGATGCGGCGCTGGATGCAAGTTCTTCAGAGCTGATCGACTGGGAATCCAGCGAGCTCAGCGAAGAGACCGAGCAAGAGCGTATGGCGACATGGACGATCGCCCCGGCCACGGATTGATGGGGGACCAACCGCACCGACGCCGATATCGTTCATTGCCGGCGAAAGGACAATCAGTTGAGGCCCAAGGCGGACTTCTTCCGCATGAGTCAGGAGCCACGTCGATGACCATTTACCGTATGTACGCTGACAACGGCAATCGTGCCGGGTTCTGGGTACAGCACCGTAGTTGGAGCAACGCGTGCGCGCAAGTTCAAAGCATCGCGGGGCAACGCAATGGCAAGCTGCCGGGTCTTGGCCCGCTGCACGACAATGCCGAAGTGGTCATTCGGGGATTTGACGTCAGGAGCGGCCGGCCCATAGAGCTGGGACCTCGGCTTGATGCGACGCAAGACCACAACTATTCGGTGATTGCGGAGCCGGGTTGGTATCGGGGAAGCGCGAAAATCCACGTCGCCGCAGAATAGCTTTCGAACCGACGGAGATGGAAAAATGACGCAAGAGAATACGGTACCAGTCGAGTCGCCTGGCAAAACGGGCGATGTGGACCTGTCTTCCGAGATCGTGTTGGCGGTCGCGAAGAAATCGATCGAGCACGTCACGTGCCGGCGCGTCACGCGCGATCATTACCGATGCAACTGGTGGATGCCCGACAACATCGGGGAAAACGGCAAGCCGGCCAGAGAGGGCCCGTTGGTGATCACCAATCGAATTTGTAAGAGTCGGTTTCTGCATGTGACTAAGAATACCGGGGGGCTTCAGATTTCGGAGGCCCCGCCGGGGAATGCCGGCCTGGGTCCGGAGCCGGGGGCGTTGTAGATTTGAATGGGGTTGGGGGCGGGGAAACGCTAGCAACTTGTCGTTGGACGATGCGAAAACGCGGAAGAGTTCTTCAATGGGCGATACAGGATTCGAACATAATTCAAAAACGCCTGAAAAACCAATAGACGCGAGTCAAGGCGGTGCAGAATCCGGTGCAGTTTTGCCTTCCGGTCAGCGGTCACTCGCGCCGGCGCTGATGGAAATCATCGCCGGGTGGTCGCAGCTTCCGGCTGCGGTACAAGCGGCGATCCTTGCAATTGTTCGAAATTCGCATGGGTAAGCCGAGCAAGATAGCAAACGGTAAATCAGTTTTCGCTGCTTCGTCGCCATCGCCGTCGGTCGGGGGTATACAGCGGCCCAAGCCGCGTAGCGGGTAAAATCTGGAGCGACCCGAGCGATGGTGATGGTGACTGCGGTTCACTCGCTGCTTCAGAGCTGGAACCAGAGGGAAGGGGCGTTTTCTGAATTGCAATTACCCGCCCGTTTGAATTGGAGCGATAGGCTCGCTCGCAAGTGTACGCTGCAATAGGTGTCCGCGGGCAAAATCTCGTGGGGAAGCCCTTGCACATGCCAAAACACAGGGGTAACATTTCCCTTACCTACAAGGAGTCGATTATGGCAGCTAGACGGATTTTTGTGGAGCAGCGTCCTGAGGGCGACTATGCGGTGAGACGGCAAGGGTCTGACCGAGCGAGCGCCGTTGAACCGACACAGGCGCAGGCCATCGAGCGCGCTCGTGAACTTGCACCTGGTGTTCGTCCCGATGTAGAGCGCGTGCGCGATACAGAGGCTGGTGGTCGGGATAAATGGCGAAAGGCGTAAGTAACTTGGCGCTATTTTGAATCCGTTTTTCTCGCTTCAAGCGTGGCAACTAGGAATGTTGCCATGGCTCCGGCAAGATTGACGGCCAATTCGGCGTGGCGTGCTAACGGACGAGCCGCGGTCTTTCTGCGACCGTGGGCATCACTCAGGCGATTGGCATTGCACCTAGGCCCTCGACCACCGTTTGGCAGCCGCCAAGAATTTGCTTGAATATCAACTCTGCGTACTGATCTGGTGCCAGTTTAAGACTCGAAGCAGCAAGTTTGTAAAGTTTCGGAAGATCCGCAGAGTCGTCAAACTCTACCTTTAGCTCATCAAGGACATGTTTACAGGTTGCCTCAAGAAGCGTCCTCGCGGCAGTAATGGCCGCTTCGGGATCGGCGGTGCGGCGTTCGAGGGCCCTGGCCCACGCGATGATGACTGATTCGGCTGCTGCCTTCTTAAACGAGAGGGAAATGTCATTGTCTGCGGGATATGCCGTCGATGTTTCAAGTAGGGTCAAAAGCGGATCAAACTCCTCGCGAATGTAATTTCGCCGCCCGGCATAGGTCGGGAACTTCGGCTTAATGAACCCCCAGAAATCTCCAAGATTCCGGCAAACTCGCACCATCGCTGGCAGAGAATTCTTCGTCAGCGGGTTCTGCAGCAGATTTGCACGTGCCTCAGAATATTCGGCATCAGCGGTGCCGCTCGTGCTTTGGCCTGTCGCAACCGCAACAAGTAAGTTCCTGATGGACTCGATTTGGTCAAGGATCGTCTGTCTCGGATGCATTTGCAGAATATTTTAGCAAGTTATACGGCGCTACGCGATGTGGCTCTCCATCTATCATCTGGTTCACGTCAGATCCCAGCCCCCCTTTTATAGGTGTAGGTGGCCGAAAGCCCATGGAGCGTTTTGGATTCGTCCACGGCGTCGTGCGGGATTAGGAGATAGACCCAAGGCTTACCGCCCGTTTCGGTGGCATATCTGCACCATTCGCTGGCGGCATCCGCTTTAGCAACGACAACGGGATCGGTGAGATAATCACTGCCTTTCGGCTCGCACAGGTATTTGGTCGTTGGTGTTTCAACTACGAAATCAGGTTCGTAATCGCCTTCCTCGATGCCGGTGCGATAATGAATCGCGAAAACATTTCGGCCCGGCTTGAACCATTTCAAAACGGACTTGTCGTTTTCCAGCAGCACCGAGAATCGCCGTTCGGTGTCTGAGTCGAATTTCTGTGACGGGTATAGGCACTTCTTGAAGCCACCAAAGAGCATCCCCCGGATGTACTTCTTATCATCCACCGGTTCGCGGTAAGGCCGGATATTCTCATCCGCCGCCGTCAATACATTGGTCGAATGCAGCGTGCGGAAACCCTTCGTGACCTTCACCTCATAAGAGGTGGAAGTCTCGAAAAAGTGCTGCTGCATCTGCGCATAAATCGTGTCCACCAACTGGCGATTGTGCGCAATCAAGACATTGAGCACCTCATCATCACCCACCAAATAGGACCGCAAATGCGCGACCATCTGTCCGGCCAGTTGATAAAGCAGTGCGGCATGATCGTCATAGCTGATGTCGTCAAAGTCGATCAGCGCGCGCACCAGATAGTCCTCAAGACGCTGCTCGCTCGGAACGTTGCTGCTATTCTGGAGCTTGTATTGCTCGTTGTTCTGAAGGTTCTGGATCAGGATGTCTTTGGATACCGGGCGAAGCCGGACATGTTTGCAATCAAGGTCGAAAGGCCGAAAACCATAGGTCGCATCGTCAGACGGTACCACCACAATCTTGGGGATGTCGATCGACATCTCGACAAACTGTTTGGTGACCTCGGCCACGACCTTTTTCACATCGACCTCTTCGGCCAAGCCCGGTAGTTGTCCCTGGACCGGTTTGATTGCCTCGGCCACCTTTTCCGCGATCTGCTGCTGCACGTCCCTTGACCGAAGATCCTGCGAACTTCGTAGGCGCTCAAATTGCTGGATGGCATCCAGGGTCGCTTTCGCGGCCTTTCGTTCCGGTTCCGTGCTGAAAAGCACCTGCTGTTGTTGGGCCGCGCCAGTCTCCGGCGGCGTTCCGATAAGCCGTTGCTCCAGATTGGTGGGAACTTCCACTGCTTTGGAGTGCTTGTCGGGAATGTCCTTGCCGATGAATACCAATCCGATTTTCAGGATCGAATCGCCCCGATTAGCCTCGTCTATGATCTCCTGAAACTTATCGTGCGCCACAATGGTCAAACGATCCACGGCCGGCACGCCAACGCGCTTGCCGTATCGAACGCATCGGCCGCTTCCTGTCCAAAGGCATCCGCGTAAACCCCTAGCAAGTTCGAATACCAGCTTTCAAGGCGTGCCGGTTCCGTCTCGAAGAATTTTTTCAACCGTTCCTTCGCCTCCTTCAACATGGGCATTTTGTTGTTCCTCGGGTCCACGCCCCGCCGCCTGGCGTCGAGCACGGCATCGAGGTCGTGAAGCGTCGCCAGCATTTCGCGGGTTTGTTCCTCGTGGATGCTACGGATACCCTCCGGGTGCATGTCCTCGGTACTGATCGCACCGGCCTCAATAGCCTGCTCGGTCGGCTCCGGAAACCTCGTGCGAAAATCCCATTTAAGCTTTAAGGTCAACCCGTTAGCCGGAACGGAAGGCGGCACGATAGCCGTCCTTTCCGTTCTTGCCTTCCGCGTCGGCGAGGCGGGTTCGCCACTCCAGTCAATCCGGAGTTGCTGGGGATCGAATCCTCGCCCGCTGCGCCAGCGGCGTGTCATCGCCTCATACTCTGGAATTGGCCGGCGAACTGTTCAGCCAGTTCCTCGGAGAGTCTGCGAGTGTCGGGATTCGCCTGAATGGTCCAGGCTTTTTCGTTGGCACGGTAAGTGAACCCGTTCTCCTTGAGCGATGCCAAAACGTCCTCCGACGGCTTTTCCTTGAAGATAAAGACACGCTGTTTGAAGCGGCGGTTCTCGCCCATTTCAAAGGTCGGGGTGGACACGATTGCTTTGTACGGGTCGCCCCAGTTCTTGGTTTCGGGATTGTTCGGCTTGATGATGTTGCCTTTCTCGTCCACCGGCGGTCCGTCGATATAGGCCGGCCGCGTCGGCGTGGCCGCCTTCTCGGGTTCAGCAACCGCTGCTGCGGCACTGGTCTGGTCGTCTGCGGCTTCCTGGGCCGCGTTCTTTTTGCGTGGCATAATTTTCCCCTGTCGATGTGAATCCATCCGGCGAAGCGCCGGACAGTTCTGCCATCGTGCCACAAAAAAGTTGAGAAATAGTAAATGCGGCCAGAGAACGTGATCGCGACTAATCCGTAAAAATGTGTCGTTGATGGTTGAGAGACGCTGTCGTTTGAGCGACAAAAAAGACTTTTGAAATCGACGTGGGAGCGCCAAAAATAGAGCGCCGCCAGTGACGGCGGCGCCTCGTGTCTGCGAATTATTAGCCGGAATCATTCCGGCTCGCCCCGCTCACCGCGAATCCAGTCTGCGGCCCGCTGGGCCTGGCCCGCGGCGGAAATCACCAGCTTCTTGTCAGCCTTAATTTGCTTGAGCCAACCGGCGAGATACGCGGCCTGATTCGCAATCACAGTCGGCTGAATGCCGGCATATGAGCAGAGAAACGCAGCGGACATTTCCGCGACAAGTTCTTCCTTGCCGTAATCGGGAGATCCGAACGGTTTGGGATTGGTGTCAATCTTCCGGTCCAGCCGTGAGCTATGCCCGGTCGAATGGGAAAGCTCATGAAACAGCGTCGAATAATATTCCTCGACCGATGCAAACCGGATCCGCTCCGGCATGTGAACGGTATCGGATGCCGGGCGATAGAAAGCCTGCTGCCCGCCGTCATGCTGAATGCCTGGCCCGCCGGCGTATCCGCTGGCGATCTGCTCGGCCGCTTCAATCGGCTTGAAGTCGATCGGCTCAAACTTCACCGCGTCGGGAATCTCGATGCCGTCAACCTGTTCGGCATTAAATACATTGAAGTACCTCAAGACTGGTACGGTGGTAGGCTCGCCCGTCTGCCGGTCAGTCGTCTCGTACTTCTTCCAGAATACGACCATCGAAGATTTCTCACCCTTGCGGACATTTCCGCCCCGTTCTTTTGCCTGGTTGAAGGTGAGCCAATAGGACGAGCCGTATCCCTTGGCGAAAGCAGTGAACGCCAGCAGGAAAACATTGACGCCACGATAAGTCTTGCCCGTGTTCAGATTCTTCGGATGCCCGGCCTTGGATCGTCCGAGGATTGGTGAACGCCACGGGACAACGCCCGCGTCAAGCATGGCCACAATTTGATCAGTGACGGTTTGATAAAGATCGAACGATGACATATCGGACACTCCTTCCAACAAGTGGGCCGAAGGTCACAGGGTTGTGGACCAACCACACCCCCGCCTCAGCCTTGGTGGAGGAAAAGCCCGGCAGCGACCGTAGCGGAGGGGTCAAGGAGGAACCGTCGGAGAAGAGGCTCCATGTACGCATGGAGTAGTTCCTTGACGCCGAGCACCGGTTGCTAAACTGGGAATCCGAGTCTGAGCGGGGATTTCTGCTGACGGAGTGCGGAAGGAAGCTTCCGATTTGGCGGGCGTTTTTGTTCACCAGGAAGGGGTGCGGGGAAGCCCCGCGAGGCATGAAGTTCTTAACGACTTGTTAAGCGATTGGTGGTAACAGGAAGGGAGCTTTGCTGAAACCGTAGGTAGAACCTAGAGCGGGAAACGATGAAAGAGATCGGGGACAGTTGGAGTTGAGGACGGCACTCAGGGGAAGAGTCGCGCCGGATAGCAGCGGATTCACGCTGATCGAAATGTCGATCGTGCTGGTCGTCATCGGCCTCATTGTCGGCGGGGTGCTGGTCGGGCAGGACCTCATCCGCGCCGCCTATGTGCGGGCGACGATTTCCCAAGTGGAGAAATTCAACACGGCAGTCAACACGTTTTATGGAAAGTATCAAGCCTTGCCGGGGGACATGAATTACGCCACAGCTCTAAACTATGGATTTGCCACCATAGATTATAATGGCAGTGCCAGGGGTGGCGCCGGGGCAGGAAGCGGTAACGGTGATGGCCTGATAGACGGATACGGTATAGGGACCGAAACACCTCCGAACAATCTTACCCAGTTAGAGGGTGAAACCTCCATGTTCTGGTCAGACCTGACTTACGCGAACGGCATGAATATTGGCCTTGTGCCGGGATCATTCGGTAGTGGTGCTTTATTTTTTTATTGGAGCGGCGGGACGTTTACATACTTTTCTCATTTAATGGGTTTGACTACGAATGTGGTTAGCCTCTATCTGCCTGAGGCAAAAATCGGAGGAGGTAATTATTTCTATGTATATGAAAATGGGGTTAATTATTATGGCTTGTCAGTCATATCGGGGCTAGCAGTAGGGTTTCCATGGCTTTTGTCCTCGCCGGGGTTGATGGTTTCACAAGCGTACAACATCGATAGAAAAGTCGATGACGGCATTGCCACCAGCGGTAACGTGCAGGCCAATTACATGGGATATTCGGGCGCAGCGAACGCCATTATGGCTTCTCCAAGCGCTGCGGCCGGCAGCTATACCGCCACAACCTGTTACGACTCTAATACAGGCTTTTATGCAACGAGTTGGGGCAGCGGCAACAACGTCGCCTGCGCGCTGACGTTCAAAATGCAGGGAGGGGATTAGGGCGTCAAAGGACGGATGAAGTCAAACCGATATTCGCTCCGCGACCCTCGCGGCTCGTTTGCGAACAGTTCCCATCGACACGCCGAAGAATTCGGTGAATTCACTGTTGAGCAATCCGGGGACGCCGCAGGCTTGCCGGTCCAGGTTGGCAACTGCATAGATAATTCCCGCCGCCCATCCTTCGGGCTTGCCGGCCAATGGTCTGTCATCGACTGTGAGGAAACGCATGGCCTTCGTCGCACGTCTTTGCAACGCGACTTCGGGATACCTGGCAAAGAATCTATCCAGGTGTTCTTTACAGGCGATCTCAACGGTATGGGTGTATGAAATCATGGCCAATTTCTTGATCGGCAGTCTACCGGACAATTCGCAATTGGCGAGAAAATTATCGCGGGACTCTCTCAAAAACGCAGCATACGTCGTGCAATCCAGGAATGAAGCTGCTGCGATAGATCTTGCGGCTACTCGATGCCCCGTGACTGAAGCGGATGATATCGGTGCAAGATTGGCGGAGGCCCAAATCAAAGGCAAGCTGCTTGGTGTGCCAGGTGAGCGGAACAAAACCCGCCTCGCGGTCGTTGTAGTCGCCCATGAGGATGGCGAGCTTGCCGCCGGGCACGAGCGCCCCGGCACAGTTGGCAATCAGCAGCCGGTAGCGGTCGAGGAAAAGATTCAGCGTGGGCGTGCGTGATAAGTCGCGCGGGTCGTCGGTGTAGAGCTTCTGCCGCCAGTACGGCGGATGAATCCAGGCGAATTCAAAGCATTCACGCGGAAACTGCGAGGCGTCACACGCATCGACTCCTGCGTGCAGGTCGCTGGAATAGCAGTAAACGCCCACCTCGCGGCATACGTCGCGACACGTTCCCGAGCCTGTCATGGGGTCGAAGACGCTACGGGCACGAAAGAACCGCAGCAGGTCGGCGATGAGATTACCACCGCAATTTCCGGGGTAGCTGCGGTCGCCGTACTCACCGGCCCTGTCAAAATGATAGAGGCTTGTCAAGTGCGGCACTGGACTTGTGGTGACCGGAGCCTTGGGCAGGCGGGCGTATCTGACTTGCTTGGCGACATCTGCTTTGGGCATCAGTCTGCGGCGACGGGCGGCAAAGAATGGATTGACGATAGATGATGTGGTCATGGTGAGATTCCTTTCATGAGAGGGCGGGCCTCTTAGGACCCGCCCAGGTTGATGCGAGTTAGTCCTTCTTGTCGGCTAAGACGCGGAGGACGATGTGACCGTCGAGTGGCACGGCTTCGAGCTGGATGTTGAAGCCTTTGCCATCCCTGTGAGGCCAGGCGGCCCCAATCCGGGTGAAGAATCCCTTGCCTCCTTCGCGATCGCGCACCTGATAGACGATGTGGCTGGGGGATTTGGATGTTGCGGTCGGCGTTTCGTTGGTATTGCTCATAAATGTCTCCTTCGTTTGTTTGTGACCGCGACCATCGCGGCCTTACGGCACGTGAAAGAAAGCCGGCAAGTCCGGGGCGCAGCGCACGGGGCAAGCGAAAGGCCGAAGGCTTCCTTCAGGAAAGCGGCCTTGGCAGCTTGCGCCGCCTGGCGTCGGCTTTAAACGTGCCCGTAAAGAAAGGACGCGTGCTGTGGTCGAATATGAGAAGGAAGAGAAATGGAGTGAGCACTCACCCGAATGAGACACGGTGTCCATTCGCTTTGCATCAGCTCGGAACACGAGTCTGCGGGGAAGGGGTGTGGGAAAGCGCCCCACAACGCACGTCAGAAAATTCGCATCTGCGGATGAAATTAATCCACCGCTTGAGACAAATAGTGGGTGTGGAGATTGATGCCACAAGGACTCTAAGAAAGGAGACATGTATGAAGCGTCAGAATCATCGCCGAAGCAAGGGATTCATCATCGAGGGCCTGCTGCTCCTGCTCGTGCTGATCGGCATTAGCGCGGCGGCAACAGCTCCTGTGGTCGCCAGCAATCCGCAGAAGCCGGATCAGGGTACCCCACAGGCGAATGTCGCCAAGACGGTCACCGAAGGCGCCCGTGCCGGAGACGCGGTTCTTCGGCTGTCCAAGGACGCGGACAACACTTCGGACGTCACCCCTGACACCGACTCCGGCGGTGATGGTGGTTTCGGGGACAGTATCGGTGACTTCCTGCAGGGCCTGTTGGACAGCTTTTAGCAGGCAGGCGCGCGGGATTGCGGAGCGTTAACCATTCTTCAACCTTTTCGTGTTATGTTTGAAGATGCTTCGCATTATCCAGAACAGCTCGCCCCAGCGTGCCAAGAGCTACTACACCTCGGCAAGCCTCGCTGATTATTACACGGAAAGTCAGGAGCTTGCCGGGGTGTGGGGCGGCGAGGGCGCAAAACGTCTCGGCCTGTCGGGAATTGTGGATAAGAAGGCGTGGAACGCTCTCTGCGACAATCGCCACCCGGCAACGGGCGAACAGCTTACGCCGCGGCGTAAGCAGGAAAGGAGGGTCGGATACGATTTAAATTGGCATGTGCCCAAAAGCGTATCGCTGCTGTACGGACTTACGAATGACCAGCGCATCCTCGACGCTTTCCAGAAGTCCGTCGATGAGACGATGCAGGAGATGGAAGCGGAACTGAAAACAAGGGTCCGTCAAGGCGGGCGAAATGAAGACCGCGTCACCGGGAACATGATCTGGGGAACGTTTGTTCACCAGACAGCTCGGCCGGTGGACGGCATTCCTGACCCGCATCTTCATGCCCACTGCTTCTGTTTCAACGTAACGTTCGACGAAGCCGAAAAGCGATGGAAAGCGGCGCAGTTCGGCGACTTGAAACGGGATGCAAGTTATTTCGAGGCGAAGTTTCATTCGCGCCTGACGCGGCATCTTTCCGACCTAGGCCTCAGCATCGCGCGTAAGCGCAAGGGCTGGGACATCGCTGGCTTTTCGAAAGCGACATTGGATAACTTCTCACGGCGAACGGCTGACATCGAGAAATTCGCCAGAAAACATAAAGTTCATGATCCCGCCATAAGAGGAGCCCTCCTGGGATCGCTCACTCGCGAGCGAAAACAAAAAGACCTTTCCATGCCGCAATTGCGTGAAGTATGGCGGTCGAGATTAGGTGGCGACGAGGCAGAAGCCATTGCCAAAATTGCCCGCTCAATTGGAGGGCCGGCTATACCGGAAAGGCCAGAGGCGGCGCGGGAAGCGGCAGCGCTGGCAACGGAGCATTGTCTGGAACGAAAATCGGTCGTTTCCGAGCGAGAACTGTTGACGGAAGCGATGAAACGCTCGGTCGGCGCGGCGTCTGTGCGGGAAATAGAGAAGGCCGTCCGCAATGAAAAGCTCCTCGTAACCGAGCGTAACGGCGAAAGGCTGGTTACGACCCATGAGGTACTCGATGAGGAGCAACGGATAACGGAATTTGCCCGCCGCAGCCGGGGGACACGCGACACGCTGGTGCCGGGGATGCACGAGTTCAAAGACACCCAGCTGAACGATGGCCAGCGGCGAGCGGTGCTGCATGTCCTGCATTCGACGGATGCCGTGACGATCATTCGGGGGAAGGCGGGCGTTGGAAAGACCAGAGCCATGCGCGAAGCCGTGAACGCGATTGAAGGTGCTGGCAAACGGGTGCTTGCTCTGGCTCCATCGGCAGAGGCCAGCCGTGGCGTATTGCGTGAGCAGGAAGGCTTCGCGAATGCTGACACCGTTGCGCGGTTCCTAGTTGATGAGAAGCTGCAGGAATCCACTCGCGGCGGCGTTCTGTGGGTTGATGAAGCCGGTCTCTTAGGAACGCGAAGCATGGGCCAGCTATTCGAAGTCGCCCGAAAAATCGACGCACGCATCGTGCTTGCGGGTGACACTAGACAACATTCACCTGTTGAACGCGGTGCCGCACTGCGACTGCTTGAAACTGAAGCCGGACTGGCGCCGGCGGAAATAACCAAGATACAACGGCAAAAAAACGCCTACCGCAATGTAGTCGAAGCGCTCAGTGAAGGGCGTACTAGCGATGGGCTGAAACAGCTTGATGAAATGGGGTGGGTGAGGGAAGTCCCCAGCGACGAGCGTTACAACATGTTGGCAACGGATTACGTTGCGGCGGTGAAGGCAGGGAAGTCAGCTCTGGTGATCAGCCCGACGCACCGCGAGAAAAACCTGGTCACGGAAAGCATCAGGGAAGAACTGCATCGCAAAGGAGAATTGGGGCATGATCAGTATGCGATCAGCGTCCTGGAAAACCTCAATCTCACTGAAGCCGAGCGGCGCGACCCCCTCAATTACAATAATGACGCCGATGTAATCGTCTTTCATCAAAACGCAAAGAAAATCGCGACGAGTGGCGCGAAGGATCAGGGATATTTTAGGAAAGGGGACCGGATCACGGTGGGAAACGCACCGTTGCCGCTCGATCAGGCGAGCCGGTTTCAGGTATTCCGAAAGCACACGATCAAACTCGGAGCCGGCGACCGTGTTCGTGTGAGCCGCAACGGCAAGACTGCCGACGGCGCTCATCGGCTGGATAATGGGGCTATCTATAAGATTCAGGATATTTCGATGGACGGGAACATCACGCTGGAGAACGGGTGGAAGGTAGCGCGGGATTTCGGTTTTTTGGATTATGGGTATGCCACGACTTCGTACAGCGCGCAGTCCAAAACGGTTGACCACGTATTCATCGCGGAATCCTCAATGTCCGCCCCTGCGGCATCGCGGGAACAATTATACGTTTCTGTTTCGAGAGGCAGATCACGGGCAACCATATATACCGACGACAAGGAGGCGCTGCGCGAATCCGTGCAAAGGTACGACGACCGGCTGAGTGCCACCGAAGTTATGTCGGGTCGCATGCGTCGTCACCACATTCTGTCCGAACAGGCAATGGAGCAGGACCCGGTTCAGCGGCATGAAGTGGAACACGCCAGAGAGGAATTGAATTATGGCAGATGATTTGCTTCGCAAATACGCGGGCCGTGCGAGCACGCTGGCTACGGAACTGGATACTGAGACGGAAGCGGACTCGGACGACCTTGGTAGTTTCGGCTGGCTCAGGAGTTCTCGCGATCGTTGTCTGATGTTGCAGTTCTTTAAGAAAGACGGAAGCGTTGTTGCGGTTCCCTATACGTGGTTGGAGCGGGTTGAATTTCATCCGAAGGAAGGGATCACGCTGTCGGCTCAGGGAAAGAAGATTCGGATTCGAGGACGGCACCTCAACGCGGAAGTTCGTCCACACGTGGCCCTGTTTGACGGAATCTGCCGCGGGCGAGTTCCGTGGATTCTGGAAGCTGAACGTGCGGCGTCGGTGCGTGCGGGAGAGGAAGCAACCGTGGTCGAAGAAATTGAAGCATAGGGGTAGTATGAGAGCCGACATCTTGATCCAGCGCATGATGCAGGATCGGTGCGATGCACAGGCCATTTCTGGTTCGTGTGGTATAGGGTTGCGCTATGGATATGGAAGTTCCCAAGGAGAAACTCAAAACCTATTGCAGGATGATTGCCAATGCGCTGTCCGGGCCGCTAAACGTCCTGTCGGAAACGGGCGTTCCGATTGAATTCAAGGCACGACAGACGCAACGAGTGTCTATATCCCGAAGGGTCGTCGAGAAGTCCGCTGATGCTGAAGGACTGCGGAGAGACTTACCAGCGCACACGACGCAGGTAGAGAGTGCAGATGATCTTAGAGCATTGCGGACGTGGGTTGCCAAAGCAGAACGGCAGCCCCTCCTGGTTCAGGCGCCTTTTGGATTGGGTAAATCCGCGTTGTTAGCGGCATTTGCTGTCGATTTGGCAAAAGAATGTTTGCAAATTTTAGAACGGCGCACGGGATCGTACGAACTTCATGCTCTCCGGGTTCCCCTTCCTGTCCGCCTACGGGATGTTGACGCGGCGGAGGAATGGGACAATGTGCTTAAGCTTGCATACCGGCAATACGCGTCGGGGGCTGTTGCCGAGCAACGACTAACACGTAAGGAGATCAGGCAGTTAACTCACGCGGGACAACTCGTGTGCCTTTATGACGGACACGATGAAGTAGCCGCGGAAAATGCGAATGCAATGTTGTACAAAATTGGCAGGTTTCATTTCCAGCACAAGGGATATTTAATTAGCTCGCGTGAAAGGCCGGCGGGCTTTAATGAAGATCAAATCTACCGCTTGGAAGAGCTTTCCCATGAATCGATCGACAAATTGCTCGCCCGGATGCTCGGGCGGCGAAAAGACAAACTCCAAATGGCTACCGCGAGATTCGTTAGCCTTAAGCCGGCAATTAGTTCACTCTTGCGGCGGCCGCTGTTCTTAGCGATTTGGGCGCGAAGAGTCCTGGAGTGCAACCACCAAGCGGAATTACCCTCGACGATAGACGAACTGATGACCGTCGCCACGCTCCAGTGCTTTGAGCGTGCCAACAAGGTTCTCGGGGGCAATTGCCCGGCCGGGAATGATGAGCGAGAAGGCCAATTCATAACGCTCGGTTACTTTCTTTTAGCTGATGCCAGTACGTCCTATGACGAGCAGCCAAAGCTGGATCAATTACGCGAAGCAGTTGTAAAAAAGCGGTTTGCTATCGCTCCAGCGCCGGCGGAACGCGAACGATCGTTGTCGCCTGCGGAGTACGATTTTCAAAGGACCAGACGACTCGCCTACGCGCTAGGCTTAATTTCGACGCGAGAAGGGGGCCAATCTTGGGTGCCCAAGACTCCTGTCGTTGAATATTTGATCGGTCGCTACATGGCCAGTTTGGCAGAAGGAGGTGAGCGTGAGCAATACGCATTCGTGGAAATCATTCGTCGCTGGTGCTATTTGCCCCGGACGTATGACACGTTGGATTTTGTGTGTCATCGAATTACTGCGTTGCGCGCACAAGTTGGAATAACAAATGGTAGTGAATTGATCGACGCGTTGATCGCGTGGATGTGCGCTGTGAGCCAAAACGAACCGTTTCGGGCCGGGGCTCTAGGAAAAGGTGCGGAAATCCCAACGAGTGACTGTCTAGTACGTCCTGCCGCATGGTGTGCCCTCCGGATGGCAGATAGGCTCAAACTCAAAACTGTTGCTCCTGTGGCGAAAGCAGCAATTGGGGCGTTGTGCGAAGAACTTCGCAAGGAGCATATTGCAATTATTTTGCCGCAAGTGTTGGATATGCGGACGATCAAAGTGCTAATCGAAGAAGCGCTTCGAGCAATGGATAGGGGTGATCTTAATCACTACTTTTGCGAGGATGTGCTGCGGATGGTGGCGGGACGCGTGGCCGCAGTGGATGCCTTACGGTTGATCAAAGATTTGTTTGCCGCTGCGGCTTCGGGTGGTATCTGGGGTAGCGCCAAAGTTCAATACGCGGTCCATGGGGCAAGCCAGCGACTACCAGAACCGGATGCATGTAGAATTTTTCATTGGCGCGAACGTGATATCCGGTCATCGAAGAATGTTGATCTCCGGTCAGCCGCGTTTGACGGTGCTTCCAAACGGGTTCCAGAAAATGTGGGAAGAGAGGCGATTCGCGAAGCGATGGCCCAAGAACCCAATACTAATCCGGTGAACGGTTGGATAATTAAGCACGCCGCTGCGCGCATCGAGTCTAATGACGTCCTTGAGGTTGTTCGGCAGGTCATCGATTCGTATGTGCTCCCATACATGTGGGGAATGAGTGCCCAAGCGTGGGCAATTGAGGGAGCGGTTCAACAAGTGTCGGAAGCCGAAGCTTCAAAAGTTGTCAAAATGCTGATTGAGTCATATTCGAAAACTCTTAATTCAAGAGACGAATTAGCGTGGGATCGGGCCATTAAGACTGCCGCAACACGCTTGTCACAGGAGGAGGCGGCGCTCGTATTTGACGATTGGCTCTCCTCCTTTCAAAACGCAACCCCTTCGTACAAGGATGCGTGGCATGCTGCGGTTGCAGGAGCACTGCTTCGGCTTCCACAAAAACGCGCGAATAAGCTCTTTCCGGTTTTATCGCCGGTGTGGGACGAGGCATATGAGCGCGTTCCAGAGGCGAAAGTTGAGAAGGTCGTCGGGGATTTGATTGCAGAAGTGCCCCGCCGAGAAAGTTGGGGTTGGTTGGGTGGATCGATAAAGAGTGCAGTGGGCTGCGTTTCAGAACAAGATGTGCCGAGGCTCGTGGCTAAATGGATTAAATCGTACAAGACAGGTCCCCAAAAGGATCGGCACTACTGGAACGAGGCGATTGAAGCGGCCGCGAGACGGGCGCGCGATGCAACATGCGTTATTCCGCTCATTAATCTTCTGGGCGAACAGGACGAATGGCGGGAATTGAGCGTCGAAGTAGCGCTGGCATCGGACAGTGTCGGATTTGTCGCCGATGTTGTGGCAAAGAAGCAGGAGCGACAAGGTGACGGAGCCCAATGGGTGTGGACTGGCTCGCTGATTCCGTTGGACCGTCAGGATAGGAGGCTCGTGCTGGACCCGTATCTGGCCGTGGCGCCGAAACTCATTGCGAAATTGTTGCGAGGAGAACAAAACGATAGCCATCCAACAGCGAAGAATCCGTTAGCAAAGGACTTTGTGGTATCTGCGGCTTCAGCACCGGCTGAGACGGTCGATCTGCTCTTCCTCAGGGATAAGGGGCGCGTTTATCTGAACGGCGAGCCACTTAGGGAGATTGATTCGGAAGCAATGAGCGTATTGGAGAAATTGATGGCAGAGCCACGTCGCGTCTGGAAATTTGATGAGCTTCTTCCACGTCCGCAGGGTGATAAATACATGCATCGGAAGAATTATCAGGAATATGTAAGAAACGTGGTAAACCGCCTTCCACAACCGATTCGATTGCTCTTCGAACCAAACCACGGCAGCTTTTATGGGGGCCGAAGGTTTCAAGAACGCGTAAAACCACGGGTCGAGTAGCATCAGTCATAGCGCGGCTCACCCGCCAATTCCCGCCAATACCCCGCCAACTCCCCGTCTACTCGCAGCAAGAGCAAGCGTATTTTTCGATGTGAGACGGCATCTGTGGGATAGCCTTGGTGTTCAAGGCATCGAGCGCGAAATCAAAGACCTTGAAACTGAAATTCGGGCGATGAAAAAGGAAGCGAGACTCGCCGCAACGCTGGACCAGAAGATTGCCGGCCAAAAACAGGTAAAGGACGCCGAGCGGCGATTGAAAGACAACCGAAAAAAGCGCGATGAAGCCCAGGACGAAATCGAAACGAAAAAAGATAAACTGATCGAAGAGGTCGAAGCTCAACTGCGGCAGCAAGCCACGGTGAATGAGCTTTTCACGGTACGTTGGAAGGTAGCTTGAATGAGTAAAGATTGTGTTGCCGTACCGATGAAGAATGGGCAGGTTGAAGCATGAGCAAAAAGCAAAAACTGGAACTCACCTGGATTGGGAAGGAACACCGCCCACGGCTGGAGCCGCGGGTGCTCGTTGAAGATACCCAACTGTCGTATCACGCCGACAAACGCTTGACCGACCGTGATTTATTCGACAATCGTCTGATTTTTGGTGACAACCTCCTTGCATTGAAAGCGTTGGAGCAGGAATTTGCCGGCAAGATAAAGTGCATATATATCGACCCGCCATACAACACCGGTTCCGCATTCGACCATTATGACGACGGTGTTGAGCACTCATTATGGCTCTCTTTGATGCGGGATCGTCTCGAAATCTTGTGGCGACTTTTGACCGACGACGGATCGCTCTGGGTCAGCATTGATGATTCAGAAATGCCTTACTTGAAGGTTTTACTCGACGAAATCTGCGGAAGGGCATCCTTCATTGCATGCAACGTCTGGCAAAAGCGTTATTCGCGCGAAAATCGAGAGGCGATTGGAGACGCCCACGAATATATTCTTGTCTATGGACGAAATCCCGAAACATTTAAGTCCACGCGGAATTTGCTTCCTCTCGGTGAAAAACAGCGATCCGTTTACAAAAACCGAAACAATGATCCGAAAGGCCCGTGGCGCGGCGTGTCGTTCTCAGCACAAGGTTTTAGGCCAAATCAGATGTACGAGATCGTCTCGCCAATTACAGGCAAGAAGCACAAACCGCCTGCTGGGTCGTGCTGGAAAGTTATCGAATCAGAATATCGACGACTCTTAGCCGAAGGTCGGATGTACTTTGGTAAGGATGGCAAGCCGTTCATGCTTGTCGTTGCAGAGGACACGACCCATGCCAGCCATTTGCGTCGGATAATTGAAGCCCACGATTTCTTCGCCGGACAATACAAGGGCAAGGTGGCCGAGGTTCATTCCAATCAGCGTGGCGAGGAGCGGGATGAGAATGTCCAAAAGTTACTGGCCATTGAAAACCCGGACGACACCACGGAGGTCGTGATCCACGTCGATCAATTGAAGGAAGGTTGGGACGTGACCAATCTCTACACGATTGTTCCGCTGCGGGCGTTCAATTCCCGCACCCTCATCGAACAGGCTATTGGGCGCGGCCTGCGCTTGCCCTATCACCGACGACGGCACGGTTTTGGACGACGCGCAATGCCGCAGACTGTTCGATCTTAATGGCAGCCAAGGCGAATCAATTGCCGCACCGCAGGACATCCAATCCCGGCTTACGGGCGGTATTGCCGGCGAGCAGTCAGAGCAACTGGCTGCAATCGCTTCCAAGAACGGCACATGGTTCGATTCGGAGATGGAAAAGCTTGACCATTGGGCCGACGACTTGAAGGAAGGTATCCCGCCCCTAAAGGAATGCCGATCCACGAGAAAAGGAAAATCGCTATGTCGAACGTTAATGACAATCACCATGATGCAATCAATTCGTGCTTCGGCCCCAACGCATGGCCGCATGAAGTCATATATCCGGAACTGGCTGCCCAGGCGGCCATTCGAGAAATCGATCCGCAGCAATGGGTAAACAGCGTGGTGCGCCGCATTCCCATTTGGGCACACGGGAAACTGCGAACGCGAAATCCCGTGGATTTAGAGGATTCCTGCCAGAACTTCTGCGTAACGATGATCGATGACCGTCCTGACCTCCGCTACGATGCCAGTAAGGGACCAAAGGATGCGTTTCTGAGTAGAATACTTACTAACGTGCACTATCAGACTCTGCGCGGAAAGCGCTCGCTCACCGGTACGGATGGACTCGACATTGATAACATGGAGGCATTGGAAAGCGGTCCGGTCTACGCTGCCGATCAGCGTGATCTGTTTGAACTCGTGCGGCAATTGAACTTTGAACTGCCTGAATGCGAACGTCTCGCCCTGAGTGAAGTTCTCGATTCAACGCAGTGCTCCTGCCCAACAAAAGCGGTCCATCGTGTTCGCTTCTGCCGGGCGCTCCAAAGGATTCGTGTCATGGCTGACGCACGGAAACTGCGTGACTCACGATCCGGTTCGCGTCGTGTGCGTTTTCCTCGGACACGTCGCGTCAGGTTCCCTAACATGCGTCTTGTCGGATCCGTTTCACCACGTTTTTGTTGCGCGGAGCCCGGATTCATGGCAAGCTGTCGATAGCATTTAACAGCGCAATGGAAGGACGCATTGTCCATGAAGGATAAACTTCCGGAATCGGGAACGAACCTGCGGATACCACCTTCGCTTTTTGCTGATCTACCAAGCGAGCTTACCGCAAGATTTGCCGCTCTTGGTGTGATTCGAGAAGCTTTTGAAGCAGCGTACGATGCGCACAGCCAAGACGATGGGGCAAAAAGGGAGACTTCTGGGCCGAAGTTGATTAAGCCGTGACGGCAGGTGGAGATCCACGAGACCGCCTGACCGAAGGGAAACGACGCGCCATTGAATCCATATTCGAGGGATTACCTCAGACAATCAACGAGCGATACACGGTTCTCCAAGACATTCGCAAGGCGTTTTACGCGGAGCTGGCGAGACAGTTTGAGCCGGCGCTCAACCAATATGCACGCGCACAACCACAGGTGACGGATAAAGATTGGTCCAACTTGGCAACTTCAGTCAATCGCATGGTGCGACATTTGGGACTATCGTTGGTCTCCCCGCGAAACAACGCCCCTGCCGCGCTAGTTTTTGACACGAAACGCCGTGGCGATCGGGTGACCCGTCGTTACCGGTTTCACACCATCGGGCGCCGTTTGCCAGCAGATACGTGCTATGAACTTCCGCACCTCGAATTATGTCAAGCGCCGGCACGCACGGAAGCCCTATCACGAGAATTCAAAAGAACGGGCCTAGATAGCGGGCCAGAGTTGTGAATCTACACCACTTGTTATTGCAACGGCTGAACACACAACGCTCCATAAGCACTTTGTTCTTCAAATCGAAATCCGCTCCACGATGTTGCGAGTCACGTGCCGTTGTCGCCTGTCATACAATCGCGTTGTTCGTGGGTCCACATGCCCCGCAAGATACTGAACGTCCTCCAGCGGCACGCCCTGGGACAATAGGTCCGTAATCGTGGCCACACGAAAAGAATGGGGCGAGAGGTATTCCGGCAAACCAGCGTCGGCGAGTCTGCGTTTGACCATGCGACAGATATCAACATTACTGGTTGCCACTTCAGTGAGCGAGCCCGTCTTGCGAATCGCGGTTCGAAACAGCGGCTCGTCGCTTTTCTCTTGCCAGTCGGCAATATGGCTGAGGTAGGTAAGAATGAATTTTTCGAGATCGTGACGGACCGGAATCGAGCGGGACTTTCCGTTCTTCTCAAATAAACGCAAGGTCCATTGGCTGCCGTCATGACGAAAGTCCTTCATTTTGAGCTTTGCGACCGCGCCCGCCCTCGCAGCGGTATAGATGAGCGTCGCGACAATGGCACGATCGCGCAACCCCACTTTGAGTGGAACGAGTTCGCCCTTTTTGTTCTTGTGTTCGATACGGATAGAGGCGAGCAGCTTCCTGGCTTGGTCGATGCTGATTTCGGGCGTCTTTCCTTCAACCGCCTGATATCGCAGCCCGCGTATTGAGGCGGCCGGATTGATTACCATAATATGCCGCTCCACCAGCAGGTCGAAAAACTTTCGCAATGCTGCCAGGTGGAGTTTGCGGGTCGGAACGCTGCCAACATTCCTCGCGATGTACCGGCCAACCATCGCGGGTTTGATCTGCTCCGGTGAGATATCCGACGGCAGCCATTCCAGGAAGCGGCGCACGGCATGTTCGTAAGCGGCGCGCGTGTAATCATTCTGGATTTCTCCAAAGAAGTCACGCCACGCGTTTTGCGGGGCCTCACCGGCGTAGAAGAGAAGTGCCGGCGGAACTGAGTCCATTTCCACAACTGCTGGAACGTTAGAGTTGATCACCGTCAAGTCTGTTGTGCCGGTCACCTGAATGTATCCCCGCCGATGTTGCCCAAATGACACTTGGCACGTCTGGTGGCCTTCGTCAAGGATTAACAGCAAACAAAGGATGTTATTTATCACTAACGTTTAATTGCACTCCGTGAGCATCTGTTGTAATCTCATAGAATACAACAGATGGGGGTAGATTATGAAAAGCGTCAATGTAACCTGTCGGCTCGATCCGGATTCAGTCGCGTTCCTGGACAAGCTCGGAGAGAACCTCGACCGGGATCGCAGCTACCTGATCAAAGATGCGGTGCGTCAGTACATCGCGATGCATCGCTGGCAAATCGAAGAGGTGCAAAAAGCCATCGGTGAAGCGGATCGCGGTGAGTTCGCGTCCGATTCGGACGTGCAGGCCATGTTCAATGAGCTGACGCGGTGACGGTCCGCTGGCTGAAAGCGGCCCTTGCGTCAGTGCGTGCAATTCACCGCCGGATCAGCGTTGAAAACCCGCAAGCCGCAAAGAGAGTCGTTCAGGAGATTCGATCTGCAACGGTGCGGTTGAAAGAATTTCCCCTCTCAGGCCGCCAGGGCGAGGTCAGCGGGACACGCGAAGTCGTGGTCCGTAACCTGCCCTATGTCATCGTGTACCGCATCCGGGGTGACGCGGTCGAGATTCTTCGCGTGTTTCACACGGCCACGGACTGGCTCAATGAGCCCAAGACCTAATCGTGAAAGGAGTTGGGACCATGCGGTGGGAATTGAGCGCGACCCCGTGGGGCCTTTTTCCGGTTGATATCCAAATCGCCCTCCGAGGAATAAAGGTGCGGACTACATACCGGACACGAATTACGCACCCGCAATTGGACGATCGGATCGGTCAGAGCCAATGGTGGGTCGCCAGGAGCGAGTCAGGGAGCCGCCGGATCGACGTGGCCGAATTCATCGAGTTTTGCATCGGCTGCCGCATTGCGCCGTCGGCGGCGCTGGTCGAGCTGATGAAATTGCGGCGGTGAGGGCGATCGATCAAATTCGATGGGGCGATGACGCTTTTCAATCTCACCCCCCTTGGCAATGCCGTCCGCCACCGTCTCGGAATTCCTGAAGGAACTTTATTGGCGCCGCCGTGTCAAAAGGGGGAGATGGCATCTGGCCGCTGTTGGGGTGGTCGATGCCCGTCGTCTCTCAAACACACCAGGGAGCTTCTTATGGTTGCGCGCTTGCTATGGGTTGTGGCGGTCGTTGTTTCACTTTCCAGTTCCGTAAGTGCCACGCGGCCGGCTGCCTTGGACGAGATCCATGTTGTCGGTCCGTACGTCTCGGGAAACCTGACGGTTTATCTCGTTCGCGGGCCGAATCTCCTGGGGGATAAAAAGTATCTCACGTTGTCCGAGGGACTGGAGCAGAAGAAGGTGATCGTTTACGAGAAGCAGCAGGTGAACGAACTCTCTGTGGAGAACCTTTCGGATCAGGACCTGTATCTGCAAGCCGGCGAAATCGTCAAAGGCGGCCAGCAGGACCGCACACTGGGCCGCGACATGGTCGTGTCGGCTCACAGCGGGCAAGTGCCGATCGGGGCTAACTGCGTCGAGCATGGCCGGTGGACCCAGCGGGGCAGTGAAAGCCAATCGCAGTTTGCGGCTTCGCCAAACGCCCTGGCGTCAAAGGAGCTTAAGCAAGCGAACTATTCCGGCGATCAGCAGGGGGTTTGGGACAAGGTGAGCAAGGCCCAGGAAAAACTAGCGGCAAACGCGCCATCGCTCGCCGATGCCGGCGGCACGTTGTCGCAATCGCCAACGAGCCTGGAACTAACGGTGGAAGACAAAGCGGTTGCGAGCGCTGCCGAGGCCTATGAGAAAGGGGTTGCGAAGAACTCGCAAGCATTTCCCGATGTGATCGGCTTCGTCTTTGCGATCAACGGCAAACTGAACAGCGGTGATGTGTACGCATCAGACGAGTTGTTCGGCAAGATGTACCCGAAGCTGCTGCACGCCGCCGCCGTCGAAGCCCTTGCGGAGCGCGAGCCCAACTCGGATCAGAAAGTGTTCGATGCGCCCAAGCCCGAGGCGGTTGAGGCGATGATCAAAGCAGTTGACATTGCCAAGGGCGAGCCACAACCAATGGACGCGATTGGGATGGAACAACAAATCAATCAAGAGGCGCAGATGCCGCAACAACCGGCGGCCCGGCCGGTTGCGGACCGCGCCGTGATACTGAAAAAGCAGACGAATGAAGTCGAGATGTACGAGACACGGGACACGGAGACGAAAGCGCCGTTCCTTCACCGGGCTTATTTGACGAAGTGAGACTGAATTCGTTGACGAGGTTTGCCAGAATCACCTTTTGATCGACGCCTCCGCGCCGATCTCGTTGGAATCGTTTATAAAATTGAGGAGCTATGCATTTGGCAACGATGGCAGCATGACTGCGGCGATCTATTCCAGCCTGTCGAAGATCACGTACCGCAAGATGGTCTCAGCGAAGAAAAGTTCCCTCGCCGACGTTCCGGAAACGGTGACTTCTAACCCTTTTTCGGCAATGCACTGCCGGTCTGGTGATAGTCCACGACCACCCCATTGATCTTGAGTTTTTTGCCTTCCAAGGACACCGTTCCGCCTGCGGGGACCAGAATCAGCACCATGGCCTGATCGGACCCGATGACAAGGGGCTGTTTGCCGCGGAGATGGCGCTTGATGAACTTCCCGGCAACCGCGTCATAGAGGTCGTCCGCGGCAGATCCCATGTCGAATTGGATCGTCTTCTCCGTATCGTACGGGTTGTAAACTAGAAACGACGGGTAGCACTTAGGCCGGTAATAGTCGGTTTTGGTCAGATCCCAAGCGATGATGCCCGGAACTTCGGTGGCGTTGAAGATGGCACCCAGGAATCCGATATGGTGGCCCATGTAAAGAGAAATGTTATCAGAGCTCCTGCTGAAAGTGGCTTTATCCGCCCAGTATTGGGCGTGGTTGGCGTCATTGTATTTGCGGCTGAACCCTGCGATCGGATCGCCCGTGGCGTAAGGACGGAAAGCGTGCCGGGCATCCGCGTGGTGGGCTTCGGTGCGAAAGCCCTCGTAAGAGAAAAGGAAGCCTTCGCCATTCGGGAGGCTGTTGCGCCAATCGAGGTGATCCTGATGGTCCCAATCCAGGTCGACACCGAGGAAGAACCGGCAGCTATTGGCGGCGTTCAGGGCGTAGCGAGCGATGCTGCGAGCGTAACGCTGGTCGTAGCGCGCGACCGGCAGCAGCCATGCCGGCGCCTGGTAGCTGCCCATAGCGAAGGCATAAAACCCGTTATCATCCGGCCATCGCCACCAGGCGCCGTCTAGACCGTCGCAGGTCAAACCATTGAGCAGGGTGTTATGCGTGATCGCCCACTCATGAACGAAGCCGGGCAGGCGGGTGTAATCACCGAACCAATTGTTCATCATCCAAGTCAGGTCGAAGTTTTCGCCCTGTTCGGCATTAATCCGGGCCATTACTAACGGTCCCATGACATGGGAGATCTCGTAGCGGCCGGGATTCTGGAGTTGCCAACGGAGGGCCGCCTTGGCGCATTCGAGGTATTCCACGTTCCCCGTCCATTGATAGCCCGCGTAAAGCATCCAGGCGAGACAGGAGGCATTGCCGGGGTTCCAATCGATCCGGGTCGCGGTGACTTGTCGGGCGGCGATGTCATAGCCTTGCTTCAGGTTGGGATGGTTCGGGCAGCCCATGTCCCTGGCCATTTGGAGGAGGAAGGCAAATTGCCGGTCGAGGTTTCGTCTATAATCCAAATCTTCTCGATTCAAATCCGTTAGCATCACTCCCAGGGCCAGGGGCCAATAACCGTAGATGACGTGGCTGATCACGCCCCCTTTCTGCCCGGGGTTGTCCTGATAGACACCATCAGCATCGTCGAACCAGCGTTTGCAACTCCGTACCCAATCGATGCCCTTGTAGGTTCTCATGTCGAGGCCGTTCAACTGGGCGCCAGCGACGCCGGCAAGGCAAACAATTGCTTCCCCTTTGGCCTGTCGCATGTTGCGACCGGGATTGAGATAGGCCGAGAATCCGAAATTGACCCCGTCGTCCGACACGGCCACTGCCGGCAGGTTCGCACCGGTGGCCTTGGGATCAAAAGCGACCCGGTAGTAGTCCGCAGCGGTTTGCTTCCAGTCAAGCACGTGCAACGGCCGGGGCAAACGGGGCATTTTTTCGACCCAGGGGATTGTGATCTGCGGCTCGGTTGCACCAACTGGCTGGCACGTCAAAGCGGTCATTGCTAGTATCAGAAGATTAGAGGCGGGTTGCTTAAGCATCTCTGGCCGGGATTTCCCATATGAATCTTGGCCGACGAACGTCGTCGGCAATTTTGCGTACTATACCGAGTTTGGAGTTTGGACCAGCGTTTTTTTTGGCTCGCGGCCGCATCAAACGCGGAGATTTGGACAGCCATCCCGCCATTTTGACGCTTCCGAATGTCACCCGACGACACGCGAACAAATAACCGCCGTCGCCCCACACATTTCGTACGCCTTTCACGTTGCCCGTCACCATCCCGAAACCGCGATCGGCAGTCGGAGCCGCCGAATTCATTCCAGGATAATCCAAAATAGGAAATAGCTGTGGACGTCAGCTTGCCGATCGGATCGGTCAGAGCCAATGGTGGATCGCTCACTCGAAGTCGGGAAGCCGTCGGCTCGATGTGGCCGAATTCGTGGGGTTCTGCACCGGCTGCCGTATGGCGCCGGCGGCGGCGCTGGTTGAGCTGATGAAGCTGCGGCGGTGAAGGCGTTCCGGGTTGCGTAGCTGAACGTGGGTTCGGTCACCAGATCCCGGCGACCCTTTCCAGCATGACCAGCACCTGCCGCCGGCACAACATCGATCCCCAGCGTCATCTGACACAACTGCTGACCAACTTGCCGGCCACGCCGATGAGCGATGTCGAAAGCTGGTTGCCCGACCGGTGGAAATGGCGAAATCCATCTCTGTCAGGGTAGCGATGCGGTTTATGTCGCTGATACATCGGTCCACGGCTATGATCAGATGCGACGTGCGAAGTTGCCATGTACGTACCCGATCCCAAGATTCTTGCGCTACTGCGAATCGCCGACAGCGTTGTCGTTCTCACCGGATCGGGCGTCTCAGCAGAGAGCGGCATTCCGACGTTCCGTGACGCATTAACTGGTTTGTGGTCCAAATTCGATCCGGCGGATCTTGCCACGCCCGAAGCATTCGCCCGTGATCCTGCGATGGTTAGTCGATGGTACGACGAGCGAAGACGCAACGTCGCCAAGTGTACCCCGAATGCAGGACACATAGCACTTGTCGCGCTTCAGCGCCGCATCCTTGCAGCAGGAAAACGTTTCACGCTCATCACTCAGAATGTGGATCGGCTCCACCAAGCGGCGGGTTCAACCGACGTAATTGAGTTGCATGGAACTCTATGGACCTGGCGATGTATGGATTGTGGCGTTGAAACTGAAGAGCGTGGCCCCGCGTTCGACGTGTACCCGCCTCGTTGCGTCTGCGGCGGCCCACGACGCCCAGCGGTGGTCTGGTTTGGTGAGGAACTTCCCAAACATGAACACTTGAAAGCTCAGCGCGCAGCCGGTTCATGCAGGCTGTTTATTTCTCTCGGTACGAGCGCCGTTGTTCATCCGGCCGCTGGATTGATTGATCTGGCATTAAGAAATGGTGCTCAGCTCTTGGAAGTGAATCCTCAGGAAACACCGTATAGTCACAGAGCGCATTGGTGCATTCGAGGGCCAAGCGGCGAGGTGCTGCCGCGTTTGATGGACGCGGTGTTCGTAAGCGACAAGACCCCCGCTGGATAGCGGGGGTCTTGGTGTATCTACGACTGACTACGCCGAATTTCGGGCCCACGATTCCCACATCACTCGGATTGCGTGTTCCATATCGGATGCAAATCGCCCCGCATCCATGAGCGGTGATTTCTCCATTTTGCCGCGCAACCGTGATCGCAATTCCCTCAATCCATTAACGTCCGCCGCCATCTGGGTCGCCACCCTTAAGTATTCCTCCGGGCTTTCCGCAATCCAGTCCTTCAGATCTGCGTTGGAAAGAATGCTCACCCCGGCCCGTCCGACCGCCGTAGCTCCCCGCAGACTGACCGTAGGCACCCCCATCCACAGCGCATCACAAGTTGTGGTCCCACCGCCGCATGGAAACGTGTCCAGATTAATGTCAACTCGATGAAACTGCAGCAGGTAACCCAGTAAGGTCTTGCGCTCGACGAATTCGACGCGGCTTGTGTCAATTTGCCGCGCCGCAAACTGACCCATGATTTGGCTTCTGTGGCCCCCCGGAGGACTCAGAATCAGAAGCCGTGAACGTGGAACGTCCGACAGAATTTTGGCCCACAACTCCGATGCACCCAACGTAATTTTCGCGGAATTAT
Organism: Tepidisphaeraceae bacterium; assembly: GCA_050012375.1. Taxonomy (GTDB): domain Bacteria; phylum Planctomycetota; class Phycisphaerae; order Tepidisphaerales; family Tepidisphaeraceae; genus PALSA-1353. The sequence goes on from JBEKHH010000011.1 coordinate 37,655, forward strand.
TCACGCACGCGAAAGTTACGTACCCATTATTGCCCGCGGGCAACTCATTCACCGACACGGTCGGATCGATTGGCTCGTAGCACCAGTAACTATGCGGGAGACGAATTGATCGCTCGCTGTAGCAATCGTCGGTCCCGGCGGGGTCGAAATATGGATCCGTCAATCGATAATCCATGGTTTTGAGTCCCGTGGTGCCCGCATACCCCAACCACGATACCTGCACCGGCGCGGGCTTTGTGGCAAAAACGAGCATTCGATTCCCGGCCGAATGAAGCGACAAATCCACCAAAACATCGATGCGATCACGTCGAATTTGATCGGCCAATTGATCGTCTGACAAACTGGATACATCTCGCCATACAGCGCAAAATCGCCGCAATTTCGCGGTGATTTCGTCGCCAATCCTCGAATTGTTGTAACAGATGATATTGACCGCACGCGAATCATGATGCCCCAGCAGCGGCACCATGAATAGACCGACAGGGTGCCGACGCAGGTCTGCAGAAACATATCCCACGTTCAACGGCCGCCGCGGATTCCGATCGTTGGAATGGGGCCGGATATGTTTCTTGAGTGGTTCGCCGTGGATATTGTTCCACCGAAGATGTTCCTCAAGAATGTCCGCAGCGCTGTAACCGGGATGACAATAAATCGAGACCAGAAGACTGCTGTAACATTCCGATTTACCGGGACGATATTGGATCGCCTATCGAAAGCACGCGATTGCCTCGTCGGCCTTCCCCGTTTCACGCAGAAGATTGCCCAGATTGTTATACGCCTCGCCGAGGTCCGGCTTCAATGCGATGGCCTTCTGGAATGCAGCAATAGCCCCGTCGACATCCCGGAGGTCCTGAAGAGCATTGCCAAGACTTCCGTAATAAAACGCATTGTTTGGAAATACCGCGATAGCCCTCCGGATCCAGCTCACCCCTTCGTCCAACTGTCCTCGTTGGCCGGCTAGAATTCCGACCATATGCAGCGCTTCCGGATGGTTCGGCGCCCCGATTAAGATTTGTCGATATAGGCGTTCCGCCTCGGCAAATTGGCCCGTCTGATGGTAGTGCATGGCCGCTTCGAACTGTTGCTGAAGGGTCATTTCTGTGGAGATTGTACCGCTGACCATTCATGCCGAGCCAGCATGCCGACCGTCCGCGAAAGAAAAAAGATGCGGTCTACGCATCGGACACGAATTACCCAAGGTTCCTTTTACCTGGAAGCGGCGGTTGCGCGCGCCAGCGAAGCGAAAACGTCCGCCCAACCCTGCGTTCGTTGAGCTAACGCCTCCGAGTGCCCAGACGGCTGGAACGATATTGTAGTTGGTGACGAACAGGTCCGATCCAGACACGGCAATTCCGTGTGGGCCGTTCAACCCCGAGACCAGGAAGGTGCTCACGGTCGCTCCCGATGTGGTGTATTCGCCAATCCAGGCGGAGTAGTTCGCGACAAAGATCTGTCCGCGAGCGGTTCTGGGCGCGGCCCGGAGTGCCGCGGCGGCGATGGCAATGCCCACGGCAAGAAGTCGGCGACCAAAAACATTGATCGAAGGGCCATACGCCAGATGCATGTGGATACCAGCAAGCTGCTACAAGACTGCGATGGGACAATTGGCAAAGGGCAAACTTCTGTGTTCGGTAGCACCGCTACAATTGATTTGACTTATACCGGAAGCCCTTTTGATGCGGTGGACGCGTCTGAACGACCGTTTTTTTAGCTATTCTGGGCAGCGCTCGAACCGGTGATCAGTTCAAGTGTGCGCGTCGCCTATCCGCCGTGCCCGTGCCGCAGCTTTTGTTTGCTTGCCGGCTTCGCCACCGACGATATTCTTGGAACAGCGCTCGCATCGCTCGTCTGTTTATTGGTCATGGCCGTCGTCGTGGTGGAAATGGAGGTTGTCACCGGTGGCGCGGCCGCGAGCAACTCCACGCTCGGCAGCGACGGAATCGAGATCGATTTGCCGAGGCGACCCACAAACGCAGCGAAATCCGAGCCGCTGATCGCGCCCGCACCTTCGTAGTCCAGGTACCAATCGCTCGAATTCGTATGCGTGCCCAGCTCTGTGACAAGCAGCGTAAAGTCGCCGCCGTTGACCGTGCCCAGGCCCTCGAAATCCCCGTACAAACGCCAGAATGTGAAGTTCTGATTGGCTGACATATTCAAGCCCTGGCCGCTGATGACGCCGCCGGACGAGACGATCAATTCATACGCTCCATCCGGTAACGACCCGCCGATGTAGCTGGAACCGGTGAAGGTCAAGACAAATGTCGTGCTCGATCCGCTGCCGGGGGTAAGGGTGAAGCTCATTGGCGTCGAGGCCCCACCCGTCTGCGAAAGCAAGTTGAGCGTGATGGCGCCGGTACTAAGCGTTACAGCTTCGTTGAGGGTCACGGTGAGCGAATCGACCATCGCGCGCTGGACACTGCCATCGTTGACTTGGAAAGTCGAAACGATCGGGGCCACCGCGGCGGTGACGCTGGCATTTTTGCTGGCGCTGCCCAAGGAGGCGGTGACGGTGTACGTGCCGGGCGTCGAGCCGAGCGTGGCCAGGCCCGCGGCGTTAATCGAGTTGCCGTTGCCCGTGCCGGTGATCGACCAGTTGAACGTCGGCGAGCTGATGGCATTGCCGAATTGATCGGTGGCCGTGGCGGAGAACTGCTTCGTTCCGCCGGTGGCGACGGTGGCGGATGATGGCGTGACGATCACGCCGGTGGGCGTTTGCTGCACGGTGACGGCCACGGAACTCGTGGTGAACGCTCCGCCGGAATCGGTGATGGTGACGGTGAAGTTGTAGCTGCCGGCCTTGGTGAAATTCGCGGTGATGTTCTTGGCGGCGTTGGTGCCGTTGGTGTTGCCGGAGTAGCTGACGGAGGCCGGGCCGGTGGCGCTCCATGTGTAGTTCAGACCGCTGCTGCTGCCGTTTTCCGATCCGAGCGCGCTCAGAGCGGTGGAAGTGCCGGTCACCGGATTGGGATTCGCCGCCGCTGGCGTGGCGATGCTGGGGCCGGTTGTGGCGGTGACCTCATTCGATGGCGTACTGCTGCCGCCGGTGTTTACGGCTTCGACGGTGTAATAGTAGGTCGAGCCGCCGGTGAGGCCAGTGTCGTTGAATATGGTGCCGGTGACGGGCGCTCCACCGTTGATGGGCGACGCGTAGTTTTCGCCGCCGGACGAGTTTCCGCGATAGATGTTGTAGCCGGTGACGGCATGCCCCGCGTCGATCCAGTTGAGCGTGATCTGGTTCCCACTCACGACGGGCGTGGAAACCGTCGGCGCCGGCGGCACGGTTTCGATGTCGACGCTGATACCGGCGCTGGGACCGGCGAGGTTGGTGGCGGCGACTTCATAGTCGTAAGCGCGGCCGGGCAACAAATTCGTGTCGGTATATGAGGTTGCGTTGTTGGGGAGGGTCGTCACGTATTGCGAGCTATCGGATTCCAACTGGCGTGTGATGACATAGCCGGTGGCGTTGGTAGCTTCATCCTGCCAGGTGAGTGTGACGCCGGACGTGGTGATATTCGATGCCAGGAGATTTATCGGGTTCGCCGGGGGCGTGGGCGTGGTGCCGGTGACAGGCCCGGCAGGGGCTGAGTTGCCGGCGGAGTTGCTGGCGACGACTTTGTAGGAATAAATGCCACCGACGTTCAAGCCCGTGCTGGCGAACGCCGTTGTGCCGCCACCAACCTGGCCGATCTGGCTGTAGCTTCCGTTGATCAGTTCAAGGATGTTGAAGTTGGTCACGGCGGAATAGGGTTCTGCCCAGCTCAAATCGAGTTCGGTGCCCGATGCCGGGTTGACAGCGAGGTTAACCGGTGTATAGGGCGTGACTGCGACGGGACTGTATGTCCAGCTGAGAATGTTCTGTGTGGCGGTCTCGCCACCGGTGCCCGCGGTGAAGCCGACATAGCCGTATCCGCTGCCGATGAAGGAAGGGATATTGATGGTATAGCTGTGGGTGAACGCGGCCTTCGTAGTGGTATCAGTGACTGTTTCAGTGAGGGTTACGCCATTGTAAGTGAGGTTGACGCTCATGACGTCGCCGCTGTGGAGATTGACACCGCTAGAAGTCATGTCGATGGAGGTATCGGCGGGGTTGTCGCCGGAGGTAGGCGATGAGGGCATGTCACCATCGACGAACAGGCCGGTGGAGTCGGTGCCTTCGCCGTTGTTGCTATAGAGATCGAATTTGATGGCGACGCTCTCGGCAATCGTGGCATAGCCAAGCGCGCCACCGCTATTGCCGATGGACTTGGGACCGTCGCCTTGCAGGGTGAAAGCAAAGCCATCCGCGTTGGGATTAACGAGCTGGAAGTTGAAGGTTGTGTTGAAACCCTGGACGGAAACGACGTTGGTATTGAAAGCGCTGGCCGCTTCATTGCTGCCACCGTTGGTGAGTTCCAACGCCGAACCGTTGACGCTTGCCGAACCGTTCAACGTAAGTCCGTTCTGGCCTGAAAAGCCGCTGGGATAGTTGACCGTGACGGCGTTATTGGTGGTGGTGGCCGAGGCGTTCTTGGTGTACGCGGAGTCGCCCACCGAGTTATACGCTTGAACTCGGAAAGTGTAGGGGGTGTTGGGCTGGAGGCCAATCACGCTGTAAGTAGTTGCGGTTGGGCCGAGGGCGGCGACCTGGGACCAGGTGTTTCCGTTGTCGGCGGATTCCTCGACGTAGTAGCCAAAGGCATTGGTGGCGGTGTCGGTCCAGGTGAGGTTGATCTGGACGTTGGAGACCGCGGTGGCCTGAAGCGAGTTAGGGGCGGTGGGCGCCGAGGTTGGTGGCGCCAGCAGGCCATACACGACCAGGGAGTTGGTGGTGCCGACGAAAACTTCCCCGTCGGCAACGGTCGGTACGGTAAACTTCACGGCTGTCCCCAGCGAATCGCGTGAGGAGTTGGTCGCGGTCGAGTAGATAGCGCCGGCGGCGATATTGCTGGCGTTGTAGGCGCGAAGCTCGCTGGTGCCGCCATCGATGCCCCAGACGATGCCGTCGCTGTCGCCGTTGGCGGAAATGCTAAGGGTTGCGCCCTGCAGGCCGAAAATGTCAGGGGAAACCAAGGGGGTTGTCGAGATCAGGCCGTTTGCGATCGTGAAAGCGCGCATGTTGTCGGTTTTGGCAGCGTAGAAAATGATGGCGGATGTCCCGTTGTAGTAGAACGACGGCGTGTCATAGGATCCGCCTCCACCGAGGCCGCCACCGATTTCCTGCACGATGTTGTCGGTCGTGCTGTTGTATTTGCCCATGTTGTTGCGGTTGATGAGGTAGATCGTGCCGTCTTTTCCGGAGCCAACGAGCAGGTTTGGTGCGGAGGCGCTGCCGATGGTGATCGAACCGATGCTGGCGGGGAGAATCAGGGGGCCGCCCGATCCGAGGTCTTCGTCGGCGGAGGAGAGTGATGCCTGGTTTTGGGGCGTGAAATAGTCAACGACCTTGAGGCCCCAGCCGTTGATGTTCTGGTTGGTCTGGGAGGTTGTGCTATCGAGGGCGATCTTGATGAAGGAGTCGCCGTAGTCCCCGTAGACTGGAAAACCCGCGGCGTTCATTGTCGTGTCAAAGGTACCGTTGCCGGTTTCGACGTACATATAGCCCTGGGGGTCGATGGAAATCGCCCCACCGCCTTGCCAGATGCCGGTGTCGGAGCCGTTGGGGTTGGCGTTGAAAACGGCGGTGGGGGTCAGGGAGCTTTCGGAATACCCGAGGATCCAGCCGTGATAGGGGGTGTTGTCGCCGTGGCTGGCGAACGCGATGTAGATATTGCCGTTATAGGCGGTCAGTGCGGCCCGATTGTTGGCGCGCAGGGCGTTGAAATAGACGACTTTTTGAGAGGTGCCGTTGATGGTGGCGGTGACTTCGCCGGCGCCCTGTCCCTGCGGATCCAAGACATATGGGCCGCTGTTGAAGGTGTAAGCTGAGGTGGAGGTGTTGAAGGTGGTATCGCCGATGACGGTGCTGGTGTAAGCGCCGCTGCCGAGGGCGACTTTGTAGAGCGTGTAAACGAAATGGGGAGAGGTGGTGTTGCCGCTGACGATCTGCTTGGTGGCGGCGGCGAGGTAAATGTACCCACCATCGATGACTGGCGTGCCGGTGATACCGATCATCGGGTTGATGTCCGTGGTGTTTACGTCGGTAGAGGAAACGGTGGAAACGGCAGTGACATTCGCCAGACCGGGCTCATTAACCAGGAACGACTGGTGCCAGAGGATAGTTCCGCTGTTGGAGTCGATCGCGTAAAGGCTGTCGTTTTCGGTGGCGACAAAGGTCACGTTATGCGTGCCCTGGTAAGAGCCGGCGGTAATGTTGACGGACGGAACGTAAAGCGGCTGGGCATAGACTTGCCCATCGACCGTCGTGGAGGAAAGCTTGCCGAATGTGTTGGAATTTACGTTTGCGGGTGTCAGTGAAATTTCGGTGAGGTTCTGGCCGGTGCTGGGCGCGTCGTTGTGATATTGGGTGACGGAGGATAAAAGTGTGCGCGACTCGAGCGCCTCAAGCGCGCAGCCGCACGCACGCGCGATATACCGATTCGGCGGGCGATGCGTGCGCTTGCCGGCGTGAACTGGGTGAATCGGGCGATGTCGGATGACATTGCTTCCGGGTCGGTTTGAAAATACACGCATTTTACTACCCTCCACGTCAAACAATGCTAACCGTCGAGAAGAGTCGAGGCGCGGTAATGTTTAGACGGGATTTTCCATAGGGACGTCTGCCGACGAACGTCGTCGGCCAGTTTGCGTAGTGTAGCGGTGTTGGGATTCTTGACAAACAGGTTTCTTGGTTCGCGGCCACGGTAATCGCGACGATTTTGGCGGCAATACGCCGCGATGGCCAGTCCGCTCGCTCGTTGCGATTCGATGAGCCGACGGCACACACCGCAGTCCTGCTGCTGCCTCAGCCGCTTCACTGGACGATTGAGATTCGATGGGGCGGCTGAACCGCTGGTACCGCAGTTGCCGATACTCCTGGTTTGGATATTCCCGCCCGGTCCTTGGCTGCTTATCCAGTGTGATGCGTGCATCGATCGATGAGTCTTTTCAGAACTGATAGCCTCGGTGCACCCAATAATACCAATCGGCAACCGCTTGCCGCGTGGAGTCATCGGCCTTCACCACTTCCAGCTGTGACAGTGGAACTTCAAGATCGTCCTCGTCCCACTCGATCTCCACAAACATCTCGTTCAGGCATTCGTCCGAATCGGCCATGCCGACAACCGTCACCTTGTCTTTCAATCGCAACGGCGAGATCGAGCGTTTCTCCCGGCAGCGGGCCGTGAACGGGAATTTCATCTCGTTTTCCAGATGGCAGTACCAACCCATCGCACGCTCCTCATCACCGTACGCATCAACGACGATCTGCATAATGATGCGCTCTTCGCGATCCGGATCGGATGGAATGTTCCTAGACAAGGGATTCGCCTCCTTGTTGCTACGTCCGCCAATGATACCGCACGTCGTCATGGCTGCGGCCGATCCGGTCGAGCATGGCCAGCAGCTGCCGGCGGCACGGCGTTGATCCGCAAAGGTATCTGACGCAGTTGCTGACGAACTTGCCGGCCACGCCGATCAGCCAAATTGAGCAATGGCTACCTGACCAGTGGAAACGGCTAAACCCAGCGCGTCAGGTTAACGGTGCGGCGTGTGCATCGCTCCCCTGAGATCCAGAAGTTCTGTAACGTTACGGTCACAGGCTCACCAAGTTCCAGGTCGTCACCGACGAAATTCCATCCTGACCCCCGCCGCTTCAGACTTTCTTAAGGATCTGCTCCATCTCCTTTTCGTCAAACGCCCGCAACGTCGAACTGCGGACGTTGCCAAGCATTCCGAGCTGGAGGCCCAGCGTGGTGATCACCTCGTCGCCGGGTGCTTCTGTCACGAGCACCAGGTCGTGCTGGCCAAGTGTCCAGTAGCACTGGGTGAGCTTGGCCCCTGCCTTCTCAAACAGTTGCCTCGCCGCGGCGGCACGCTTCACCGTATCTTTTACGCCGCGTACGCCCTGTTCCGTCCAGTTCAGAAGAATGATGTATCGAGCCATGAGGATCTCCGATTGAAGTTTGAGATGTAAGCCGGAATTTCCCGTATGAACCTTGGCCGACGAACGTCGTCGGCCATTTTGCGTAGGATACCGAGGTTTGGAGTTTGGACAAACGTTTTTCTCGGCTTGAGAAACAGGTGCTCCTTCGGTAGCGCGAGAAACGGGAAGATTGTCTGCACAGGCCAACGGAGCGGGGTTTGCCGACCGGATCGGGCAAAGCCAATGGTGGGTCGCAAGAAGCGAGTCTGGAAGCCGTCGGCTCGATGTTGCCGAATTCATTGAGTTTTGCATCGGCTGCCGTGTGGCGCCGCCAGGGGCGCTGGTTGAGCTGATGAAGCTGCGGCGGTGAAGGCGGTTCGAGATGCGTAGCTGGCCGCGGGTTCGATCGCCAGAATCATCATCCGATCGAAACCACCGTGCTGGCATTTTAGAATCGCTTTTAGAATCGCGATATGTTTTTTGAAACAACCTCGGTGGTCACACTTCGGCGATCCTTTCCAGCTTGACCAGCACCTGCCGCCGACACAACATCGATCCCCAGCGTTACCTGACTCAATTGTTGACGAACCTGCCGGCGACGCCGATTAGCCAACTGGAACAATGGCTGCCGGACCAGTCGCGGCAGCAGAATCACGTCCCGTCAGGGTAGGAGTATAGTTGCCGCAGCGGACACGCCAAAATGGATGGGGTGTAGCGGGCGGCGAAGTTTGTCCTATAACCCGTAGCGGTTAAGTTGACGCTCATGAAGCAGATCGACACCGAGATTAGCATCGACGCCCCAGCAAATCGGATCTGGACCATCCTCACCGACTTCGCACACTTCCAAGATTGGAACCCCTTCATCACCCACATCGAGGGCCAGCCCCAGAGGGGCGCACGGCTGACAGTGACAATCCAGCCGCCCGACTCGAAAGCCATGAGGTTCCGGCCCGTCGTCCTGAAGGCAGAACCGGGACAGGAACTACGGTGGCTGGGTCATCTGTTGCTACCGGGGCTGTTCGACGGCGAGCATGTATTCAGTATCGAGCCAACTGGGGAGAAAAAGGTGCTGTTCCGGCAGTCGGAGCAGTTCGGTGGGCTGCTGGTTCCATTGTTGTGGGGCAAGATGGGCGACAAGACCCGCCGTGGATTCGAGGCGATGAACGAAGCCATCAAACAAATAGCAGAGAGCAAGTAGGCCGTCCTACACTGGCGACAGATTCTGGATTCTCTGGACGGCCGGATGTAATTCCGCGTTCCAGGCAGTAGGCCGCGACAGTGAGTCCGCTGCCTCCGTGCCCGTCAATGATCTGACGCCATTCCTCGGGACCTGGGCGCCGTGCTTTGTTCATGCCGCGGCAGCATGATGATTGCCCGCCAAAGAAAAAAGATGCGGTCCACGTACCGCTCAGTGTGCCGGGAAAACCGGCGGGGAGTAGTGAATGAAAGAGTCACACGATGAAGGCCCAGCCAGCCACATCGACCCCGAGTCATGCGTCGGCAACGAGCGTGGTGGCCAGACTGCGGCGATGCTTTCCAGCCTGACCAGCACCTGCCGTAGGCACGGAATTCCCAAATGATTTCACGCAGAGCGGCGTCGGCGAGCGAGAACACCGGCGGCAGCCAAGCCGAGCAATCCGAAGGATGTGGGCTCCGGCACATCGGCCATCAGGCCGTTGGCGGCCGCGAAGGCGTCAACCGCGGCCCAGTCGCTCGCGGGCAACACCACGGATCCGCCGTTGGAGGTCTTGCCGAGGTTGGTGACCAAGGCGGTGAAGTCGGAGCCGGTGACCGTGCCGGTGTACAGGAAATCGCCCTGATCCCACCCCGACACCGACTTGCCTAAGTTGGTGGCCAAGATCGTGAAGTCAGTGCCGGTGACCGTGCCAGTGAGAGTCGCATCGCCGAGCAGCGTATATTTGACTTCGATCGTGCCGGAGGAGAGTCCGGCGGGGTTGCCGGGATCGGCCGAATCGGCATAGCCGAGGCCATACGCACTGTTGGCGGGCAGGGCGGCGGTGGAGCTGTTGATGCCGGTTGTGCCATTCCATGCTCCGGCGTTGCGGCCGCTGATCAGCTCCGCGCGAACCGAGGCGATTGGATCGGTGGAACTGCCGTAATCGATCAGCAGGGTGCTATTCTCAAGGTTGAGGGTTCCGCTGTTGGCCAGGCTGTCCACCGTCAGCACCGTACCTGTGCCGCCGACTGATGCGGTTGCGCCGGACGCCAGGGAAAGCTCGTGGGCATGCGTTGAATTAGCGAAGGTAATGCTACCGCTGCCTAAAACAGTGATGATTGATTGATAGGTCACCGTGCCGCCGCCGCTCTGCGTCAATGCCTTGCCGGAGTCGACCGTCACCGGATTGGCTACGATCAGGGTCGCGCCGGTGGCGACGTTGAAGACGGTATTGCTGGCGACAACCACTGGCAGATCGAGTTCGTCGGTTCCTTGATCGACCTCCACCAGCGCGCTGCCAGTGGTCGTCTGCAGCGTCAATGCGGGGGCGCCGGCAATCACATATTCGTTGGCGTTATTGAAATGCAGGGTGCCCTCGGTGAGGGCAGTATTTGTATAAACCGTCTGAAGTGAGGTGATGATGCCGAGGAAGTCGGCTTCCGCGCCCACTCCATTGGGGACCGACGCGGTCGTCCAGTTCCCGGCAACGTTCCAGTCACCACTGGCATTGATGCCCCACTGTCCGGGGGGCACAGTACCGACCCCTTCAAGGTCCGCATCGTCGACCAATATCGCCAAGCTTTGCGCGCCCGAAAACGTGGGGTTCGTGAAGTCGAAGCTCACTTCTACCTGCGTCGCCCCGGTTGGGGCAACCCCGCTCACGTTATATTGAAGCCATTGGTTCGTCATCCCGGAGGTCACCGAACTGCTGGGAATATTCGTTACGTCGGAAAAGGTGCCAAAGCCGTTGCTGACCGGCGGCCCGACCAGGGATCCCCCAGCGTTCAGGAATGTCAGGGCCAGGTCCGAAATCTCACCGGTTTCGGCTGGCACGCCGGTTTCGAAGTAAAACCAGCTAGTGAGATTGTAGGTTGTGCCAATGCCGCCGGCGGGGACGGGGACGTCCTGGTAGACTCCGCTTCCGGTATTTGGAGTTTGCTGAAATGTCTGCAGCCATATAGCCCATTTGCCGCCGGGGGTGTGGTTTTGATTGAAGTTCGCCCGTTCGCAATCTCCACCATAAAATGTCCATCCGGATGCCGTGGTATCGGTGTTGCCGCTATTATCGACTGGGCTTTCAAAACCAGGATTAATCAAAAGATTCGCCGCACCAGCCGGCAACGCCATCGCGGCAACGACCAGGCCCACCGCACTGCCGAGCGAACCGGCCTTTTTCCCGAGTTGATAACGCATGCCGTCCTCCTGGACTAAAAGAGATATGTAAATCGAGCGTTGAACAGACGCCCATTTAGTTAGTTAGCCTCTCTCGCCAACTCCGCCGCTGGCAAATGTAACCGCTTTCATTTTCTCACAATGCGACACCCTGTCAAGGAAAAAATTATAGGACGCGATATTCTCGGGTAAGATGGCCTGCGGTGAATGGCAAAGTGAATGGGGACCTTGTGGCCATGAGATCCACCCTCAATTAGCGCCATCCGAGGCATTGTTTACGTACCGCCAAAGTTCAATTCAATCAGCGGGACAGCGGAGACGGGCGTCTGAACTCTCCGGCGGTTTCCGTGCGCAGGTTGTGGAGAATTTCCGAATCTGCTTGTAACCGATTACCATTGGACTAGAATCGCCATCCGGTTGGCCAATTCACTCGTACAGCCGGGATTTGAGTTGGAATCTTAAACATTCTTTGTTTCGTCCGACAGCATCATCTGTTGGAGGTGCAAATTGGGCGAAATATCAATCTCGGATTTGTCGCTGACAGGGGAGACATTGCAGGTTGAGCTTGCCGACGAATCCGCCTTTGAAACACATGCCCTTCTCAGCGCGAACGGCACCACGGTCAAGGCGCTGCGGAACGGCTGCATTTATTCAATTGAGCGGGGGGACATCCAGGTCAACCAGATTCTGGCCAGCCCGCTTGCCGGCGGGATCCATAGGATCTACCTGCGCGTTCGCGAGAACGACGGCTTTTCGTTCGCGGAAATTGTGGGACCTCGCGCCGCCAGTGAGTTCGCTTCTGCCCCGGATCGATTCGTCTGGACCGGATCCTGGCACGGCTTGCACTATCGTTGCACCTGCTGGTTGCCGCCTGCCGGCGATGTCTGGTTCTTTCGGGTTGAAGTCGAAAATCGATCTGAAAAAGCCGTCAGTTGCGACGCCGTAATGGTTCAGGATATTGGCCTGGCCGCGCGCGGCCAAATTCGAAACAATGAAAACTATACGTCCCAATATTTGGACTATTTCGCGGCGCAGCATCCTGAACTGGGTTATTTGCTGATGACCCGGCAAAATCTTCCCCAGCCGGGTGAAACGCATCCATGGCTGCTTCAAGGGTGTTTTCCAAAGGCAGCGGGGTTCACGACCGATGGGTTCGACTTCTTTGGAGTCGGTTACAAGGCGACCGGCGTTCCCTCAGCCCTTTCAATGGGCACGATCGGTCGACGTGTTCGGCAATACGAGTCGGGATGTACCGCCATCCAGTCGATGAATGCCGAAGTCCAGCCATCAAATCGCTTTACGTTCACCTTCTTTTCCAATTTCGTTGCCGATCATCCCGAGCCCTCGTCGGCCGTGGATGTCGACGACGCTAGACTACGGAATTTACGGGCGGCCGGAGAGAAGATGGCCTCGGCGTCAGCCGATTTGGAGAAAACTTCGACGGCGAAAACAGTTCACAACGTCTTTCAAACAGCGGATTTGTACGAGGCGGAAGAGTTCGACGAAAGCGACATCCGGAGGTATTTCCCAGGTCAGCTCCGGCATGAGGAATTTGACGGCTCAAGACGACTGTCGTTTTTTTGCGACCCCGAATCCCGTCATGTCGTGCTGAAGGCCAAGGAAATTGCCGTTGCGCGTCCCCACGGTGATATCATGCGCAGCGGACGCGGGTTGCTGCCGGACGCGGAGGTAATGTCCTGCGCCTGCTACTCCGCAGGTGTCTTTGCTTCACAAATGGCCCTGGGCAACTCGGTCTTCGGAAAATTTCTTTCGGCCGTTCGAGACCCGCTCAACATCATTCGGTCAAGTGGTCTTCGAATTTTCGTGCGGCGCCATGCAACGGGTTCATGGCGGTTACTGGGTGTCCCATCGGCGTTCGAGATGGCGCCGAATTTTTGCCGCTGGTATTACAGGGGAGACGGGAATCTTTTGACCGTCAGTTGCGTTGCATCGGATGAGGATGCCGCTTTTACCTACAAGATTTGTGCAAAAAAACACCCGGTGGAGCTGTTAATCTGCGGAGAAATAGCGGCTGGCCCGCATGAATATGATTCCTCTCCGCGATTGTCCATCGATGCTCGAACGACGCGGATTACGATTTGGCCTGATTGCCGCTCGCTGCTTGCGGCGAAATATCCCGAGATCGTCTTCCATGGTGTAACTTCGACGCCTCAGGCGATTGAAGCGATTGGCGGCGACGAGTTGCTCGCTGCGAATCCTGGAGCCTCGCCACTGCCGTACTTCGCCATCCGCAGCCGTTCGACGAAATTGTTTACGCTCTCGTTTGTCGGCTCCCTTGATAGCGGTCATCGAGCGGAATCGCTCTGCGCAAAATATGAGGCGTTGGAGACCGAATCACCCCTGGAAATGGCGGAGAAAAGCACGTTTTGGAGCGAGGTAAGCCAAGGAATACGAATCTCCTCGGCTTCGCACGATAAGGCCGCCCAAATTCACGATGCTTTGGCGTGGTTCGCCCGGGACGCGATCATTCATTTTAGCGTTCCCCGCGGCCTGGAACAGGTCAACGGCGGCGCCTGGGGAGTGCGCGACGTCTGCCAAGGTCCGGTCGAATTCCTGCTCAGCCATGATCGAACTGACGTCGTGAAAACAATTATCCACGAGTTGTTTTCACGGCAAGATGAGGGGCGAGGCGATTGGCCCCAATGGTTCATGCTTCCGCCGTTCCAGGAGGTTCAATCGAGCACATGCCACGGGGATATCGCGATTTGGCCGCTGAAGGCCCTGTGCGATTATCTGGAATACGCCGACGACGGGGACATTCTGCAACATCGCTTGCCGTATACGGACGAGGAAACATTCGCGCGCACCGAGCGGCGTGAGACAATCCTGGAGCACGCCGACCGGCTCCTGGAAAGAATGCGGCTGCAATTTGTGCCGGGCTTGTCAATTCCGCGTTACGGCGAGGGGGATTGGGACGATTCCCTCCAGCCGATTTGCCCGCGGCTTGGCGATCGGATGGCCAGCTCATGGACCGCAGCGCTGATGTATCAAACGCTGCGCCGCTATGGGGCCGCTCTGGCGCATTTTGGAGAAGCGGAACGCGCCAGCAAGACGATTGGGATGGCGGATCAAATTCAGGCCGATTTCCAGCGTTATATGATTTTTGACGGCGTAGTGGGGGGCTTCGTGATTTTTAACGGTCAGCCGCCTCGGCCGGAACAATATCTGCTGCATCCCTCGGATTTGCAAACGGGGATTCACTATCGGCTGATCCCGATGACGCGCGGGATTCTCAGCAACATCTTTTCCCCCGAACAGGCAAAAACGCATCTCGAACTCATCAAAAAGCACCTGCTTTTTCCGGACGGGGCGCGGTTGATGGACCGGCCGACCCGGTATGAAGGCGGACGGGAGTCCGCCTTTCGCCGCTCTGAATCCGCGGCCTTTTTCGGCCGCGAAATCGGGCTCCAGTACGTACATGCGCACCTGCGGTATGCCGAGGCCCTCGCGGAGATGGGCAGCGCCGAAGAACTCCTGCATGCCTTGTATGTCGCCAACCCGATCACGGTTACCGAAGTCGTGAAGAACGCCGGCCTCCGGCAGCGGAACTGCTATTTCAGCAGTTCCGATGCCGCCTTTGCGGATCGATACGAAGCATCCCGAGACTACGAAAAGCTCCGCCGCGGGGAAGTGACCGTCAACGGCGGGTGGAGAATCTACTCCAGCGGGCCGGGGATTTACACGAGTTTGGTGGTGCGGCGCCTGTTCGGACTGCGCCGGCATTTCGACTGCATGGAATTCGATCCCGTTCTACCGCGCGAGCTGGATGGAATCGAATGCGAGTTGAAGTATCATGGCCGACCTGTCCGATATCAGTTCGGGGTAAGCGGCGACTCGGGGTCAATCAAGCACATCTATTTAAACGGACTGGAGCTTGCTCCGCTGGCCAGAGCAAATAACCCCTACCGCCCTGGCGGCATCCAGATCAAGAAAGCTGAATTTGAGAAAGCGCTTATGCAATCGGAGAATCTTGTGCGAATTGAGCTGTAAACCCACATCGGATCGAGGCCGCATTTCAGGCGGCGGGGTTTTGCCATTTTCGGCCCGATGTATTGATATTAACGGCCGTCCGAGTTTTTCCTTGACAAAGGGGCAAGACTGGGGAAAATGTAAGCGGTTACACATACGCCCTTTTTACGATACTTGATGCCATGATTTCGACCGCCACCGCCCGAAAGAATCAGGCAACGCTCTACGACGTGAGTCGATTATCGGGCGTTTCCACCGCAACGGTCTCGCGCGTATTCAGCGGCAAAACGCGTGTAAGCGAAGAAGTCAGGAAGCGGGTTTTGGATGCGGCACATGAACTTTCCTACGAGGTGAGCCACGCGGCGCGAGCGCTGGCGGGTCGGCGGACGCAGACTTTGGGCGCGATATTCCCCGAGATCGCCAGCGGGTTTTATGCGGATGTGCTGTCGGGAATCGATGAAATCGCGGCTGAAAGCGGTTTCGACGTTCTGGCGTCATTTGTCGGCAAGAGTCGCAGCCGGCCCGAACTGGTTAACAGACTTCTCCGTCAGGGGCGAGCCGATGCGTTGCTGGTTTTGAACCTGGACGATACGGCGGACCTTGAGCCCGAGACCGTGGCCCAGTTGCCGATCATTCTGATCGACCATGAGATCAGCGGCACCCAGTTGCCGGTTGTGGGAATGGACAACGTAGGCGGGGCCGAAGCGATGATCGAGCATTTGTTCGAACAGGGACATCGACGTATCGCACTGCTGACGGGGCCCGAGGGCAATTATGACTCCGAGCAGCGTTTGCTGGGATGCCGGCGAGCGTTTACAAGGCTCGGACTTTCTCCGGATGAAAACCTGGTCTGGCCGGGCGGTTTTACGATGGCCAGCGGCAGCCGTGCGGCCAAGGAACTCCTCGATTCCAAATCGCCGCTGCCCGATGCCATCTTCTGCTTCAACGACGCGATGGCGATCGGCATGGTGAATGAATTCCATCGCGCCGGCGTTTCGGTGCCTGGCGACGTAGCCATGGCGGGCTATGACAACGTCGATGCCGCCGAACATCTTTCGCTGACGAGCGTGGCCTGTCCGATGCGGCTCATGGGTCAGTTGGCGGCTCGATGGGCCGTCGAGTTGGTCACGCGAAATCAAAAACCGGTCGGACATCGACTTCAAGTCCGGCTGGTAGTTCGCACGTCGTCAGCAGGAAAGGAAAGCAAGCGTTCGGTCCCAGTGTTGCATTAGAGGTGGATGCGATTGGAAAGGGTTTTAACGACGCACGAACCGGACGACGATTGCTGATGGACGAGATGCCGCGATGTTCACGGCTGAACGATTGGACACCTCACCGCGATTGCGGCCTTATTAGCGTTTTGTCATGGAGGAGCGATGGTTCGCTCGAAAACACAGTCTGCTGTATTGGCGCACGAGTCCACGTCGTCCCGAACTTCGGGCAGAGGCTTTACGCTCGTGGAACTGTTGGTCGTAATTGGAATTATCGCACTCTTGATCGGCATATTGCTTCCCGCGCTGACCAAAGCGCGCGAGCAGGCGAACCAGGTCAAGTGCATGGCTAACCTTCGCCAAATCGGCCAGGCAGTTATCATGTACGCGGGAGAAAACCAGGGGTATCTACCGTTCGGTTTCGTAGTTAACCTCGAAACAATCGGAGGGGGGTCTCCGCCGGTTCCCGGACGCGATACCTATGTCGATCTTTCAAACCCGACAAGCATTTCCCTCTTCGTGGACTGGACCATGCTTATTACCCACGAGATTAGTTCCCTGGGGGCCGAGAATTACGACGCGATGGTGAAAGGCGGCCAGACCAACGGGGCCAACAATCCGAAGCTCCGCGGAGTCTTCATATGTCCTTCGGCTCCTCAGTCCGAGACCGACTCCTTCAATATCTTCACCGACTATTCCTGCCATCCACGCCTT
Organism: Tepidisphaeraceae bacterium; assembly: GCA_050012375.1. GTDB lineage: Bacteria > Planctomycetota > Phycisphaerae > Tepidisphaerales > Tepidisphaeraceae > PALSA-1353. The sequence continues at coordinate 54,918 of JBEKHH010000011.1, forward strand.
ATGCCGAATCTTGGGACCGAGGACTACTACCTAGAAAGTCAAGAAACGGTAGCCAGGCATGGCACACCAGTTAAGATGTATTTAAAGTCGTATAAGTTGGCCCATATCAAGCGAGCAACGGACATTGCGGTGATTTTCGACGGCTCAGTTGAAAGCCGCGGCGGATTATGGAATGCCTCTGCCGATGCGTTCGCTCTCGACCACGGCGGCGGGTATACCGACATGACGGATGCCTATGGCCTCAGTTCAAATACCTTGCCCACAAACGCGGGCCAACCGATTAATTTGCTTGCGCCGAACGCTAAGACAAGCGATATCAATCTAGATGACACACCCAACTGGGGCAACATTCGCTTTCGGCACGGTGGAAACAATCAGGCGAACGCGCTGATGATGGATGGCCATGTGCAGGCCTTCACCTACAACAAAATTGCTCAGACAACGGATCTTTTGAGGTTGAATATCAACGTAAACCCGTAGGAGTAAGTGAAGAGGATGGGGCTGAAAAATGCGACATTTCGATGGTTTGCCGCGGCGACCTTCGCAGCAGCGGTGATCGCCCGATCGCCCCTCGCGCCGGCCGAGCAGGCGAGCACGCCCGCTGCCCCGGCAATGTCTGCTGTACAGCTGGCGGCAGGCGACCCGGCCATCGAGAACCCCGCGTTTCCGCCCGGCAAATCGACTCTCACTCCCAAAGACGAAAAATTCCTCGACGATCTGGAATCGCGGGGAATCCAATTCTTCCTTGACGAGGCGGATCCGGTCACGGGGCTGATGCCGGACCGCGCCAAAGCCACCGGGGGTGCGACCGAGTTCGCCAGCATTGCCTCGGTGGGATTCGGGCTGACGGCTCTGTGCGTGGGCGACTATCGGGGTTGGGTGCCGCACCAGGTGGCTTACGATCATTCGCTGCGCGTCTTGCGGTTTTTGCGGGATCACGGGCCCGGGGAACACGGTTTTTTCTATCACTTCCTCAATATGCACACCGGCCAGCGGGCGTGGAACTGCGAAGTCTCTGATATCGACACGGCGCTGCTGATGGCGGGCGTGCTGACGGTTCGCCAGCACTTTGCCGGAACTGAGTTGGCGAGCATCGCGAATGACATGTACGAGCACGTGGATTGGTCATGGCCGATCAGCTCCGACGGTACGGTGTACATGGGGTGGAATCCGGACTCGGGCTTTAACCAGGCGCGTTGGAGAGACTTCAATGAGGGGCCGTTGATTTATTTGCTGGCCCTTGGCTCGAAGACGCATCCGCTGACGGCGCGATCATGGCAGGCTTGGAAGCGGGAGCCCGTGGAAACTTACGCGGGCCTGACGTTCATGCAGTGCCCGCCGCTTTTTACGCAACAGTATCTGCAAGTTTGGTTTGATCTCCGCGGGGTGCGGGACGACTACGCCGACTATTTCCGCAACTCCCAGCTCGCCACGCTGGCGCAAAGACAGTGGTCCATTGATGAGTTGAGCAAGCGGTTCCCCACGTACGGGCCGAGCCTATGGGGGCTGACGGCATCAGACGGCGAGCATGGCTATACCCCCTGGGGCGGTCCTGCCGCCTTCTCGGATGATCGCATCGACGGCAGCGTGGTGCCTGCCGCGACGGCGGGAAGCCTCGCATTCGAGCCGCGGCTCTGCCTCGATGTGCTGGAGAAAATACGCGCGATCTATGGGGAAAAGGGATATCTGAAATACGGGTTCGTCGATGCGTTTAACCCCAGCAATGGCTGGTACGACACGGATGACCTTGGAATCGATATTGGTCCTTCCGTGCTGATGGCGGAGAATTGCCGCAGTGGGTTCGTTTGGCAAACATTCATGTCGAGTCCTGAAGCCCGTGCATCGTTAAAGGTTGCGGGTTTCCGGCCTTATGATTCGTCGGACGCTCGTCCGACAACGTCTCTATATACTTCTAATGAGACCGCCGGAAGCGGCGGCTGAGGCTGAAGGCTAAGGAGTGGCTGGCTTGGCGGCCAGCCGAAAGGAGGTGGCTTGAAATTTGGTTGTCGTTTTTCGCGATGCGTTTTACTCAAAGTGTGGTATCATTTGTTTCGCGAATGCATTTCAGTCAGGCGAGAGGACTTAGGTAATGTTTACTTGAGACGAATCGCCGGACCGTTTCTTAATGATTAGGAGGAAGTATGCGTAGTTTCACAAGTATAAAAGCCGCTCTATTGGGCGGGTCATTTTGCGCGGCGCTTTGCGCGCTGCCCGCATCCGGATTGGCCCAGATCAGTTCAATCAATTCAGCCAATATAGATGCGCGTGTATGGAATGATGTCCCCTCAGCCACGCTCACCACAGTCAACAACTATCCCTCCACCGTCTCGTTTACTGAGGCGAACGTCAGCGGGAGTGGCTACGCGAACCGGGATATCTGGTATTTCTCTAACAATGGAGGAGCGAGCGCCTACCAATTCCAAGCCGGTGACTACTTCCATGCTTCCTTCAACCTGACGTTGACCGGCGGCACCACTCCCGCCTACGACCTGGAAGCCGGTTGGCTGTTCAGCAATCCAACGGGCAATTTCGGCGGCGATTGTCAATCCATCGTCAAGAATGATGGAGAGGTCGTCCAATTCGGAGGGCCTTCGTATTTCGGGTTCTCCCCCGCTAACGGTGGTACGAGCGTCCCAAACTACGTAATGGGCCAAACGTATGCCATGGGGTTCAACTATGTCTATGACCCGTACACCACCGAGAATGCATTTGAGTATTCCGTGAACGGGGTGTACGCCACATCAGCGCCTGGCGACCCCTACTTCGACTTAGGCACTGGATCTGTCGGCCACGCCGGCGACCAGCTGGGAGGCTATTTCCAGATTCAACAGAATCCCACTGATCCCAGCTATACCGCCGAGGCGGTCTTCTCGAATATCAGTATCGTCCCGGAGCCCGCAAGCCTTTCCTTGCTGGCAATTGGCGGCGTAGCACTCCTCGCGCGGCGCCGCGCAAAGAGTTTGGTCTAAGTAAGGCGTCTCGAAACCCTCCGACACTGGGGGGAAGGCACCTGACCCGCATCGCCGCACAGTCGGCAATGCGCGATCAGGCGCCTCCCCTGGTTTTGTTCTTTTGCCGCCGCACGGCATCCGCTGGCGGCGATAGTAAGGCTTTTGCGCCCACGCCACGGCCCGGAATGGGGTATGATCCAAGGGAGTGATTTGTGCGGATCAACCGTCAAAAGCTGACTTCGGCGTGTGACGCCGTCATCGAAGTGTTGGAAACCAGGCTGCTCCTTTCGTCTGGGCTGCTTGGCTCTGACGAGGACATAGGTTCACCCGCTCAGGCGGGATCATCCACTTACTCCAATGGCGCCTACACTGTCGTCGGCGGTGGCGCGGGCGTTGGGGGCAATTCCGATCAGTTTAACTTCGCTTACGAAACCTTTGCCGGCAACGGGACCGTCGTTGCAACCGTCAATTCCCTAACCAACACCAACGCGTCGGCGGAAGCGGGAATTATGTTCCGCAACGACAGCAGCGCCTCCTCCGCCTTGGCGGGAATCTTCGTCACCGCTACCAATGGAGTCACGTTCGTCTCCCGTGCCAGCGACGGCGGCCCCGCGAGCCAATCGACGACGGTTGGGATTCATGCGCCGGAGTATCTGGAACTGACGCTTTCCGGTTCGACGGTCACCGGCTATTACTCCAGCAATGGCGCCACCTGGTCCGAACTGGGTTCCATCCAGACGGTTACCCTTGGCTCCAGTGCGCTGGTAGGGCTGGCGGTCGCCTCTGCCAACAGTTCCACTACGACAACGGCAACCTTTTCCAATGTAAGCGTCCTTCCGTCCGGCTGGTCGGACAATGACATCGGTTCGCCTCCCCTGCCGGGATGGGCCGGGTACAACTCGACCCCCAACACATTTACGGCAACTGGGAGCGGATCGGGCATCGGCAGCAGTTCCGATCAATTCAATTTCACCAACTATGCCATGACCGGCAATACGACGGTCGCCGCGCTGGTGGATTCCCTGACCAACACTGATCCAAACGCCCAGGCGGGTCTCATGATCCGCGCCGACACTACCGCGGGATCCCTCTTTGCCAGCGTGTCGATCACGCCGCAGAATGTGGTAACGTTCGAGTGGCGTTCCACCAGCGGCTCAGTTTCTTCATCTTCCTCGACGGTCAGCAGCCCTGGTTGGCTTGAATTGACGGATCAAGGGAACAACTTTAGCGCTTATTATTCGAGCGACGACATTCACTGGACCCAGATCGGAACCGCCCAGGCAATCGCCATGCCCAGCGCCACGGTCCTCGCCGGCCTGTGGGTCTCGTCGAACAACAGTTCGGCGCAGAATACCGCCGTTTTTTCGGATGTGAGCCTCGTTGAAGGCGGCTGGACGGACAACGACATCGGTTCGCCCGCAATCGGCGGGTCCGCCGACTACGACGCGCCCAGCGACACCTATACGATTTCCGGAAACGGCTCGGACATCTGGGGCACCGCCGATCAATTCAATTTTGCCAGCACGACGATGAGCGGCAATGGCAGCGTCCTCGCGTACGTCGATTCCATCACGAACACCAACGCATGGGCCAAGGCCGGCGTGATGATCCGAAACGACATCACCGCGGGGTCGGCGTTCGCGGCGGTGCTGGTTTCCCCCAGCAACGGCATTACATTTGAGTGGCGCCCCACGGCCGGCGGCGCGACGAGCCAGGAAGTCAGCAGCCCCGCTGGCGGTCCGACTCCGGCTCCGGTAGGACTGGAAATAACGCGCTCGGGCAACTCCTTCACCGCATATTACTCAACGGACGGCATCACCTGGATTCAGGTGGGTCCCAGCCAGACCGTGGCGCTCAATACGACGGCACTGGCGGGGTTGGCCGTCACATCCCACAACACCGGCGCACTCTGCACGGCCACGTTCAGCAGCATCGGCATCGGAAGCACCCCGCCCCCCGGCGCCGGAGTTTACAGCGCCGTGGATCAGCTCTTTCTCAACGATCTGGAAGACCGGGAAGTGATGTACTACTGGGACGAAACCAATTCTAGCACCGGGCTGGTGCCCGACAATGCCAATGCCAACGGCGGCAGTCCCTCCGCTGATTCAAGCATCGCGGCGGTCGGCTTCGGTCTGACGGCCCTGACGATCGGCGATGCGCGCGGTTGGCTCTCTCACGCCAATGCCTATCAGCGGGCATTGACCACGCTCGACTTCCTCTACAACAGCGGCGCCAACGTCAACGGTTTTTTCTACCACTTCCTGAACGAGACGACCGGGGCGCGATATGGAACCAGTGAAGTTTCATCCGTCGATACGGCCGAACTCATGGCTGGCGTGCTCGACGTTGGCCAATACTGGGCGGGAACGCCGCTCCAAACGGTCGCGCTCCAGTTGTACGATCGTGTGGATTGGCCCTGGATGCAACAGAGCAGCGGCGTGTTCTACGGCGCCTGGACCCCGGAAAGCGGGTTCTCCGGCGGCTACGGCGATTTCAGCGAGGCGGTCGTTCTCTACCTGCTGGGTCTGGGTTCGTCGACGTATCCGATCTCTCAGGCATCCTGGAATTCCTGGTCTCGGACGCCGACGGAAACATACGCTGGATACACATTCGTCGCCGCCGACGACAGGGCCTTGTTCACAGAACAGTATCCCCAGGCGTGGTTCAATCTGCAGGGTCTGACGGACAGCCACGGTCTGAATTACTACCAGAATTCGCAGACCGCGACCCTGGCCCAGCGGCAATTCATGATTAATCTCAGTTCCACTTACTCCGACTACGGCCCGAATATGTGGGGGCTCACGCCGTCGGAGGGAGTCAGCGGATACACCGTCTGGGGCGGACCGCCTGCCTACGGTCCAATTAATGGAACCGTCGTTCCCACGGCGCCGGGGGGCAGTCTCGAGTTTGAGCCGCGCCTCTCGATCAACGCCTTGGAAAACATGAAGCAAACCTACGGAAGCACGGTTTACCAAAAATACGGGCTCGTGGATGCGTTCAACCCGTTGACAGGCTGGACAAGCTCGCTCGTGCTGGGCATCGACATCGGAATGACGCTGATCTCGGCGGAGAACTCCCGTTCCAATCTCGTGTGGAACACCTTCTCGCAAAGCTCAGCGGCGCAGCAGGCGATAGCGAAAGCGTTCCCGTCGAAAACAGGGCCTGCGGCATGGGCCATCAATACCAGCGGCAACTGGAACCTTTCCACAAACTGGACAACTGGAACAGTGCCCAATTCGGCGGGCGCGGAAGCCGATTTCCTGGATGCCACTCCCCCGGTTCAGACCGTGTATTCGAATGTCGGCATTACCGTGGGCACGCTGCACTTCAATAGCGCAGGCGAATGGGTGATCGCCGGAGTTGGACCCTTGACGTTGCAAGGCAGCGGCTCGAGCAATGCCGTGGTTGAAGTGGATCAAGGGACGGACGAACTCGATCTGCCGATCACGCTGGCCAGCAATACGACGTTCGACGTTGCCGCCGGCGCGACGCTGATCATCGCCAATCCGATGACGATTGATTCCGGCGTGACATTGACGCAGACGGGCGGCGGCACGGTGAGTTATGAATCGATCGTGAACGTGGAAAACGGCGGAACCATTGCGTTCAACGACTCGACCTATGCCGCGCAACTGTCGCTGGCGGTGGGGGCGAGCGCAATAGTCGGCGGCGCGGGCACCGTGCTGGAAGTCAAAAGCCTGTCCAACAGCGGCACCCTCAACCTGGGGAGTAACACGCTGCTGATCAATTATGGAAACTCCGCCGATCCGATCGCGTCGGTGCGGTCGCTGCTTGCCAGCGGTTATGCGAACGGGCTCTGGAACGGCGCCGGGCTCAACAGTTCCGCCGCCGCGGCCAATAGCGCGTACGGCCTCGGCTACGCCGATTCGGCCGATCCCGGCAATCCTGCCGGACTCTCCTCCGGCCAGATCGAAGTCAAATACACGCTGCTCGGCGATGCGACTCTCACCGGCACGGTCACCGGCGCCGACTTCACCATCCTGGTCAGCAATTTAGGCAAGTCGGTGACGGGCTGGGATCAGGGCGATTTTCTGTACACCGGCACGGTCACCGGCGCCGACTTCACCGCCTTGGTCACCAACCTCGGTAAGCAGTCCAATGCCGCGGCGGCGGTCCTGCCCGCTAGCGAGCCCAGCGTGGTTGCCGTGACGCTTTCGCCGAGCACGGTTGACCCGCTAACGGGTCTCAGCACGGTGCTCACACAAACCAGCGCCGGCAGCTCATCCAATGTCGTTTTGGCGGATCAGAATCAAAATCAGAATAACATCGCACCTTCTGCCGCCGCGCTCAATCGCGCCGGCAAGGACAGTCATACGAGATTCAGGAGCACTCATCGTCCGCGCGCCTGACCGCGGATGCGGTGAGAATTAGGGCCAGCATGTCATCGTTCGGCACGGGAATTCTGAGCGGAACCAAACACCTCGTCGTTGCCGCGCTGGTCGCATCCGGACTTGGTCTGCTTGTATTCGGCCCGCGCGCCGGCGACAAATTGCCGAAGAATTGTGTCATCGTCGACTATTGGGAGAAATGGACTGGCGACGAAGAAACGGGGATGCGGCAGATTGTTGACGATTTCAACTCCACGGTCGGCAACGAGAAGCACATCTATGTCCGATACCTCTCGACGAGCGCCATCGAGCAGAAGACTTTGGTGTCGATCGCCGCCGGGGTGCCGCCGGATGTGGCGGGCCTTTACAACCAAAACATCCCGCAGTTCAGCGCTTTGGATTCGCTAGAGCCGCTGGACGACTTGGCCGCGGAGCACGGCATCACCGCCAAAACGTACAAGAAGGTCTTCTGGGATGAATGTCACTACGACAGCCATCTCTATGGCCTTGTGAGCACGGCATTCGATCTGGCGCTTTACTACAACAAGGAGATTTTTCGCCGGTGCGCCCCGGAACTTGAATCCCGAGGCCTGGACCCGCAACACGCGCCGCGCACAATCGCCGAATTGGATGCATATGCGAAAGCGCTCGATCGGATTGATCCATCCGGCCAGATTGTGCTGGCTGGTTATCTTCCGACGGAACCGGGGTGGTTCATCAACTACACCTGCATTTGGTTCGGCGGAAGCTGGTGGAACGGCGCCCGGCAGAAATTCACGTTCACGGACCCCGGGGTGGTGCGCGCTTACCAGTGGATTCAGAGCTATTCCAGGCGTCTGGGCCCAAAGGCGGTGGCGGAATTCCAATCGGGCTTCGGGACCATCGATTCCCCGCAGAATCCGTTCCTGGCTCCCACCGTGGCAATGGTGCAGCAGGGAACCTTTTTTGCGCATCTCATCAATCATCTCAAGCCGTCCATGGACGGCCAGTGGGGGGCGGCACCATTTCCTTCCTATGACCCGAAGCTAAGGGACGTGACCTATTGCAACTGCGACGTCCTGGTGATCCCCCGCGGCGCCAAGCACAAAAGTGAGGCGTTCGAGTTTATCGCGTTCGTCAATCGGCAAGACGAGATGGAGAAGCTAGCCAACTACCATTGCAAGATCTCGCCGCTGGCCAAGGTCAGCGAGGGTTTTCTGGCCCATCACAACAACCCCTACATCCGGGTTTTCGACAATCTCGCCGCCAGTCCCAACGCCCATCCAACCGAACTGGTCCCGATATTGCCCGAGGTAAACGATGAGCTGATAAATTTCATACAGCGGCTGCAACTGCAGCAGGTGACCCCCGAAGAAGGACTCCGGCAAGTGCAGACGCGCCTGCAACAGAAATACGACCAGTTCATGGAAGATCAGCGCGAACGTCGGAGGTAGCGAGACCGAGGCGGGCCGTTATCATGGAACGACGCTGAACAGTATGGCAAAACTGCATTCTGAAACTCGAGCGTTATTGCGGGGCCTGGTGTTTCTTTCGCCATGGCTGATCGGCTTTTTTGCATTCACGCTCGTACCCATCGCGCTATCGCTATATTACAGCTTTTGCGATTACTCCCTTCTTCAACCCCCGCTGTTCAAGGGCTTGAATAATTATCGTCTGCTCGCTCAGGATCCGGTCTTCTGGAAGGTAGTCCTGAATACCGCAATCTATGCATTGATGGCGCTTCCGCTGGGGATGATCGTCGCCCTGGGCGTGGCGATGCTGTTGAATCTGAAGATTCGCGGCCTCTCCATCTACCGAACAATCATTTTTCTGCCCTCGCTGGTTCCCGCCGTCGCGTCGGCAATGTTGTGGCTTTGGCTGTTCAACACGAAGCTTGGGCTGATCAATACGGCGCTCCGCGGCGTGGGAGTGGCAAATCCTCCCGGCTGGCTAACGGACGTCCACTGGGCGATGCCGGCTCTGGTGCTCATGAGCGTCTGGGGCATCGGCAATACCGTGATCATCTATCTCGCCGGGCTTCAGGATGTTCCTCGCGAGCTCTACGAAGCAGCCAACATCGACGGCGCAACAACCCTGCGAAAGATCTGGCACGTCACCCTGCCGCTCATTTCGCCCGTCATTTTCTTCAACCTCATCATGGGAATCATCGGCACCCTGCAGGTCTTCGCCGTACCGTACATCATGACCTCCGGCGGACCGGCCCGCAGCACCTACTTTTATACGATGTATCTTTACGACAATGCGTTCAATTATCTGAAAATGGGTTATGCCAGTGCGATGGCATGGATCCAGCTTCTCATCGTGCTGGCGCTGACGGCACTGGCCGCCTGGTCAGGCAAACGATGGGTTCACTACCAGGGCAATTAGACGGTGATTAGCCAACAGGGATGTTCATCGTGACCTCAGACACCAACTTTGACGGACCGGCGTTGCCGTCGACCGGGCCGCATTCGGTTTCAGCGATCGCCGCGTTGTCTGAACATGACCGAGGCGAAACAGGCCCTCCGCGCGCCGACCGCGGCCGCAACCGAACAGGCCGCCCCGCAAAACTCGCCGCTCATCTGCTTCTATTTGCCATTTGTGCCGCGGCCCTGCTTCCATTTCTCTGGATGCTTTCAACCAGTCTTAAGACGCTCCCAGCGACGACCGCATATCCCCCGACCATTTGGCCAAGCCCCATTCAATGGCGCAATTACATCGACGTCTTCCGCAGCGAGAAGGCAAATTTTCTGCTCTGGACGCGCAACACGCTCGTCATTGCCATACTGGGCGTCACGGGCACGACGCTTTCCAGCGCCCTCGTCGCCTATGGATTCGCGCGGCTTCGCTTTCGCGGACGAAATGCACTGTTCATCATCATGCTTTCCACGATGATGCTGCCTTTCCCGGTTACGATGGTCTCGCTGTTCTCGCTGTTCCGATGGCTTGGAGATCACACGGGCATTGCCTGGCTCGGAACATTCAAGCCGCTTTGGGTCCCCCTTTGGTTCGGATCGGCTTTCAATATTTTCCTTCTGCGGCAATTCTTCATGACCATCCCAAACGAACTCTCTGAATCCGCCCGCATCGACGGATGCAGCGAGTTCGGCATTTTCTGGCGGATCATTCTTCCGCTTTCCCGACCGGCGCTGGCTGTCGTTGCGCTCTTCGCTTTCCTGGCGATCTGGAACGACTTTCTCGGTCCGCTGGTCTATCTGCAGAGACCCGAACAATTCACTCTTGTCCTGGGTCTGCAGAATTTTCAGAGCAAGGCGGGAGGAACGTCCTGGCATCTTCTCATGGCGGCCAGCGTTCTCGTGATTTTGCCAGCGCTGCTACTTTTTTTCTTGGCACAAAAATCATTCATTGAGGGAATCGCCACCACGGGAATAAAGGGTTAAGCGCAACTTCTGTCTTTTTGCAATACCCCCGCCAGCGACAGTCAACCCGAGCTGCGAGCGTGTCACATGGCCCGAGCAAATGGTCTTTGCCATTGAGGGCGACGATAGCCCATCCGGATTGCTTGTGAAGCCTGTAGGAGAGGACGGAATTTCCGCCAAATCTTGGAATGGGCGGCGGCCCAACAGTGCGTGAACGCGGAGTCCTCCGTCATCTTCAGGCGTTCTCGGCCGCCAGCGATCGCAGACACTGCTTAATCTTCGATCAAGCCGGCCCGATCGGGTTGAAGTCCGAAAAGTACCTGACGCAGTTGCTGACGAACCTGCCGGCAACGCCGACCAGCCAAATCAGCCAGTGGTTACCGGATGACTGGAAGCGACGAAATCCGCCTCCGTCAGGGTAGCGGTGCGGCGTTACTGGATCGATGAGCTTCGACATGATCTCTTCCATCGCCGGGAAAATGAAACGACCGCGATCGCCACCACCACGGCGCCCGTTGCGGGCTCGGGAACGGCGGTAATCGTGAACAGCAGTTCAGCCGGCGTGGTTAGCGAGTCGAAAGAGAAATTCCCCGCCAGTAGAGGGTTGCTGGAGACAAATGAAAAGTCGCCCGGCGCGAAGGTCGTCGAAGTAAACTGGATCAGATCATAGACGTTGCCAGGCCCCGAGCGAGTGAAGCTGGAATTGCAGGCTATGCTTGCTATCGGGCACGCCGATCAGACTTTGGTACATGTCAGGCTGCTTGATCTCTCCTGCGCCGGTGCGGGAATGCTGCTGCCCTGCGATCTGCCTCAAGGAACACGGCTGGTTCTCTTGCTGCCGACCCCTGAAGGCATACCGATGACCGTCTGCGGCCATGTTGTCAATTCCCATGCCATGAAGGGCGGCCAATTCCGCATCGGCACGGCCTTCGACGTCAACCACGGCTTTGCGATCGAACGCATAAGGGCCGCATTCTTTCCAGACTGATCGGGCGAACGCGATCTATGACATTGCGACTGTCACAGGCCTACAGCGAATACCGAATAGCGCAGGCATTCGATGTAATCCATGAGATGCAATTAATTCATGCCGCATTGGATATCGCCTTGCGGAAGAAATAGCCGGCCATTGCGCACGCGGGGTCAGAACACGCCCCCGCTTCGAACCTCCGATTTGAAGCCTCCGGTCGTCTAAACCTTCCGAAACCGTCCCAGCGTCCTATAGAGCCTTTGAATTGCCTCATCGCATTGCCGAATCGGTTCGTTGAGGCTCGGCGGCAACGCCTCCACGATCGTTCCGTCGCCATTCTCGTGGCTTTTGCCGGATCCCAGAATCACTTTGTACAGCCGCTGCCACTCCTCGCAAAGCCGCAAGAGCTTTTGGACAGCCTCCGCCCGATCCTTCACGGTTGGCGTCCTGCCCGTCCGCGGCCGCCTTCCGGTCGCTTGCTGGATCGCACTTGCCAGTTGCCTGCAGCTCCACTTCTGCTCGATAGTTTCACGCAGGAATTTCCACCGGCGGTTTTTAGGCAACCGCAGCAATCGAACGATGTGCTGAACGCCAACTGGAAACCCATCCAATTCAATCTCGCGGTAAAGCCGATTCAATTCCAGTTCTGAAAATTGCGTGTAGAAAACCCGCGATTTTTCCAAATGGTCCAGCGTCATCCCCAATTTAGCAGCAAGCGACTTTCCTTTCCCGCCGGAAGAGTGATCCGGAAAGTCTCGTAGGGTCCAGCGCCCGATTTCATGGAACGCCCCGATTTCGTCGATCGCCTGCTTCACCGTTTTACGATGCCGTCGAGCAGCCATTGCCCTTCCCTTCAGCCGGTTTGATCAAATCGGCCGCGCAAAAGCCTGCTAAAATGGCTCCGGGAAGTCGCCGTCGGTATTCAAAGCCAACAGGGGCCTCCAATTTCCGCACCAGACAAATCCTGACGCACGATCGGCGTGGTTCATACTTCCGGGATCGCCGCGGCGCCCAACCTCTCCTGTTGCTTCCTGTGACGGTCGCGATGGCCTAGGCGCGGGTTCCTCAATGGTTGCCAACCAATCAATAATTGCGGCTATATCTCAATAACGTTATTTAGATCATGCGCATTTGCCACATTGGTGTGTCAGCCGGTACAATCTGAAAAGAGAGGAACCCGCGTGACACGGATGTCACCCAAACCTGCCACGGATATTCGCAGCTTTTCACCCTTCCGAAGCCCGGATTGGCGATGGCAAGCGGCTTTGGACCACGTCCAGCAAGGAACTCGCCCGCGTAAATGGGAAGATCAAGGGATGGTTCAGGTACGCCGGTTTCTTCTTGCCCTTAACCGTGCCGGCACCGAAGCCAAGCGAAACCGTGTCGAGCGGAAATGGCCGGAACTATACGGGGCTCGTGCCATTTTCATCGGGCACGAGATCCGTCGGCATGAACTGGAGGCGCGGTTGCTTTGTGAGGCGGTCGAATTGATCGCCGGAAAGATGAATATTCCCGCCGGCGTCGTAACCGCCTATGCCGAGACGTTTTTCGATGTGCTGGTCTGCCGCCAGGCTCTGGACTGGTTGCTGGAGCATGCCATCCGCGCCCATAGTTTTGCCAAGCCGCCCAAGGAAAACGAGTGCTGGCGTTATATGGCGCTGGCGGGTGGGCCTGTCATCCTCGACCTACTGATCGGTGACCACCTGGGCCGGCCGGACCCGGAATATCCCGATCGCCACGAACTTGCGGAGAGAGTAAGGTTCCGGGTCCGCGATTATGCGTCGCTGGTCCAGACCGGGCAGCCGGCCGATCCCGAAATGGTCAAGGAATACTGCCGTCGCTACCTGGATGATGCCCGGCGACGGGGTAAGAAGCTCGATCCCCGGATCGCCCTCAACCTGAAGATTCTCCGTTTGGCAGCCAAGCTGCCACGTTGCCCCGAGTTGGAGCGGGTGCTGCCAAAGGTTAAGCGACAGCCGGCTGGCCAGGATCCCAAAGACAAATGCAATGAACGTGATGGTAATGGTGTCATCGCTCTACCAGCGGTTCAGCCGGCGCCATTGGCCGGTGTCTCCCAGAATTCAAATCCAGCTAAATCTAAAGGAGCCACGTCATGGACGACAGACGAGTGCCCGAGCAGCCCAAAAAGCAACCTACGCATGCCGAATCAAGTGGTTGTAGGCGTGTGAAATCGCCCATTGGAGGCAAACGGCCCGAGCATAGCCCGGTGCCACCCCCTACGCCGGCGGCGGAATCCGCGCCGAATCACGGGCCAGACACACCCGCCAAGAAGAAGCAGGGCCCACCCCGCCTGACTTATGCATTTCCTGGCGATTGGCCACAGGTGAAACGCGAGGGCATAACTGCCCGTGACCTCATGGTGCCCCTCTGCATCAGTGAAATCATCGGCTCGGATGCGGTCAGCATCGTGGGCGCTAGAACGTACCTGGGCAGCCTTTACCCAAACACCGAGAGACCAACGGATGCGTTGGGGCAAATCATGTTTGACCAGATCGTCGTCGCCCACCAGCGATTGCTCCAGTTGCAACTGCGCGCTCACGAGGCTCAAAACGTTGAGGCAGTAAAGGTTCTTAACCATGCCGCCACGCGGCTCATGGGCGAGATCCGGCGGTTTGCCCTGTCAATTAAACAGTACCGACAGCCGGCATCGGCCAAGTCCTTCGCCGTCATTCACCAGCAGAACGTTGCGACGGGTACGGCTGGCCAGCAGGTCTCTTACGTCGATCAGTCGGCGGCGGAGAAGACTGAAGCTTCTTTTTCATGTCGTCAGAGCGAACTAGAAGGTAACGGCCATGATGGACCTTTCGGAGGCCGGTTTGCCGGCCAAACAGAAGAACCCGCGGCGGGTGTTGGCCGGGAAGATCAACGGGTCGAAACGCCGGCCATGGGATGAACACGATCGCCAGCGGCTGCGGCAACAGTGCCTGGACCGCAAGCCCTGGCTGCGATCCACCGGGCCGCGGTCGGATGAGGGTAAATACCGGTTCAAGGCCAACGGGTTCTGCCACCGGCCGGATCCCGATTCACCCCGGCAGATCAGGGCAAGTCTCGGCGACGTAAATGAAATGATCGCGCAAATGGGGGCGCTGCGGCGGGAGATTTTCGGGTCATAGCGCTAAGGGTGCCGGCTACCGGCGACAACCGCTGGAACAGGCTTGAAGCGCGCCGTGCTTCAGCCGTCCTAAGACTGCTTCGTGGCTCCAGGTCACACGAATCCGCTCGATCCTGTGTATCATGAGGGCCAACGCCTCACGAGGGTCGCGCGGTGTCGGTCACATAGGAGATTTAAGCTGAAATTGTGAGAATGCAAGGATGGGAACATTTTATAGGCTTCTTTTCCCAGCCGCTCTCGTCGCCGTAATTGCATGCGCTCCAGCGATCGTGGTTGCAGATCCCGCCAGCGACCGTCGCGATGTTGAGCAGCGAATTAATGACCTGATCGCCAAGATGACACTTCAGGAAAAGCTGGGCCAGATGTCGCAGACCGGATTTCCGGAAAAACTGACGGACAAGGTCAGGGACGAGCTGCGCAACGGGAGATGGGGATCGTTTTATGGTGGCGCGACCCCATCAATAAGGGCCGAGGCCCAGCACATCGCAATGAAGGAAAGCCGGCTCGGAATTCCACTGATTTTCGGGGCCGATTTGATCCACGGATTCCGAACCACCTTCCCGATTCCGCTTGGGGAATCAGCCAGTTGGAATCCAGAGTTGATCCAACGGGCGGCGCGTGCGACCGCCCGTGAGGCCGCCCGTGAGGGCATTCACTGGACTTTTGCCCCGATGATGGATATCTCGCGAGATCCGCGCTGGGGTCGGACTGCCGAGACTCTGGGCGAGGACCCCCATCTGTCAGCCGTTTTGGCGGCGGCGATGGTGCACGGATTCCAGGGAGACGCCCTGGCGGACGCGGAATCGATCGCCGCCTGCGGAAAGCATTATGTCGGATACGGGGCCGCGGAGGGCGGTAGGGATTACAACACGACCTGGATTCCGGAGCCTCTTCTGCGAAACGTTTACCTGCGGCCGTTTGCAGCCGCGAGGGAAGCGGGAATCGCCAGCTTCATGTCCGCATTCAACGACCTAAACGGCATACCCGCCAGCGCGAACGAGTTCACCCTGCGTCAGGTGCTGCGCGACGAATGGAAATTTGATGGCCCTGTCGTGAGCGATTATGAGTCAGTAACGGAGTTGATTGAGCACGGCTATGCCGCCGATCCTCGTGACGCCGCGATGAAGGCGATCACCGCCGGCGTCAACATGGAAATGGTGAGCACCAGTTACTACGACCACGGAGAGTCGCTGATCCAGAGCGGTCAACTTGATCCGCGCCTGATCGACGAAGCGGTGCGGAATATTTTGCGAATTAAGCTGCGGCTTGGGCTATTCGGCCCGAAGGGAGAGCGCACGCCCGAAAAACCCTCAGCCCCCACACCGGAAGCGCTAGCCATTGCCAAACAGTTGGCCGAGCAAAGCCTGGTGCTGATCAAGAATAAGCATGGAACGTTGCCGCTTGCGAAGTCTGTCGGGAGAATTGCCATCATCGGTCCGCTGGCGGATAGTCCGAGGGATCAGCTCGGGACTTGGGCAGCGGACCCCAAAAGCCCGTCAATCACGCCGCTGATGGCGTTTCGGAAAGCCCTGGGTGAAGCACGGGTAACCTATGCGCAAGGTTTGAAGAACAGCCGGGACGAGAGTCGGGGAAAATTCCCCGCGGCATTGGAAGCGGCGCGCGGTGCAGACGTGGTGATTCTTTTTCTCGGTGAGGATGCGAGCATGAGCGGTGAGGCCAGCTCGCGGGCATATCTAAATTTGCCCGGCGCGCAAGAGGAATTGGCGACGGAGGTGGCCAAAGCCGGCAAACCGATGATCGCGGTGTTCATGGCAGGCAGGCCGCTGACATTCCATGACACCGCGCAGAAGATGGACGCGGTCCTGTGGGCATGGCACCCCGGCAGTGAAGGCGGCCCCGCCATCGTGGATATGATTTTGGGAGACTCAATTCCCTCCGGGAAACTGACGGCCACATTTCCCAGAACTGTTGGGCAAATCCCGATTTACTACAACCACATGAACACCGGACGCCCGGCATCCGTCGGCGGACCCTACGCTGACGAAAAATACACCTCCAAGTACATCGACGAGAGCTTCACCCCAGAGTACCCCTTCGGATATGGCCTGTCCTACACCACGTTCAGATATTCGAATCTGGGGGTTTCATCGCCTCAGTTGGACCTCGGTGGCCAGCTCACGGTTTCCGCCGACATCGCCAACACCGGCCTCGTCGAAGCCGATGAGATCGTCCAGTTCTACACGCGTCAACTCGTCGGCAGCTTGACCAGACCCGTTCGCGAGCTCAAGTCCTTTCGACGCATCCGGCTCAAGCCGGGAGAGACAAAGACGGTCGAATTCCTCCTGAAGTCCGACGACTTGGCCTATTACAACGCAAAGGGAACACTGATAACCGAGCCCGGCAAATTCAACGTCTGGATTGCACCCGATTCGGATTCCGGACTTTCGGGCGAATTCACTCTTAGAAATCTCGGCAACCACTGATGGTGATGGAATTGGAAATGTCGGATTAAAATCCCCCGAAGGTTGCAAAGATGGAATTCATCGTCCGAGACAGGGAATCCGTGGAGCAAGGTATCCTCGTCCGGTCGAGCTACATCCTGATCTCGATTCGTGACCCGGAAAGGCAGAAGGTTCGGGTTCCGAAGCAATCGGGCCTGCGGGACGTGCTTTATTTGGCTTTTCACGATGTAGACCCGGCAGGCGGCGCGGCTCTCGCTGAAGACGTTACGCTCATGACCGAGGAAGATGCGAGGCGGATCTGGTTGTTCGTGAAGAAATGGGAGAAAAAGATCGGGACGGTGGTGGTCCACTGCGAGCAGGGAATGAGCCGCAGCCCCGCCGTGGCGGCGGCGGTCTGTAAGAGCATGGGCGGCGATGACCGGCCTTTCTGGCAGGAGTACCGGCCGAACCGCTACGTCTATCGGTTGATGCTGGACTGCCAGTTGCGCGAAGACAAGGATCCCGAGCGATGAGGGCCTGCATCCACCGAGACACGAAGGAGATCGGCGGCACCTGCGTCGAGCTTGAATCGCAGGGAAAGCGGATTGTCCTGGACGTTGGCCTGCCGTTGGATGTGGCCGACCCGGACACCTTCCCGCTGCATCCCATCAAGGGGTTTGATGCACCTGATCCCAACCTGCTCGGCGTTGTCATTTCCCACCCGCACCAGGATCATTACGGCCTGGCTCACCGGCTGCCCAAGGAGATGCCGTTTCTGATCGGCAAGGCGGCGGAGGGAATTCTGGCCGCCGCGGACGTGTTCACGCCGGCGGGATTGCTGCTGGAGACCATATGCAGTCGTCGAACTTATCGACCAGATCCGGCATTCTTATCGCGAGCTAATTTCAGAGCGGCCCGTCTACCAAGGATTCCGGGGAATGAAGCACGCAAAAAAGGAGTCATCTCTCGGAGGTCAATATGAGAAAGTCCAGGCGAACTGCCGTTGTCACTCGTGCGGTTTGGGGGGTACGTTTGGTTTCGGGCGGATTGTTGACATTTGCCGCGCATGCACGCGGGAATGTCACCATCATTCCGTCATTTAACAGCTCGATTGCGGGCGATCCCAACGCCACGGCGATCGAAACGACGATCAACACGGCGATTTCGAATATTGAGAGCGATCTCGCCAACCCCGTCATCGTCAATATCACATTCGGGGAAACCAACAGTAGTCTCGGAGAAAGCGAAACCTTTTTGGGCGAGACATCGTATAGCAGCTACCTTTCGGCTCTTCAAAACAGTCAGACCCTCTCTGTGGATGACGCCATTGCGCTGGCCACCCTTCCAGCGGGGCCGAACAATCCGGTTAATGGAAATGGAAATATTGCCGCCACCTTGCCTCTTCTTAGGGCCTTGGGATTCATCGCCAATCCACCATCGGGTCAGCCCGACAGCACGATCCTCTTCAACGCCGCAATCGTAAATGATTCCCGGCCGGGCACCAATCCCAACGATTTCGATCTGCAATCGGTGATCGCGCATGAGATTGACGAAGTCCTGGGCATCGGCGGCCCTGGTTCGCAGCTCAATCAGGTTCTGGCCGGTCAAAGCAATGGAAGCGTAGGTCCGCTGGATTTATTCCGATATAGCGCCCCGGGCACGAGAAGTTTCTCGACTTCTCCAGGAGTTTCTTCCTATTTTTCGATCGACGGGGGGAACACCGACTTTGTGCATTTCAACCAGGACAACAACGGGGCCGACTTTGGCGACTGGGGAGACGGCGTTGTTCCGGCCGACGGACTGGCGAACAACCCGCCGCAAGTACAGGATGCATTTGGCATTCCTGGCATCACACCCGCAGTGGAACCTAACATCGGGCCCAACGAATTGGCGGCACTGGATGTGGTTGGATGGAACCTGACGGCGGCTGGTCTTGCGCTGGAGGCGCAGGTGCCCATCAGTCTCACCTGGAATGATGCGAGCGGCGGCACCCTCTGGGACAATGCGGAAAGTTCCAACTGGAATAGCGGCAGTGCCACGACCGTCTTTCATCCCGGTGACAATGTCACGTTCGACGATAACAACAACGGCCACTACGCCGTCACGCTCAACAGCACTGTCAGCCCCGGCTCTGTGACCGTCAACAATAGCAGCGGCAACTACGTGATTAGCGGCACCGGCAGCATCGCCGGCACAGGCTCGCTAACCAAGATCGGCAGCGACAAATTGACGTTGAACACAGTGAACACGTACAGCGGCGGAACGAATGTCTCCGCCGGAACACTCGTGGTCGGAGTGAACGGCGCGCTACCGGCGGGTGCGGTCAACATCACAGGCGGTACGTTGCAACTTGGCGTCAGCACCGGCTTGGCTCAAATCACCAGCCTCTCGATCAGCGGCAACGGCATGTTCGACATCAACAACAACCATGTGATCATCAACTATGGTTCCGGTCCGGATCCGATCGCATCGATTGCCGCGCTGATCGCCAGCGGAAACGCGGGTGGTTCGTGGAATGGCACAGGCATTATGTCCACCATGGCACAGACCAACCCCAATTACGGCATCGGTTACGCCGATTCGGCCGATCCCGGCAATCCGGCTGGCCTCTCCTCCGATCAGATCGAGATCAAATACACCCTTCTCGGCGATGCGACTCTCACCGGCACGGTCACCGGCACTGACTTCACCATCCTGGCCACCAACTTAGGCAAGTCGGTGTCGGGGTGGGATCAGGGCGATTTCCTGTACACCGGCACGGTCACCGGCTCCGACTTCACTGCCTTGGTCACCAACCTCGGCAAGACGGCCAGCGGGGCTGACGTGGCGTTGCCCGCCGCCGACTGGGCCGCGGTTGACGCCTTCGCGGCCGCCAACGGCCTGATGGCCGACGTGCCGGAGCCCACATCCTTCGGGTTGCTCGGTTTGGCTGCCGCGGGTGTTCTGGCGCGCCGTGCGATGCGACGGCGAAAGTCTTCGGGTACGTGCCGCACGTCCGCCAGATTGGCGAGGAAAAGCTGGACGAACGTGGCCGCAAGCGCCACCCGGCCCGTCGATGGGTCGTGGAACGGACGCACGGCTGGCTAAGCAAATGTCGCGCGATCTTGGTTCGCTACGCGAAAAAGTCATCGAATTATCTGGGCCAGATCAAGCTCGCGTACCTGCTGCAGTGGTACCGACGCCTCTATCGGATCAGACTCAATTGAGATAGTTTCTAAAAATGAACCCTGTTGAAAAAGCTTCTCCCGCTGCGGATCTACCTGCGGCCGCGAGTGCGCGCCAACGAAACGAAACTTCCGGCAAGCTGACCTTCAAGGAGAAACTCGGTTACGGCCTGGGCGACACGGCCTCGCATTTTGTGTGGGACATGGTGGGGTTCTGGCTCCTTTTCTTCTACACGGACATTTACAAGATTCCCGCTGCGGCGGCCGGCACCATCATGTTGATCGCCCGATTCTGGGACATGGGGATTGACCCGGTCATCGGCATCATCTCGGACCGCACGCACACCCGCTGGGGCAAATTCCGGCCCTACATCCTGTTCGGAGCCGTCCCTTACGCGGTTCTGTCCGTCCTGACTTTTACCACACCCAATTTTGGCGAGACGGGCAAGATCATTTACGCCGGCGCCACCTACGTGCTGCTGATGACCGCCTACGCGGCGGTCAATCTGCCTTATTCTTCCTTGGCCGCGGTGATGAGCTCCGACACCTATGAAAGAGTGGGCCTCAACACCTATCGCTTCACCTGCGCTTTCGTCGGCATGTTGGTCGTCACGGGTCTGGCACTGACGCTGGCCAAGTATTTTGGCAGCGGCGACAAGGCGCTGGGCTTTCAGTACACCGTGATCCTGTTCGGTTTCCTGAGCCTGGTCTTCTTTTTTATCACCTTCATGACGACCAAAGAACGGGTGCAACCGTCCACCGCCCTGCCCAGCTCCCTCAAGCAAGACGTCAAGAACCTCTTCAAGAACCGGCCGTGGTTCATTCTGGCGTGCGTCGGCATCATCTCGTTCATCATGTTCGCCATGCAAAACGCGGCGATTGTCTATTACTTCAAGTATTACGTCGGCAAGGAAGAGAATGTCCAATTGTTCAACGTGATCGGCACCCTTGCGCTGATCGTCGCCTTGCCGCTTACCAAGCCCCTGGCCAAGGCGTTCGGCAACCGGAACGTGTTCATCGCCAGCTCGCTCGTTTCCGGCCTCTTTTTCATCTCGCTGTATCTGCCGGGCGAGAAAAACATCGTTACCATCTACACGCTGAACATTCTGGCCAAGATGGCCTATGCCCCGGCGGTGCCCCTGCTGTGGACTATGATTGCCGATTCCTCGGATTATTCCGAATGGAAGAGCGGCCGGCGCGCGACGGGCTTGTATTTCTCCGCTGCCACCTTCGCCCAGAAGGCCGGCTGGGGCATCGGCGCCGCGATCGCTGGCTGGCTGTTGACGGTTTTCAATTACGTGCCGAACGCCATCCAGACCGCCTCCGCGCTGCTGGGCATCAAGCTGCTGGTTTCGGTCATTCCCGGGGTTCTCTACATGTCTTGCGCGGTGTTCATGTTGTTCTACACGATTGATGCGAAGACGACTGACCTGATGAAAAGGGATCTCGATGCCCGCCGCGCCCAGGGCCGTTGATGGGCGAAAGAACCACCACCAACATGGAAGCGCAATTGCACTTGGGCAAAAACCCGCTTCGCGTAAACCGTGATCGCGTCTAAGCGTGTAATTGACCGCCTCAGCCATAGGGTGCTTCGGGAGCAACTGCTCTTTCCACGCCCAGAGCTTTTCGAGCAGGCGGAGCAGAATCGGTTGTGATTGGCTTTGCCGCAGGCACAAGCGATCCTCATTGGTTTTGCCCTTGGCCTGTTCTTCGACCGCATAGAGTAGACGGATGATCCCCACCGCCTCAGCGGCAATGGCCGGGTGCGTCTTCTCGGCATCGACGAACTTTCTTCTTCCGTGGGCCCAACATCCGGTGCGGGTGATGTCGTTGGCGGGCAACCGAGCGGGGTTGAACGTATTGAATGGGGCAATGGCCGAAGCAATGTTCGCGGATCGAAACGCCAGCGGAGATTGGCAATACGTTCGGAATCCCAATGCCCCGCAGCACGACTTCACGAAGATAGGACCGAACGGCGTTAGGGGGAACGTGCAGGTAAAATTTCACGAGGACCGCAGCCGATGCGAAATACGCGGGCCGCAAGCAGTGGTGGACATCACCAACTTTGCGGAAGAACCCCGGAAAGCCACCAGGTCTGGCACCGGCGCCTTACGATTGGCGATGCCGCAAAATATGATATTAAATTGAAAACGCGGCGGAATTTCCATGGTACATTTGGCGTCATATGGCCGGGCGATAAATCGCTCAAAACGGGTCTTTCGTTGTCGGAGCCCGGCTGGTAGAGAGAGTAATCGGCATGAGGGTTTCTTCCAAAATTGTGCCAGCGGTCGGACGCCGTGTGCGCCGCGAAGGATTCGTGCTTATCGACGGCCTGGAGATGTACCAGATACCCGATTACGGTCGTCTCGAGCCGTTTCTGATCTCCGTCACCAACGAATCCGATCTATGGATGTATGCTTCATCGGCGGGCGGTCTAACCGCTGGGCGCGTGGATGCGGACCATGCGCTGTTTCCATATGAATCGGTTGATCGGCTGCATCGCGGACAGGGGACTTCGGGGGCGGCGACATTGCTGAGGGTTAGCCGCGACGGGGGGCCGGCCGTGTTGTGGGAGCCGTTTGCCTGCCAGTCGTGCCCTCCCGCTGTTGAGCGGAACCTTTATAAGAACTCGCTCGGCAATCGCCTGATGTTCGAGGAGATTCATCAGCAATTGGGCCTGATTTTCCGCTACACGTGGGCGACGAGTACGCGATTTGGATTTGTGAGGGTCGCCTCGCTGGTCAATGATGATGATTCCGACGTTTGCGTTGAATTGCTCGACGGGCTTTTAAACATTCTTCCCGCCGGCGTGCATTTGGCGATGCAGCAGAACCTGAGTTCGCTTGTCGATGCATATAAGCAAAGCGAGCTGGACTCGGCGACGGGACTGGCGATGTATCACCTCACCGCGACGGTCACCGATCGTCCCGAGCCGTCGGAAGCATTGACGGCGACGACGGTTTGGAGCCGCGGGCTGGCAGATGCGTCCGTTCTGCTGCGCGAAGAGGCAAGAAGCGATTTTCGCCAGGGTCGCCGACTGACGCCAACCGGGCTTGTCGCCGGGCAGCGCGGCGCATTTTTTCTGCACACATCGCTTAATCTTTCCCCCCGCGAAAGCGCCGATTGGGATATCGTCTGCGACGTCGATCAGGATCACATCAGCGTTTCCAGGACGCGGGCGATTTTGCGCGACCGATGCGAGCGAGTTCGCCAGGCGGTGCGGGAGGATATTGATCGCAGCCAGGACAACCTGCTCCGCATCGTCGCCGGGGTCGATGGATTGCAGATTTCCAGCGATCGCATGACGTGCGCGCACCACCTCACCAACGTCCTGTTCAACGCGATGCGTGGCGGCGTGCCGTTGGGGCGCGGGCACATCAAGGCCGCGGAATTCTCAAACTTCGTTCGCGATCGCAACCTTCCGGTGTTTACGGAGCACTCGGTTCTATTGCAGAAGCTGCCTGATACGCTCGAAGTCGCGGAGCTCGTGGGCCTGATGAACGAATTGGGCTCCAGCGATCTGACGCGGCTGGCTTATGAGTATCTTCCGCTTTTTTTCAGCCGGCGGCATGGGGATCCGAGCCGACCGTGGAATTGGTTTTCCATTCGCCTGCGCAATCCGGATGGCAGCGCGCGGATCGGGTACGAGGGGAACTGGCGGGACATCTTTCAAAACTGGGAGGCGCTGGCGCTGGCGTATCCCGCGCTGATCGACGGATTTGTCGCGAAATTCGTCAACGCCTCAACGGTCGATGGGTTCAATCCGTATCGGATCACTTCTGAGGGAATCGACTGGGAGGCCCCAAAACCGAATGACCCGTGGGCTCACATTGGGTATTGGGGGGACCATCAGATCAACTATCTGCTGAAGTTTCTGGAGCTTTCCCGCGATTTTCATCCCGGTCGGCTGGAATCGCTGCTGGGGCGAGCGGTATTCAGCTATGCCAACGTTCCCTATCGGCTCGATCTCTACCGCGCCATCGTGCAGAACCCGCGGGAGGCGATTCAATGGGACTCCGCCGAAGCCGAGCGCATCGATCTCCGCATCGCGGCGATGGGCGCTGATGGCAAGCTCCTCCAGGATCGAGCGGGAAATGTTTATCACGCGACGCTGCTGGAAAAGCTGCTCTTGCCGCTGCTCTCGAAACTGTCCAATCTCGTGCCCGACGCCGGGATATGGATGAACACCCAGCGGCCCGAGTGGAATGATGCCAACAATGCGCTGCCCGGCTACGGCGTTTCCGCGGTGACGCTGGCGCACCTGCGACGTTACGCGTCGTTCCTCGAGCGACTTCTGACGCCGATCGCCGAGCAAAGCTACGAGATTTCCATCGAGGTCGTGAAATGGGCGCAAGATCTTCACCGCGTGCTGCAAAATCGGCAGGACCTTCTCGAAAAGCCGCGCTTTTCTCCGGATGGCCGGCGGACTCTCATGGATGAACTGGGCGCGGCGTTCGAAGAATATCGCCGCGTGGTTTACGCCAATGGCTTTTCAGGAAAGCAATCATGGCGGCTGAGGGAAGCGCTTGAGTTTCTGAAGCTCGCGTCGCGTTACATCGAACATTCGCTGGCGGCGAACTGGCGCGACGACGGACTGTTTCATTCATACCATATGCTCGATTTTTCCGGGGGCGATCACCTGGCGAGCATACGCCATCTCGATGAAATGCTTGAAGGGCAGGTGGCTATTCTGAGTTCAGGGATGATTGACGCCGGCCAGTCGCTGTCGCTGTTGTCGGAGATGTTCAAGAGCCGGCTGTTCAGAATCGATCAGCGGAGTTTCATGCTTTATCCGCTGAAGGAGCTTCCCGGCTTTTTGGAAAAGAACGTTGTGCCGGCCGAGGCTATCAGCCGCTCGCCGCTTTTGTCGGCGTTGGTCAAGGCCTCAGACAACTCGCTCATTGCCCGCGACGCGGATGGCGTGTATCGCTTCAACGGAAACTTTCAAAACAGCGGCTCGGTGAAACAAGCCTTGTCGCGCCTCGCTGTCGATCGCCGTTGGAAAGATCTGGTGACGGCGCATGGACCGGCGGTGCTGAGGCTCTATGACGAGGTGTTCGATCACGATTCCTTCACCGGTCGGTCGCAAGCGATGTATGCCTATGAAGGCATTGGCTGTATCTATTGGCACATGGTCTCCAAGCTGCTGCTGGCGGTGCAGGAATGTTTCTGGCGGGCCGTCGATCAGAAAGCGCCTGCAGCGGAGATCGATGCATTGGCCGATGCTTATTATCGCGTGCGGGCCGGATTGGAATATGACAAGACGGCCTCAGAGTATGGGGCGTTTCCCACGGACCCCTATTCGCACACGCCACTTGAAGGCGGCGCCCGCCAGCCCGGCATGACCGGTCGAGTCAAGGAGGAGATCCTGACCCGGCTCGGGGAATGGGGCCTGCGCGTTCGTAATGGGGGGATTTGCTTCGACCCTCGGCTGCTGCGCAAACGGGAATTGCTCACTGAGCCCGTCTGTTATTCGTTCGTGGCGTTGGACGACACACCACGATCCATCGACCTGGAGCCGGGGATGGCGGCATTCACGTTCTGCCAGGTGCCGGTGGTTTACCGCGCGGCGCAGCAGAACTCAGCAACGAGCATCCGCCTCTGGCGGTCGGATGGTTCAACGATGCGCGTGGAATCGCAACGGCTCGATCCCCGCATCAGC
The DNA here is from genome assembly GCA_050012375.1 of Tepidisphaeraceae bacterium. Classification (GTDB taxonomy): domain Bacteria; phylum Planctomycetota; class Phycisphaerae; order Tepidisphaerales; family Tepidisphaeraceae; genus PALSA-1353. The sequence continues at coordinate 80,908 of JBEKHH010000011.1, forward strand.
CAGGAGATTTTTCAGCGACGGGGCACGGTGCAGCAACTGGAAGTGGAATTTAACCCCGCGACGTTGCGGAGGGATTAGACTTAGCTCATTCCCAGCCGGTGACTGCGGCGGTATTCCGTCGGCGTCACCGCAAGCTGCTCCCTGAAAACAGTGCTGAATCGCACGTGGCTGGCGAAGCCGGATTGTTCGGCGATGCTCGGAATGTCCAGGCTGGTGTCGCGCAGCAGCTTGGCGGCACGGTCGAGATGCACGCGGCGGATTTCGTCCAGTAGGCTCCGGCGCATCACGCGGCGAAAGCGACGCTCCAGATTGCGCCGGCTCATCGCCACTTCATTCAAAACATCTTCCACGCTGATCCGCTCCGATGCATGCTGGCGGATGAATTGGGCGGCCTCGGCGACCACTTCGTCTTCGATGCTCAGCACGTCGGTCGAGTGGCGGGTGATGACGCCGTGTGGGGCGATTTCCACCGGCTCGCGAGGCGAGGCTTGTCCCTTCATCAAGCCGTCGAGGATCTTCGCCGCCTCGAACCCGATTTTTTCGGCCCCCAGGTCGATGCTGGAGAGCGTCGGCCGCGCCATTTCATTCAGCAGGATGTCGTTGTCAACGCCGAGCACGGCGATTTCCTCGGGAACGGAAATGCCGCTTTCACGGCAGACGTCGGTGGCGTGCCAGGCATAGCGGTCGTTGGCGGCGAGAATGGCGCAGGGGCGAGGCAAGGACTTGATCCAATCCTGCGGCACTTCGTTGGCGGCGGCGGCCTCGCTGAAAAAGACGCCTTCGCGGCGGCACTCGGCGGCAAAGGCATCGCGCCGCAGGACCGACCACGACGCGGTGGGATGTCCGCAAAATCCGAACGAGCGAAACAGTCGATCCCAGAAATAGATGAATGCCATTTTCCCCACCGCCCTATCGTCGGGCAGGACGGTGGGCACGTACGCTCGGGACAGTTGCCGCGCCGATATCGTGCGAGCGCAATTGACCATCGGTACGTGGGCGCGGCGAAAGCGGTCGAAGCTGCGTAAGGCGTGAATCATGGCAATCACTCCGTCCACGTTTCGCAGGTCCACCGTTCCGGAGGAGAGCATGTACATCGGCGGCATCTCGAATTCCCAGTCGGTGCGCAAATTCGCGTAGGCCATGACGCCGCGCAGCACGCCGCGTCCGTAGCCGCCGGCAAAGTCAACCTGGATTCCTATCCGAAGCATGCCTTCAACCCTTGCCGCAAATCATTTAATCTTTTACGCGAAATAACATATCATCGCAGCTTTGGCAAATTACAATACCATGGTGGTTGAGGAGCGGCATTTCACATTTGCCTGGGCAACGCCGCAAGCGACATCTCCGCCGGCGGAAGGAAATGTTCATGACGCGAAAACGCAATTGCGATTTTGATCGTTGCGGACGCGAGGCGCTCTTTCGTCGTGGCACACGCCGGATGGCATCGGCATTCACCTTGGTGGAGTTGTTGGTCGTCATCGGCATCATTGGGTTGCTGGTGGCAATTCTGCTTCCCGCGCTGAACAAGGCCCGGCAACAGGCGAATCTTGTCACCTGTCAGACGCATCTACGACAACTCGGGCAGGCGATCGACCTTTATGCCCATGACAACAAAGGCTTGTTGCCCTACGGCTACTGGAACGGAAACGCCAACCCAAACATATATGACGCCACCAAAGCTGGAGACTGGTCCACCCTGGTTTCCAATGAACTCTCCAGCCGCCTGGGCAGCAGCTATGACGCACAGGGCACTACCGGGGGATGGCAATCTTTCAATCGAGGCGTGTTCCTGGACGTTGATGGTATCAGCGGCCACGAGGGGCTCGACTACTCGTGCCATCCGAGATTGATGCCCAATGTCGGCAACGGGATAGCGAGCGATCCAACGATCTATAAGGCGAACGTCCCCTATAAGCTCGCCCACGTTCAACGCTCATCAGAGATCGTTTTGATCCTGTGCGGAGTGCAGATTGCGTATAACTATAATTCCATCGGCGGCAAGCCGGACGCGAATTATTGGGGAGCCAGTGCAACGGCCTTTTCGATCGACGCGTGGAGATTCCTCACCTCAACAGGAACGGTCAAGCAGGATTACTTGCTCTATCAATATCCGACCGCTGATGACGGAACGCCGATCAACCCTGGCGCCAACGTGGATAACGGCGCGATCGCACCGGACTACCGGGCGGGCAATGCGATTCCCTTCGTCACGTATGACGGCGATATTCGCTGGCGGCACATGAACAACTCCGCCGCCAACTTCCTTTTCGTCGATGGCCACGTTGAAGCTCACTTCATCCAACGGAATCCTGGCGGAGCGCAGCTCCACCCGCCTCAGCCCTATAAGACCGATCTTCTTGGCAAGAACATTGACGTGAATCCGTGATCTCGGCTGATGGGAATGAGAGACTCGCCGCGGGCCGGTGGTTGCCCTTGCCGGCCCGCTGACGTTTACGGGTATCGCGTGATCTCATCTGAATAAACCTCGCCCATAGCCCATCTTCGCGCTTTGTGGATATTGATCCGTCATCTGCGGCCAATGCCGCTATTTATTAAATGATTTACGCAAAATGGGCTGGCCCCCGTTTGCGTCTTACGTATACTGAAATTCGTCAGTGGCGCGGTCGCCACCGAAACGAGTAAGTTCGGCGTGCGTGGGCCGCCGGCGGATTGATTTACAACTCTTTGGAGGATGGAACATGCATATTGGATCAATCTTGATTGCGCGTCTTTCAATCGCCGGCGTGGCTTCGGCCGTGGCCTGCGTGCTGCTCGGTGGTGTGAACCATGCTAAAGCAGCCGTCGTCACCGTCGATCCGACAAAAATGACCGATGGTTACATGTTCGTCTCCGAACTGCCGTCCAACGGCGGTGCGGCCGACTTTAATCAGGTTTGGGGCGCGGCCGATCTGGAATCAAGCTTCTCTGGTTCCACCGTCACCGTCTCACCAAACACCAGTATCGACCGCGACGTTCCGCTTAGCACCTATTGGTGGCAGGACGCCTCGGGTACGTCTCCTGGTAACAAGATTATGGATGCTCTTCTTTACGCGGAAAATCCCAGCATCACGGACACCAGCTACACGTTCAATTACAACGTGCTGTCCAATACCCTGGTTGCACCGTATACGTCGTCGGCTTTCATCAAGGCCTTCGGCCCCTCCTTTTCCTACTACATTGGCGATATGTCCGCTCCGCTGATCCCTGGTCTAGGCAGCATCACTTTCCCTGGCCTCGCAGCCGGGGATGTAGTTCAATACGGTTTTGAAACCATCGGGCCCGATGCGCGCCTCGCTCAAGAAGCCAGCCTCGGCAGCGCGGTGATTGCCCCGGTTGTGCCCGAACCGACCACCATGGTTCTCGCGGGCGCTGGCGTTATTGCCGCGCTGGGTGCCCGTCGTCGCCGGGCCTAATAATATGACCCCTGTGCCCACGCGGGGTCGGGACAGCGCTCTGTCTGAAAATCCCACGCGGGGGTTTCAGACAGAGCCTGACGCTTTTGAGGATTCGATGTTTTTGTTCCGCCGCTTTCTGGTCGGCTTGGCGGCCTTCGTCGGAATTTTGATCACCAGCTCATCGCATCGCGTCTTCGCTGCGGAGGCGGACGGACCCAGTCACGTTGATTTACGTCAGACCGATGGCAACTGGCAACTCTTCTGCGACGGACATCCGTTCTTTATTCAAGGGGCCGGCGGCGACGCGTCCCGGGAACTGATTAAACGCTGCGGCGGAAACTCCTTCCGCCTCTGGGGCGCGGATAACATCGATGGCCAACTTGACGAGGCCAGCCGACTGGGGCTGAAAGTCGCCGTCGGCATCTGGCTCGAGCACACAGGCGGCCCCAAGCACTTCAGCTACCACAATCCCAAGCAGGTCACCGAGCAGTTCGCGCGCGCACGCCAAGCCATCCTCAAATATAAGGACAGTCCCGCCATTCTCGTCTGGGGCATCGGTAACGAGATGGAAGGCGAAAATGGCGACGACCCTGCGATCTGGCACGCGGTTCAGGACATCGCCGCCGTTGCCCACAAACTCGATCCCAATCATCCAACCATGACGGTAACCGCAGAGATCGGCGGGCAGCGCGTGCCTTCCATCAACAAATACTGCCCTGACATTGATATCCATGGCATTAATACTTATGCGGGCGGCCCATCGGTGGCGCGGCGGTATCGCCAACTCGGCGGTTTTAAGCCGTTCATCTTGACTGAGTTTGGTCCCGCCGGCACATGGGAAGTGGGCAGCAACGCCTGGGGAGCACCGATCGAACTCACCAGCACCGCCAAATCGGATGCTTATCGACAGACCTATCTCGGCACGATTTTGCCCGAGCGGGGGAAACTGTGTCTTGGCTCCTACGCGTTTTTGTGGGGTAACAAGCAGGAGGCCACCGCGACCTGGTTCGGAATGTTCTTGCCTGATGGCACGCGATTGGAAGCGGTCGATACGGTGTCCGAACTGTGGACCGGCCGCGCCCCCGCGCACCGCTGCCCGCAAATGCAGCCCATGAAGCTGGATCGGGACAATGTGAAGGGCGGCGAAACGATTCATGCCGCGCTCGACGTGACGGATCCCGACAACCAATCGCTGACCGCTAAATGGGTTCTCACCTCCGATGCGGCGGTATACCAAACCGCTGGCGCTCATCAGGAAGAGGCGCGAAATTTTCCCGATGCGATCTCCTCCGGCGATATTCACGGCGCGGAGATTCACATGCCCAATCGAGTCGGGCCGTATTGGCTTTATGCTTACGTCTATGACGGTCACGGCGGCGGCGCGACGGCCGTGGCGTCAGTTCATGTGAATACGGCTGGTTCTGGGGCGATGGGCACGAAGTTCCCTTTGGTTCTTTATGCCGATGGCATGGGTGATCGTCCTTATATCGGGTCGGGTTGGATGGGCGATTCCAAATCCATCGTAGTGGATGATAAATGCGCCGCGAATCCTCACAGCGGCGCGGCCTGCATGAAGTGCCAATTCAACGCCGCCACCGGCTTCGGTGGAATCGCCTGGCAGAATCCGGCCAACAACTGGGGCGATCAACCCGGCGGCCTCGACCTGAGCGGAGCGAAAGAGCTCACCTTCTGGGCCCGCGGAGAAGAAGGCGGCGAAGTCGTTTCCTTTAAACTAGGAATTCTCGGACAAGACAAGAAATTTCCCGACTCGGACCATGCGGAATTGCCGGATGTCACGCTGACCACCGCTTGGAAGCAATACAGCATCGACCTGACGGGCAAGGATTTGCACCGTATCGAAACCGGCTTTGTCTGGGTCCTGGCCGCCAACGGCAAGCCAGTTACCTTTTATCTGGATGACGTGCGGTACGAATAGGGGTTTAGCGCTTTTATCCCGAGTGTCCGGCCGGCACGCTCTATTCCGGTCCGATTAATCCGGCCGGTTTGACACGCCGCGGGGGATGCGCGCCGCGGCGGGCGACTACGCCGCAAAACATTAAACTATTTACGCGATATAGAATGGCCGAACTACCTCGCAAGGGTTACACTCCAACCCATACGCGGTTGTACACTATCGCGGAGTTTTCATCCCTTCTCGGAGGCGCGGAGTCATGAGGAATATTCCCAATCATCGTCGGCGGGCCGCACTTGCGGCTTGTATTGCAGGCATCGCGGGCGCGGCTTTCGCCTCGTCCGCAAAGGCACAAAACCTCTTGCTGGATCCCGGTTTCGAGGCCGGTATTGATGGAGCGCCGGACGCTTCATCCGGCGACGTGCCGATGTCTACCTCCGGTCCCTGGAGCGGATGGAACAACTGGCTCGGCCCCTACTCGGGATATTACGCCAGCAGCGTGGACGACGGCTTGACCGCCCGCACCGGTACGCAGATGGGGAAAACCTTCTCCGGACCCAACGGCGGCATCTACCAAGACGTTGCCGTCACCGCCGGCGACAGTTACACCGCCTCCGCCTGGTTTGACAACTCCAGCACCGCCAACGGCGGCATCGATCTCCTCAACGGACCGGAAACCGACGACGTTCGAATGATCTTCTTCTCCGGCCCCAGCGGCACGGGAAACGGCTTGGGCACCTACGTCACGCCCGTGCCGGTTTCCGATCTTACTCCGACCGATACCTGGACCCAGCTCAGCGTCACCGCCACCGCGCCCGCCGGGACCGTATCCGTGCAATGGATGGCGTTTTTCAATAACCCCGGTTATTCCGGCGGCGCTTTATTCGTGGACGATGCCAGCCTGATCCAAAACCCCGCCAACCTGACCTGGAGCAACGCCGGCGGCAATAAACTTTGGGACACCACAACCAGCGCCAACTGGAACAACGGCACAACCACCACGGTGTTCAACGCCCAGGACAACGTCGCCTTCGACGACACCAGCGGCGGCAACTACGCCGTCACTCTCAACACCACCGTCAGCCCAGGCTCCGTCACCGTCAACAACAGCGCGGGCAACTACACGATCAGCGGCGCCGGAGGTATCGCCGGCACGGGCTCACTGACCAAGATGGGCAGCGACACGCTGACGCTCTCCACCGTCAACACCTACAGCGGCGGAACCACCGTCAGCGCCGGCACGCTGGTGGTTGGAGTCAAAGGCGCGTTGCCCGACCAGAGCCTCACCATTACCGGTGGAGAGGTTCAGTTGGCCGCAAACACCGGCCTTGCCCAGTTAACCTCTCTATCCATTTCCTCGGGCGCTGTATTGGACTTGACCAATAACCATCTGTTCATCAACTACGGTTCGAATCCCGATCCGATAGCGGCGATCCGCACATACCTGATGAACGGCTACAACGGCGGAACATGGAATGGCACGGGCGGCATCGACAGCTCCGCCGCCGCCCTGCCTGCCAACAGCGCGTATAGCATCGGCTATGCCGATTCGGCCGACCCCGGCAACCCCGCCGGACTCTCCTCCGGAACGATCGAAGTCAAATACACGCTGCTCGGCGATGCGACTCTCACCGGCACGGTCACCGGTACTGACTTCACTATCTTGGCCACCAACTTAGGCAAGTCAGGGTTGTTAAACTGGGACCAGGGCAACTTTCTGTACAGCCCGACAGGCACGATCACCGGCTCCGACTTCACCGCCTTGGTCACCAACCTCGGCAAGACGGCCAGCGGGGGTGCCGTGGCGTTGCCCGCCGCCGACTGGGCCGCGGTTGACGCCTTCGCCGCCGCCAACGGTTTGATGGCCGATGTGCCGGAACCGGCATCGATAGGATTGCTCACGTTGGGCGCGATTGGCCTGCTGACGCCGCGGCGCCGGACTCGTCTGGCAATACGTAACTGAACCAGATAAACCGGTGGGTGGGTACGAGCTTTTGCGCGTGAGACCTGTTGTTCAATCTCGCAGCATTGGCGGCGCTTGGCGACGATCGCGGAATTCTTCTTCCCGTGGGGTGCAGCCGCTCTCCCGCGCATGTTGTTCCATTGAGCCCCTGGAGGGTCGAGTGCTTTTGTCGGCGCCGCCGTTGGCGCCCTTGGGGGTTTTGGCAACGAATGGAACGACGCCCACGGACGTCGAGGTTACCTGGAGCGCCGCTTCAGGCGCCACGTCATACCAGCTCTGGCGTAATACGACGGCCAGTACAACTTCGGCGACGGACATCGCTCCCAACGTAACAGCCACGTCCTTTGACGACGCTTCGGTCACCGTCGGAACCACGTATTTTTACTGGGTCGTGGCCTCGAACGCGGCGGGAAACAGCGGCTACAGCACGGTCGCCAGCGCCACGGGTGGGACCCTGGTTTGGGACGACACCTTTGGCTCTACGGGAATAAGCTCCGCCTGGGGAGCTTTTAATGCGACCGATCCAAACAACCCCAAAGTGATCTACACCAACACTTCAGCCGCAAATTCCAGTTCCAGTAATCCCACCACGCTCCAGGTCGTCAGCGATTCCCAAGCCACCGATGGACAGACCCTGGCGATGTCGCTGACCCCCAAGCCCGGCGCCAGCGGATATTACGATTCGGCCGAAATCTGCACTGAGTTCGATCCATCCGGAATCGCCAACAATCTGGAATATGGCGAGATTCAGGCGCGCATCAGATTGCCGGGGGGAAATAACAGCGGTGCGATCTGGCCGGCGTTTTGGTTGCTCGGCGACGACATTTCGACCGTTTCCTGGCCAGCTTGCGGCGAAATAGACATCATGGAAAACAAGGGAAGCGAGCCGGGGACCGTCTTTTCGACCCTCCACGGTCCCTCGTCTGATGGTTCGGATTACAACGGGGGAGCGGGCGTGGGATCTTCTTATACGCTGAGCGGAGGTCAGGATTTCTATTCCAGCTACCACGTTTTCTCCCTGAATTGGGGCCCGAATTCTGTCACCTTTTCCGTGGACGGCAAAGCCTATGAAACCTTGACTCCCGCGAATCTTCCCTCCGGCGCTACTTGGGTATTCAACGGCCACCCGTTCTTCATCATACTGGACGTCTGCGAGGGCGGAAGTTTTGCCCCCGGCACGATCACCAGCACGCAGACAATGGACGTGGATTACGTGCGCGCCTACAGCTTGCCGGCGCCCGGCGGAATTGTGGCCGCGATCGCTACCAGCACGAGCTCCGCTCATGTCACCTGGAACGCGGTCAACGGAGCCACATCGTATGAAGTATGGCGAAATACCAGCGCGAACATCCTGTCAGCCACCGAAATTGCGCGCTCGGTGACCAGCACGTCATACAGCGATTCTTCGGCAGCCGCGGGCGTGGACTATTATTACTGGATCGTGGCATCCAACGCCGCGCAAACCAGCGGCTTCAGCCCTTCGGCCGTAACGAGGTTCACCCCGACCGTGACGATCGCCTCGCCGCCGGCGAATATCCCCTACGACGGGACGACGGACGTGACGAATTGGGCGACGGTTAGTGTGGGCGGCGTCAGCGGCGAGCCCGCCCCCACCGGATCGACGAGTCTCGTCTTCTACAGCGGGACCACCGGCACGGGCACGCCGTTGAGTTCTTCACCGGTCAGCGTCGGCACGTACACGGTCGTGGCAAACTACACTGGGGACAGCAACTATGTGCCCGCCCAAAGTTCCCCGGTGACGTTCACCATCAGTAATCCGGCGGGGCTTTCAACCAGTTCCGGCGCGCAATATGCGATCACCTGGAGCGCGGGGTTGCCGACCCTGGATGTTTCCGCCGGGATCGTCACTCTGAGCGCCGATCTTTCCGCCACGTTCCCCAACTACAGCCTCACGATCGAAAATGGCGCCCGCGTTTTGCTGGACAGCAGCCAGAATGTGGTGCAACTTCAGCTGAACGGCAACGGGACGCTCGATGTCGGTTCCAGTGTGGTGATCCTCAACTATGGCGCCGGCGCTGATCCGATCTCAACGATCCAGTCGTATCTGGCAAGCGGCTGTAACGCCGGAGCATGGAATGGCGCGGGGATCGACAGTTCCGCGGCGGCCTCGAGCGGCAGCACATATGGCGTTGGCTCCGCCGACGGAACCGATGGCGTCGTTTCAGGATTGTCCTCCGGCCAAATCGAAATCGCCTACGCGCTCAACGGCGATACGAATCTCGACGGAGTCGTCAACGGCACCGACTTCACCGCGCTGGTTGCCAACTTGGGAAAACCGGCGATGGCCTGGGACAAGGGCGACTTCATCTACAACGGCGTGGTCAGCGGCGAGGACTTCACACTGCTAGTCGGCAACTTAGGAATGCAAGCCAACGGAGCTGACGTGGCATTGCCTGCCGACAACTCCACATCGCTGGGCGCGGCGGTTCCGGCGTCGACTGTTCTGCAAACGGCCGCTAACGTCTCGGCTTCTCCGGCTGTACAGGGCCACTCCATCACAGCGCCCAAACTTCACAACCGTAAACATCGATAGAAGGTGTAGGCCGCGCCAACTACATGCTATCCCGCCGCCGTCGATGATCGTCGCTGCCCCTGGTCGGGCAGCCATTTGAATAGTTGGCTAATCGGCGTGGCCAGCAGGTTCGTCAGCAGTTGCGTCAGCTAACGCTGGGGATCGATGTTGTGCCGGCGACAGGTGCTGGTCAGGCTGGAAAGGATCGCGGAAGTCTGGCCGCCAAGGTCAGTTCCACGGATGTATCGCGATTTTAAAATGTCGTCGCGGTGGTTCCGATCGGATCATGATTCTGGCGATCGAACCCACGTTCAGCTACGCATCCCTGACCGCCTTCACCGCCGCAGCTTCATCAGCTCAACCAGCGCCGCTGGCGGCGCCATGCGGCAGCCGATCCAGAACTGAATGAATTCGGCCACGTCGATCCTCCGGCTTCCAGACTCGCTTCTTGCAACCCACCACTGGCTTTGCCCGATCCGGTCGGCGAGCTGACGCCCCCAGCTATTTCTTTTTTGGCTTATCCTGGAATGAATTCGGCGGCTCCGACTGCCGATGGCGGCATCGGGATGATGACGTGTAGCGTGCAAAACATGCGAAATGACCGGGGCAACGGTGCCGGTCTGTTCGTGGGGCGTCGAGTAAGGGTCAGAAGTGTCAAATATGGTGAAGATGGCCTTCCAAATATTCGTGTTTGAGGCGGCCGCGAACCCCGAAGAGAACCTTGACAAGACTCCACCCCACGGTACCTTCCTCGCAAAACTACCGACCGCGTTCGCCGAATGTGATTTTGTGTGTGAAATCCCGGTTGTCTGTTACCGCTGTCTCGCGATGGAGTGTCGAACCTCATGCCAAAAACTAAGACAAAGCACCGCAAAGGCAACGCAAAAGTTGCCAAACCCCCAATCTCGCCCCAGCGGATTACCGAACTGGCTTGGGGTTTCGCTCCAATGCTGATGATTCATGCCGCGATCAAGAACAGCGTGTTCGACGTTCTTTCTTCCGGGCCGAAGACTCTCGATGAGCTGACCACCGCCACCCAATGTTCCAGGCGCGGCTTGCTGGCGCTCGTGGAAGCCCTCGTGGGATTCGGTCTCCTGCATCGCAGGCGGGATCGCTTCAGCCTCGCTCCTGACACGGCCGCTTTCATGGTCTCTGCCAAACCCGGCTATCTCGGCGGGCTGGTCCAGCATTTCGCGGCTCAGCTTCTCGACAACTGGCGTCAATTGCCCGAAATCGTCCGCACTGGCAAGGCCGCCACGATGGTTGACCACGAAGACCAGGGCGCCGAGTTCTTCAGCAGATTCGTCGAAGACCTGTTCAATTTGAGTTTTTCCGCCGCTGAAGCCCTGGCCGAAGAATTGGTAACAAAACTGCCCGCCCGCAACCGCCAATTCAAGATCCTCGACATCGCTGCTGGCTCCGGGGTCTGGAGCATTCCCCTCGCCAAGCGAATCCCCGATGCTCAAATCACGGCCGTCGATTTCGCAAAAGTCCTTCCCGTCACCCGCCGAACCGCCGAGCGCCATCAGCTTGCCGACCGCCTCGGCACCATCGAAGGCGATATCCAGACCGTAGATTTCGGCCATGGATTTCACATCGCCACCCTCGGCCATATTCTTCACAGCGAAGGCGAGGCCAAATCCCGCCGACTTTTGAAGAAGGTTTACGATGCCCTTGCTCCCGGCGGCGTCATCACTATCGCCGAGTTCATGCCCAACGATAACCGCAACGGCCCACCCTATCCCCTGCTCTTCGCCGTCAACATGCTCGTCAACACCGAGAGTGGCGACACGTTTTCATTCAAGCAAATGAGCGGCTGGCTGAAGGAAATCGGGTTCAAGCGGATTCGAAAGGTCGAGGTCCCCTCGCCCTCGCCGATCGTCGTGGCCGTCAAGCCGTAATGCGATAATCCCCCAGGACTTCCCCAACCCCAGCGCTCACGCGGCCTCGATTGTGACCTTGATCTTGGCTGGCGGATTGGAGCCCAGCGCCCATTTTTGGATGTATTGGGTCTTGAGCACCGGCGGCTTGCCGCCTTCGCCCAGTTCCTCCTCGTACACGTAGGTGCCCTTTGTTTCTTTGCCTTTGGCGAGAATGACTTCGATCTTCTGCATGGTTCGGCTCCTTGTGGGTGTGCGCAACGTGAACCGCATCTCTTATCCTGATAAGTCGCCCTCAGAGCCTGATCGACCTTCGCAGCCGTTACCATGGTCAACCACGACATGGAAGACATCCACGGGAGTTTCGTCAAGATCCCCTGGCTCTCGCATTGCCATCGTCTCGCCGGCTCCGTCTCGGGTGCCCCTTCGTCATCCTAGCTCACGCTAAGAGCCACGATCGCCCAAACCGGGTTAACTTACGCATTTTGTATGGTTGCTGTCTTTCGGGTGCGCGGTTAGTAATAAGTAAGAGAAAAGCCCGCGTCGTGCGCTTCCAAAAGTTCAGGCCGCCGGATCGGCGGCAAATCGAAGGGGAATTGGTTATGAAAAAGGAATCGTGGGTTTTTGCGGGATTGCTGAGTGCCGGCGTGTTGGGTTTGCCGGCGTATGTGCAGGCCGGGACTGCGGGTAATGGCTGGGCGGAAAGGATAGCCGCCGCCAGGCAGGAAAAGGATGTCGATTTCAATGACATCCCGAAGGTCGTCCAGGATGCCGTCGTCACGGCATCCGGCGGCGCAAAGGTGCGTCACGTCACCCAATATGTAGACGTAGTGAACGGGAAATTGCACTATCACGTGGTCGCTGGCAATGGAGTCGTGCGTCAGACGTTCGTGCTCGATAAGGCTGGCAACCTCCTGATCACCAAGGATAAAATCGACTTCGGGAGCCTGCCCGACCAAGTGAAGGAAACCATGGGAAAGGAAGCCGGTCCCGGCAATATCCTCGACAGCGTTGAGAAAGCCAACGACCTCGTTAAGACCTACTACATCGGCACCACCATCCAGGGCAATGGCAGGATTCCAGACAAAATCATTCGCGTCAGTGAAGACGGCAAGCTCATCAGCGGAATCCCCGAAGACGACATTCCGCTCACGAATGAAAAGGTCGTCCCGCAGTCATATCGCGTCCTCCGCGCGGGAATCAAAACCGAGACGGTGAAGTTAGATGATCTGCCTGGTCCGGTGAAGGCGACGATCGGCGCGGACGCGGAGAGCGATCCCGTCGACAGTGTCGTGCATATCCTGCCCGGCGTCGATGTACCGGACGCTTATGTCGCAACCGTCGGTAAAGGCGCGGACACGCAGCGGAAGATCTTCGTCGATGGCAATGGTGACGCGCTCGATGGCGTGGCGGAACTGCGTCCGTATATCAGAGGACATTATTAAGGAGTCATCTTGAATTATGTCCTTTCGATTTCCACATCCGCATATTCCAATCCTGGTGAGCGATGCCTACGCCGCACCGCTACCCTGACGGGACGGGATTCCGCCGCTTCCAGTAATCCGGCAGCCATTGCTCGATCTGGCTGATCGGCGTCACCGGCAGGTTGGTGAGCAACTGCGTCAGATATCGTTGCGGATCGATGCCGTGCCGACGACGGGTGCTGGTCGGGCTGGAAAGGACCGCCGCAGTCCGGCCGCCACGCTCGTTGCCGACGCATGACTCGGGGTCGATGTGGCTGGCTGGGCCTTCATCGTGTAACTCTTTCGTTCACTACTCCCTGCCGGTCTTCCCGGCGCACTGAGCGGTGCGTCAACTGCGTCCTACCCCAAGCAATGCGGATGGCGGAGCGGTTACGATCGGTTGTTAGTTGATTCCAAACTGTGCCAAAGGGGGCTGGATCCATGGGCACTTGAGCAGGTCCCACCCCCTCCGGGCGCTTGGCGTTGATTGGGTTGGGGAATAGCAGGACCGCGGTGTGCGCCGTCTGCTCATCGAATCGCAACGGGCGGAAAAATGCTCCCGCAGGTGGGCAAAGCAGATTGCCGCAGGGATAACTGAAATCATAAAATGATGTCATGCAGGTGGCTCCCGGTCACATTTATTACCGCAAGGCGAACTTTCATGCGACGGTGAGGCGGGTCACAAAAGTCGATGATGGTATTGTCCATTTCGAGATCGTCTACGGCTCCCATCAGGTCATGCGACGGTCACCTCGATCTGGAACACAACAACTGAATAGATTTCGCCAATGGGTCACTGGGGAATTACCGCCCGATTACGATTTTCATCGGCTTGATGGAGCCAAGATCGAACCCACCTACATCGTCCACGATTCTAACGGCAAACCACTGGTCAGGGCTTCTGAACGACAGATTGGTCGATGGCAAAAGATGGGGTTGGACATCATTGGGGCAGGCAAGCAATACCGATTGCGTGACTGCGAGACCGAGAAGAAACTTCGGGACTTATGGCGTCAGCAACCCGATCAAAACCGCTACTTCTTGAGCATTAGGAACGAGAAGTGCTGCGTATGTGGCAAGGACTATGGTTTAACTCGTCACCACGTCCTGCCTCAAAGACACAAGAAGAAACTGCCGCTATGGATCAAGAAGTGGCTCAGCAATATCCTCTTCACCTGCTGGGACTGCCATCTCGCTTACGAGGCACAATCCTCCACGGAACCGATTTCATACAACCCGGATGACCCTGAAGGATACGTCCGGGCTTGGGAAGCCCATTTCCGCAGGACGATGCGGCCAAAATTCATTCCCGACGGCTGGCATCTCTGCTGGTCCGATGTTGCGCCTATTCCGTTTAAGCCACTTCGTAGACCGTGACGGCTGTATACCGTGATCTCCGCGCCACGCCCGACCGCTGCCCGGAATGCGAAACGATCCCGCCAAAAAAGGAAATACTTTCAAACTGAATCAGCACCGGATTTGCTCAAGCTGATCGACTGACACGCGGTACAATTCCAGCGATGAAACGTTTCCGCCGATGGCTGTTCAACGGGCTTGCGGCGCTGTCACTGGTGCTGTGCATGGTGACCGCGGCGCTGTGGGCGCGAAGCTACTTTATCTATGAACACGTCGGGAGCGCCGTCTTGAGCCGGCGCGCTTCCCTGGTGGCATCATTCCAGGGGCAGTTGTACCTTGAGCATCATTCCTATTGGGAATATTCCGGCGGATGGGAGTGGTATCGACAGCGAATTCGTCCCGGGGAGGAAGCCATCCAGGGGTCGCATGAACCTTCATGCGCCTGGCACGAATTCCTAGGATTCGGTGTCGGATCAGGCACGATCTACGCTTGGCCGGGTCATCTTTATCCTGGCGTGCCGATGCCTACCAACGTGGCCGACCCGCGCTTTTGGCGGAACACGTTCACAGCATTGGCGGTGCCCTACTGGATAATCGTGGCATTGCTGGCCGCCGGACCATTCTGGTGGATGCACCAGAAGCGGCAACAACGCTGCGGATCCCGGCCGGACGCGGCCATTTGCCGGCATTGCGGCTACGATCTACGTGCCACGCCTGACCGCTGTCCAGAATGCGGCACAATACCGCCCAAAAAGGAAAGACTTTCAACCTGAATGACAGCACGAATTCACCAGGCGCTTCACGTCACGCCAGCCATGCAGGCGGGGCTGACGGATCGCGAAGGAAAGAAACTTAACAACGAATGATCGCCCCCCTCGCAAAATTTATTGATTGGTCAGTTCTTCAGATGGCATACGCCGTTGTTGGGCTGAAACACGCGCCCAAGCCAAAATGGAAA
>JBEKHH010000012.1:0-96043 GCA_050012375.1 Tepidisphaeraceae bacterium
CATGGCGATCGGGATGTTTCCATCCCGCAGCTTGTAGAAGCACGAGACCAATCGCGCCAGCGAAAGTACCCTGTATTTTGAGGATCGAGACAGAGCCGGTCATGTCCCAGTTTTCGGCGCCCACGGTGGTCAATCGCCGATCGGCATGGGCGCCGTCGAAGAGCACCGTGCCGGCGGCGCCTCCCAGGATCGATGATGAGTTCACGCGACCCGCCAGGCTCTGAACCAGCGACGATGGCAGCACGGCAAGGTTCTTTCGCGTCTGCACGATCGTGACGATGCCCACGCGCAGCGGCGGACTGTCCGCGGCGTGCCGTCGGGAAATTGGTACGTCGGCGCGCTCTGCGGCAGGCTCACGGTATGCGTCGCATAATCCAGCGACATCGTCCCCGTCGTTACGCCCTCAATATAGTCCAGGCTCTTATACGTGATCCGCAGGCGAGCGTACTTGTAGCCCACCAGCCCATTGGGCCCCACCGTCAAACCGTTTTCACCGGGCAGGCCTTCAACATGAATCGAATCGAACGGAAGGAACGGCGCATCGGGATAGGCCTGCGAGAGGTTGTAATAGTAGTACGCGCCGAGCTGCACCCCGCCGCCGCGGATTTGATTGATGATCGCAACGCGGTCTTCCCAGGCGCAGAGCATCGTGCGCACGGCCGTGCTGTTGCCGGTGCGGACGAAGTTTTCTTCCGTCCCCTCGTCCCAGACCTGCACGCCGAGGAACGTGATCGCCGTGGTTGAATCGAGCGCCATGGTTCAGTCCTTCACAAGCACAAGCGTCTTTGAATTGGACAATGCCTTGTCGAGCTTCGCGGTCGTGGCATCGAGCTTTCGGACGGCTTCGTTCAAATTGGGCTCGCCGCCGCCGGCGTGAAACGAGATCAGATGCGAGTCGGCCAGTTGCGACGCCGCCGAGATCCCCGGCGCCTGCGCATTGGTCAACTGCTGGCGGTGAATCTCCTGCTGAACGGCGTCGCGCTCGGTCTTCCCGGCGTCGCCCGCCGCGGCGATCATCTGCTGGATTTGTGCCTTGGCAGTCGGATCGGTCGCCGCATCTTCCTGTTCCTGGAGCGATTTGACTCGCTGCTGGGTGGCAAAATTGACGGCCGAGTTCTTGGCGTCGTCATCACGACCTTCGGCCCGAAGCTGCGCCTCGTTTGCCTCCTCCTTATAGCCCGCGATTTGATCCTCGGTTTGAGCTTGCTGGAGTTTGGCCTTCCTCGCGGCGTCGGCGTCGTAATTGGCGAGGGCTTGCGCGCGCAGCGTCTGAACGCGCTGGATTTGCTGTGAGTCGAGACCGTCGACCGAACGCTCTTCTACGTTGTATTGGTTTTCTATCTCTTGTCGCCCGGCCCCCGTAGCGTCACCCGCCGCCTGCAATTTCAGAGCCTTGAGGCGATCCTCATCATTCAGACGTTGGTATAGCTCTTGATCGTGATAGCCCTGAACCGTTTCGTCGCGGACGACGTTTGCCTCTAACTTCAATTGGCTGATCGCCCTGTCCTGATCTGCCTGACTCTTGAACAAATTGTTGAACGCTTGGTACGGCCTGTTGCTCAGTTGTTCTATGTTCGCCAGTGTGTCGTCATGTTGGAATTGGGCCGCAAGCTGCTGCCGTTCCGCCTCATTGGGCGCCAGCGAAAGCGCTGCGGCCTGTTGGAGCGAGCGTGATAGGCCGAGCAATTCGATGCGATTCGTGTCCCCAGCGGCGTTGTACGGTTCTCTGTGATCTTCGGACTCTTTTGCCTCTGTTGCGCTTCGGTATTGGCCCTCTGCGATACCAGGATCCTCTGTAGAAAACATGCCGGCGTACAGGCTGTGAACTCCATAGCGAGCCAAGCCGTTTAAGCCGCTGTATTCGGATTCATGAAGCCCCTTTCCCTCTAGCATTAGCTGATACGGATCCCCTGATTTCTTGAGGAGATCTGACTCCTTATTCATCCGTTCAATCTGCTCAGAAAGGGCCTCAAAACCTTCGATCGCGGCCGCTCCCGCAAGCCCACTTTCCAGTATTGATGTGTCCACAGCCATTACCAAACTCCTGTATCAAGGCCTGAAAAGGGGTCGAGGTACAAGTACGTTCGTCGACAAACGAAGAATTTTGGCGTACGTTAATTGGATAATCGGAGGCAAGTCCATGCGGTGTAACTCTTCCATAACCCGGTGCGTTCTCGCGCTCAGTATCGGCTTGCCATTGATCTTTGCCGGCTGCGGCAAGAATGCATCCCCGACCGCGGGTGATTCAACCTCGCCGGTCGAGATTTCCGGAAATTTCGGAGCGTTGATGAATCCCAATCTATCGTCAAGGCAAATGATGTTTCACGGAATTAAGATTGGTGATCCCGAGTCGGCTGTGCTAGCTCTGCCCAACGCTCACGAGGCGCCAAACGGCCTCGTGGACTTTGAGGCATGGCATGTGGCCTACTTGGTCAAAGGTGGCTACGTCACCGAGTTATATATTGCCGGTCCCGAACTGAGTAAGTCCCTGGACCTTCATCATTCCGGAGACATCGAGGTCAAATTCGGGCGGGCGGACATCGCCGACGACAGCGAAAGCCAAGGTGAGTATGATTATTCGGGCCGGCATTTGCGCATCGCCTACGGTCCGCCTGAAGCGGGATTATCCACATTGTGGGTGAGCGTCACTCTGGTCCGTTGAATACTACACGAGAACCAACCAAGATTTTATGCAGCCAGGCTTTCCCGTGATCGAGGTAATCCCTGAATACTCCCCGCCGACGGACGGCCCCGGTCAATATTGCGTTGAAGGCGTTGATCGCCAAACGAAGATGGACAAGACGTTGCATATCCAAGCCGATAGCGCCGCCAACGCGAAGGTCAAGGCGGAACTGGAAGGCATCGTCGTCACTTCCGTGAAAAAGGTCGCGATCTAGCGAGATCGAATTTGCCTGCCGATATATCGTTGAAGGCCGCGAAGCAATGATTCAGACGTCGGCGGACGGTCATCCGACTCCGCCGCAACCTGCGCCGCCAAATCGGTCACCGGCAAACGCAACAAATCCGGAGACAGGCATCGCCGACGAACGACAATGCGGTCGAAGATCGCGTCTTGCCGGGCGTTGATTTCTTCGGTCGCAACACCATCTCTGATTCCCTCATCAATCCCCAGCGCATGCATCAACTGCGGCCAGGTCAATTCCGCCGCCTGGGCATAACTCAATCCCCCGCCGCGCGGCCCGCGGTCGGTGAGCCGCTTGAAGATTCCCCGCCAGTCGATTGCGCGGCCTGCTGGGCCGGGACCGCGCTCGCCGGCGGGGGCGCGGCTTTTTTTCCCGGCTTGTATCCCCAAAGCGACCAGATCGTCCCCACCTTCGACGCATATTCCCCATCGCACAAAAGCTGCGATGCTTCCGGCAACGTCAGCTTCGGATGCTTGATCCGCAGCAGCAGCCACGCCAGGAACGGCGCCGCCGACATCGACAGCGCCCATTGGTCGAACGCCAGCGACCCGTAACTGAACGGATGGCTGCGGAGATTGTCCACGGCCCGCTGATGCATCGCATCGCGAACCGCCGCGGGCAGCGCCGCCGCGGATTTCGCAATGCCGCGCAGATATTGGGCCGCCGCCTCTTCTTCCGCCTCGGCGAATTCGATCAGCCGCGGCGGAGAAAGCGTATGGCCGGGAAACGCCGACGCATCGCCCAGGCCCACCAGCTCCTTTAGATCGCTCATGCCTCACCTCATGAAACCGGCGTATAGCTGCCGTTGCCCTTGGCCGTAAATCGCGTGGTGATCTTGCCGTCCACTTTCAGGCTCTGCGGCGTTGAATCCACGACCAGCGACGAAAACGTCCACGCCAGCCCATCCAACACGCCCGCCGCGGATTCGTGCAGGCACAATTTGACGTTGGTAAGCGTCGTGCCCGGCTGGATCGAATACGGCGTCTGGAATGGGTTGTTGCCAAAATCAAAATCCAGTTCGATCGCTACGCTGCAATCCTTGAACGTGGCTTCGCGCAGAACGTATCCCCCGCTCTTGCTGTTCTTGAATTCGACAAGCTGAGCAGTTGGCTGCACATTCCAGCTTGTAATGGAAAGCTCGTTCGTGCCGAGCGCGGCGGTGCCAAAAGATCCGGAATGGAAAACCGAGGCGGCCAGGAGAGACTCCTGTAATGAATGGCTTTGGGGAATTCGCCCGGCTCATGCCGAGCGGCCGAGAATGGTGAGCTTGCCCGGCACGTTCGTGCCGGAGGCGACGGAAATCTGCAGGGTGTCGCTCGTGCCGGCGACAACCGAATAGCCGGGGTTGGGGTTCGTCACCAGAAAGGCGCCTCCGTTGGCCTGGGCCGTCCCCTGATCGGTCCCCAGCACGGGATGCGTCCCGCCGCCGACGGTGAAGTCCTGGCCGGCCGTACTGCTGTCGTTTTCGACCAATACGCTCGTGACGTGGACCACGGCCAATGCGTTGCCCAATGGATCGGTTGCCGATGAAAGATTCACCGTCAGCGGCGTGCCTGCGCTCACCGTGAACGGTTCGGAAAAACACCGGTCCACGTTCCCAGCGGTGTTGCCGGGTCCCAAAGCGATGTTCGGCTGGTGGCTCACCTGCGACGTAACCACGGCCGGCGCCGCGCCAGCCGTGAGCTGGCATTTCAATTGGACGCTGACCTGCGGATTGGAAAGAGTTGTTGACATCGAACGGTCTCCAAGAAGTTTAGCCGCCGCGGCCTCGCGGCGTTCCCCAGCGTCCCCCGTCATCCGTCAGCACAAGGAAACAAGCCGTTCGCGCGCGAGATACATGCTGACCCGAATGCTCAGCACGCTGACCCATCGTTGCGTGCCCCGCCGCCATTGCTTCTGGCCCACAGCGTCGTCCTCGCCTTGCGTGATTTCCCAGTCGCGAATCAAGCCTTCCAACCCGAGCGACGGACCCGCCCTGGCCAGCGCGATCAATGTCTGGAATTTCAACTGATTGACAGGTCTGACCCGAAGCGAGTCATGCGTGGCGATGAGCTGATAGCTTTGGTCCATTTCCGTCATCCGGCTGCTGGCGCCGAACGGCTTCAGCTTGAATCCACCCTGGAGCAGGATGACTTCGGGCACATCCGCGAGCTGGAGTTGCAATTTGAACCGCTCGAAGGAGTCGGCGGTCATATCAACCACGTTGCCCGGCTTGACCATCGACGCCCAGCCGGCGTCGGCCTGAAGCGAGCCCAGGATGGCTTGAGACGTTTGCGTGAAGGGATCGATCATGGGATTGAATTGCAAGCGGCGAACCACGATCCTCGAACCTCTTTATGTTTAGCCGCCTCGGCCTCGAGGCGGCATTCCAAAAGAGGTTCGAGATTCGTGGAAACATTTAGAATTTCACGGTCGCGACGAAGACGGCGCTGGGAATCTTCAGCACGGGCAGAAACGTGTCGCCGTAGACGATCTTCGCCGTGGGCGGGTCAGCGCTGGCCATGCCATATGCGAACATGCCGGCTCGCGCTTCCATGGCCGAAACCACGGCGGGCTCCGCCGGCGTGATGATCCCCGCCTTGGTCGGAACCGGATACGTCCCTTCCAAAAAGCCGATCCAGGCCGTGCTTGGTTCCGGCGTGAAGACAATCTGGTCATCGCCAACCAACGATTGGCGATTGCCGTTCTGATCGACGAAGAAGCTCTGGTACGCCTTGTGCCAGGTCACGCCGAGCAACGGATTGGGAATGTCCGCCGTCGCGATATACTGTGGACCGAAGGCATCGGGTCCGTAGTTGTCGCGGAAGAAGTAATTACTCAGATTACTGTTGCTGGTCAGATATCCGGGAACGTTCTTGCCATAGAACGCGTGCTTGAGTTCATAGCCCGTCAATTCCACGGCCGCCTGGTGCAATGCCCGGATCTGCGTGTCGATCGCCGTCGTCGTGGTTGACCACGGCGCGCTGAGGATCGCGTTGCCCGTGCCGAATACATCGAGCTGATTCTGATTCCCAGCCGGCACCGTATAGTTCACGGTTGTCTGCGCGCCCGTGGAACTGGGCAGAAGATTTCCCTGGTTGTCGTAATAAATCTGCGTCTTGAACAGCATCGACGTCAGCGCGCTGATGCGCAAATTGTCCTGCGTCCACCGCGCTTCGCGGATTTGCCGGCTTACCTCGTCGATGCCGAGCTTTTGCTTGGCCAGCTCGTTGTAGTTCAGAAGGTTGATGTAATCCTTTACCGGCAGCACGATGTTCTCGATGCTGTGCAGCAGCTTGACCGACATGACGCCGATCTCGCGCAGCTGGCGATTCTTCGACGGCGCTCCGTACGGCGAGATCGTCGCGTTCGTGCGCGAGCCGCTGAACACCTTGTATTCCCCGGTGTCCCCGTCCACGGTCTGATCGACCTGGAAGAACGCCTGCGGAAACGGATTCGGAATGCCGCTGACCGTGCTCTGGATGATCCCGCAGAGATTCGGGGCGCCGAGGATGTCGTTGATGGAAACGTAAGCCATGATGAAGGTCCTTGAAAATGCAAATTGTTTTGAAATTTGATATTTGAAATTTGAAATTCAGATTTCGGCTTTCCCTATCCCGTGATGTCATCCAGGAAGGAGACGCCCGGGCAAATGGCCCGCAGCGATGCCTTCACGTACGCCTTCAGACTGGGATCGGACGGATAGTTGACGATCATGCCCGTATTGATCGTTCCGCCGCCGGCCAGCAAGGTGCCGCAGAAAACGTCCACGCGATTGGTGTGTGTTTGGTCGACGATTTGCAGGCCATCGGTTTCGCACAGAAGCGTGAGGATGGTTTCGCTGCCGTCGGTCGGCTGGATCAGCGAACCGCTGACCGCCGCCGCGGAAAGTGCCGTGCACGTGATGACGCCCGTGGTGGTATTCACGGCCGAATAGGTGACGACTTGCGTCGCGACCGTTCCCGCCGTCGCGGGAGGGCCCGTCAGCTTGAAGGTGCCGGAAGCGCCGATGCGGCGTACGATTTCCGCCGCCGTGTTCACGTCGGTGGTCACCGATGTCGCCGCGCTCGCTGCGGCCGCCGTGCTCAACCCGAGAATGCTGTTGGCGTATTTCCCGGTTGCCGTGATTCGGCCCATCGGCATGCCCGCCCACAACAGCCACGTGTAAGGCGTATTGAGCGGATTACTGGAATTCGTGCCGTCCACGGTCACCGGCGGCGCCCAAAACTGCGCAAACTGCCGACCGGAATAAAACACTTCGCGCGGCTGAGACGTAAAACTGCCCACCACGCCTGGTTTGCCTTGTGGAATCGAAAACATTGTGATCCTTTCGAAGAAATGGAATTTCCCAATTGAGGAGAATCTGAACTGCCAACCGCCCTTACCCCGACACGCTCGCGATCTTTGTCATGTATTGGCGAAGCTGCTCGATCGGCGAGGAGTCTTCCCCGGGAACATGCCTCGCCATCGCTTGCAGGCCGGTCCTTTCGCCAAGTTCAATCGGACTGTTGTCGAGCAGAATCTCCCCGACCGCCAATGCCAGGGAGCGATCGCCGCCGGCGTTGGCCGTGCGTGACAGCGCTATCACATTTGCCCGTCCCTCGCTGCTTTGGACGAGCGTCGCCACCAGCCTGTCCCGCGCGGCGGGCGATAAGGACCCCCGCAATACCGCGGCATCGAATTTCGCCGTCGCCGATTCCACCAGCGCGGCCTGAACCTCCTGCGGCATCACCGGCGGCAACCGCGCCGAGAGTTGCAGAATCTGCTCCCGAGCCGATGAGAGTTCCGCCTGCAATTCCTCTGACCTGTCTTCCGTGGAATCGTTTTGGTTCGGCGATTGCAGCCATTGAATGATTCGTGCCACACCGCTTTCGGCGTCAAAGTCGTCGCCGATCAGGCTGCGGAGGGTTTGAAGTTGGTCGGCCGTGCAGGGCAACACCAATTCGCTCTGGTCGCCTGCGGAGGCTTCGCCTTCCGTTGCGGAGGCTTTGCCTTCCGCATTCTGATCTGAGGATTCCGCCACCAAAACAAGTTCCGGCGATTCCTCGTCGTTTGCGGACGCTTCGCCTTCCGCTGCGGACGCTTCGCCTTCCGCTGTCGCTTCGACAAACTGATCCTGATCGGGCACGACCGGAACCGGCGTCAGCGCCAGGTGCACGATCGCTTCCCCCCACTGCCGGGCCTGGCCATCGGTGAAATCCGGGTCGATGCCGACGGAGACGAGATTTCGCGCCGCCGTCAGGGCCGCGTCGTCTCCTATGAATTGGCACAATCCCAGCAGCCGATCATCATCCAGCTTAAATCCCTTGACGTACCCGACCACGTCGCGCGCCGCGTCGGAGTGATCGCAGTTGATGGGAATGGCGACCCCCGCAGCCAGCATCTTCTGACCGGCATCGGCCCAGCGGCCAAGGCGGTCGCGATCCACCGCCAGCGAAAACTTGCGCTTTGGATGGACATAGGCGCCGGTGTGGATCATGTCCTTCCAGAGATACGTGGCGGGTTGACCGGCAACCTCGGCCGGCAAATCGCCGACCCCGAAAGGCGAAGCCTCCGCAGCGGAAGGCGAAGCCTCCGCAGCGAAAGGCGAAGCCTCCGCAGGCGTCACCGGAGCATCGGGCGAAAGAACCGACGTGTGCAGTTTGAACGGTTTCGTGGGTTGATTCATAAAGTTTGGATTGAGTGAGAATGTTGAGCCGGCACATCATTGTGCCGCGCGCGGAATCGCGTAGGGTGAGCGTACTCGCCCACCATTTGCCCTTCAACACGGCGAATCACTGTGCCGCGCGCGGGACCGAGAGTTGGTCGAGCAAAGAGTCGCCGTCGATCTTCGACGTCACTTCACCGGCGCCGCGAGCCAGCAGCGTAGTCAGTACGCCCCGCAGAACGCCCAGCGAATCCGCTTCGATTGGCGCAGGATCAATGGCCACCGCCCCACCAGCACGCCGGCCGAAATTCAGAATCAGCAGCTCGTCCACCACGTCCCGGCTGACGGCATCCGCGATTTCGCGATCGATCAGCTCGCAATCCAGCGTGCCGGTGTCCGTGTGCGTTTCAGCATCGGCCTTGCTCCCGTGGCGGGATTCAAGCCCGGCGCGCTCGGGTCTCAGCCAGCCCCGGAAAATCAAGGCGTCGTAATACTCCAGCACCACCTTCATCCCAGGGGCATGATCGGCGCCTTGGACTTCCAACGTCGAAAGCTGCCACGGGCTTTTGCCCGCCAATTCGTACGCCATCCGCGGATCATTCGCCGACGCAAACCCGTTGGGGAACATGACGCTGCGCCCGGAAGAAACGGCATCGAGCACCTGCTGGCCCAGCCATTGATTGGGTCGCTCCGCGCCGCCTGAGTCGCGGCTCGTGCCTTCCGGGTAGTGCAGCTGCACGACGATCCCCGAGATTTTCTTCATGTACTGCGCAAGTCGCTGGCGAATCTGCTCGCTCTCGGACCAGGCCTGCCGAATGTTCTCGTGACGCGACCGGCCGTAGGGATTGCCCGCCTCTCCATCGTAGGTGTAGAGGAAATATTTTTCGCCCGTGAGAGCAACCGGCTCCCCGCCCGGCGGATGATTCAGCAGTCCCGCTGGATTGCCGTGATCGTCCATCAGGATATCCGTGCAATCCCACAGCAGCGGCTTGAGCCGGCGCAGGATTCGGCGGCCATTCTGGATTTGCCAGATCTTCTCGAAACCCGCCCACCCGAATTCCAGCGCCCGCAGCGCGTCGCGCACGATGCCTTGCCGGAGCGGGCCGAGCACCTGTTGGACAAACTCCACCCATTCATCCGGCACGTCCTGGCGGCATTTTTTGAACCGCCAGGTATTGGCCACGATCGGCGCCGCCACGATCCCGCGCACCAGCGCATTGGTCGGATGCGCGGAAATCTGCCGATACGTCGGATAAGTCCCGGAAGCCGCGGGCAGGAAGCCGACCAGCGCCGCCGCGCTGGAACTCGGAATTCCGCCGATCGTCGCGATCAACGTCTGTTGCTTCGTGGCTTCGCCAACCTGCGCCTCGACTGAAATGGTGGAGCTTTTTGTCATGCTCATGGTTCCCGTTGCAATTTTGAAAACCCGATTCCCGCGCCGCCCACCCTTACCGGCCGCTCAATCGGATATTCCCACCAGACGAAATACCGCAGCCAGGCGAGCGCGTGATACGGCTCCTGTGCCATTCCATTGCTCCCTGCCGGCGACTGACGCAGGTCCCGGATCAACCTGATGCATTTCGGATCGATCGACAGCCGCGTTCCGCCGCCCGCCGAGCGAATGACCGCCCGCACCGCGTTCATCGTGTCCTTCACTCGCGGATTGCTCGCCGGCACATTCATCCGCGGCGAAAGATGCCCAAGCCGTTGTCTGACGATGTCCCAATCGGATTCGCTCGCATTGCTATGCCGCGCCGATCCGCTGGCGTCCCCATAAACCGCCAGGTCCCGTAAATTCCAACCCCGGACCATCGCCCTTTCCAGAAACACCTCGCACGCCGTGTCCGTATCCGCGTTCGGCAGCGAGAACTCCTCGATCACGCGTACCAGTTTCCGGTTATGCTGCAACACCCCGCTGCACATCGGATTGACGTTGAAATCCAGCGACCAGCAGATATGCAACGACGGATCGTATGCCGTCGGCTTCACGTGTATCGCCGGATCGAAATTCGCGAACGCGCTGCCGCGCGCTCCCACGAACCTCCCAAGATATTCCTGCTCGAAGATCAGCGGGTCCAATCGCCGACGCGCCGACTCAATCTCCTCCGGACTCAGGATGTCGCTCGACGGCCAATTGAAGCACCTCCATTCCTCATTCGCTCCGCTTTGCGCCGCGACGACCAACCCCTCGTAGATCTCCTGTCCCATCGAATCCACGTCCGGCACGCCGATCAGCCACGCCCAGCCCCGACGATCCGCCAGCGCCGGCCGAATGTGCGCATCCCACAAAGTCGGCTTGCAATTCGCTATCTCGTCAATCACGCAGCCGTCCCACGGGCTCCCCTCAACGCGCTCCGGCCTCTCCATCCCATGCACCCAAAGGTGCGCCCCCTTCGTCGTCTCGATCCGCAAATCCGTTTCGTTAATCGAGCCGATCCAATCCTCCAGAATCAAAGCCTTCAAGTCGTCCCAGAAAATGCGCTTCGCCTGTTCGATCGTCGGCGCCGCCGCGAAATATCGGCCCGGCTGCCCGTGCCATGTCCGCCGGAACAAATGCTCCACCAGCCGCCGTTTCGCCAGTTCCGTCTTTCCACTGCGCCGGCCCGCCGAAACCAGCTTGAATCGCGTTTGGTCGTGCCACAGCCGCAATTGTTCCACATGCGGCCGAAGCTCAACCCACCTTGGGCTCCAATTCCGGTTCGGGCCGAGGAGTTTTGCCGGCGGTAGTAGCTCTCCCTTGTCCAAGCTCATTTTTCCCCAACAAAGAAAGCATCGCGGCATTTCCTCCTTTCACAGCCACCTCCGTTTGTTTCCCCCGTATCAAAACCCGCCGCCCCGCCCGCGCCGCAACCAGCACCGCTCCAAACCTCTCCTCCAAAACCACTTCGTTGATTTTCAACACCTCGCTGATATCGCGGTTCGTCGCCCCGTTAAAAGCCAGCTTGTGAATCTCCCGCCGCAACGGGTCCGAGGGATCGTTCGATTCCATCCCCGATTCTGAGTCGTCCTGCGATTTCAAGGTTCACCTGACCGACATATTAAAAGCGATGTAGGGTGGGCGTACTCGCCCACCGTTCGACTGTCCGCGCGAGCAAACGGTGGACGATTACGCCCACCCTACCCGACTGGACGAACAGATTCCGCCGTTCAGTGACCGGACGGGAAGCGGCGCGGACCGATTCCATTTCGTGGTGCCGAACGTCGTCGGACAGCGCATCATGTATGGGGAACTGATCGGGACGGACGCGAACTAAATGGCGTTTCCGTATCAGGTGCGCCCAGCGGGCGTCCCAGCGGCTGGCTTCGGATCGCTCCTTCGCTCAGGTGATACCGGCAGTGGTGCGATAGCAGGCGGCGTCGCCGGTGCGTTCAACGGCCACTCTCCACAAATAACCGTGCCGACGTTAAACGCGCCACTCGGCAATACCGAAGTGCTCAAGAGACGGTGCGGTCCATCGCGCACGACTATTGGCGCCGCCATACCGATATAGGGTTCCATCCAACTCATGGTTATTCCTCTCCAATGGTATCTTACCACACGGTATTCTTCGCCGGTCCTTATATTTTTCGGAAGAATTCCCCAAACCCTTGAATTTTCTATGTTTGGGACGATTCTTCGTCGCCATTTTATGGCGGAATCGAAACGCCAACCCAGCCGGATTTCTCCGGAACGATGCTTATTCTCATGTTCAAATCCTGTAGCCTAGCGCCGAAAACACTTCCACTCAACACCGATTTACTTGCGTGGCGGCGACTCTCCATTATCCCCGTCACGAACTCGAAGCGCGTCGGCGGCACCTGGTATTGTGACGCAAGCTGGAAAAACATGTTCAAGATAATCTGTGCGTCCTGCTGTGATGAGCCCGGCGGAATCGATAGCTGCGGTACCGGCGCGAACATCGCGACGCAGTTTGCGTCTTTGCGAAACAGTTCCATTGCGTTGAACGGCTCGCGGACTTTCAAATCAGACTCGATGTCCTGCCAAATAGACCAAAGTAACGCTTCAAGGTCGGCATTCTCTTCGGCGATAGGTAGCCCAACTTCAGTGGCCTCTTTTCGGCTCAGCGGATACCCATGATGAAAATATCGCGTGTTCAGTGATTCAGAAATTGTTCGTGCGCTTTGTTTGCGTTCCGCCGTATCTGGCATGTGAAGACGCAGCATCTTTTCCCCCATCGTTTTGGATAACTGAGATCCGCGCGCCGCAATAGCTATTCCCATAAAACCGACTTCCTCGCTAAACTTTTGAAATAAATCACGAAGGGGTATCTGGTCGGTCAGGCCTACGCCGTTTCTGATGAATCTTAAAAACGCCTGAACATCCTCAGACCCAAATCGAACGCCCTTTTGAATATTCGTAATTTGGGGATCGGTCGGCCCAAGGTTTCCGTTCGGGTGCATTACGATTTCATTCGCCCCAAGTGCTATGAGGGTCGCGGCACTGAATGCCGCCTGGGGAATCAAGATGGAGAAATTGTCCACGCGCTCGCGGATTAAGGATACGATGCGCCACGCAACGGTTCCATCTCCTCCATTGCTCACCACAAGTAAATCAAGATCATTAGCGTTTGGATCAAGCTTTTGGAGTTGATCCAGTAACTCGGCTATTGCGTCCTGGCCGATCTGGCCTTCCGCGCCTTGCCGAATACTTGTGACGTACACGATGAGGGGCTTTTTTCTCCTCTCTTCAAGTTGCCGATATAGCTCTACCCGTTCTGGCAGCCCCATTGCTCTTTCCTTTGCTTGAGACAAACCGCAAGAATACAAAACTATTCGTCTGACGCAATGGCAATACCAAAGGCAAAGGTATAACTCCGCAATGTCCCCCAAACCCTGTCAACCAACGCCGATTAGGAAATCCCCGTCACGACCGACCGTCATACCACCGTTGCAGGTGTGATTCAGATGGGGGAACCCGAATGAGTAAAGGGGGCTGCGGGAGACGAGAAACCATCCGGTGTTCGCCCCTGAGGCTCAGACCCGAAATGGTCCTTATGTGTTATCTCGCCTCCCCCGCATTGCATTTCTGCATTTCGCAGGCCCCACACCGTGCCACGTCGCAATGCATCAGCAAACTCTTTCCATTTGGAAGGCACCGATTCCAAACCTCGCCGCGATGTCGTCGCGCGCCTCCCCGACATATTCAAAACTCGCGGTCAACCGCCTGCTGCTGAGCGTCTTGTCCAACGCGGCCATTCGATTGTTCTTCCGATGGCCGCGCCGAATGCGCGATGGTGATCGGCTCATTCGCCACTGCGGCGATCTCGCCCGGTGATGGATCATCGCCGGATGGCTGGTCACGCTCCTGTACGGCTTGCCCGTGGCCACAAACAGCGACGCGACAAATTCACTCATGGCATTGCCGATGCCCACGCCCTGAAAATCCGGCAGGCAAACGCAACGATGCTCGCGCCAGCCCGATCGCACCGGATGAGGAAATGGCAAAACCGCCACGAAAGCCGCCGGCCGCTCCTCGACCAATCCCATGAAACATTGCGCCGACGGATGAAGCTTTCCACTCAGATAGTGATGACGACCGAATAGCTTCCACGCCGATGTACCGCAGCGCACGATCTCCAAGTTGATTTCCGGCCGGTGAAAGATCAAGGAGCTGCTCTCCTCTCTCCTTTCTCCACCTCTCCTCTCTAGCCGCTGGCTCCCCATATCCAAAACCCAGTCCGGCTCAAGCCACGGAAGCACATCGTAATGGCACGTCACCGCGACGAACCTGCGGTCCGACTGGCGCACGGCCCGGCTGATTGCGCTCGAGCCGATCCGTGCCACCGTCCGATCCACAACGCTGGTGAATTCATCCACCACGGCACAGTTAGCCCCCGGCGGGGAGGCTTTGCCTTCCCCTGACTCACCGGGGGCCAATTCCGCCAGCGTCCGGGCCATGCTGACTCGGAACTGCTCGCCGTTGCTGAGAAGGTGAAACGGCCGCATCCATGCCGGCGGCGAACTAAAGCCCACGCTTCCCAGCAGCTGCGTGATGTCCCGAACGCCCATGTTCGCCGGAAAGCCGTCCAAAATGCTCTGGTCGGCGGGCCAATCCCAATGCTGAACCATCCGATCACCGAAGGCCTGTCGCGCAACCGTTGTTTTGCCCGACCCGCTCGGCCCGACGATCACGCCGATGCTCCACGCATCCTGCAGCGACGGCAGTTCCACCGTGAAGGAGCAGTGAGATCCAGACCCCGCGGGCAGATCAAACATCCCGGCCACCTGTCGGACGCGGAAGCTGTCCCGCAGCGGACATTCAACTACAGCGTGAACAGTCGGCATGAATATCCCTCGGCCGTCAGTCGTTCGTACAATTGCTTCTGGCCGCCTTCATCGCGACACTCGGCAACGACTTCAAACAACGCGTCAATATCAGATGCCGCTTCAAGGGGCTCCCCCGTGTCATCGACGAACTTCTGTAGTTCGTCGTCTGTAAACCCCACATCGCCCAGCTCCCCGCCGGAAAGAAGGCTTGTCAGTGTTATCGCATCCCATTCAGCCAATTCGGCCGTGCGATTGTCCGCGATGGCGTAGGCCGCTAATTCAGTCGCCGGAAGATCGGAGCGAACGACCTTAATGTGCGACCAGCCGAGCGCCCTGGCCGCGGCAAGCTGGCCGTTGCCCGCCCGGACCACTCCGCGCGAATCAACGACGATCGGCTTTTGCTGTCCGAACCGCCGCAAACTCGCGACGATCGCATCCAGGTTCCGCTCCCCGTGCTTGCGCGCGTTGGCCGGGTCCGGACTGAGGCTGTCAATGGCCACGGTTTCGACGGTCATTATTGAAAGGTCCTCACGGCCTAATACCCCGTGGGCGCCGTCGCGGCCGGCCAGCGCCGCGCGGCATTGAGTTTTTCGTTGCCGCGATACCGAAGCATTTCCGCCTCCACCTGCGACTGCAATTGAGCAATGTGATCGCCCTCGGAGCCATCATCGCGCAGCCCGCGCGACTGATACAGCCAGGCGCCGGCGATCACCGCCGCCCAACGCGTGACCAGAGCAGCATCCGTCCCGATCGGGGCAAGCGGTGTTACGTAGTTCCCGAAATTCGCGAAGGTACTGATGATCTTGCCATCGGCAAAACTCAGCGCCTGTTGGATGCGCGACACATCCGCGGTGGTTTGCGCATTATCCAACTGTGACCAGGCGCGCACGTTGTCAATGCCAAACTGAGATTCGACATCGCTCTGAACGGCGTAGCGTCCAGAGGCTGAGCCGGCGCTGATGGGCGTCGCGGTGACAGGCATGGGCCATCCCTTTCACTTACCTAAACCGAAAAAGCTGACGATACATCCGGCCCGTCGGCGCCGATTTTCGTGAAGACGGCGACGTACGTGCCGCTTTGAACGTACGCGGGCGATAGCCAGCCGCCGTCCGGACCGGTCGCGGCGGCGGCCTGAACAAGATCGGGCTGCGACGGCCAATTTGTCGCCAGGTAAATCAGCACCTGAGCCCCTTCAACGCCATTGCCATTACTGTCGACGTAGCGGAGATTGTCGGTTCCGCCGGTGTTGTGATTGATCGCGATCGGACCGCCGCCGGCGCCGACGTTCCCCGCATTCACGCTTGGCAATCCGCCATTCAGCGAGACGGCCGTGCCGTTCCACTGGGTGACGTTCACATTGCCGCCGGATGCAAACGTGCTGGTTCCGATGCTGGCTGGGAACGCGACCGAAGCCGCGGCGCTGGCGGTCTGCCCCGCGACCTGTGTGATATTCACGTTTACGTTGCTGCCGCTCATCGCGACGCTCGCCGCGCTTGCAGCGTTGGAGGCCAGCGGAAACGACTCTGCCGTGCCGGTCCAGTAGATCGTTCCGCCGAGCATGCCGTTGCTTTGATCGGTGGATGCCGGAGAGCTGCCAGATTGCTGCCGGAACAGCACGTGGTACGCCCCGGCCGTCGTGATCGCGGCCGGGAAATCGCCCTCGTAGATCCCGGTGGTGGATTGCTCCATGGCGGCATTGGCGTAATGCGCCCAATCTCCGACCAGCGGCAACTCGAAGACCCCGCTATCGGTGCGCCATGCCTGGCCCGCGGCATTGAGGATGACGGCATATACCGTCGCGCCGGAGATGAATGGTGTTTTAAGCTCTTTAGACATTTCCGTGAACCTATATAGCCCCCGGTGATTCACCGGGGGTTTGCCGGTGGCGTCAGCGTGACCGTTCCGTCCCTGTTGGCCGTTACGGTCCAGCCAGCCGGAACTGGATTCGGCGTCGTTCCGGTAATCGATCCGATCAATCCGCAAAGCAGCGCCGAAAGCTGGAACAGGCTCGCTGCGTTGGCTCCGAACGCCGCCACCACCTGGTGGGGCACCGCTCCTGGATTCTTCCAAACCAGGTTCGATCCATCGTTCAGAAGGTTGTTCAGACGGTTGAATTCAATCTGGATGCGCGCCCAGAATGAATTCACGCTCGCGGTCAGCGGATTCACGGGCGAAGTTGAAAGATCGATTGGCATGGTTTCTCCACATAGCCCCCGGTGAATCACCGGGGGCTAACTGTTGTTCTCACAATCCATTCGCGTATCCGGTTAAATCCCACTTCGAATTGTCCTGATCGTACTGGAACGTTAAATACGCCTTCTTTCCCGCGGCGATCGTGCCGGCCGAGCTCGAGCCGAGGTCGTAGCCGGCGGCGAAGGATAGGATCATCGCGGTGCTACCGGAGTTGGTATTTTTGATTCGCTGCACGACCTTCGTGAAATCGGCCACAGTGGCTCCGGTCCCTGTATTAAATGGCGGCGGATTCACCGTCAGCGTGTTCGACGTCAAGGTGCCGGCATCGACGGCGATCTCGCTGAAACTGGCCAATGGCGGCGTGACGGCGCTGGATGAGACGCTCGGGGACGAAAATGTCTGTGGAATCTCAAAAACGGAAGTGCCGCCGGAAAGTATCGCGATGAAGACGTTCCCGGCGTCAGCTTGATTCGCGAGATAGGGGATATAGGGCTGCGAAAGATTCGGCGTATTCTGCACGAACCGGCAACCCTTCACCTCAACACCCGACATGCTGATGAACTGGGCATTGTGCGGGCTGCTGGAGGTATCGTTGTTAATGAAGTCGCAATCCTCGCAATAGATCGTGCAGTTCGCCCCCGCAAGGCTCCGCATGGTGCTGGAAACTCCGTTGTATGTCGTTATGAATTGGCAACGTAAAAATGTTCCGTTGAAGGTCCATGTTCCCGTTGTCGCGTGCTGGGTGGTATCGTAGTTGGACCGGAACCAGCAGTCATCGCACGTGTAAACAGTGGAGTTGCCGTTGCCCGCGCCAGAGTTCAAATACAGGCCGTCAATTCGTCCCGTGAAGTCGCAATTGCGCAGCGTAAAGGCGGTGGATGTCTGCGTCGATCCGGCCCCGGCCCCTATGTTAAACCCGATCGGCGCTACGTTGTTCGTTCCATTGATCGCGTTGATCGTAACATTCTCCACCACCGATCCAGTGCCCAAGACGACGAAGAGTCCCGGAGTTGAGGCGACGCCGGTGTTCTGGATGGTCGTCACGCCGATGCCGCATCCGGAGAGACTGACGCCGTTCGGCAGAACGATTTGGCCTGGGCAATTGTAAGTTCCCGGCCCGACGAAAACGCATTGCCCCGGGGTTGCCACTGAGAGCGCGTGGGCAATCGTGGCGTAGGGAGCGAGGTTCGTCCCATTACCCCTCATGTCGCTGCCATTGGTCCCATCCACATAAATCGCCTGGGCAGCGGTGAACGTTGATTTGATGAAATTCCCGTTCGTGTCGATATAGCTGGCAATAAAGCCGCCGATGGCATTGGCGCCAAAGCCCGCGATATATTTCTTGCCCGTGGTGCTGCCGCTGAAGGAAGGGGCGAATACTGTTCCAATGGCGGTCACCGATCCCGAAACCGACAGAGCTGCGCCGAAAGCCGAGCCGGAGATCGTCCCTGAGCTTCCCGTCACCGCGGGAGAGATCAAAAGGGTTGTGCAGTCCAGCTCGACATTCCCGCTGCCATCTGCGTAGACGTCGGCGATGGAGTCAAAATTCAGGCCGCCGCCGAGATATAATTGTACGGTCGAGGAGAGCTGCACCATGCCCTCGGCCACCGTCATCGCCGCAAAGCCGGTGTCGTCGCAGAAATTGAGTGCTCGATTCGAGCCGGTGTTGATGATCTGGATGCGGGTGTTGCCGTCGCTGTCTTTAACGTTGCCGGCATAATCCAGATCGAGCCCGCCGAGATTCAGCGTGCCGGTCAGCGTCCCGCCGGCCAGGGGAAGAAATTGTCCAATGTATCCGCCCAACATTATGGGTTCCCCGATGTAGGTGCGAGCACCTGAAATCCCGCTTGAATCCAATTCACAACGGCCGCAGGTTCAAGGTTCGCCTTCCAATTTCCGCTCCATTGGTTCTCCATCGCCGACAGCAGCGCAGGAGCGCCAGAGTATCCAAGCGACTGTGCGTAGGTTCGTGTACATCGCGTCGGGTCAGCGTAGTGCGGAATCGCGCCGATCACGTTGAGGACGCCGGTCACACCAGGAAAATAACATTGAAGATAGGTGATCGTCGCGCTCGGCGGCCCGTTGAAATTCAAAGCATTCGCTGCGCCGGTCGCCGGATTTGGATAGCTCGATGACCAGGTGTACCAGTCATTAACTACGCAGTTGCTCAGTGCAGCGACCGTCGCCACCGTCGGCAGCCCCTTGGCCCCGTCGTTGACGTGGACCCCCAGGGCAAACCCGCCATTGACGACCTCCGGCTTGTTGATAACGGTCACCGTGTCCATCGTGCCGGTTGGAACGCAGTCAAGAAACACGCCCCACCCGCGCGTGCCACCGTTGGTGGCAGGCGGCACCGGCGGCGGTTCAACCATCGTCAAGGCGCTTCCGATCATTCCACCAAAGTCGAACTCATTGCCACCTTTGCCATCACCGCCACCGTCGACCACAACATTGTGGAAGCGGCCTTGATACACTGCAACATAGCCCGCGATGGGATTGGCAAGGAACAGGTCCGTATCACATAGACCGCCGGAATTTCCTTCAAGTCCTTCGGAATCTGCGGTGGCGAAGACGGTGTTGACGTATCGGTGCTGCGGATCATTTGTCTCCGTCTTCGGGTTGACCCCCGTATACCAGTCGTGCTCGCGGCCCATCGGGTCAGATTTCGGCGCGGCCGTTACGTTCCAGCCGTTGTTAACCAGCACGTTTCCATCGCAGAGCATGTCATGGATGTGATAGTCATAAGCCCCGGCGAACGCCCCGTAGTTGTAAGCGATCACATTGCGGCGAATGATGACCGTGTTGATCGCATAGGTCGGCCCGGTCTCGATGTTGATGGCCGTATGGAAGAATCGGAAGCGGTTATCTTCGATCAGGATGTGATCGCTTGGTGCGCCCCACTGACCGTTTTGGTCGAGAACCTGAAACGCCACGACCTCACCGGCGTAGCCCTTGTCGTAAGTCGGAGAGGCTGGATCGCGCTGATCGGCGTAGAAATCAATGCCGTCTACAATCACATAATGGGCCGGGCCGTTGGCGACGCCCAGTTGCGCCTCGATGAGCGGACGCGGGAGCGAGCGATCCAAAAACCCCTTCGGACCCACGCTGACGAACATCAGCGGCCTCGCGGCCGTCCCCACGTTGCCACGCAGGTTCGTATTGATGATCGCCTGCGAGTAGATATCGCCCTTGTATATAATAATCGCGTGTGATCCGTTGGCGATGGCGGCGTTTTGGGCGCTTGCAAGATCGTTGAAATCGTTCGCGCCGTGATAGGGCGCGCCCGACGGACTGAAACCGATGGCGTTGGCGGGGATGTACGAGGTCAGATCGACGAATCCGTTTGCATCCTTCGGGAATGTCGCCAGCCACGCGTCCGATCCATACGTCTGCCCTGCCATCCCCGGCAACGCGCCCGGCTGTGTCGTTGGCGGAGTTACGACAGGCGACGGAACGACCGGCGGAGGAACAACCACCACTGGCGGCGGCGTCACCGGCTGGGTTGTGCGCTGAGTTGCCGCCGGGGTGAAGGTGACCGGCGTCGGCCCGACCGTGATAACCCCACCGCTCGACATCGTCGCCGATTGCGCCGGCAGGGTTGCAGTGGAACTTTGCGCTGTAACCTTTAGCGCGACCGCGATGATGAGTAGAAACAGCAGCGCCGTGATCGCGGGTATGAGCGGATGTCTTTTGTTGTGTCGCATAAGTCTCACCGTTGCACGAGCGCCCTCCGGGCAATCTTGGCCCGGCGGCGAATTCGACGAATTATCACTTCCCGTTATAGACAGACCATGCAAGGCAGCAAACCGACAGGCCGAGGAAGATCTGCGCTGCGCCGAAGAGTCCGGCCTTGTCAGAAAAGCGGAAACCAGCCCCACAGCAGATGAAAAATAGCACCAAGAAAATGATGCAGAGAATTTGCGCGATCATAGATGCTCCCGCTAAGGTTTCTCCGGTGGATCGTTCGCGGACTGTCCATTCATTTCCCGCTGCTGCTGTTTAGGCGTCAGCGCACCCCATTGTGATCCGATAACCCGATCCAGCTTGCCGTTGATGCCGTGCAGGTCGCTGTCGATAGTGTCCAGCCGCTTTTCGTGGCTTGATAGTTGCGTGCTCGTTGCTCCCGCCCACATTCCGCCAGCCAGGATGGCGATGGCCACTGTCACGAATACCGCGACAAGCGCGACCAGGACGGCCTTACGCTCAACGCGGACGATTGCAGTTTCGTTATCTGGCATACATTCTATCCCTTCTGTCCAGCCCAGCGCCAGCCCGACGGCGGCAAGCATGATCCAGGTGATTGCGATTTGCGATTGCGGCGGACATGCACTTTCACGCGCCGCCGAGATAAGCTGTCCATGTCGCCAAGCTCGCGCGAATATATGCGGTAAGCGCCGCTTGACCGATCGCGCCGGCCTCGTGATCCTGGAGAACGGACATTGACACACGCGCCAATTCTTCGGGATCATCGCTATCCACGCGCCAGTGCGGGGGCACCCAATCAATCGAATCGCTGACCACGGCGGGCACGCCTTCCGCCAAACTGTCCGCGGTGACGATATTGAACGTCTCCGTGCAACTCGGCTGCATCGTCAAATCCATTGCCGAAATCTGGTGTCGGAATTCCGCCCAGCTTTGCCAGGGAACCTCGATCAATTTGGCGGTCGTCAAGCCGGCATACATATTCCGCATCATCTTCAAGACGCCCAGTCCATGCTCCACGCGATCAACATTGATGTGGAATTCGATCCGCTTACCCATGCGCCTTCCGATGCTGATCGACGCCGCAGCAGCCGTGGCGTGGTTTTTAAGCAGTCGAATGGCTCCGAAACTGCCGATGCGGATCGTATCGCCAAAGCCGTGTGATCGTACCTTGGCGAATGGCCGGTCCTGATCGTAGAGATTGGGCAAGAGCAGGCATCGGCCGTTATATGCCCTTCGCGCCCAATCGCAGAAACGGGAACTATTGGCGGCCATCGCCACATTCAGTCGGTCGTCCTGGAGCGTAAGCCCCTCTCTAAAGAGCTTGACGGCTCCCGCCTCGACTTGAAGGAACGCCACTTGACTGTGCAGACGGACGATGAACTGCACCTCGTGGAACGCAGCGGACAGTTTGGCGAGTTCTGCGGTGGCAAGCCAGCAAGCCTCAATCACACAATGCGTCGGAGAATATCGTTTGAGAGCGGCGCTGATGTCGGCGGACTGCTTGGCCCCCGCGAGATTCGATTCGATGCCAGAGCGCCGAAGCACTCGACAGCTATGGAGTCCGTTTACTCCCAATCCGACGTGCGAACTTCCGTCGCCGAAGTCTCGATAGACGATGAGAACCTTGGCCTGTTTCGCGGTGTCGATCTTGTAGGGCAGCACAGTGTCTTTCATTCAAAGCGCCAATCCATCTCGTGTTAGGAACGGCGCTAGTTGTTACACCCCGCGACGTACGGGACGATTCCAAAATTTCGCTTTATGCCGCTGGCGGAGTAGGCGGCGCCGATCCGAGAGACTGAGAGGCCGCCTGCAATCCCGTCGTCACCGCCCCAACCGCCTGCTGAGCGCTGACTCTGGAAGTCACGCTATGGGCAACGATCCCCGCAATGACGCCGACCGCGCCCAGAATTCCCGCGACAACCTGGCCCCACGGCGCCGGAACAGCCGCCGCAACAACAGGCGCCACCTCGCTCGCCGCCTCGCTGACGTTGCCCAACTTTTGGGTAGTCGGGTTGTTCGGCGTCTCCAACGATGCGCAAGACGACGCCAGGGCCAGGACGCCGATTGCCAGTGCGAGGAGGCCCACAGCAATAATGCGATTCGTCATGACGACTCCCGAAATGAGGTGTTTGTCCAAAACAGCGGCAGGGGCGGACGCGGTAAGGAGGTGGACCGCGGCAAACGCCCCGCCGCTGAGCGGTGCGCTTAATTGTCTCGATTTAGTGTGGTCCCTCTATTAAAGGGTCCGGGAGGTGAAAGTTTTGGACGTGTTTTCCGGAAAATCGAGAATTTCCTCAAAAAAATTTTCGCAGAGGCAGTGCCCGGCATTAAACACCCTCGCAGGCACGATCATTGCTATATCCCCCCGAAGCGGCAGGAAACCGGGGCGTTGGCCCGGCATCCGCCGAGATGCCGTCCCCGCGGGAAGTATCGGACCCGATCGGTCGACAGTGGTCATTTGAACTAAACGCACCGAACTCCCCCCGCACGGCCCGTTACGCCTTGCCCATTTACTCATCGTCCAAGCAGCGAAACAAATTGCGGCGGACTTCGCAGGTTGACAGCGGCAAAGGACCGATCATAATCGCTGGTGTCTTGCATTGCCGACGTGGGCCACCAACCCTACGGGCGGGAGAGATCAATCGGCGCATGGAGAAAGGTAGTCTTTTCAATGGCCGGCCCACAATTCCTCACCCCTAAATCTGTTTTGCCCTCTCGGTCTACCAAGCGATTCAAGCTGGCCGAGGCGAATCGGTCGCTTCCTTTGGTGCGCCGAATCGTGTCGGATATCGTAAAGACCCACGATCAGATCACCGCGCTGCAGACCTCCCTCGACGCCGCCAAGCCCAAGGAGCAGCCCACCCTGCAGACCCAGCTCAACCGGGCCGTCGAACACCTTCAGAACTACGTTGAGGAGTTGCACGAGGTCGGCTGCGACCTGAAAGACTATCAGATGGGTCTGGTCGATTTCATCGGCCGTCACCGGGGACACGATGTGTGCCTCTGCTGGAAGCTGGGCGAGGAAAACATCGCCTATTGGCACGAAATTCAAACCGGATTCGCCGGTCGCCAGCCCGTGTCGATCCTCGAAGAGAATTAGCCCCTACGTGCCTCGCCGGTGGCCATACAGTAGCACGTGTAATCGCGGACAAAAGCGAAATCCTTCCTGCTTGCAGATGTCGCTGATCCATGCCGATCGTGCGTCCAGCGTCTCCCTATCCTTGCCTTCGGGCATCAGCTGCACATCGCTGGCCGACCATCCCTTCAGCCGGCGAAGCAGATCGCGGATTTCCTCCAAATCCCCCGGCTGGCAAACGACAAACTTCAGCTGAAAATCCGGCGATAAGTCGATGAATTGCTGAATGACCTCCACATTCAGCCGCTTTTCTTCATGCCCGCGCGCAAACCGCCCCCCTTCCGGCTGTGTCGGCGTGGAATTCGACAGTTTGGGCGACAGGCTCGCCAAATCCACTTTCACC
Source organism: Tepidisphaeraceae bacterium (assembly GCA_050012375.1). GTDB lineage: Bacteria > Planctomycetota > Phycisphaerae > Tepidisphaerales > Tepidisphaeraceae > PALSA-1353. The sequence goes on from JBEKHH010000012.1 coordinate 24,195, forward strand.
GGTGCAAAAACCGTGGCGGCCGTCTCTATCGTGATGTGATAGTCGCGAGCCTTCAGTGCATCACAAAGTTCGACCAGATCCGGCATGATCATCGGCTCGCCGCCAGTAACCACGATGTGACGGCCGGGAAACTTGGCCACACGCTCTAAAATCACGCCGACGGGAACATCTTCCCCCTCCGGCCGCCAGCTCGCGTAGGGAGTATCGCACCAAACGCATCGCAAATTGCATCCGCTGGCGCGCACAAACGCCGACGGTATGCCCATCAGCTTCCCTTCGCCTTGAATCGAATAAAAGACCTCAGCCAACCGCATGGCAACCTCAATCCGGATGTTCTCGCTTCAAGGTGTGTAATGGCAATGGTTCAGCGCGCTGCCTTGCGCTCGGCGAGAATTCCCGGGCCGGTCGGACATTCCTCGAAAATCGCGCACCGCTCACATTCCGGTCGCCGCGCCGTGCAGACCGCCCGGCCATGGTGAATCATCAGGTGCGACCAAAGCGTCCATTGCTCCTGGGCCACCACTTCCATCAGGTCCACCTCGATCTTTTCCGGCGTCGTCTGCCGCGTCAGTTCCAACCGCTGGCTGAGCCGCGCGACGTGAGTATCAACCACCACGCCGATGTTCTTTCCGAATGCATTTCCGAGAACGACGTTTGCCGTTTTCCGCCCCACTCCCGCCAGGGCCGTCAGTTCTTCCATCGTCGCCGGAACCCGCCCGCCATGCTTTGCCAGCAGCGAAGCAGCCATCGCCCGAATGCTCTTGGCCTTGTTGCGGAAAAACCCCGTCGATTGAATGTCTCGCTCCAATTCACCGCCGGGCGAGTTCGCGAAATCCGCGGCCGTCTTATATTTCTTGAAAAGGCGTTTGGTCACCTGGTTCACCCGTTTGTCCGTGCACTGGGCCGAAAGAATCGTCGCCACGAGCAGTTGCAGCGGCGTGCGATAATCAAGGCTGCACCGGGCATCTGGGTAGACTGATTGAAGAATGCACAAAATCGCGTTCGCCCGCTGGCGTCGTTGCTGTAGCGCATTGCCTCGTGTCTTGGCCATAAGCGATGTTCAGCCGCCGGTATGGAAAGTGATGGGACGGCTGATGTTCCCGCTGAACAGAATAATTCCCAGGAGCAGAAACACGAGCGCCATCAGCAGCATTTCGCTGTCCCGCTGAAGGCGATCCAGCCGTTCGCTGGCCGGGTTGGCCTTCTCCGGTTCATCCGCGTTATCGATATACATTTGCCGCGATTTCATGACCTTTGGCCAAAGCACCCATCCGTCGTAAATGACGACGGCCGTCGCGGCCAGAAAGAGCCCCGACCGCACGAACGCCGACGCCTTGTTCCACGTATCGGACAAATCGATCAGAAACCACTGTGATCCAATCGCGAAAAACAAAACCGCGGCGCATACAACTTCCACCCTCATCAGCGCCGAAATGAGATTCCCAACGATGGCCCCGGCGAGCAGCGTCGAGTGCTGGCCCTCAAGATTGACGCTCAGGACGTGTGGAAGCAAGGGATTGTTCTCCCTCACCGTCCGATGGATCGCCTGCACCGCCACCCCAATGAACATCGCGCCGCCAAACCACATCGACAGCGCCAGCCAGTACACTGTCTGCACGAGCTGAAATAACATCCCCGAAGCGTAGAGGCGCGGCTGATAAAGTCAATCGTCGGCCAAGTCTTACGCCGCACCGCCGCGCCCCCGCGCTACGATTGTCTTCCATGACCCGCCACCCACGTTGAGCTTTGATCCGACCAGATTTCCTTCTTCCAGATCGTGGCCTCCGCCTTGATGCGGTCGATCAGAAACCGGCATGCCTCAAACGCCTCGGCCCGATGTGGCGTCGAAACGGCGATCAACACCGACGGCTGCTCCACCTCCACCCGCCCGATCCGGTGAAGCATCACGATCCGGCTGATCCGCCAGCGCCTCCGAGCTTCTTCAGCCAGCCGGCGCATCTGCGCCTCCGCCATCTCGCCATACGCTTCGTAATCCAGCGCGACGACTTCCCGCCCCGCCGCGGCATCCCGCCGCGTCGTTCCCAGGAATATGGCAATCGCCCCGCTGTCGCCATCGCTGGCAGCGCCGATCGCCGCGCTGACATCCAGCGGCGTCGATTGCAGCCCAATCACATCCTTTTTCTGATTCATCCCTCACCCTCCGCTGACCGGCGGAATCAGCGCCAGTTCATCCCCATCGCGCAATCGCGCCGCCGGCTTAGCGTAGCAAAGGTTCACCGCCGTGGCCGCGCTCGGAAGCAGATCGACAATCGCCGCGTATCGCCGCCCGACCTCTTCCATCGCAACGGCAACCGTCGCTCCATCGGCCAATTCAATTTCAGTCTCTGAAACCCCGCTGCGCTCCCGCAAAACGGCGAACATTCGCAGCCGCACTTTCATGCTGACCTCGACGGCTAACGATCAAACTGCGCATCGAACGCGATCGCCGACGGCTCAAAATCGATCCTTCTAACAAACGCGGCCGCCTCTGTCGCGCCATGTTCGCGGTCCATTCGGCTGTCCTCCCACTCCACGCTGAGCGGGCCGCCATACCCAACGTCGTTCAACGCCACGATAATCTCCTCGAAATTGATATCCCCGTGACCCAGGCTGCGAAAATCCCAATACCGCCGCGGATCGGCGAAATTTGTATTCCCGCCGAAGACGCCCACCGTCCCGTCACCGTGGCCCCACCAGACGTCCTTCATGTGAACGTGATAGATTCGCTTCGCGAAAGTCCGGATGAATCTCACGTAATCCACCCCCTGATAGCCCAGGTGCGATGGATCGTAATTGAACCCGAACCGTTTGTGCCCCTTCACGGCCGCGACGGCTCGCTCCGCCGTGACGATGTCGAACGCGATTTCCGTCGGATGAACCTCCAGGCCAAAGTTCACGTCCACCTTGTCGAATGCGTCGAGAATCGGCGTCCACCGCCTGGCAAAATCATCAAATCCGTTCTGCCAGTATTTCTGATCCGTCGGCGGAAATGCGTACAAACTGTGCCAGACGCTCGATCCCGTGAATCCGTTCACCACGGCGGGAAACCCGGTCGGTTCCGGCGCCGCATCGATAAATTTGCGGCACGCCTTGGCCGTTTCAATCATTCGCTTGGCAGCGCGCTTTCGGACGCCTTCGGGTTCGCCGTCGCCCCAGACGTCCGGAGGCAGAATCTGCTTATGCCGCCCGTCGATATTGTCGCACACGGCCTGCCCGACCAGATGCGCGCTGATCGCGAACGCCCTCAGTCCGTTTTGCCGGAGAATGTCCCATCGCCCCTTGCAATATCCCTTGTCCGCCAAAGCCGCCTGAACGTCGAAATGATCGCCCCAGCAGGCCAATTCCAATCCGTCATAACCGAATTTCCTCGCCTTTTGGCAAATCTGCTCAAATTTCAGATCGGCCCACTGGCCGGTGAAGAGGGTAACGGGACGCGGCATGTGTTTTCTCCTACGCAGGTATTATCCACCAAGGGTTTCGGCGTAGCGAATAAGACATTTCCGCCCGGCACTTGTCAATCGCCCACCCGTGATACAATGACATAAATGAAAGCTGTGTGCGATTCTCTCCCTGATTCCTCCGGCCATTACGGCCCCTATGGCGGGGTCTATGTTCCCGAAACGTTGATCTCCGCCCTTGCCCAGCTTGAAACCGAATACGCCAAGGCCAAATCCGACCCCGCTTTTCACCGGGAATTGGAGTCATATCTTCGAGATTTTGCCGGTCGTCCATCGCCGCTCTATTTTGCCCGTCGTCTCACCGAGCATTTCGGCGGAGCCAAAATCTATCTCAAGCGAGAGGACCTCAACCATACCGGCGCTCATAAGATCAACAACACTATCGGCCAGGCCCTCCTGACTCTGCGCATGGGAAAGAAGCGGGTTATCGCTGAGACCGGCGCCGGCCAGCATGGCGTGGCAACCGCCACGGCCGCCGCCGCGTTCAATCTTCACTGCGATGTCTACATGGGCGCGGAAGACATTCGCCGTCAAGGTCTCAACGTCTTCCGCATGCGCTTGATGGGCACGCGGGTTATTGAAGTGACCAGCGGCAGCAAAACGCTCAAGGATGCGACCAACGAAGCCATGCGCGATTGGATGGGATCCGTCGAAAATACCCACTACATCATCGGCAGTGTCGTGGGACCGCATCCGTTTCCAATGATCGTGCGAGATTTTCAATCGGTCATCGGCCGCGAGGCGCGCCGGCAATGTATGGAGATCGAAGGCCGTCTTCCAGATTTTATCCTGGCGTGCGTCGGCGGCGGCAGCAACGCCGCGGGCATTTTCGCCCCATTCGTCGCCGATGCGTCCGTGCAATTCATCGGCGTGGAAGCCGGCGGCCGCGGGATGGCCCTCGGCCAGCACGCCGCCTCGCTGTGCGCCGGACGGCCAGGCGTTCTCCACGGCTCGTTGTCTTACGTCCTTCAGGATGACGATGGACAGACCGCCGACGTTCACAGCGTATCGGCCGGCCTTGATTATCCCGGCGTCGGACCGGAACACGCGTATTGGAAAGACTCCGGTCGAGTGCAATACGTCAGCATTACGGACCAGCAAGCCCTCGACGCTTTCCAGAAAGTCGCCCAGCTTGAAGGCATTCTTCCCGCACTGGAATCAGCCCACGCTTTCGCCCACCTCGAACAACTCGCTCCGCGCCTTTCAAAGGACAAGATCATCATCCTCAACCTCAGCGGTCGCGGCGACAAGGATTGCCAGGAAGTCGCCCGTTTGATCGGCAAGTGATCATCACGGCCCGCTTCCGGCGAAGGTCCCTTGCATCAATTGATCCGCGACGCTTATCATCGCCGACTCGCCGGAAACAACCGATGCCCATTATGCCGCGATCCATTGCTCAATCCTTCGCCGATCTTCGAGGCCAAGGCATTGGCTTGGTGCCTTTCCTGCCCGCGGGCTTTCCCGATCTCGGCACCACATCAGCCGCGCTGAGCGCCGTCGATGCCGCCGGCCCCGCGGCAATCGAAATCGGTTTCCCGTTTTCCGATCCGATCGCCGATGGGCCGATTATCCAGCAGGCATTCACCGCGGCGCTGGACCGCAAGCTGAAGGTCCGCGACATTTTTGAAGCCATTCGAGACGTGTCGCCGCGCATCTCGTCCCCGCTGGTGGCAATGCTCAGCTACAGCATCATCTTCCGTTATGGCGCGGAGCGATTTTTCGCCGATGCCCGTGCGGCTGGTTTTGCGGGCGTCATCATCCCCGATCTCCCGCCTCCCGAAGCGAACAAAACTTGCCGGCAGATCGGCGCGGCCGGCCTGGACGCGACCCTGCTCATCGCGCCCACAAGCACTGCCGAGCGCCGCCGTGAAATCATCGCGCTCTGCACCGGCTTCGTTTACTACCTTTCCGTTTCAGGCATCACCGGCGCGCGCAGCGAACTGCCGCCGGACCTGGCCCAGAACGTCCGCCAACTGAAGGGCCTGACCGACCGGCCCGTCTGCGTCGGCTTTGGCATCTCCAAGCCACAGCATCTTGCCGCCTTGACCGGCATCGCCGACGGCGCGGTCGTTGGAAGCGCAATCGTCAAACGTATGATCGATTCCGCATCCGCCGGCCCTTCGGCAATCGCCGGAATCATCGGCGACTATTGCCGCGAATTGCTCTCCGCAACCCGCTGACAAAGCAGCCATACGCCCGCATTCGCCGCCAGCGGCATTTGCGGACGCTTTGGCCGTTTATCGCGTTTATACCCCATACGGACAGGACGGATACCTTGGCAAAACAAGGGTTTGCGCTCGATCCGCCCGCCGTTTATCAACGAGGTGCGACCGTGGCAATTCTAAATTTCCCCGCTACTTCTAACCTCCCCATGGACCGGGTGTCATTCCCTATGACACGGCGAGCGACTGAGTTTGACGAGGATCGCCTGGTCACTCCGCCGACGGACGCAACGCTGGTCCAAAGGACCCTGGCGGGAAATCGCGCGGCGTTCGATGTGTTGATCCGGCGATATCAGCGCCAAGCCGTCTCCGTCTCGTATCGGCTCCTGGGAAGCTCCCAGGATGCGCTGGAGGTTACCCAGGATGCGTTCCTCCGGGCGTTCGTCAATCTGGGATCGCTGAAGAAGCCCGAGGCATTCGGCGGCTGGCTTTTGAGAATCGTTTCAAACCTGTCGCTCAATTTCAGGCGCGGGCGAAAGTCACGCAGCCAGCTTCCCCTTGATGATCTGCTGGCCTCGTCGGACACAACGTCGGCGAATGGCCATTCCATCGGTAATTTGGCCATCGGTTATGTCGATCCCGCTCATCAACTTCAAAGCGCCGAGATGGGCCGACGCCTTCGCAAGGCGCTGCGACAATTGCCCGACAGACAGCGGTCAGCCATCATCCTGTTCGCAATCGAGCAAATGCCTCAGAAGCAGGTCGCGCGGACGTTGGGTTGCAGCGTCGAAGCCGTTAAATGGCATGTATTCCAGGGACGAAAGAGGCTCAGGGAGGTCCTTAAGGATTACCTGTAGTTCGGATCCGATGCTATTCCCGGAACTCGACTTTCTCTTGATGCAATATCTGGATGGCTCGCTGCCGCCGGAGCAGCGAGCCGCAGTGGGGAAAATCCTCGACAGCCACCCCGAGGCAAGAGCGCAGTTACGCTCCTATCAGAAACTCGACAATGTATTCCGCTCCGAAGCTCCGATGCCCTCCATCCAATGGGAGGACCTGGCAGAACGAATCTCCGCGGCAATCAGGCCCCGGGCCCCTAGTGCGTAACGGCCCCGAAGCACGCAGGCCCAACCAGCTTCGCGTACTTGGCCAACGCCCCATTGGCATAGCGAGGCTTGGGCGGCTTCCATCGCGACTTCCTCTTGACCAAATCCTTCTCGCTCAATTCCACGCGGATTGTTCCCTTTTCCGCGTCCACGGCGATCATGTCGCCATCCTGCAGCAGCGCAATCGGTCCGCCGACGAACGCCTCCGGCCCGATATGGCCGACCATCAGCCCGCGCGTCGCCCCGCTGAATCGGCCATCGGTCATGAGGCACACGTCATATCCCAATCCCTGCCCGACAATCGCCGCGGTTACGCCGAGCATCTCCCGCATTCCCGGCCCGCCCTTGGGGCCTTCGTAGCGGATGATCACGCTATCCCCCTTATTGATCTGCTGCGCCTGCACGGCCGCCATGCACTGCTCTTCGCTGTCGAAAATGCGAGCCGGCCCTCGATGCTGCAGCTTCTTCACGCCGGCCGTCTTGATCACGCATCCCTCCGGAGCGAGATTGCCCCGCAGGATATGCAGCCCGCCTGTCTTCTCCAGCGCGCGCGAAACCGGCACGATCACGTTCTGGTCCGGTTTCAGCTTCACCGCCGCCAGATTCTCCGCCATCGTCCTGCCCGTGCAGGTGAGACAGTCGCCGTGGATCAGCTTTTCATCCAGCAGCACCCTCAGGATCGCCGGAATCCCGCCCGCATTGAACACGTCAAACGCGTTGTATCGTCCGAACGGCTTCAGGTCCGCGATGATCGGCGTCCGCCGGCTGATGTGGTCGATGTCGTCCAGCGTCAGCGTCATGCCGCATTCGTGCGCAATCGCCGGTAGATGCAGAGCGCTGTTGGTCGATCCGCCCGTCGCAGCCGCGATCGTCACCCCGTTTTCAAATGCCTCCCTGCTCAGGATGTCGCGGGCGCGGATGTTCTTCTCCAGCAAGCGCATCACCTGCTTGCCGGATTCCACCGCGAATGCATCGCGCTCCACGTCCATGGCCGGCGGAGAACCGCTGCCGGGCAATGCCATCCCCAGCGCCTCGGCCACGCAGGCCATCGTATTGGCCGTGAATTGTCCCCCGCAGCTTCCCGCCGATGGACAAGCGCCGCACTCCATCTCGTAAAGATCGGCATCGCTCATCTTCCCCGCCCCGTGCGCGCCCACCGCCTCGTACACATCCTGAATCGTCACGTCACGGCCCTTGAATTTGCCCGGCAAAATCGTTCCACCATACAGAAACACGCTCGGGACATTCAGCCGCGCCATCGCCATCAGCGTGCCCGGCAGACTCTTATCGCAACCCGCCAAGCCGACCAGCGCATCGTAGCCGTGCGCGAACATCATCAACTCGATTGAATCGGCGATCACTTCGCGCGAGACGAGCGACGCCTTCATCCCCTCGTGACCCATCGCGATCCCGTCGGACACGGCGATCGCCACAAATTCCCGCGGCGTTCCCCCCGCCGATTTCACCCCCTCCTTGGCTGCCTTCGCCTGCCGATCCAAGGTCAGATTGCACGGCGTCGCCTCGTTCCATGTGCTGGAGATGCCTACCCACGGCCGGTGAATCTCCTCATCCGTCAGGCCCATGGATTTGAAAAACGCGCGCTGCGGAGCGCGCTGGTCCCCTTCCGTCACGATACTGCTGCGAGGCCGATTCATCGAAATCTCCCTACGGTTGGATAGTGCTGCAGTTTCACCAAATGGATCGTCAATTGATATTCAATACCGCCGATACCGCTGGATGGCAATCCCGCGGCTTTCTATCGTTAATGGAGAGCATGTCGGCGATCTAAACGTCGCCGAGACCCTGATCGGTCAACTTGATGGCCCCGAACTGCACATCGTCGAGGTCACACGTTTGGTAAATGTCCCATTGGAGAGTAAGTGGGACATCGATCGCCCTCTCCTGATTACCGACCGGCAAAACGTGCCAAAGGTTTCACTATATCGCAAACCACTTGTTCACTTGTCGTCGTGGAAAATCCGCTCAAAAACTCACATTTTTGCCCTCTGACGACAAGTCCCCAGCCATTCCTTCCCTTCGCGCCTAGGTGCCTCCCTGCCGGAGCAAGACTAGACTCACCGGATGATTCCTTCGCGCCTGTCTTCGCGCTCTTCGCGGTGAGCCTTCGTTTCGGATTTCCACCACGGCCGCCGCACTTCGCAAACCGACCAATCTTCCCGAATTTTGCCCGCCTCCATCGCCGTGGTAGAACCTCCCAACCGCTGCGTTCCAGGCCCAAGCGTTTTGAAGGAGGCGTCTGAAAATGTCCGAATCCAAATATGAAGCGATCATTCAACAGGGCCTGGTTCGCACCGGGAAATCCGGCAAGGTGGTGATCGTCGGAGCGGGGATGGCGGGGCTGGTCGCCGGATACGAACTCATGCAGGCCGGGCACGATGTGACCCTGCTGGAGGCCCGCGGAAGAGTCGGCGGACGCGTGCATACCATACGCTCGCCGTTCGAGGAGGGACTTCATGCCGAGGCGGGCGCCATGCGAATCCCATCGGCGCATCGCCTGACGATGGGCTACACGCAGAAGTTCGGCCTCAAGCTCATGCCGTTCACGATGAACAATCCCAATGCCTGGTATTACGTCGGCGGGCGCAAGCATCGGGTGAGCGAAACGCTGACGGACATCAACTGCCTGGGATTTGATCTCACGGCCGAGGAGGCCAAAGAAACGGCCAAGCAGCACTGGCACAATGCGCTCAAGCCCATCATGGCGCAACTATCAGCGCGCGGGGAAGCGGCGTGGCCGGACATCATCAAGCAATGCGACCGATATTCGACGCGCGAATTCCTGGTCGAGAACGGCTGGTCGGAGGGAGCGATCGAGATGTTCGGCGTTCTGGAGAACCTCGAATCGCGGATGAACGCGTCATTCGTCGAGGTCCTGCTGGCCGAACTGGGACACGCATTTACGGACATGTCGCAAATTGTCGGCGGCATGGATCAGTTGCCACAGGCTTTTTTGCCGGCCATGCGCGGCAAAATCCGGTTTGGGTGCGATCTGAAGGCAATCGACCAGTCGCCGGACAAGGTGACGATCTACTTCAACACGGTTGGCGGCAAGCGGCAGATCGAGGCGGATTACGCGATCATCACGATTCCCTTTTCCGTGCTCAGGCACGTCGAGGTCCTCAAGCCATTCTCCCGCGAAAAGCAGCGGGCCATTCGCGAACTGCACTACGATGCGTCGGCGAAAATTCTCTTCCAGTGTCGTCGTCGCTTCTGGGAGGAAGACGACGGCATCTTCGGCGGCGGCACCATGACCGATCTGCCCGTGCGCAGCATTTATTACCCGGATCACGGCCGGGAGACCGGTCGCGGAATACTCGTCGCGAGCTATACCTGGGCCGAGGATGCGCAGCGATGGGGGTCGCTCTCGCATGCGGATCGCGTGGCCCAGGCGCTGGAGGATGTCGCTCAGATTCACCCGCAGGTCAGCGAGGAATTCGAGGTCGGGACGAGTAAGATGTGGCATGAGGATGAATTCGCGTGCGGGGCGTTTGCGTTGTTTGAGCCGGGCCAGAATTTGCTGCTGCATCGCTCCATCATCTCGCCTGAAGGACGCATTTTCTTTGCCGGCGAACATGCGTCGCTGGTGCATCGGTGGATCCAGGGTTCGATCGAATCGGGATTGCGATGCGCCGATGACATTCACGCCGCAATAGGCAAAGAAGCGGCTTCGTAATCATGTTTGAGCCGGAACGACAGGCATTCCGCCAGGTTTTCAAGCTGCCGCGGGCGACGATGCGCGAGTCGATGATACTCGCGGCGATCTACGCCGCGCAGGCGGTGACGTGCGCGGCGCTGCTGAGTCTGGGGTATCAGCGCGCGAGTGTTCCCGGGCTCGGATGGGCGGTGATATCGGCGGTCATCGTGCTTCAGCCGGGTATTCAGGCATCCCTGGCGACGTCGATCGCGCGAATATGCGCCAATGTGGTCGGCGCGATCGTCGCTGTGGCGGTCGAGCGATGGGCTGGAGGCGGTACCTGGCAGCTCCTGGTCGCGATCACGGTGATTGTTTTTATCTGCGAGGCGCTCCGGCTGGACATGGGGCTGCGCGCGGCGTGTGTGTCGGCCGTCATCGTGATGACCTTTCATGACACCCGGGTCATGATGAGCGGCGTCGATCGATCGATTTCAGTGATGATCGGTTCAGCGCTGGCGGTTATCGTGCAATTTGCCGGCTCGCGACTTAAACATTGGATCTTTGGCTGGCGCCATGATGCCTCCGCATCGGCCGATTGACGATTTCTCGATTCCCGCGGCGCTTGCAATACTTACCCCGCCATGATGCACGCCTTGAACGACCTGGAATCCCACATGCATCAGCACGTGCATAAGGAGAACAACGTGCTGTTTCCAGGTGCGATCCTCATGACGCGCAATCGCTCACCGGGCCATTGGGTCATCCTACCGCCGATGTACGAGGAAGAATTTGGGATCTTTGCCATTATGTTGACGGTCTGACCTGACGGTCGTTTCGCTGGGTGACGGCACGGTTCACGCCGGCCGTCAGTTGCTGGCCTGCAGGAACTTGACGATTTCCCGGGCTTCCACACCCGTCAGGTTGGCGCGCAGGCGCATGTGGTGAACGATGACATCCCACTGGGCGGCGCTGAATTCTTCAGGAGGGCGGCCGTTGTGGCAGCGCATGCAGTTCTCCGACCATAACTCGACGCCGGTCTTTTGGGGAGGCGGGCCGAAAAGCGCGAAGCTGGCGGGCTGGGTCGTGACGCCTTGGGCGGAAGGACTTTGATCGGACTTGCAGCCGTACAGCACCATGCCGGCCAGGAGGCCGCCAAAGGCGAGAACCACAACAAACTTGGTTTTGATTTTTCGCATGGGAACTCCACTCTAAAGTCCAATACCGACTTGGAGGATAAACGCATTCTGATTTTCGCCGACCTTCTTCTGATCGATTTCGTAGGCGGTTTTGACCACGCAGTAGGAAGTGACCCAATAGTCGATGCCCAAGGTCAAGCGTGATTCGTGCTCGCCGCCCGGGGTATTGAGCGGGGTGTCCAGACTGTCGAATCGGGAGACGAGTTCGACGTTTCGGAGGATTTTGTTGTTGAGTTCCGTGGGGCGGTAGCACAGCGAGAAGTAACCGCCCTGGCTGAAATTGCCGAAAGTGGTCGGACCGAAGCCAAGGACTCCCGTTGGGTCGTAGGTGGTGGGACTGACGTTGGACCAAATCCATTCTCCGCTAAAGTCGATTTGACCGCTGATTGCCTTGATCAGCGGCTTCCAGTGAAAATCGGCGGCCTGTAGGGACGCGTAAACGTTAGAGAAGTCATCGGGGTTCGGCTTGGAATACTGAATCGAATAGCCCATTTCCATGTCGGGGAATGGAAGGAACCCCAGGCGCCCGCCCACGGCCTTGTTGTTATTCAGGTCGGTGTAGTCGTTGAAATTGAGTTGCCCGGCGGCGGCGGGATCATCGGTGATGAGGTTGGGTCCATTGGCAACGTACAGATCGTATGTCCAGCGGGTCGTTCCCGATGGAATGACTCCCTTGGCGAAGGCGCCCACTTCCGAGATAGGCGCGATCGCGTCGAAGGCGAGGGGATCATCCGGAAATTTGTTGACCCACGGCGGGTCGAAGTGATTGTGATACTGGCCAAATGGCACGGCGAATAGTCCGGCGCCGATTATGAAATAGTCGCAGACTTCGTAGGAGATATCTGCCAGATTGACGTTCAGGGTAGAGGTCTCCGAGTTGATATCCGCGCCGCCGATGCCCAGATCGAACGCCGATTCGATCAGGATATGCGAATCCACCGGCTGCCAAAGGATCAGCGGGCTTACATCGGCGAAAAACGTGGAATCGGTCCCGCGCTGGGTCTGAAATCCAAAGGCGGCGTCGCCGGCGAGGACGAATGATTCAAGGCCGGGGTGAATTTTATTGACCAGGTCCTGGATGCCCTTCATCTGCTTGTCAGTGTCCTGGGCGTCCTGATCGGCAGCGGCGGCCTGATCCGCCTGCGCTTTCTTGACGTCGGCCAGTTCCTGTTTCATCTCGGCGTTGTCTTTCTGAAGCTGCTGGAATTCCTGGCGGCTGACGGACCGCGGTTGGGTGGTGGGCGGCGGATTGTTGGAGTTATCCTGCCCGCGCGCCGGCGAGAGAAGGAACAGGATGAGAATCCCGAAAATAACTCTGTGCATGGTTGCTCCTTCGACTATTGGCCGTTGGCCGGTTGGGTGGCGGGCTGGGTGCTTGGAGCCGGCGCCAACGTGCGTAAGTAGTTGATGACGTTCCACCGATCCTCCTCAGTGGTGAGGCTTTCAAACGTCGGCATCGGTTTTCGCCCGGTGGTGATTTTCCAGTAAAGAGCGCCATCGGTTTGGCCGGCGACATTTGGATCGGAAAGGTTTTTTGGCCTGGGGTTGAGGTCCTTGGCGGAAGGGCCATCGCCTTTGGCGGCGTCGCCATGACACTTCAGGCATTGTGCGATATAGACGGCTTTACCGGCGGCGATGGAGTTGCCGTCGGGAGGGATGGGGTTTTTCTTTCGCGCCGCGCGCGCGGGCGCCACCCATGGCGGGCTGCTGGCATCGTCGGCCATGATGAACAGGGATGAAAAGACCGTCACCAAAAGAACGGTGCCAAATAGAGTGCATACCCATCGGGCCGAAGTTGTCCGCGTCATTCCTATCCACCTTTTCGAATTGCCAAGATCCGACTGAAGACAAAGAAATAGCTTAACCAGACTCCCGCCAGGATAACGAATATGCTCACCGTCAGCGCCAAGGGCGCGTGAGGGGCCCAGAGGGCTCGCGGAAACTCGGCAACGGGAGCGGGCTGGACATCCGCCGGAAAGGCCGCCGAAGTGGAAACAGCGGAATATTGCGCCGGCGCCTTGATTCGCACTATAAGGTGAAGCTTTCCGTCGGATGCGCCGGGCAAGTCTGATGGGAATGCCACGGCCGAAGTGCCGTCATCCAAGGTTGTGTCTTGGCCGATCGGCAAGTTTCCAAACGTTCGCTGGACGAAGTATTGCAGGATGACGTTTTCGATGGGCTTGCCGTTGAGTGATACCGAAGCCTGGACCATTTTCTTGCCGTCTTCAATGTCCGTGGTGAGGCTGATGGCGGGCTGAGTGGTTTGAGCAAAAGCCGCCCATGGCCAGAGGAGCAGGACCCATGTGATGAAAAGGACCAGCTTCATGCCAACACCGCCGCGGCAGCGCTCGGAATGGCCGGCATGCCTGCCGGCCGCGGCCACTGGGTCTGATCCACTTCCCAGATCGAGATGATGGGAAACACTTTGGAGAACAGGATGAACATGAGGAGAAAGGCGGCGAATCCGCCGGCGGTGATGGACCATTCGACCCAGGTTGGAACGTAGGCAAGGTGGGCCCCTTCGCGCGGGGGCATGAAGGGCGATGCGAGCGTGGGGACGACGATGATGTATCGCTTGAGCCACATGCCAATGTTGACCAAAAGCGCGGCGAGGGAGATTCCGGAGATGGTTCGGCCCAGCGGGGTGACGAGCATCAGCAGCGGCAGGACCAGCCCGACGAAGATCATCGCCCAGAACTGGATCGCGTAATGGCCGGAGATCATCTTTTCCAGGAGCGGGCGTTCGACGCTTTCGCCGGTATAGGCGGCACCGACGTGTTCGTTGACCACGAAATATGCGTAAGCCAGGCCGAAGACGAGCATCAGTTTTGCAAGCTTGCGCAAATGATCGACGGGGATGTGTGCCTGCAGGCGTAGAAAATATCGGAAGAGGACGATGGCGGTGATCACGGCGGCGACGCCGGAATAGAGGGCGCCGATGACGAAATCCGGGCCGATGATCGTGGAATGCCATCCGGGCCGCAGGGTCATGCCGAACAGCCACGCGGTCACCGTGTGGATGGAGACGGCGACCGGGAGGATGACAATCGCCATTACCGAGACGGCGCGATCGAGGTTGCGGTATTGATTGGGGGTGCCGGTCCAGCGCATGGCAAGCGTGCCGTAAAGTTTCTGCCGCCATCGGGAAAGGCCCGGCGTGTCACGCAGGATGGCCAGGTCCGGAATCATCGGGACATAGAGATAAAGAAAGCTGCCGGCGAGATAACTGGTCAAAGACAGCATGTCCCAGAGAATGGGGCTTTGCAGCCGGCCGTAGCGGATGACGTGCAGGAACCGATCGGGCCGGCCCATGTCGATGATGACCATCGGTCCAGCCACGAGCAGGGCGAAGACGGTGATGGCCTCGGCCAATCGAGAAATCGGATGCCGCCAATGGGCGTTGGAGAGGCGCAACATCGCGGAGATAAGGCTTCCGGCCATGCTGATGCCGATGAAAAACACAAAATTGACGATGTAAACGCCCCAGGAGAAGTAATCGCTCATGGCGGTGGCGGCCAAGCCGATGCGAAGCTGGTGGATGTAAGCGACCAGCGCCCAGGCGACGACCAGGCCAAGTGCGATGACGAGGAACTTGTGGGCAAACCCCGGCGGGCCGAGCGTCGCCAGCATGTCCCTTTCCACGTTGTTCGATTTGGCGTCGCTCATTGAAAAACCTCAGTCCTTCGTCAGCGGGCTTGGCGGGGCGAACATTCGATTCTTGGGCGGGAGGTAATAGACGCGCGGCTTGGTGCCCAATTCCTCCATTTGCCGGTACCCGCTGCGATCCATCAGCAGCTGAGACAATCGCTGGGTCTCGCCCTGTGCGTTAGTCACCGCGTCTTCGTTCTCGTCGCCGTAATACATTGCGCCCATCGGGCAGATACCGACGCAGGCCGGGAACATGCCCATCTCGGCCATATCCGGACAGAAATCGCATTTTTCGACGGTCCCGATCCGGCGCGGATAACCATATTCGGGCGAGTAACCTTTTTCCAAGGCCTGGGGCGGATCGTGCGGCGTACCCCAGTTGAAGCTGCGGGCGCCGTAGGGACAGGCGGCCATGCAGAACCGGCAACCGATGCACCGCTCATTGTCGATGAGCACCACGCCGTCGGAGCGCTTGAATGTCGCATCCACCGGGCAAACTTTGGTGCAGGGCGGGTTGTCGCACTGATAACACGGCTGCGGGAAGAAATACGGCGCCGTCTTCTCCGATTCCTGCATCCGCAAAACCTTGATCCATTGCCGGTCGGGGGGAACGAAGTGCATCTTGGAGCAGGCCGATATGCACTTGCCGCACCCGTCACATTTGGCCAGGTCGATCACCATGATCCAGCGTCTCCCCGGGACGCCTTGGCGAGCGGAATCCGGCGATGTTGATATAGCCGCTCCGGTGCGCGCGTCCACGACCTGATGGTCGGGGGTTAGGGCGGGCATAGCCGCCCCGGAGGGAACTTCGTTGCTGGCGGCGGCGGCGCGAACACATCGGCAGGCGACCTCGCCGGCCGCGGCGGCGCCCAGAACCGTCAGGCTATATCGCAGGAACTGTCGTCGATTGCTGTCCATCGTAAACCCTCCGCAATTAGCCCCCGGTGAACACACCGGGGGGCCAGATGGCGGCGTATCTGTACGAAGAAGTATCGGAATTCGTCGCGATCAAAAAAATCGGGGCTCGCCCGGCAAATCGCGTAGGGGAAATTGCTTACAGCGGACGATCAGCGGAAGTCGCGCAGGATGCGCGGGGCCACGGCGGCGCGCAGGGCATTCAGCACGGCGGCAACGTCGATTGCTTCCTGAACCAATGCCCCAGCTACGGGAACCAAGTGCCCGGCCGCGGCGAAGGCCATGCCCGCCAGGCTCAGGATCATCCCGCCGATGGCGCATTGCAGTGCGATGCTGCGCATTCGGCGGCTGATGTGTAGGAACTCATCGACCTTCTCCAACGAATTGTCCATGATGACGGCGTCGGCGGCCTCGCTGGTGACATCGCTGTTTGTGCCCATGGCGACGCCCACGGTGGCGGCCATCAGCGCCGGGGCGTCGTTGATGCCGTCGCCAACATAAAGCGTGCGATTCTTTTTCGTTTCGGCGGTCACGATCTCCAGCTTTTCCTCGGGACTCTTGCCGGCGTAGATTTCGTCTATGCCGACGGCCTGGGCCAGCTGGCGCACTGCCGAATCGCGATCGCCGGAAACGAGCAGGACTCGGGCCAGTTGATGACGCGGGCCGAGGTGGTCGATGAAGCCACGGCTGTGGGGGCGCGGCTCATCGCGGAAGCGGAATATGGCCGCGTAGCGGTTGTCGATCAAAACGGCGCACTCCAGGCCTTCGGCCGGCGGCGGCAGTTCGCTTGCAACCGATGAATCCAGGGAAAGTAGCTTTTTTCGGCTGGTCATGTGAATGACATGACCCGTGACGGTGCCGCTGAGACCTTCGCCGGGCTTCTCGTTGATCTGGGTGGCATCGTCCAAAGGGATCGAAGCCTCGCTCGCGGCCGCGATGATCGCGACGCCCAGGGGATGCTTGGAATATCGCGCGATGCTGGCGGTGAGGCGAAGGACATCCCGCTTATCGAGACCCGGCGCACACAGGGTTTCCACGAGCTTCGGCTCGCCATAGGTCAGGGTGCCGGTCTTGTCGAAGATGGCGACGCGGCAGGTATCGACCAGTTCCAGAACGGCCTGGTTCTTGATGATGATTCCCCTGCGGGCGGCCAGGGAAATCGAACCGATGACCGCGACGGGAAGCGCGATCAATAGCGGGCAAGGGGTGGCAACGACCAACACGGCGAGAAAGCGTGAGGGCTGGCCGGAGGCGGCCCAGGCGATCAAGGCGATGGCGACGGCGATCGGCGTGAAGATGGCGCCGATCTGGTCGCCGAGGCGGCGAATGCGCGGACGATTCTGTTCCGAGGCGCGCATGACCTGCATGATTTTGGCATAGCGCGAATCGACGGCGAGTTTCGTGGCGCGAATGACCAGCGCCGCGGGCCCGTTGGTGGCGCCCGACAGCACCTGGGAACCCGTGGCCTTGGACATGCGATACGGCTCGCCGGTCAGGTAGGCCTCATCCATGCTGCCGCTGCCTTCGATGACGACTCCATCGACGGGACAGATTTCATGAGGAAAGACGATCAGCGTGTCGCCGGGAGCAACTTGGGATAGAGGAACGTCCGACAAAACCTCGGCGGACTTGCGGTGGGCGGTGGAGGGCATTCGGCGGGCCAGGGCGTGCAGGACCGAAGATGCGTTGCGCACGGCGAAAGCTTCGAGCGCCTCGCCGCCGGAGAGCATCAGCACGACAATCGATCCCGCCAGATACTGGCCGAGGAAGACGGAGGTGACGATGGAGATTCCGGCGAGGAGATCGGAGCCGAATTCGCGTTTGACGAGCTTGACCAGCAGCCCGAAAACCAGGGGCGTTCCCCCGCCAGCCAGGGCTGCGAGCAGCGGCGCATTGGCGACGGTCGCGCCGGCGTGAAGGCCGAATCGCAAAAGCAGATGTGTGGCGATCGCGAGGATTGCCAGCAGCGCGATTGCGTTGGGAAGCTGTTTGCCAAAGGTCGATTCGGCGCGCGGGCCCTGGGCGCCATCGATGGGAAAGGCGGCTGATAGCTCATCGGACATCACTTTGTCCTTGAACTTGCGCGGGGGCTTACCCCGCATCGCCCTTGGACGATGGGGTCTGTTCCAATGCCTGAGGTGGAGGCGCTTCATCCTGCTCAGGAGTTGTGACGACCGGCGCATCGGACAGAGCGGCCACCGACTCCAATATCGCCAGCGCGTCAGTCGCATAGTCCAGGAAAGGACCCGGCTCGGCGCCGCGATCGGACAAAACCCGACCGCCGCTCGATGTGTCCGCCGACGATTCACCCAGCAGTTTGATGGCGAATTCCTCGTATCCGGCAGGAGGCTGGGCGCGGTACCGCTCGAGGAATCGCGCCAACCGTGGCAACTGGATGAACAAGGGACAACGAACTTCGCAAGAGCAGCCGGCGAGCAGTTGCGACGGATCGGAGGCATTTGGGCCGGGTTGACATTGAGGGCAAATCTGCGCCCGCAATCCCAACTTCATCCATCCGATTGAAACGCTTCTTGCCACGGTACTCACCTTGGCGGCTCGCCGCGCAGTTATCTTAAGCAAGCATTTCCGGAAGACGGCTGCGGCTCCATCGGCGCATCGCGCCACTTCTTGGCGGCGCGCGCACTGTTCAGCCATGCGAACCAACGGTACATGCCGGATCCGGATACGGCGGAAAGCTCGATGATCTCCGCCTTGGGGGCAATCGCTTGAGCGTCGTTGCGGAAGACGCGGTCGTTGAATTTCACCATCGGCCGCACGTCGCTCTTGGTCAGTAAAATGACCGAAGCGCTCTGCAACATCGCGCGATACTCCAACGCCTTGTCGTCGCCGCCGCTGACGGCCAGCACCGTCGCGGTGGCATCCTGGCCGATGTCCTGCAAAGGGGCCATTCCGCCGCAACCCTCGATCAGGATGAAATCGAAGTCCCGCAAGCGAAGCTGCGAAACGGTTCGCCAGATCGCGGCGGGATCGGGAATGGCGGAATCGAGATGCCCCACATATCCGCATCGGTTCTGAAGCCGGTCCGCCTCCCGGACGGACGCCGGGTCCACGGCGATCACGGCGACCCGCCTCGGCCCGGGATATCGCTTTACGGTTGCTTCGATCAACTCGGTTTTGCCGGATCCCGGCGGCCCGATGATCCGCACGGCCAGCACCCCGGCGCGCGCCGGCGCCGCGCGAACTATTGCCGCCAGCGGGCTCCGCCCAGTGTTCCTTTGCGCATCGCCCAATGTTCCATGGCCGGCGTTCTCGATCGAATGGAGCGAGGGTCCAGACGTTTCCTTCGTCATGGCATGCCTTCTGAAGATTTCGTTTGATCGCCCCAACTCATCAATGGATTAAACATTCTCGCGTTCCTGCGATTCTGAACTCCCGAAAACAGGTGCGACTCGACCCAACCCACCCAAGCCTCGATTCCCTGATTGGATTGCGCGGACGCATGAATGATGTTCAGACCTGGTTTCAGCCGCTCAACATCCTGGCGGAAGACTTGAATATCAAATGTGACGTAGGGGAGCAGATCGGTCTTGGTAAGCAGAACCAAGTCAGATCCGGCAACAAGAAACGGATATTCCGTCGCTTTGTCGTCGCCTCCGGCCACGCTGAAAACGCTGACTCTCAGGTGATGCCCCAGATCGAATTCGACGGGGCTCAGCGCATTGCCGTCGGCTTCGATGACCAGGAGGTCAAGATGCTGCAGATCCAATTGGCCCAGCGACTCGCGGACATGAATGGCTGCCAGATTATCAGTAATCAGCGGCACGGCCTGATATCCATGCCGGGTGATGCGCGAAACCTGCCGTTCAGCGGCGAGGTTGCCAACCATTACAGCGGCGCGAACCTTGGGATCCAGGCGCGTGAGCAACGCTTCGATCGCCGACGTTTTCCCGGAGCCCGCCGGCCCAACCACGCTGATCACCGTCAAACCGGCCGCGTCGAAATCTTTGCGATTCGCCTGCGCAATCTGGTTGTTCAATTCAAATCGCTCGTTAAGCGTGACTGGTTTCATGGTGACCACGCTCCGTTCCAAAAGCGCTTCGAGTGCAATTCGCGTTAGTTTGGCGGAAAATCGGCCAAAGCCAGTTGACTGTCGAACCAGCGCATTGAAGATGTTCGGCCAAGGAGCGTTGCATGTCGCCCTCTGACTTAACGAAGGTCATCAGTTCCTCCGTTGTTCCCGTGGTCATCATCTCCGCCTGTGGGCTGTTGGCCCTGGCGTTCTACAATCGAATGTCCGCCATCGTGTCTCGGCTGCGCGTTTTCCAACGTGAACGCCTGCACGAGCAGGAGCTTTTGCAGCGAGCCGGCGCCGAGAACGATGCCGAAGCACAGCGGCGGCGGCGACTGCTCGAACTGCTCGAACTGCAAACCGCGCACGTCACCCGCCGCGCCAAACTGATTCGCCTCACGCTCTTGTTCCTGCTGTTGACGATCGGCACACTCATCGGGTGCTGCCTCATGCTGGGGCTGTCGGCCCTTCTACCCACGGCAATGTACGTCGCAATCCCGCTATTCGGCCTGGGGCTGCTCTTCATGCTGGCCAGCACAATCGCCGCGGCGCTTGAACTGAAGGCCTCGCTGCAGCCGGTGGAACTGGAGAGCCGCTTCGTCACGGACGTTCTCCGCGAAGAATCGCAGCCCATCGACGACGACGCATGAAATCCGCGGTATCCCGCATTTCACATAGGTAATATCGAACCTTCCCGGTACTCGGAAAATCGGAGTTCGCCCCACTTCTTGCATAGGTGAATTCGCCGATGGCAAACGCTTTTGCAAACCGCTCTAATATCCGGCATGGAATCCACTCCACCTAACGCGGGCGATCGAAGCGATGCACGTCATTCGCAACGCCATCCGCTTGACGCGATCTTCATGCCCCGAAACATCGCCGTGATCGGCGCGACCGAGACCGCCGGAAGCGTCGGTCGAACCGTGCTCTGGAACCTTGTCAGCACTCCGTTCGGGGGAACGGTCTTTCCCGTCAATCCCAAACGGGCCAGCGTCCTGGGCATCAAGGCATATCCCAACATCGCGGCCGTCCCGGAAAAGACGGATTTGGCGGTCGTGGTCACTCCCGCGCCATCCGTGCCGGATGTGATTGGTCAGTGTGCCGATGCCGGGGTGCGCGCGGCGGTCGTCATCTCGGCGGGGTTCCGGGAGCTAGGCGCGGCCGGAATTGAGCTGGAGCAGCGAGTTCTCGTCCAGGCGCGGCGCGGCAACATGCGCATCATCGGCCCCAATTGCCTCGGCGTCATGAATCCGCTGACCGGGCTGAACGCAACCTTCGCCAAGGGCATCGCCCTGCCCGGCAATGTCGCGTTCATCAGCCAAAGCGGCGCGCTGATGACGGCCATTCTGGATTGGAGCCTGCGCGAGCGCGTGGGATTTAGCGCATTCGTCTCGACTGGATCGATGCTCGATGTGAACTGGGGCGATCTGATTGACTATCTCGGTGACGATCCACGCACCAAGAGCATTCTGATTTACATGGAGTCTATCGGGGACGCCCGTTCGTTTCTTTCCGCCGCGCGGGAAGTCTCGCTGAACAAGCCGATCATCGTCATTAAGGCGGGGCGAACCGACGCGGCAGCCAAGGCCGCGGCATCTCACACCGGTTCTCTCACCGGCAGCGATGAAGTGTTGGATGCCGCCTTCCGGCGGACCGGCGTGCTTCGCGTGGACAGCATCGCCGATCTGTTTGCGATGGCCGAGGTGCTGGCCAAGCAGCCGCGACCCACGGGGCGGCGCCTGGCCATTGTCACGAATGCCGGCGGACCCGGTGTTTTGGCCACCGACGCGCTGCTGGGCAGCGGCGGCGAATTGGCGGTTCTTTCGCCGCAGCTTCGCCAAACTCTTGACGGCATCCTGCCCCCGCAATGGAGCCACAACAATCCGATCGATGTGCTCGGCGACGCGGCGCCGGAGCGCTTCGCCAAGGCGCTGAAAGTTGTAGCCGACGATCCGGACAACGACGGCGTGCTCCTCGTTCTGACGCCGCAGAATATGACCGATCCAACGCAAACCGCCGAAGCGGTGAAATCCCTGGCCAAGCTCGACGGCAAGCCGATACTGGCGAGTTGGATGGGCGGAGCCGAAGTGACGGCGGGCCAGGCGATCCTCCAGGGCGCAGGCATTCCCACATTTGATTTTCCCGACCAGGCCGCGCGCGCCTTTTCTTACATGTGGCGCTATTCCTACAACCTTCGAGCCCTATATGAAACGCCGGCGCTGGCCGACATCGATTCCAATATCGATCGCTCGGCCGTCGCCCAAATCATCGACACCGCTAGAAAATCCGGCGGCACGCTGCTCGATGAATACCAATCCAAGCAGATTCTTTCGGCCTACGGAATCCCGGTCGCCCCGACGCTGACCGCCGCAACGCCGCAAGCCGCCGTGAAAGCCGCCGACGAGATCGGATACCCCGTCGTCGTCAAGCTCTTCTCCCTCACGCTGACCCACAAGACCGATGTCGGCGGCGTCAAACTCAACTTGTGGGATCGCGCGCAAGTTGCAGAGGCTTTCGACGAAATTCGCCAGGCGGTAGGCCGCACCGCGGGCGATCAGCATTTCCAGGGTGTCACCGTCCAGCCAATGATCAAAGTGCGCGATGGGTATGAGTTGATCATCGGCAGCAGCCCCGATTCGCAATTCGGCCCCGTTATGCTTTTCGGCACAGGAGGCCAGCTTGTTGAAGTGTTCAAGGATCGCGCGCTGGGACTCCCGCCTCTTAACGCGACCTTGGCGCGCCGTATGATGGAACAAACCAAAATATTCAAGGCGCTGCAGGGCGTGCGCGGACGACAGCCCGTGGATATCGCGCTGCTCGACCAAATCCTTGTCCGGTTCAGCCAGTTAGTTGTGGAACAACCTTGGATCAAGGAGATTGAAATAAATCCGCTGATAGCGGGGCCGAATCAGATCGTCGCCGTCGATGCCCGAACTGTGCTGTGGGGCTCTGACACAACAGAATCGAATTTGCCCCGAGCGGTCATTCGACCCTATCCCACCCAATACGTGACGCACTGGAAAGTCCGCGATGGTATGCCGGTTACGATACGCCCGATCCGGCCTGAGGACGAGCCGTTGCTCGTTCGCTTCCATCATGAACTTTCCGACCGGAGCGTGACGTTCCGCTATTTCCACCCGATCAACTTGAGCCAGCGGACGGCCCATGAGCGCTTGATCCGCGTCTGCTTCAACGACTATGACCGCGAGCTGGCGCTGGTAGCCGAAGGAACGGATCCCGAAAGGCAGATACCGTTCATTCTTGGCATTGGCCGGCTCAGCAAAGTTCCGGGCGGCCGCGATGCGGAATTCGCCATTGTGATCAGTGACGCGTGGCAAAATCGGGGTTTGGGCACTCAGTTGTTACGTCTGTTGATCCAGGTTGCCTGGGATGAAAATGTCCAACACCTGTTTGGCACAATCATGGCCGAAAACCTGGAGATGCGTCGAGTGGCCGAAAAACTGGGGTTCCAGTTGACCAGCGACGTAACGGACAACACGATCCACGCCGCGTTAAACCCGTATTCGATTCCCGTCGCCGTCGGCCATGATTAAGATGGCGGCCATGGCGAAGAAACGCAAAGAAGCAGAGCCGCCCTCACCCACGGACTTCGTCTACACATTTCATCTGTCAACCAGCGGTGAAATTCGCCACGATTTGACCGCCGGTGCCTTCACCGAAATTACAGGCCATCCGCCGGACATCCTGCAACGGCGCGGGTGGACCGGCCTGATCTATCCGAAAGACCAGCCGCTGCTGGCAAATCGACCGGTCACGTTGCGAGCGGGCAGCGCCGATGTGTGCGAATACCGCCTGATCACCGCCGACGGACACCTCAAATGGATTCGCGATTATGCCCAGCCCATGCGCACCGAGGTGGATGGCAGCATCTTCGTCTTCGCAGCCGCGCAGATAATCACCGCGCGTAAGCGGTTGCAGGAGGAGATGGGCCGCCTGGCCTCCATCGTTGAATCCTCCGAAGACGCAATCATGGACATGACGCTTGACGGCGTCATCGTAAGCTGGAACCGCGCGGCGGAGAAGATTTACGGCTATTCGTCTGACGAAGTTAAAGGCCGCACCGCCACTCTCCTGGTACCGACCGATCGGATCGACGAAATGGCTCGCATCCTGGCCGACGTCCGCCGGGGGGGATCAGTCTTGCGCATGGAAACGGTGCGTCTTCACAAAGACGGGCGTGCCATTCCCGTGGCGCTGACCGTGGCCCCGGTCCGTGATCCCGCCGGGCAACTGGCCGGCGCCTCGATCATCAGCCGCGACATTTCACAACTCAAGCACGCCGAGTCAGCCCTTCAGGAAAACGCCGCGAAGATCACCGCGATCCTGAACACGATGGTTGATGGCGTCATCACTATCGATGAGCGTGGGATCATTGATTCATTTAACCCCGCAGCCGAACGATTGTTCGGCTATCCCTTTTCGGAAGTCGTCGGCAAGAATGTCAAACTGCTGATGCCCGAGCCCTATCGCGGCGAGCATGACGAATATCTGCGTAATTACCTTCAGACAGGCATAGCCAAGATCATCGGTATCGGGCGAGAAGTCGTCGGTCGTCGAAAAGACGGTTCCACCTTTCCCTTGGACTTGGCGGTCAGCGAAATGTTTCTTGGCCAACACCGGCTCTTCGCCGGCATCGTCCGCGACCTGACCGACCGCAAGCGCATGGAGCGGCAAGTCCTGGAGATCAGCGACCGCGAGCAACGCCGCATCGGCCAGGACCTTCACGACGGCCTCGGCCAGCAGCTGGCGGGAATCGGCTTCTTAAGCAAATCGCTGGAACAACGCCTTGCAAAAAAAAGGGTTTCAGAAACCGACGACGCACGGCAGATCGCGAATTTGGTTTCCGAGACGATTGCCCAGGCTCGCGGAATGGCGCATGGACTGCATCCGGTCGATTTGTCCGACACGGGATTGATGTCGGCACTGAAGGAGTTGGCATCGACAGTCGAACACACGTTTCGGATCGAGTGTTCGTTCACGTGCGAGCAGCCGGTGCTCTTGTCGGACGGTGCCGTTGCCACGCATCTCTACCGCATCGCCCAGGAGGCCGTGAACAATGCGATCAAGCATGGCAAGGCCAAGCACGTTTTGATTGTTCTGAATCGAGACGGCGATACAATCACAGTGTCAGTCAGGGATAACGGCATCGGGTTTCCCGAGTTGTTGCCGGAAAAGAAGGGCATGGGTTTGCAGACGATGCGATATCGCGCAGCCCTGGTCGGCGCAACCCTGTCGATCCTGAAAGTTCCATCGGGTGGAACGCGAGTGGAATGCTCGCTCAAAGAAACCGATTCTGCCCCGGAAGGAAACGGCAATGGCAAAAACGCTGCGCAAGCCACACCAGAAACTTAGGGTATTCCTCGTCGATGACCATCCTGTCCTTCGGCAGGGTCTGGGCCGATTGATTGACGACCAACCCGATCTGGCGATGTGTGGCGAGGCGGAATCGCCAGTGGAGGCGATGCGCCTGTTGCCGGACGCCAAGCCGAACGTGGTGATCGTCGACCTGACGCTTAAGGGCGGCGACGGGTTGGAATTGTGCAAGCAAATCCGCGACCGCTTCGCTGCATTGCCTATCCTGGTCGTCTCCATGCATGATGAATCGCTCTACGCCGAGCGCGCCCTGAAGGCGGGCGCTCGCGGCTACGTCATGAAGCAAGAACCGCAGGAAACAGTGATGACCGCCCTGCGCACCGTGGCAAAGGGCGACGTTTACCTCAGCGCCAAGATGTCCGCCAAACTGCTGCGAAGTTTCTCCGGCGTCAAATCCAACAGCGATCTGGCGCCGCTGGAACGTCTGACCGACCGTGAGTTGGAGATTTTCCGCCTGATCGGCGAAGGGCAGAGCGTCCGCGCTATTGCCGAAAAGCTTTTTCTCAGCACCAAGACAGTTGAGGCGCATAAGGAGCACATCAAGCAAAAGCTGAATTTGAAAAGCAGCAACGAACTGCTCCAATACGCCATTGAAACGCGACGCACCGAGAAGCAATGAATCGTTTTATTTCCCGGGTGAACGGCATGGACCTCGCCCACGATCCCTTTGATATCGTTGATCGCGGTGTGATCGCCGCCGAAGTCGGCCGGTGAAGCCCTGCGGGGGCGTCTTACAGTTCCCTGACTTAAAAATGCAGGCCCATTCCCTACCGCATTTTGCGAAGATGCTCTGATTCCTCAGCAGCTCTGGCGGCGACATATAATATTTCAATGGCATAGCGAAGGTCCATTGAGAACTGAAACAGTGGCGCGGCAGATCATCGAAGCTGTAAACGCGCTCGAACATGAGTCAATGGGGTTTTGCCGCTGCTGGCAACGGGATGCCGCGCCATTTATAATGGGCGAGCCATATTGAAGAGGCGGTGGAGTCCGCCGTAACCGTCCCGATTTATTGGGACCAATGACTCCTATCGGGCTATTGGTCCGCTAGGAGTTCGCAGGAATTTGCCCTGGCAGCCCATCGGGCCGCCAGGGCATTTTCTTGGCAAGGCTGGAATGATGTGCGAGGAAGCCAAGATCGTTGATTTACCATCCACACTCGAAGAGGCTGTCAGCCACATCGAGTCTGCCGGTTCCGACTTCAGCGCCGATTGCACGAACCTGACCGAACTGAAAGATCGGCTGGTTTCCGGCAGATTTCACTTGGCTGTCCTGGGCCAGTTCAAGCGGGGGAAAAGCACACTGCTCAACGCATTGCTTGGACAGGACGTGCTACCCACGGCCGTTGTCCCGCTGACGACCGCTCCCACGTGGGTTTCCGCCGGCGAGTTGCCGCGGGCCAGGGTCGAGTTCATTGAAGCTGTTCGCCCCGAAGAATTTGCGACCACCGATCCCTCGCAACTGCGCCGGTTTTTGGCCCGATTCGTCACGGAATCGGGCAACCCGTGTAACCGGCTGGGAGTCGCGGCCGTCAGAGTTTTCCTCCCTGCGCCGATTCTGCGGAACGGCGTTGTTTTCATCGATACTCCAGGGATCGGCTCAACGCTCCGACATAACACCGAGACGACGTTGCATTTCCTGCCACAATGCGATGCTGCTTTGTTTCTTGTCTCGGCCGACCCACCGATTACGGAAACGGAAGTCGAGTTTCTGAAGCAGGTGGGTACGCGCGTCAGCCGGTTGTTCTTCGTGTTGAATAAGATCGACTATTTGAACCCGTCGGAGGCGTCGGAGGCGGCTGAGTTCTATCAAAAGGTGATCGTCGAACAGGCCGGAATTAACGCGAACGCTCCGGTTTTTTCTGTCTCGGCCAAAGTCGGCTTGCAAGCTAGAACTATCGGCGATTCGGACCTTTGGACCCGCAGCGGCATGGCCCAGGTCGAACGCCATCTGCTGGATTTTCTGGCAAATGAAAAGAGGCGATCCCTTTGCGAAGCGGTCCGTCACAAGGCCGGCGACATTGTCGCGGACGTTATTTCGCGCCTACGCCTTGCATTGCGCTCACTGGAGCTCCCCCTGGAGGATTTGCAATCACGCCTGCATATTCTTGGCCGCAAGGTGGAGGAACTCCGGCGCGAGCAGGTCGCCGCCCACGATCTGCTCGCTGGCGACAGCCGGCGGGCGCATGAATTGCTGGAACAAGAGTACGAGAAGCTCTGCCAGCGCGGCATGATCCGCCTCAACGGTGCCGTGGACGCAGCGGTTTCAGCCTTCGATTCGCAACCGCCAGATGAAGAACATTTGCAGGAGCGGTTGCGGGCTGAGATACCCGATTTGTTTGACGCGGAGTTTAAGAACGCAATCCGATTCTTTGATCAGCACTTGGCCGATGTGCTCCGTTCGCATGAGCAGCGTAGTGATCGGCTGATCGAGTCAATCCGTAAAACTGCCGCCGACTTATTCGACGTGCCTTATCGCCCAATGAATCACTTCTTCGCGTGCGAAACGACGCGAGAGCCATACTGGGTGGCCTACCACTGGGAGCAAGGCTTCGGTCCGGTTTCACCGAGCGTGGTTGACAAGTTCATGCCGCCCGGGCTAAGGCGGCGGCGAATCGAGCGGCGATTCCGAGACAAGGTCGAAGCCCTTGTGCTTTACAACGCGGGAAAGTTGCGAGAAAAGTTCTATGACCAAATCGACGCCCTGTTCCGCCGGTTCCGCAACTCGCTGGATGAGCGCTTGACCGCGACGATCGCGGCGACACTCGGCGCCGCACGAGCAGCTATGGAAAAACGCCACAGTCATGCGGGAGCAGTAGCCGACGACGTGCAGCGGCTCAGCTCGACCATCGCCTATCTTCAGGATGTCGGAGGCCGACTCAACGGCAGCCCCGGCCAACATTGACATGAAACAGCCGCAGGCCAAGTTCATCGGATTCTTCAAACTCATCGAGGCGATGAAACAGCCGGGCTGTCCAATCTGCGCGCGGATCATCGAAGATATTCACCATGGCATGGACAGTTTTCTGTATGAGAGCGTCAACGACTCTGGGTTGCGCGATCAAATCCGGAGCGACAGCGGACTGTGCCACCGCCATAGCTGGCAATTAGCACGGTTCGGAGACGCGCTGGGGAGCGCGATTTTGTTCCGCGATGTCCTGGCAACGGTGCTCGCCTCACTCGGCAGTACACCTTCATTGTCCTTCTTCCGTAAGCGATCAACACGGTTGGGCGCCCAAGTCTGCCTCTTTTGTCGCCAGGAGGAGAGATCGCATGAGGGTCTTCTGTCGGACTTGGTTGCCCACATTGATGACGCGGAGTTGAAGAAGGCTTGGGGGGGACCTGCGGTGCTTTGTATTCCGCACCTTAGCGATTTGTGCGGGTTGCTTCGCGACGATGCTGCGCGGCGCCGAATTACTGAAATGCACCGCAGCAAGTACATGGCACTGTGCGACGAGATGGAACAGTTGAAGGAAAAGCAATCCTACAATCACCGCCCGGAAGAAATCGGTCCGGAAAAGGACTCATGGATTCGGGCCATCGAAGTGCTTGTGGGTCGGTCCGGAATCAGTTAGCGACACAAACACCGCGACGACGGCTTCGATCCGCCTCGACGATTGAATGATTGAGATGTGCCATGCGAATTCTTCTGATCTCCGACGTTCACGCCAACTCCTGGGCGCTTCACGCCGTGGAGCAAGACGCCTCTCCGGTGGACCAAATCCTCTGTGCCGGCGACACGGTCAATTACGGTCCGAGGCCCGGGGCCGTACTGGACCGGCTTCGTCGCCTTGGCGTCGTGACGGTTCGTGGGAATCACGACAACGCCGTCGCTTTTGCGGTCGATCCTAAAGCTTCGCCCGCCAAGCAGGCGCTCGCTCTGGCCATGCGGGACTGGACCCGTCGGCAATTGGAAGCCACTGACCTCGGCTGGTTACTGTCGCTGGAGCGGCGCTTGACGTGCCACTATGCCGCATGCCGGTTCATGCTTGTGCATGGCACGCCGATCGATCCTCTTTACGACTACCGACTAACCCCCAACGCCACTGAGGAGTTGCTGGACGAATTGACGCGGGATGTGAACGCCGACGTGCTGCTGGTTGGTCATACCCATCTGCCGCTGCTGCGCAAACATCGCGACCTCAGAATCGTCAACCCCGGTTCGGTCGGACAGCCGCTCGATGGAGACCCCCGCGCGGCCTACGCCCTCTGGGACGATGGCGAAATCACGCTGCGCCGCGTCGAATATGACCGTACGGCGGCAATCGACGCACTGGCACGACTACCGCTGGACCACAAACTCATCGTAGACTTGCAAAATACTTTGTCCCGAGGTTCGATAGCCTCGATCACCATTAACTAAAAGGAGATAACCGTGAACCGTCAGATCGCTTCGATTCGAGCAATGGAAATACTGGATTCTCGCGGCAACCCAACGCTGCGCGCCTTTGTCACACTGAGCGACGGTACAACCGCCGCCGCTTCCGTGCCATCCGGCGCGTCCACCGGCGAGAACGAAGCTGTCGAGCTTCGGGATGGGGATAGAAAACGTTACGGTGGCAAGGGCGTTCTAAAGGCCGTGGCCCATGTCAACGATACGATCGCGCCGAAACTCCGCGGCCTCGATCCGTCCCGCCAACGCGAGGTCGATCGTCTGATGATCGAACTCGATGGCACACCCAACAAGGCTGAACTCGGGGCCAACGCGATCCTTGGCGTGTCCATGGCCGTCGCGCGGGCCGCCGCTACTGCCGCGTCGCTTCCGCTCTACGCCTATCTTGGCGGGTCCGGAGCTTGCCGGTTGCCCATGCCCATGATGAATATCCTCAACGGCGGCAAGCACGCGGACAACAGCATGGATTTCCAGGAGTTCATGGTCATGCCGATCGGCGCCCCGACGTTTGCCGAGGCGTTGCGCTACGGCGCCGAGACGTTTCACGCTTTGCGGAAAATCCTGCATAAGAAGAGCTACAACACCGGTGTCGGTGATGAAGGTGGGTTTGCACCGAATCTCAAGAGCAATGAGGAAGCCTGCGATGTCATCGTGGAGGCCATTGGCGCCGCCGGGCTCAAGCCCGGAAAGGATATCGCTTTGGCCCTCGATCCAGCGGCGAGTTCCTTCGCCGAGGACGGTGGCTATAACCTCGCCAAGTCCAAACAGGGCCGAAAAAGCAGCGATGAAATGACCGTGCTATACGCGTCTTGGATCGACAAGTACCCAATCGTCTCCCTCGAAGATGGTTTGGCGGAAAATGACTGGGCAGGTTTTGCCCGCCACACGCATGCCCTGGGCGGACGGGTCCAGATTGTCGGCGACGACATTTACGTCACCAACACGCGCTTCATCGCCCGCGGCATCCGGGAAAAAACGACCAACGCGGTCCTCATCAAGCTGAACCAGATCGGCACGGTCACCGAGACGATTGAAGCGATTGAACTATGCCGTAAAGCCGGATGGAACTATGTTATTTCACATCGCTCCGGCGAGACGGAGGACGCCTTTATGGCCGATTTCGCCGTGGCGATGGGCGGCGGGCAAATCAAGACCGGTTCGGCGTGCCGCAGCGAAAGGATGGCCAAGTACAATCGATTGTTGGAGATCGAAGCCGAATTGGGCAAAGCCGCGGTGTTCGAGAGTCCGTTCACCGCAAGGTAGCTTCTTCAGCATTCGAGGTATAGTCGCCTTTGATGAACAGACAGCCTATGGCGCAAGACGCTCGAGCTTCCAGTCTTTTTCGCTTGTACGGGTGTAGACGAAGCGGTCGTGGAGCCGGTCGAGGCGCCCTTGCCAGAATTCGATTCGATGCGGACTCAGAAGATAACCTCCCCAGAATGGCGGAAGGGGAACATCCGTGCCGTGGAACTGCTCGTTGATTTGGCGCCAGCGGGCTTCGAGAGAGGCGCGGTCGGGGATGACGGAACTTTGATCGGAAGCCCAGGCGGCGAGGCGACTACCGAGCGGGCGCGATCGAAAGTACTGTTCGGATTCTTCGCGCGTGAGCTGCGCCACAGGGCCGGCGATGCACACCTGCCGTTCGAGGTCCGGCCAATAAATGGCCAGAGCGGCCCAGGGGTTGGCGGCAAGCTCGCGGCCTTTGCGACTTTGGTAGTTGGTGAAGAATGTGAAGCCGCCGGCGCCGACGCCTTTGAGCAGCACTGTTCGGACAGAGGGATGTCCATCAATATCGGTGGTTGCGAGGGCCATCGCGTTGGGTTCGAGAGATTTGCCGGTGATCAGGCCCTGGAATGCTTTGTAGAGAGCGATGCCGAATTTTCGGAGGCGGCCACCACGGCTACCGGCGGCTTGGCCGAACCACTTCTGAAATTGATCGATGGGATCGGCGGCGAGATCCGATCGATCGAGTGTCGAGAAACGGTATTCCCGGCGTAAATCCGCGATGGCCATAAGTTGCCAGCCCATTCGCCGATGACGGCGCGACGCGGTATGTTAGCGTGCCGCGACGGCCAAATCATCTTGAACGGGGCCGGACGTGGGCGTGGAATCCTGTCCGCCTCGATGGCTGCGAATTCTCATCCCATAGAATGACCGGTAGACGAAGCACAGCGCGATGATGAAGAACCCAAGCGCCAGCCAGGACGTCAGGGCCGGTCCGTTGGGATTCTTCCTCAGGCTTTGGGCCAGTTCAACGGCCAGCAGGCCAAACAGCGTTGTGAACTTGATGATCGGGTTCATGGCCACCGAAGAGGTATCCTTGAACGGATCGCCGACGGTGTCGCCGACGACGGTGGCGGCGTGCAAATCGGTTCCCTTTTCTCGCAACACAACCTCAATGATCTTCTTGGCGTTGTCCCAGGCCCCGCCGGCGTTGGCCATGAAGATCGCCTGGAACAGACCGAAAACCGCCAGGGAAATCAGAAATCCGATGAAGAAGAACGGGTTGACGCAGGCGTAAGCCAGGGTGCTGAAAAAGACTACGAAAAAGATGTTGACCATTCCCGCCTGGGCATAGCGCGTGCAGATTGCGACGACTTTCTTGCTGTCCTCGATGGACGCTTTATCGGCGCTCTCAAGGCGAATGTTGCGGCGGATGAACTCGACGGCGCGGTAGGCGCCGGTGACGACGGCCTGCATGCTGGCGCCGGTGAACCAATAAATCTCCGCCCCGCCGGCGATCAGGCCCAGCAGGAATGGCGCATACAACACGGAAAGATGGGAGATGCCCACGGGATCGGTCAGCTTGTTGGTCAGCATCATGATGATCGAGAAGATCAGCGTGGTGGCGCCGACGACGGCGGTGCCGATCAGCACGGGCTTGGCGGTCGCCTTAAACGTATTTCCCGCGCCGTCGTTCTGCTCCAGCAGCAGCTTGGAGTGATCGAAATCGACGTTGATGCCGTGATCGCGTTTGAAATCCTCGCGGACGCCGGGAATCGTTTCGATCTGGCTCAACTCGTAAATGCTCTGGGCGTTGTCGGTGACGGGTCCATAGCTATCGACGGCAATCGTGACCGGTCCCATTCCCAGGAACCCAAAGGCGACCAGACCAAACGCGAACACTGCGACAGCGATGCCAGCGCCGGGAGTGAGCAGCGACACGACGCCGCCGTCTCCACCCCAAACGCAAACGCCGTAAGCGACCGCCATTAAACCGGCGATGACGCCACCCATCCAGAACGCCGAGAAATTGCCGGCGACGAGTCCGCTGAGGATGTTCAACGATGCGCCGCCCTCGCGGCTGGCATCGACGATCTCGCGCACGTGTCGGCTATTGACGCTGGTGAAGACCTTGGTGAGTTCGGGGATCAGCGCCCCCGCCAGCGTGCCGCAGGTGATGATCGTGGACAACTGCCACCAAAGCCCGCCGCCGAGGTTATGAATCAGCGCCAGCGAGCCTAGGTAGGTTGTCACGATGGAAACAAAGCTGGTGATGTAAACCAGGCTGGTGAGCGGTTTTTCGAAATCCATTTCCGTGGCGTGCTCATAACGTGCGCGAGCCAGCACCTCGTTGATCCAATACGAGACGCCGCTGGTAATCAGCATGATGAGGCGCATGGCAAAGATCCAGACCAGCAGTTGGACCTGGAGTTCCGGTCGAACCGCCAGAAGGATAAAGGTAATCAGCGCCACGCCGGTGACGCCGTAGGTTTCGAAGCCGTCGGCGGTGGGTCCGACGCTGTCG
The DNA here is from genome assembly GCA_050012375.1 of Tepidisphaeraceae bacterium. Lineage (GTDB taxonomy): Bacteria > Planctomycetota > Phycisphaerae > Tepidisphaerales > Tepidisphaeraceae > PALSA-1353. Next base: position 57,899 of record JBEKHH010000012.1, read on the forward strand.
CCGGCGTTGTCGCCGGTGCAATCGGCGATCACGCCCGGATTTCGGGCGTCGTCTTCCTCGACTTTGAAGACGATCTTCATCAGGTCCGCGCCGATGTCGGCGATCTTCGTGAATATCCCGCCCGCGACGCGCAGGGCGGCCGCGCCCAGCGATTCACCCACGGCAAATCCGATGAAGCAGGGACCGGCGTAGTTCCTCGGAATGAAAAGAAGGATGACCAGCATGATCAGCAATTCGAGACTGATGAGCACCATGCCGACGCTGATGCCGGCCTGGAGCGGGATCGAATAGAGCGGATACGGCTTGCCCGCCAGGGACGCTTGGGCGGTGCGGCTGTTGGCGAAGGTGTTGATCCGCATCCCGAACCACGCGACCGACACACTGCCGGCGATGCCGACCAGACTGAACCCCAGGATGGTCGCCACCTGCGCGACGGTCATGTGCTGCCCCGCCTCATCCGTGGTAAGCCAACCGAAATAGACCACCAGGATCGCCCCAATGAAGAGTTCCAGGAAGAGAATGAATCGCAATTGCGACTTCAGATAAGTCATGCACGTGGCGTAAATGGTCTCTGAAACCGCGCTCATCGCTGGATGAACGGGCAGCGCCTTCAGGCGGCGCTGAATGATCAGCCCAAATGCCAACCCCGCGACGCAGAGGGCCAGGCCGCAGAAGAGCAACGTCCAGCCGTCGATGACGCCGAAGTATCGCACGGAATGCAAATCAGGCATTCGAAGGCTCGCCTCGCTCGCCAGCGAGAGGGATGGAAACGCCAATGCGAAAAATGCAAAGACGGCGCCGAGCAGAACCGGGGTCGGCTTTGCCGGCAAATGCCATGTCATTCTGGACAACTGTTCGCGTCTAAGGGAATTGCCAAACACAATAGCCTCCTTGTGGCTGTACCATACTCGAACCGCAAAGCGGCGAGTTGGGTGCAGGGAACTATCCGGGATCATCGTCATTTCAGAAATCGGCACTCTCCCTATTCTTCGCGTAGGGGAATTCGCTGATGCGGAGCGCACTGTCAGGCCAGCCCCGCCTTGAGGAGTGTAACATCATCCTGAAACTTTCGCGCCGCGTGGCCGGTAATGCTTGCCAGGACGTGGTTGAGCACGCTGTTGGCCGAGGTCGCGCGGTTCTGGCGGATCAGCCCGATCAACCGCTTCTCGCCGAGTTTCCTCCCCCCGCGGAATCCATCGCCTCCGTGACGCCATCCGCAAACAGCAGCAGACGATCTCCACCAGACAGGTGCACGGCCTCGCCGACAATCACAACGGCTCTATGTGCCTTGGCGGGCTATGGCCATCCTCGCCCAGACCGATAATGGCTTCGCGGGGGTTCCGACTGCGAAGTAGCCCATCCGTTATCGCCGCTTCCAGCGCCGTCAGAGATCGGGCAAAGACCTCCTCAGCCGAACCGGCCGCGGAAATCTGCACCAACTTGCCGAGACCTCGGTAGAACTCGATCAGCGGCGCCGTGGCCCGTTCATAGGTTTGCAAGCGGACCTTGACCGATTCCGGCCGATCATCCTCGCGCTGAATCAGATGGCCGCCGCATTGGTCGCACACGTCGGGTACGCGCGGCGCGCGCTGGGTGACGTGAAAGACGGCCTTGCATTTTTCGCACACGCGCCGACCGCTCAAGCGCAAGACGATTTCCGTCACGGGCAGTACATAGTTCAACACGCCGTCTATGCAAAGTCCCTCATCGTTCATTAGCTGTTGCAAGGCACGGGCCTGCATGAGTGTGCGTGGAAACCCGTCGAGCACAAAACCACCGCGGCAGCGTATGCATCCGGCCCGTTCGCGCACGATCTCCCAGACGATGGAGTCGGGCACGAGTCGGCCATCCCGCATATAACGCAGCGCCTCCGTCATCGCCGGGGTTCCCGCACGATTGCAAGGGCTGGCGGCCTCGCGAAAAATGTCGCCGGTGGAAAGATGGCACACGCCCAGCCGCTCGCCGAGCAATTCCGCCTGTGTGCCCTTTCCGACGCCCGGCGCGCCCAGCAACACCAGCCGCCAGGCTCGATTGGGTTCCTTCGGAAGCAATGAACATTTGGCCGACGGGCCGCAAAGCCACGCGGCACGATCATTTTTCACTGGAGCATTCATAAAGTCCTCCACTACCACAGTGTCAACATCACAGACGCCGATCCGCGCGCCTAATCAGATGTCGCATTATGGACTCGGCCATGCCAACTATTAAGCACGCGCATGTAATTGGCCCGTTCGAACGCCGCCGGGTCGGGGCAATGAGCAAGACTCAGGCATCCCTGCATCTGGCGGATAGATTCATATTCGTGTTCCTCCATCCACGCTTTCAAGGCGTCGAGAATAACCTTGAGATGTTCCGGGCCATGTCTTAAAAGGGCCGAGACAATCTGAACCGCATGGGCGCCGGCCATGACCGCCTTGATCGCATCGGCCGCCGTGTGGACTCCGCCGCTGGCGGCGAGTGAAGCCGTGCATCTTCCCGAAAGGATCGCGAGCCATCGGAGCCGCAGCAGCAACTCGGATGAATCGGAAAGATGAAGCCGCGGGACTACGCTGATATCGTCCAAATCAATATCGGGCTGATAAAAGCGATTGAACAGCACCAATCCGTCGATCCCGGTGGTGCGCAACTCCATCGCCACGTGCGGGAGCGATGTGAAAAATGGAGACAGCTTTACCGCCAGCGGCAGCTTAACCGCCTCGCGCACGTTTCGCGCGACCTCGCGGATTTGCTGCTCAATGGAATACAGCGTTTCGCGCGCTTCCGTGGCCACGTGATAGACATTCAGTTCCAGCGCATCGGCCCCAGCCTGTTCGATGAGTTCCGCGTAGCGCAGCCAACCCGAGATTCTCAAGCCGTTCAATGAGGCGATCACCGGCACGTGAACCGCCTCCTTGAGACGGCGAATTTGTTCCAGGTAGGCATCCGGACTCATCGCAAATTCGCTGGCCCCGGGGAAGAATGACAACGCCTCGGGGAAACTGTCGGCGTACATTTCGAATTGCTCGACGCTGGCGTGGTGTTCGCCTTCGATCTGCTCCTCGAACAACGAGCGCATGACGATGGCCGACGCGCCGGCGTCTTCGAGACGGCGGGCCGTGTCGAGGTCATCGGCCAATGGCGACGCTCCAACCATCAGCGGATTGGCCAATTCCATCCCCATGTATGTGGTCGTGAGATTCATAGTCGCACCTTTGCAGTTGGAGGTGGCGGCACTGCCGTTTGAGTCTGTGCCGAAGGAGGTTCGGCCAATTGGTGATATAGAGAATACCGATCGGCGACTTGCCGCTTGGCTTTCTCCGACAACATCTTGTAGCGGTCGGGATTCTTTTGCTCGACCATCCGGAAGCGAGTCTCGTTCACCATAAACTGCTGCAACTGGTTGTTGGGCGCACCGGAATCCAATTGGAGCGGACTCTGTCCGGCGGCGCGGCGCCTGGGATCGTATCGATACAGCGGCCAATAACCGCTGGCGACCGCCAACTTATGTTGTTCCGGTCCCAATACCAGGTCGTAGCCATGCGCGATGCAATGGCTGTAGGCGATGATCAAAGCCGGTCCCGGATAGGAGGCGGCCTCCTGCATCGCTCGGACCGTGTGCACGTCCTTGGCGCCAAAAGCCACCTGAGCGACGTACACGTTTCCGTACGTCATGGCCAGCAGACCCAAATCCTTCTTGGGAGAAGATTTTCCGGCCGCGGCGAACTTGGCCGCCGCGCCGATCGGCGTCGCCTTGGACTGTTGGCCACCCGTATTGGAATAGACTTCGGTATCCAGCACCAAGACCTTTACATCTGCGCCGGACGCCAGCACGTGATCGAGTCCTCCGTAACCGATGTCGTACGCCCACCCGTCGCCCCCGATGATCCAAACGCTTTTGTAAACCAGATAATCGGCCAGGAGGGAAAGCTGTCTGGCCTCGGGCGAGCCGTCGAATGATGCCAGTTTCCGCCGCAATTCCGCCACGAGCGTTCGTTGCGTGGCGATGCCCTGATCGCTGGTCTGGTCCGCGTTCAGAATCTCCCCCACGAATTTTTCATCCAGAGGCGGTTTAAGACGACCCAGAAGCTGGCGAGCGTATGCCGCTTGCTGATCCACCGCCAGGCGCATTCCCAATCCGAATTCGGCGTTGTCCTCGAAGAGCGAATTGCTCCAGGCGGGGCCGCGCCCTTCGCGGTTGGCGCAATAGGGCGTCGTTGGCAGATTGCCGCCGTAGATGGATGAGCACCCGGTCGCGTTGGCAATCAGAAGCCGATCGCCCATTAATTGCGTCAGCAGCTTGAGGTAAGGCGTCTCGCCGCATCCCGCGCATGCGCCGGAGAACTCGAAGAGCGGCTGGAAGAATTGCGAGCCTTTGACGTCCACGCGCACCTTGGCGCGGTCGATTTCGGGAATGTCCAGGAAGAATTTGAAATTGTCCGCCTCGCGCCGGCGCAGCGGCGCCTGCGGCGCCAGGTTGATCGCCTTGCGCTTGGGCATGGATTTGTCCTTCGCGGGGCACACCGCCACGCAAACGCCGCAGCCCGTGCAATCTTCCGGCGCCACCTGCAACGTGTATTTCATGCCGCGCAGATCGGGCGCGTTGTAGTCGGTCGAAACAAATCCTTCGGGCGCGCCGGCCAGGCTTTCGGCCGGGAATACCTTGGCGCGGATCGACGCGTGGGGGCAGGCAAAGGCGCACTTGTTGCATTGAATGCACAATTCCGGCTCCCACACCGGGATTTCCGTGGCGATGTTGCGCTTCTCCCAGCGCGCCGTGCCGACCGGCCAGGTCCCATCCACCGGCATCGCGCTGACCGGAAGAAGATCGCCGCGGCCGGACAGGATCATCGCCGTCACGTTTTTCACGAAATCGGGCGCCTCGATGGGCACGGTCGGCGGAAGCGGCGGCCCGCTCGCGCCATCGGCCGGGATCGGCAGTTCGTGCACGTGCGCCAAGGCGCCATCCACCGCGGCGAAATTCTTGCGTACCATCTCCGCGCCCTTCTTTGCATACGTCTTCTCGATGGCCTTCTTGATCTGTGCGATCGCCTGATCGCGCGGCAGAACGCCGCTGATGGCAAAGAAGCACGTCTGCATGACCGTATTGATGCGCCCGCCCATCCCGACCTCGCGCGCAGCGTGCAAGGCGTCAATCACATAGACGCGCAGCTTCTTCTCGATAATCTGCTTCTGGACTTCGCGCGGCACGTGCGCCCAGACCGCATCGAGTTCAAACGGCGCATTGAGCAGCAGCACCCCCCCTTCCTTCGCAAAGCCCACAATGTCGAACCTCTCCAAAAGGTGGAATTGATGGCAAGCCACGAAATTCGCCTGGCGGATGAGATATGCCGAGCGAATGGGCCGCGGCCCGAACCGCAGGTGGCTGATGGTCATCGCCCCGGACTTCTTGGAGTCGTAAACGAAATACCCCTGGGTATTGAAGTCGGTTCCTTCGCCGATGATCTTGATGGAGTTCTTGTTGGCCCCGACGGTTCCGTCGGCGCCGAGTCCGAAAAATACCGCGCGGAAAACGTCGTCGGGTTCGATGTCGAAGTCGTCGGATACGGCCAAGGACAATTTCGTCACATCGTCATTGATCCCAGCGGTAAAGTGCGGTTTCGGGTGAGCTTGGTTCAACTCGTCGAATGCGGCCTTGACCATGGCCGGCGTGAATTCGTGCGAGCCCAAACCATAGCGCCCGCCGATCACGAGGGGCTGTTTCGCAAACCGCGTCGATCCTGCCGCCTGGCCCTCGTACAGTGCGGCCACGACATCGAGGAACAGCGGCTCGCCGATGCCTCCGGGCTCTTTCGTGCGGTCCATCACGGCGATGGATCGCACGCTGGCTGGAACGGCGGCGAGGAAATGCTCCACGGAGAACGGCCGATAGAGCCGGACCTTCAAAACTCCAACCTCCTCGCCGTCGCGGATCAAGCGATCCACGGTTTCGTGCGCGGTCTCAGCGCCGGATCCCATGATGACCATCACTCGCTTCGCCTGCGGATGCCCCACATATTCAAAGAGCTGGTACGGGCGTCCGGTGATTCCCGCAAAGCGCTCCATCGTCTTTTCCACGATGCCCGGGCACGCGAGGTGGAACGGATTGGCCGCCTCGCGCGCCTGGAAGAATGTGTCCGGATTCTGTGCCGTCCCGCGAAGCACTGGACGATCGGGAGTTAGCGCGCGCTGGCGGTGGGCCGTCACCCCCGCCGGGTCGATCATGGCGCGAAGATCTTCATCCCCGAGCATCGCGATCTTGTCGATTTCGTGCGACGTGCGAAATCCGTCGAAGAAATGCATGAATGGAACGCGGGATTCGAGTGTGGCGGCGTGGGCGATGCACGCCAGATCGTGCGCTTCCTGCACGCTGCTCGCGCAGAGCATGGCAAAGCCCGTCTGCCGGCAGGCCATGACATCCGAGTGGTCGCCAAAGATCGATAGTGCGTGGGTCGCCAGCGCGCGAGCGGTGACGTGCATGCAGAACGCGGTAAGTTCCCCCGCGATCTTGTACATGTTGGGGATCATCAGGAGCAGACCCTGGGACGCAGTGAACGTCGTAGCCAGTGCGCCTGCCTGCAGCGCCCCATGAATGGCGCCCGCCGCGCCGCCTTCCGACTGCATTTCCACCACGCGCGGGACCATGCCCCAGATGTTTGGGCGATTTTGCGAGGACCATTCATCCGCGAACTCTCCCATCGCCGAGGATGGCGTGATCGGATAGATCGCAATGACTTCGCTCAACCGATGCGCCACCGACGCCGCGGCTTCATTGGCTTCCAGAGCAATCATTTGCTGTTGCTGTCGTGAATGCATATTCAAATCCTTTCAACGATCCGATTTTGACGCGGAGCGATGCATAGTCGCATTGCACATTATAGTTTCGGGAAACCAGCGGCATTCAACCATCGGGCCAAGAAACGATTTACGCATAGGTGCATTCCCCTACGAGCAAAAACGGTTTTTCTCCGGGCGGCGCTGTACGCCCTTGTTCATAGAATCTACAAGCGATGCAAGGCTCGTTGAAAACAAACACGACGCTGTCAACGCGGCCGATTGAGCCTGTCGTCCGGTGCCGTTGGAACATCGCGGGTCGCGTGCAGGGCGTGGGCTTCCGTCCGTTTGTTTACCGCCTGGCCACACGAAAGAGGATTTGCGGTTCGGTGTGGAACGACGCCGCCGGCGTTGTTGTCGAAGCACAAGGAACGAAACGGCGGCTCGACGAATTTGTCGCCGCACTGCGATCCGATGCGCCGGCCGCCGCGGTGGTGAGAGAAATCATCGAGCAAGAGATCGCCCCACGCCCCACTGAGCGGCGATTTGAAATCCGGCATTCTCCTGGCGCGACAACACCTACGGCCGAAGTCACCGCCGATCTGGCGATATGTGACGCCTGTCTGGCGGAGATCCGCGATCCGGCCAATGCCAGACGCTATCGATATGCTTTGACCAACTGCACCAACTGCGGACCGCGTTTCAGCATCATTCGCTCGATCCCCTACGACCGGCCGCACACCACCATGGCGCCCTTTGCCATGTGCCGGCCGTGCCGCGTCGAATATGAGGATCCCGCCGACCGGCGCTTCCACGCTCAGCCAACAGCCTGTCGCGATTGTGGGCCCCAGTTGGAACTCCTCGATCCAAAAGGATCGTCCATTGTTGGTGATCCTATTGAAGGCGCTGTGCAGCGGCTGGCCGATGGCAAGATCGTGGCGATCAAGGGAATCGGTGGGTTTCACTTGGCCGTGCGTGCCGACGACCAAGCCGCCGTTTTGCGTCTTCGCGAGCTGAAACACCGGCCCGCCAAACCGTTCGCGCTGATGTGCCCGTCGCTGCAAGCGGCCCGACGGCTGGTCAGGCTGACTCCACAAGGCGCTGAACTCATCGCATCACCCGCGGCGCCGATCATATTGGCGCGTCGCGTTGCCCAAGCCAACATCGCCGACGCCGTCGCGCCGGGGAATCATCGCCTTGGCGTCATGCTCGCTTATACGCCACTGCATCATTTGATTTTTGATGAAGCGCGTAAGTTCGGCATGGAAGCGCTGGTCATGACCAGTGGCAATGACCTGGATGAACCGCTGGCGTTCGATGACGTCGATGCCATCGGCCGGCTTGGCGACCTATCCGACGCGATCCTGCGACACAATCGCCCGATTCAGCGGGCGGTCGATGATTCGGTGCTCATCGACGGCGCGTCCGCTGCCATCTTCGTGCGCCGCGCGCGCGGCTATGTGCCGGAGCCGATCGTTCTTCCCGAGGCGTGCCAGGCGCCACCCGGATGGGCCCTCGGCGCTGAACTCAAATGCACCGTGGCCACCTACCGCGACCGCCATGTGATTCTCAGCCAGCATTTAGGGAATCTGACCCAATCCCGCACTTTCGAAGCGTTCAAGCGGGCGATTTCCGACTTGTCTGAGTTGTTTGGCATCGCGCCCCAGTGGATCGCGCATGACCTTCACCCCGGCTATCTCAGCACCCAATACGCTCGCCATCTCGCGGCCCAACAGGGCCTGCCGCTGATCGCCGTGCAACACCATCATGCGCATGCCGCCGCCGTTCTCGCAGAGCATGGATTAGCCGGGCCGGCCCTGGCCGTTGTCTGCGACGGCACGGGCTACGGAACCGACGGAAGCATCTGGGGCGGCGAATTGCTTGCGGTGGAGCTGACCGATTTCCGACGCCTCGGACGCCTGCGGCCCATGCCGCTGCCCGGCGGTGACGCTGCTGCCAAGCAGCCCTGGCGCAGCGCGTTGGCGCTTCTCTTCATCGCCCATGGACAGGACTTCGCGGAATTACCGATCTGCCGTCAACTGGCTCCCCATGCTCAAGTCCAGTTTGTCCGCCAGATGCTTCTCAATGGAACCTTTTGCATCCAGAGCAGCTCGACAGGCCGCACCTTCGATGCCGTCGCAGCGATCCTGGGTTTGTGCCGCGAGAATCGGTTCGACGCGGAGGCGCCGGCCGCGCTGGAGGCCGCCGCGGCTCAGTGCAAACACTTATCGCACAATTTGGAGGACGCCTACCAGCTCGGTGAGGCCGAGGGATTGATCGAGATCGATCTGTCGCCCCTGGTACGGAAGATCGTGCGGCGGACGCAACAGGGCGCGGCGGCCGATGATTTGGCAATGTTGTTCCATGAAGCGTTGGCGGCGGCGTGGGAAGCGGCGGTGGCCAAGGCGGCGCAAACATCGGGGCTCAAGACCGTCGCCCTCAGCGGTGGAGTGTTCTGCAACGAATTGTTTGGCGATCTGCTTGAGACGCGCCTCCAGCGCCGCGGCCTGCGCGTGCTGCGGCACCGGCGGATTCCACCGAATGACGGTGGAATCGCCTTGGGCCAGGCGGCAGTGGCGGCCGCTCGCCTCAACAAAGGACTCTGTAAACCATGAGGTGAGTATGTGTTTAGCAGTACCGGCTCGGTTGATCGATTGTCGCGGAACCAAGGCGACGGCCGATCTGCATGGCAACCGCGTGGAAATCAGCACGGTGCTCATCCCGCCTTGCAAACCAGGCGATTGGGTGTTGCTTCATGCCGGCTTCGCCATCCAGACATTGGACGAACAGGAAGCGCAGGAAACGTGGGCGATCATCAAGGACCTGCCAAAGACCGGAGGCAAGCCATGAGCACCGTCATCCTCCCACGTGCCGAAGCCCAGACCAAGGAGTCGCTACGCCGGCTCAGGGTTGCTGCGAAAGCGCTGTCCCGTCCCGTGAAATTCATGGAGGTCTGCGGCACTCATACGATGAGCGCGTTCCGCTGCGGCCTGCACAGCCTGATGCCGCGCAACGTGACTTTGCTAAGCGGGCCGGGCTGCCCGGTATGCGTGACCTCGCAGGGAGACATCGATCAACTGATCGAACTGGCCAGGGATCGAGCCGTAACGCTTTGCACCTACGGCGACATGCTGCGCGTCGTCGGGTCGGAGGGAAGCCTGGAACAATGCCGTGCCGAAGGCGCCGATGTTCGCGTGGTCTACTCGTCGCTGGATGCGGTGAAGCTGGCCGCCGAAAACCCGCGCCGGGAAGTCGTCTTTGCCGCCGTCGGATTTGAAACGACGACGCCCGCGTCGGCAGCGGCTGTGATCGAAGCGAACCGCCTGGGCTTGGAGAATTTCTCGATTCTCTCCACCCATAAGCTCATCATTCCCGCCATGCGGGCATTGCTCGAAAGCGGCGACGTGCAGGTCGATGGCTTCCTATGTCCCGGACACGTCGCGGTCATCATCGGCGCGGCGGTTTTTGAGCCCATTGTCCAGGAATATCACCGTCCCTGCGTCATCGCCGGCTTCGAAGGCCCGCAGATCGCGGCGGCCCTGGCGCGTCTCACCGAACTGGTCGTCGAAGGTCGGGCGGCCCTTGAGAACCTCTACTCCCAAGCCGTCACCGAAGAAGGCAACCGCGCCGCGCAAGCCATCATTGAAGAGGTTTTCATGCCCGCTGATTGGCAGTGGCGCGGCTTAGGCAAACTTAAATGCAGCGGCCTGGCATTGCGATTCGCCTATGCCAGATACGATGCTCGCACACGTTTCGCACTCGGAGCGCCGACGGGAAGAGAAACACCCGGCTGCCGTTGCGGCGATGTTATTACGGGGCGCGCAACTCCCATCGACTGCAAACTATTCGCAACTGCCTGCACGCCTGTCCGGGCGCTGGGCCCTTGCATGGTTAGTTCCGAGGGCACGTGTCAGGCATGGTTCAAATATCACCACCTCAGGACTCCAAAGAAAGTTCGGGCAGGGTCACTATGAACGCAAACACCCTTATCGCATCGGGTATGACCCAAGCCCTCGGCCAGCGCATCAGTCTGGCGCACGGCGGCGGCGGGCAATTGACCGACGACCTGCTTGCGTCCTGCGTGCTGCCTCGCCTGGCCAACCGCGCGCTAAATGAACTGCTCGATTCGGCGCTGCTGCCGGGCGCGGACCGGCTGGCGTTCACGATCGACAGCTATGTTGTCCAACCGCTGAAATTTCCCGGCGGTGATATCGGCCGGCTCGCTGTCAGTGGCACCGTGAACGATTTGGCCGTCTGCGGCGCTAGGCCCCTGGGAATCGCGCTCAGCCTGATTCTAACAGAGGGCCTTGAACGGCGAATGCTCGAAGACGTTCTCGATTCTATTTCGGCGACGGCGACAGAGGCGAAGGTATGCATTGTCACCGGCGACACCAAGGTCGTGGGCCGCGGCCAAGGCGACGGCATCTACATCACCACCGCCGGCGTGGGCGCGGCCGGCACGCGCAGGCTTCATCCCGACGCCGTGCGCGCGGGCGACGTGCTGATCGTCAGCGGCACGATCGCGGACCACGGCATGGCCGTGATGCTCGCCCGCGAGATGCCGCAAGTGCAAAGCGTTCTCAAAAGTGACGTGGCCCCCCTGAATCACATGGTTGAACGACTGTTGGAGCAGGTTCCCGGCGTCGCTTTCCTGCGTGACCCGACGCGCGGCGGCTTGGCTGGTGTAGCAGCTGACCTGGCGGCGCGCACGGGACTACATGTGACGCTCCATGAAGGGGATATTCCCATCCGTTCGGAAACATGGCACGCCGCGGACATGCTCGGCATTGACCCGCTGGACGTTGCCAACGAAGGCAAGATTGTCGCTGTCGTGCGCCCGGACGCCGTCGCCGCTGCGCTAGCCGCCCTGCGCGAGGACGAACACGGCAAGGAGGCGCACGTGATTGGCGCCGTGGGTGAACAAGACGACGGCGTATGCGAGCTGCGCACGACCATCGGTGGAAGCCGGATTCTGCAAAAGCCCTATGGAGAACAACTACCGCGGATTTGTTAACCGCAAGAAAGTGAGCGATGCAACCATGATCGCTGCCCCGAAGCAACAGACGGCAATGCCTTCAGCTGACAAGCGATGGCGGATTGTTGATGCCACGATGCGTCGTCACGGATACGTCGGCAACTCACTCATCGAAACTCTGCACACCGCGCAGGAATCGTTCGGATACTTGGACGAGCCGGCGCTGCGCTTCGTCGCGGGATCGCTCAACCTCCCGCTCAGCAAGGTGTACGGAGTCGCAACGTTCTATCACCATTTCATGCTGAAGCCGCAAGGCAGACACACGTGCGTCGTGTGTCTGGGCACGGCTTGCTACATCAAGGGCGCGGCGCGGCTATTGGAGTCGCTGGAGGCGAAATATGGCGTCACGGACGGACAAACGACGCGCGATGGAAATCTCTCGGTGTTGACGGCGCGGTGCCTCGGATCGTGCGGGCTGGCGCCGGCCGCGGTGTTGGACGGGGCGGTGATGGGCAAGCTCGGCGCCGCTGACCTCCTGGACCGTCTTGAAAAGCAGGTGAGCCATGACCGTTGACGAACTGGAACAAATCGCGGAAACCGAAAAGGAATCGCGCCAACGATGCCCGCACCATCTGCACGTCTGTGTCGCGGCGGGATGTCTTTCCTCGCAGAGTGACCAGGTGAAGCAAGCGCTGGAAGCTCAGGTCAAGACCGCCGGCCTGGAGGGGCAATGCCGTGTAAAGGGCGTCGGTTGCATGGGGCTTTGCGCCGCCGGACCGCTGGTGTCGCTGCCCTCTAAAAACGTCATGTACAAGGGTGTAATTCCGGAAGATGCCCCGGACATCATCCAGGGTCTGCAAGCCGACCAGCCGGTCGAGCGATTGCTCTGCCCGACGGACGTGCCGTTCTTCGCGCGGCAAAAGAGGATCGTCCTGGAAAACTCCGGGACGATCGATCCGGAGCGAATCGAGGAATACATTGCCGCCGACGGTTATGTCGCACTGCACAAGGCACTGACCACGATGACCCGGCCGGAGACAATCGAACGCGTTTCACGCAGCGGTTTGCGCGGGCGAGGGGGAGCAGGCTATCCCACCGGGCTGAAATGGAGCATGGTCGCCAAGTCAAACGCGCCGACCAAATATGTGATCTGCAACGCCGACGAGGGAGACCCCGGGGCTTTCATGGATCGGAGCGTCCTGGAAAGCGATCCGCACCGCGTGCTGGAGGGAATGGCTATCGCCGCGTATGCGGTCGGGGCTACCCAGGGATACATCTATGTGCGGTCCGAATACCCCTTGGCGGTCCAGCGCCTGAAGACCGCCATCCGCCAGGCCGACCGCCAAGGCCTGCTCGGCGCCAACATTTTCGGCACACCGCTCAGCTTCAAGATCGACATCCGCCTCGGCGCCGGAGCGTTCGTTTGCGGGGAGGAAACGGCGCTGATTGCGAGCATCGCCGGCCAGCGCGGCCAACCCCGGCCCCGTCCGCCGTTTCCGGCCGAGTCCGGCCTCTGGGGCGCCCCCACCCTCATCAACAACGTCGAAACTTTCGCCAACATCGCCCCCATCATCCGCAACGGGGGCGATTGGTACGCCTCCATCGGCACCGAAAAGAGCAAGGGAACCAAGACCTTCGCCCTGGCCGGGAAGGTGAACAACACCGGCCTGATCGAAGTGCCCATGGGAATTTCGCTGAGGGAAATCATTTACGAAATCGGTGGAGGTATCCCGGATGGAAAGAAGTTCAAGGCCGTGCAGACCGGCGGTCCGTCCGGCGGCTGCATCCCGGAACAGTTCCTGGATATGCCGGTCGATTACGACTCCCTGGCGAAGGTCGGCTCCATCATGGGCTCCGGCGGAATGATCATCATGGACGAAGCGTCGAGTATGGTGGACGTGGCCCGCTTCTTCATGGAATTCTGCATGACCGAGTCGTGCGGAAAATGCGTGCCCTGCCGAGTCGGAACAGTGCACATGCACGACCTCCTGAAGAAGATCATTGATCGCAAGGCCACGGCGCGCGATCTGGCGCTCTTGGAAGAGCTTTGCGACATGGTGAAAAGCACGAGCCTGTGCGGGCTGGGCCAGACCTCGCCCAACCCCGTGCTCAGCACGCTTCGCTATTTCCACAACGAATACGACGAATTGTTGATTGCCGACGAAAGCGACGAACCGGCCGGCGCCGACGCCGCCGTGAAGGAGACCGTGTCATGAATGCCGCGACCCCTGTGGTGACCTTGAAGATCGACGGCAAGGACGTGAGCGGCCGCACGGACGAAACAATTCTCGACGTCTGCTCGGAAAACAAGATTCGCATTCCCACGCTTTGTTTTCACGAAGGCCTTTCCGGCTGGGGGGCTTGCCGCCTTTGCCTCGTCGAGGTCAAGGGGACGAACAGGCTCCTTCCGGCTTGCGTGACCCGCGTCGCCGAGGGCATGGACGTGACGACCAACTCCGAACGACTCCACAAGTACCGGCGCATGGTCGTACAGTTGCTCTTTTCCGAGCGAAACCACGTATGCTCGGTTTGCGTATCCAACGGCCACTGCGAACTCCAGGCTTTGGCCAAGGCGCTGGAGATTACGCACATCGATATTCCGTATCGTTATCCAAAGCTCCCGTTCGACGCCTCCCACGATCTGTTCCGGCTCGACCACAATCGCTGCATACTTTGCACCCGCTGCGTGCGCGTCTGCGATGAGATCGAAGGCGCTCACACTTGGGACGTGATGGGTCGCGGCGTCGAGTCGCGCGTCATCATTGACCTGAACCAGCCGTGGGGCGATTCGGAGACGTGCACGGGCTGCGGAAAGTGCGTGCGAATCTGTCCCACCGGCGCTTTGACTCGCAAGGGCACGGGCGTCGCCGAAATGGAGAAGGACGATGGATTCCTGCGCTATCTGACCAAGATGCGAGAGAATCAGCCATGAGCACACAACAGGATGAAAAACCCGCGGCCAAAGTTCGTTTGGCCACCGTATGGCTGGACGGTTGCTCCGGCTGCCACATGTCTTTCCTGGACATGGACCAGCGGCTTTTGGATTTGGCCCCTTTCATCGAACTGGTGTACAGCCCACTGGTCGACCGCAAGGAATTTCCGCCAGACGTGGATGTGACGCTTGTCGAAGGCTCCGTCAGCACCGACGAAGACATCCCAAAAATCCGCATGATTCGCAAACGAACCAAGATATTGATTGCCCTGGGGGACTGTGCGGTGACCGGCAATGTGCCGGCCATGCGTAATCCGTTCGGCACCGAAGCCGTATTCGATCGCGCCTACAACGAAAACGCCCAATTGCAGAAGCAGAGACCGACCCTCCATCTGCCGACGCTCCTGGAACGCGTCCGGCCGGTGCACGAGGTGGTGAGGGTGGACCTGTTCGTCCCCGGCTGCCCGCCGCCGGCCGATGTCATCCATTACCTGATCACTGAACTGCTCGCGGGGCGCACGCCCAATGTCGGCGCCGTGACGCGCTTTGGCCGCTAGAAAGGTGACTGTGATGCCTCGCGAAATCATGATTGATCCGGTGACGCGCATCGAAGGGCACGCGAAAATCTCGCTGAAGTTGAATGACAGCGGCGACGTGGTCGATGCGATGTTCCACGTCACCCAGTTCCGCGGTTTTGAGACCCTTTGCGAAGGCCGGCCCCTCACCGAGATGCCGTCGCTGATGGCGCGCACCTGCGGCATCTGCCCGGTGAGCCATCTCACCGCTTCCGCCAAGGCGTGCGATGCGCTGTTGTCGGTGAAAATCCCCGAAACAGCGGCGAACCTCCGCCGGCTCATGAACCTGGCCCAGTTGGTTCAGTCCCACGCGCTGAGCTTCTTCCATCTCTCCTCGCCCGATTTGCTCATGGGGTTTGACGCCGATCCGGCAAAGCGCCATTTCTTTGGCGTCGCCCAGGAATACCCCCAACTTGCCCGCGACGGCATCCGCCTCCGGCAGATCGGCCAGACGGTCATCGAAATCCTCGGCGGCAAAAAGATTCACCCCGCCTGGGCGGTCCCCGGCGGCGTCAGCAAACCCTTGGATGCGCCGGACCGCGACAAAATGTTGGCCATGATGCCGGAGGCGCTGGAAATCGCCCAGCGCACGCTCCAGTGGTACAAGCGCGCCGTGGTCCCTTACGGCCAGGAGGCCCGCACCTTCGCCAATTTCCCCACGCTTTTCTTGGGTCTGATCACCGAATCCGGCGGCCTTGAGCATTACGACGGCCTGCTGCGCGTCGTGGATTCAAAAGGCGAAATCTTGGTGGACAAATTCCCGCCGGAGCGCTACCAGGAATTGATCGCCGAAGCCGTCGAGCCGTTCAGCTTCATGAAGTTCCCCTATTTTAAGGAACTGGGTTATCCGCAGGGCGTCTACCGGGTCGGGCCCCTGGCGCGGCTCAATCTGGTCGATCATTGTGGAACGCCCGTCGCCGACCAGGAATGGGCGGAACTGCGCGAAATTCAGCGCGGCGCGGTGCTCAGCTCATTCCATTATCACCACGCCCGACTCGTCGAGATCATCTTCGGCATCGAAATGATGCAACGGATTTTGAACGATCCACACATCCTGGACACGAAAGTGCGAGCCCGTGCCCGTCCGAACCAAGGCGAGGGCGTCGGCGTAGCCGAGGCGCCGCGCGGCACCTTAATTCACCATTATCGGATCGACGACAACGGCCTGATGATCTGGGCCAATCTGATCATCGCCACCGGCCATAACAACCTGGCGATGAACCGGGGCATCCTTCAAGCCGCCCAGCATTTCATCTCCGGCGACAAGATTTCCGAAGGCGCGCTCAATCGCGTCGAGGCGGTCATCCGCTGCTACGATCCCTGTCTCTCCTGTGCGACTCACGCTCTCGGGAAAATGCCCCTCAAAATCGAGTTGGTGAATTCAACTGGCGAGGTGATCCATGCGATCCAGCGAAGCTGACGCACCCGTTTTGGTGATCGGTTACGGCAACGTGTTGCGCGGCGACGACGGCGCCGGCCCCGCTGCCGCCGAGGCGCTGCGCGATCAACTGCCGCAGCCCGTCGCCAAAATCCTGGCCGTCCCTCAGCTTCTGCCGGAATTGGTCGAGCCGCTCAGCCGTTCCAAGCTGGCCATTTTCATCGACGCGGATTGGAAAACCCCGGCGGGCCAGTTGCGCAAGAAGAAGCTGACGCCGAGCCACGATGACGGCGGCGCAATGGGTCATCATCAGTCGCCGGAAAGTCTTCTGAGTATGGCCAGCGAAGTCTACGGGCACGCCCCGCCGGCCGTGCTGTTCAAAGTCGGCGGCGCGGATTTCGGGTTCCAGCAAGGCCTGTCCGGTCCGGTGCGCCACGCAATGCCGCAGTTGGTCAGAGAGGTGGTCGATGCCGTCATCAACGCCATCGAGAGCCAGGAGCGCCTTCATGCATGAACTGTCGATCGCCGAGGCGATTTTGGACTTGGCTCGCCGCCACGTGCCTCACGGCGGCACGTTGCGATCCGTGCACATGACCGCCGGCCCGATGCGCAGCATCGATCCGCAGTGCATGCAGCTGGCCTGGCAGGGCATCGGCCAATGCGACGTGGCTCTGAGGTTGAATGTACTTCCCTGGCGGATGCAATGCGCCGATTGCGGACGCCGGTGGGAGCAGCCGGAATTGGCCGAACGCTGCGCCTGCGGCTCGCCCCAGGTGCACCCCATTGGCGGCGACGAGTTGCAATTGGTCTCGATCGAAGTGGACGACGCCCAAGAAGCGAGGAGTTCATCATGTACGTGCAGGTTGTCGAAAACGTCCTGAAACTCAATGACGAGATGGCCTCGCTGAATCGCCGCCGTTTGCGCCAGGCCGGTGTTTTCACGCTCGATCTGCTGGGCGCGCCGGGATGCGGCAAGACCGCCCTGATCGAGGCCACCTTGCAGCGTCTGCCCCTCAGCCTGCGGGTCGGCGTCATCGTTGGCGACTTGACCACTCAGCGCGACGCGGACCGCATGGCCCGATTCACCAAACACGTCGTGCAGATCAACACGGGCAAGGGCTGCCACCTCGAAGCCCATCACGTCATGCAAGCCATGTCGCGCATGGATATCGAACATTTGGATCTGCTCTTCATCGAAAACGTGGGAAATCTGATTTGCCCGGTCGGTTTTGACTTGGGTCAGGACATGAAGGTCGGCATGTTCTGCACCACCGGCGGCGACGACAAAGCGGCCAAGCATCCGTA
Source organism: Tepidisphaeraceae bacterium (assembly GCA_050012375.1). Taxonomy (GTDB): domain Bacteria; phylum Planctomycetota; class Phycisphaerae; order Tepidisphaerales; family Tepidisphaeraceae; genus PALSA-1353. Next base: position 75,814 of record JBEKHH010000012.1, read on the forward strand.
TATCGTCTGCGAATCATCGCTGCTGCTGCTTAACAAGACCGATCTCCTGCCCCACGTCCCGTTCAATCTGGCTCAGTTTCATGCGGATATCCACCGACTCAATCCCGACGTCGAACTGATCGAACTGTCGGCCATCACCAGCGACGGGCTGGATGCCTGGATCGGTTGGCTTCACGAGCAGCGTCTGAAAATGAACTCTTTTCAGCCATCCCCCAAATCAACCCGAAAACCCTTTTCAAGGAGCTTGCAAATATGAAATCCAACTCATCCAAGCTCGCAATCGCGGGCGCGGCAATTCTTTTGGCAACCCGGATCGCGGAGGCTCATCCAGGCCACGCCGGCCATGGCGGCCTCACCGCCGGATTTGCCCATCCGTTTTCCGGCATCGACCATATCCTGGCGATGATCGCCGTCGGCTTGCTGGCGGCGCAGATCGGCGGGCGGGCGATGTGGATGCTTCCCCTCACTTTCGTCACCTTGATGACCGGCGGCGGTCTTCTGAACCTCGCGGGCGTGCGCGTTCCCTGGGTCGAGCAGGGCATCATGGCTTCGGTCCTGGTGCTCGGACTGATGATCGCAATCGCCGCAAGAATGCCGATCGTGATGCCCCTGTTTCTCATTGGTCTTTTCGCCGTCTTTCACGGCTATGCCCATGTCGCCGAAATGCGCACCGGCGCCTCCCCGGCCGGCTATGCGCTGGGCTTTATCGCAGCGACAACGGCATTGCACGGAATCGGAATCGCTTTGGACCTGGCCGCGCGCCAGCTTGGCTCAAGGCAACTCGTGCGCTACGCCGGCGCCGCAATCGCCGTGTGTGGTCTGCTTTTGTTCATGGGCCTGATAACGGCGTGATGCTCGGGTGTGGAAAGAGCATGATGCGGTTTAAGATGAAAACTGCCTGCCGCTTGCGAACAGGAGACGGAATATGTCGAACATCACAATGCCAAATGGCGGAACGCCTTCCCAATCAACCTCGTCGGTGAAGCTGGCGCTACGATGGGCCTGGCTATGCTGGGCGGTCCTGCTGGTTATCCCGTTCCTGCTTCTCCAATGGGTCATTTGGCGCCTGCACACTGGGGAAGTCGGCCGCTCACACGCCGACGCCGCAAAATGGTTTGTGGCCGCGATGGCCTATCTTCTCCTTATTTTGCCCGGCTCATTTTTTTGGCGCGGGCGCCTCTTCAGGAACTATTGGCTCGGTCGCCCCGTTGCACCGCATAAATATGTTGTGGCGACAGTCTCTATCGGGCTGGCGTTGGCCTTGGGAGGAGTTTTTAGCCTGATCGGGTGTCTTGAAACCCGTTCGTTCATGCCGAATTTGATTCCCGCGCTGCTATCGCTCCTGCTGTTTGGGCTCCATTGGCCCACGGGGCGGGCGATGGTGCGGCCGGTAGGCCACCTGGAAGACCCGCAAATATATGAGGAGCCTCGGTGACATCAACGCCGCGCCGTCACGACGGTAATGCTGACGCACTACTCAAGAGTTTCTCAACCCCGCAATCGGCCGCAACAGGATCCAAGGCGCTCCATGCTTCGCCGCGCGACAGGTCAAGATCTTTCAGCTTTTTCCGGTCGGCGCTGTAATTGCGCCGGTAGGACAGGCTGGCGACGAGCATTGTGAGCGGGCTTCGCCAACGCCGCAGGTTGCCCAACACCCTTCGCAGGATCCGCCACGGTGAATAGAACCTTCGCCACGATTCATCCATCTCCGCCAGCATCTGGCTCCAGGAGAAATTCTGAAATCGCGCCACAGGGAAGCTCAGCGTGTAATAGCGCCAATCCCGCGGGAACAAATTGGCCGTGATGCGACCCTGGTGGTGCATCTTCTCCCATAGCCGAGTCCCGGGCAGAGGGGTGAGGAATATGGGATTCAGCAGATCGATGGCATACCGGCCGGCGGCCTTGGCGATGCGCTTGCCCACGCCGGGCGTGTCGCTATCCAATCCCATGATGAACGATCCGACCACCAATATGCCGTGCCGGTGGATGCGGGCCACGCTGGCGCGGAGATCACCCCCCTTGAGGATATTGTATTGCTTACCGAGTTCGGCCAGCCCCTCGTCGGAGAGTGATTCGAAGCCGATGAAGGCGCCGACGCAGCCGGAGCGCGCAGCCAATTCCAGGAGTTCCTCGTCATCGCCGAAGTTGATCGTGGTTTGACAGATCCACTTCTTACCCAGCTTTGCGGCGATCATCGCGCGGAAAAGGTCCTTGGCTCGGGCGAGGTGTTCCCGACGCGTGCCGATGAGGTTGTCATCCACGATCAGGACCAGACGCTCTCGGATCAGACCAAACTCGCGCACCACCGCCTCGACAGGGCGATGACGGTATCCCTGCCCATTGAAAGCCGACACGCTGCAAAAATGGCAATTCAACGGGCAACCGCGCGTCGTCTGGATCGAACCAAAGGCGTAGCCCTGGCTCAGGAGATCGTGCCGAGCCGGCGGCACGGACTCCAAATCGACCAATCTCCCTTCATAGAGCTGGCGCAGCGCGCCTCGCTGGGCGTCGGCGAGCACGGTGGGCCAGATCGCTTCGGCCTCGCCTTTGACCACGGCATCCACTACCGCCAACGCCTCTGCGGTACACATCGAGGCATGAATGCCTCCCATGACCACGGGCACGCCGAACCTGCGGAAGACTGCCGCGATTTCATACGCACGCGGCGCCTGTGAAGTGAAAGCCGTGATGCCGACGAGGTCCGGCCGGGGCATGCGCGAGTAATCAGGCACCCCCAGGTTCTCATCAATGATGGTTACTTCCCATTCCGCGGGCGTCAGGGCCGCGATGGTCATCAATCCGAGCGGCTTCCATACCCGGTACCTCCGCCAGCGGCTCGGTTGAGACATACTGACCAGCGGATTGCAGGGGTTAATGAGACATAAACGCATGCCGGCAATCCTTCCCAGGCGACCGACTTCCGCCGCCAACCATGCCAAGCCGCCAGCACCGCGTGCGGCGTGGGGCTTGCCGTCAATTTGTATTTTACGACTTAGAGCTTCTAAAGATAGCTGAGAACGCGTCGCCTGCCTACACTGAGCCTGCCGAAATGCGACGCGCGCGTGCGAAATGATAGCCGAAATCGATCGGAAACAGTATCATAACCTCCGGTTATTTATCGCAGCCTGCGTCGATCCACGATCACGGCCGTCCTTAGTCCGCCCCTGAATGATGCGTAATCGGAGAGCCACATTCCGCCTGCACGGCTGACTCAGTTGCCGGCAACACATCCTCGCACCGAGTGCGTGAACCCGCTCGAGGGGTTCGGCTCGCAGGTCGAGGCGATTTTGCGATAAACGGAACGCTGCCCGCTTCCGCCGCGACGTCGACAATGCGCGGCTTCACCAACCTGCTGTAGTCCGAATATTGAATTACAATGATGTCCCGGTGAGTCCCGGCGTTAAAGGCAAACTGTTCCCCATTGGTCATTTGTCGGTCCAAAAACGTCTCCAGCCCGAAGAGATTGCCAAACGGCGGCACGGTTCCGACTTGGCAGTCGCTGAATCGGTCGCGGAAATCGGCTTCTTCCGCGAGCCGTGCATCGAGGGTCCCGGTCTCGCGCCGCAACTTTGCCAAATCCACAACCTTGGTCGCAGGCACCACCACGATCGCCAACTTGCCATCCAGCCACACGACCACCACTTTGGCCATGCACCGGCCGGGGACGTGGGATGATTCAGCAACTTCCTGAGCCGTGTACGCACAGGTGTGATTGATCGAACTATACGGGATTTTGTTACCGATGAGGAATTCGCGAATCCTACGGGTTGCCATAAGAACTCCTTGCTACCCTATATATATTATTGGCCAGCGGGCCATATGGCTCTATCGGAAAGTTCACTGGTTTGTCCTTAGGTGCTACTTCCTATGCCGTAGGCCGCGGCCGGCATCGCGGCAACGCCCGGAAGTCCTATACTTGTTCGCGTTGAATCTCGGAAGAATCTGCAACAGAGAGGTAAACCATGTCTCACATTCTGGCTCCCGGAACGCCGGCTCCCGACTTCGCCCTCCATGTCACTCCCGATCAAAAGCTGTCCCTCAGTGAACTGCGCGGCAAGCCGGTGATTCTTGCCTTCTATCCCGCCGACTGGAGTCCGGTGTGCGGCGACCAGATGGCCCTGTACAACGAAGTCCTTTCAGAGTTTAAGAAGCACGGAGCGGAACTGCTTGGCATTTCGGTTGATGGGGTCTGGTGTCACGAAGAGTTCGCAAAACACCGCCACCTGCATTTCCCGCTGCTGGCTGATTTCGAGCCCAAGGGGGAGGTCGCCAGGAAATACGGCGCGTACCGGCATGACGACGGGTTTTGCGAACGGGCTCTGTTTGTGATCGACGGCAATGGGACGATCCGATGGAGTTACTGTTCGCCGGTTGCCGTCAATCCCGGCGCCGACGGCATTCTCCAGGCGCTGGAGGAACTTCCAAAATAGTGGAGGATTCATGGCCCTATTGAAAGTGCCCATCACGCCGGATGATCACATCCAGGGTGATGAAGATGCCCCGCTCAAGCTGGTCGAATACGGCGACTACGAGTGTCCGCACTGCGGACGTGCCCACCCGATCGTCAAACGTGTGCGGAAGCATTTCGGCCAGCGGCTCATGTTTGTGTTTCGGAACTTCCCGTTAAAGGAAATGCACCCCAACGCCGAAACCGCGGCGGAGTCTGCCGAATTCGCCGCGGCGCTGGGGCGCTTCTGGGAAATGCACGATGCCATCTACGAAAACCAGGCTGCTTTAGGGCTGCCTCTTCTGCTCGAACTGGCAGAAACGCTGCGCCTATCCGTGCCGGACCTCAGTAACGCACTGAAGGGCGGCCAATATGCTTCGAGAGTCCGGGCCGACTTCCTCGGCGGCGTGCGCAGCGGGGTCAATGGCACTCCGACGTTTTTCATAAATGGACGCCGGCACGATGGACCGTTCGAGTTTGAGGACCTCGTCGCGGCCATAGCGGCTGGCGACAAATGAGCCGCTGACGAGTCCCTGATTGAAAAGGAATCCCGATGCGCGCCGTCGTCATTCGCCAGTTTGGTGACCCCAGCCAACTGAACGTCGAACAGGTCCCGACACCCGAACCGCGCGGCGACGAAGTGCTCGTCGCGGTCAAGGCGGCGTCCATCAATCCGAGCGACGTGAAGAATGTCGCCGGCGCCATGCATGGCACGACGCTCCCCCGAATCCCCGGCCGCGATTTTGCCGGGATCGTCGCCCGTGGGCCCGGCGATCTCGTCGGCCGCGAAATCTGGGGCACCGGCGGTGACATCGGCTTTTCGCGCGATGGCTCGCATGCACAGTACATGCTCCTGCCAAGGGCGGCCGTAATCCCCAAGCCCGAATCCCTATCGATGGAGGCCGCCGGTTCCGCCGGACTGACCTTCGTCACCGCGTGGTCGGCCATGGTGACGGCCGCCGGAGTGTCTTCCGGCGAAACAGCCGTCATCATCGGCGCCGCCGGCGGGGTGGGTTCCGCGGCGGTTCAAATCGCCATATCCCGCGGGGCGCGCGTCATCGGTGTTGTGCGCTCGGACAATGATCTCTCATCGGCCCGCCAAAGCGGCGCCGCCGAAGTGATTAACGCTCGCTCGGCAAACATCGTGGATGCCGTCATGTCAATCACGAACCGTCGCGGAGCCGGCGTGGTCTTCGACACCAGCGGCATGATGTTCGCCGAGGCCGTTGAGATCGCGGCAATGGATGGGCGAATCCCGATCATCGCCGCCCCACCCGACGGAAAATCGAACTTCAACCTCCGCAGCCTGTATCGCAAAACGCAGCGCATTCTTGGCGTCGATACCCGCCGTCTGGATGGCGTCGCCTCCGCAAAACTGCTTGCACAGATGTCGGGCGACTTCGCCTCCGGACGCTTCACAGCGAAACCGTGCCAGTCCTATCCTCTTACCGCAGCGGTCGCAGCGTATGAGCAAGCCGCCCGTGGCGGACGAATCATTCTGCGGCCGGATCTTTAGCCGGCCTATGGTAAGGACGAAGCAGATCAGGCCACAACAAACGACTCCCGCGCCTTGGCCAGCAACTCCTCTTCGGTGAGATGGTGTTCGTCCACGACGATCGAGCCGATAACTCGCTTCGCTATATCCGGGTGATGGCGCTTCAACTCGGCGAGCAATTGCTCCATTGCTATGCTGGCGCCGCTGCCGGCGCCGAACATCAGAATCTGTTGGGCGCCGTGCAGCGCCTTGACCAGATGCTGTTCCGCCGCAGTCAAAAAACGCAGCAAAGTCGGACGACCACCAGCTCATCGATCAGGTGAGCGTAAACGTATTTGGGGCCCCGGCTCATGTATTCCTGTTCGAAGCGGCCCATGCCCTCCGAAATAGCATTCTCGATTTCGCCCTGCGTTTTCAAGGATCGACTGACGCCGAGATCGTCCGCGATCTCCACACGTATCAACCCCGACTGGTCACAGGTCCGCAAAATCCGTTCACGCAAATCCAAGGAGTAGGCTTCCATGCCACACCTCCGTCCCCATCATACCGCGCGATTCGTGTGTACACTGATAGGCAATCCGCCCTACTCGTGCCGCTTCACACTCTCAATTCTCGCAGTTCGTGGCCCATGCTCGGCGCGAGGGGTCACGCCTGCAACTCGTTGGGGCGCATGACATCCGAGGCGATGATGTCATGGGTTCCCCGATGGCCTCCGTTGTCATGTTGTGTTTCCGGCGTTGAAGTGTCGCGCGTTCCGTAATGGCCAAAACGCCTGTGCAACTGACTGTCCGATTCAGAAGCCTGTCTCTTCTTCGTTTCGCGGAACAGGGGTGACTCGGACAGCGTGAACAGCACGACCTCTTCGCCGGTCTCCGTACTGATATCGTGGTGCAGACTCACCACTTCCACGCCCGTGATCTCGTGGATCATCTCTTGCATCAGAGGCCCGGCGGTTTCGACGAGATGGGCACGCACTTGCTTGACCAAGTCTCTGCCCTTATCCGTTGATTGCGACTTGACCAACCGCTGTTCCGCCGCTGTCAAGACCCCTTTGAGACGAATAACAAGCAGATCGTTGATCAAATGCCCGTGAACGTCCCTTGGCCCCCGGCCCATGTGTTCCACCTGAAAGCGGCTCATGCCCTCACAAACGGCGGCTTCGATTTCGCCCTGCGTCTTCATCGTGACCTCTCACGGAATAACACAGCGCAACGGAGCGTGCGGCGGCGCGACTACATTTGTATAATACTTTTTTTTCCGCGATTTGCCACTTGCATTGCGCAATTTAATGTCTATGCTAAATTACGAACGTGGCGTTAAAGTGAATACTTTGTACGCTCCGCGAGATAAAAATAGTCATCGGATGACTAATTGAAGGGCAGGCCGGCAATGCCGGACGGCCCGTTGGCGAGTAAGCCGATGCGATTGAACGCCTCTTCAGGGTGTTCAACCGCATCGGCTTTTTTTTATTTTTGGGGTGTTAGCCATGTCAACCGTAGGAACAGCCAAAATAATCAAGGCCAGCATATCCACGGCGCAGCGGATCGCCGAGGCGGCTATTGCTTTCCAGAAGGTGCGGACGGGCCACACCCCGAAGTCTGCGACGGTAGTGCTCAGCGAGGACACGCTCGTGATCACGCTGCACGGGGCCTTGTCGCAGGCCGAGCAAGCGTTGGCCCAGGAGAGCGCGCAAGGGGCGGCTCAGGTGCAGGAATTTCATCGGCAGTTGTTCGGCAACGCCGTCGGATCGCTGCGAAAAGAGATCAAGAAAATCACCGGCGTGGCGGTGCGCGAAGCCGTCGCGGACGTCGAGCCCGCCACCGGCACCGTGGTGCAGGCATTCACCACCGGCTCGATGGTGCAGGTCTTTCTGCTCGCCAAGACCGTCCCTGCCGCCACATGGACCCAAGACAGCGCGTTATGAGAATGGAGGCCCTGTCATGCGTAAAGGGGGCTCACCAGGCACGCCAATGGTCGTTTCCCAGGGGTGATGCGGCGGCCACGGATGCCCGGTAATTCGAGGAAAGCCATGCCCAGCTCACAATTCAATGACCCGTCCGAGTGCACCAGCCATGCCATGCGAGAGCAACTGTTGTTGCTCGATGCCGACCTTTGCGTCAAGGCTGCTAGCAAGTCGTTCTACGCCGCGTTCAAGCTCGGACCCGACCAGATGCTCGGGAGAAAGCTCGCCGATCTCGGCAACGGCCAGTGGAACATCCCGGCCCTCCTGACGCTTTTGAATGAACTGCCGGAGACGGACGGCGAGTTTGACGATCTTGAGGTGGATCATGATTTCCCGGCGCTGGGGCGACGGACGATGCTGGTCCGCGCGCGGCGGCTATCAGGTGAGGACGCTCAAAGTGGAATGATCCTGCTGTCCATCTGCGATATCACCGGACACAAGCGTATCGAAGCGGAAGTCGGCGAGTTGCTCACCCGGTTCCGCACGACCTTGGCCAGCATCGGCGACGCCGTCATCGTCACCGACCCCCAAACCCGCATCACATTCATGAACCCCACCGCCGAAAGGCTCACGGGGTGGAGCCAGAACGATGCGTTGCAAAAGCCCCTGACGGACATCTTCAATATCGTGAACGAGCAACCCTCCCGGGAGGTGGAGAATCCTGTCGTGAAAGCGATCCGCGAGGGCGCGATCGTCGGTCTGGCCAACCACACGGTCCTCATCGCCCGTGATGGCACCGAGCTGCCGATCGATGACAGCGCCGCTCCCATCCTGGACGTCGCCGGGCGCGTCGTCGGGGTCGTGCTGGTTTTCCATGACATCAGCAATCGACGGACGGCGGAACTTGAATTGGAGATTTCAGAAGTCCGCTACCGACGCCTCTTTGAGTCGGCGCACGACGGCATCCTTATCCTCGATGCCGGGACCGCCAAGGTGCTCGACGTCAATCGCTTCATGGTGGATCTGCTTGGCTATACCCGCGAACACTTTATGGGAAAGGAGCTATGGGAGATCGGCGTCTTCAAGGACGCCGAGAGTTCCAAGGCCGCGATGGCGACGCTGCAAAGGCTCGGCAGAATCCGCTATGAGGATCTTCCACTGGAACATAAGGACGGCCGGCATATCCCCGTCGAGTTCGTCAGCAACGTCTACCGGGAAGGGAAGCGGAACGTAATTCAGTGCAACATTCGCGACATCACCGAGCGCAAACACGCCGAGCGGGAGTTGGCCAAAGCCAAGGAAGACGCCGAGGCCGCCAACCGGTCCAAGAGCGAGTTCCTGGCCAATATGAGCCATGAGATCCGCACGCCGATGAGCGCCATCCTGGGATTTGCGGACATGCTGTTGCACAACCACCAGGACGAAGCCGGACAGATCGAATGCATCCAGATCATCCGGCGCAACGCCTTGCACCTTCTCGAGCTGATCAACGAAATCCTCGACCTCTCCAAGATCGAAGCGCTGCAGATGACCGTCGAGCACATCGCCTGCAACATACCCGAGCTGTTCTCCGAGATCATCTCGCTTATGCGGCCAAGGGCGTTGGAAAAGGGACTGGAGTTGGGAATCCTGTTCGAGGGCCCGATCCCGCGCCTGATTCAGACCGACCCCACGCGACTGCGGCAGATCCTGCTCAATCTGCTCGGCAACGCCGTCAAGTTCACCCGAACCGGAAAGATCGACATTCGGATCAGCGACGAAGCAGCCGGTAGCCCGAATATTTTGCTGCGCGTGGACGTGATCGACAGCGGGATCGGCATGGCGCCGGCAGTAGTCGCCCGGCTATTTAAGCCATTCACCCAGGGCGACGAATCGATCACACGCAAGTTCGGCGGGACCGGATTGGGCCTCACCATCAGCCGGACGCTCGCCAAGCTCCTGAATGGAGATATCAGCGTCACCTCCGAGGTCGGGATCGGAAGCACGTTCACGCTGAAAATCGACGGCGGGCCGTCCGCGGGGGTGGAGATGCTGCAAGACCTGACCGAAGCGACATTGCCGGTGCAACCGGGTGGCGCGGTGAATCACAACATCGTCCTCAGCGGGCGCATTCTTCTGGCCGAGGACGGACACGACAACCAGCGGCTGCTGCGCATGCAACTGCGCGACGCGGGCGCGGTGGTGTTCGGTGCCGAGGACGGGCAGATCGCCGTTGATCGGGCAACGACGCAGCCGTTCGATCTGATCCTGATGGACATGCAGATGCCCGTCATGGACGGCTACGCCGCCACCGCCGAGCTGCGTCGCAGGGGATTGAAGATACCGATCATTGCGCTCACGGCGTACGCGATGGCCGAAGACCGCGCCAAATGTCTCGCAAGCGGATGCGACGATTACCTCAGCAAACCCGTAAAAGAGGAGACACTCTTGAAGACCGTCAATCAATATCTCGGAAATGCTCCCTCACTGGCGCGCGACGAGGGCGGAGGCGTCGCCGGATCAGAGCCGCCGCGCCGCGCCGCCGATGGTCCCGGCACGATCAAGAGCAGCCTCGCGGACAACCCGCGCATGCACGCGATCATCCCTGAATTTGTCAGCGGGCTTCCCGGCGAGGTGCGAAAGATGAACGATCTGCTGGCGCAAAACGATCTGGCCGCGTTGGAGAAGGTCGTCCATCAGCTTCGTGGGGCGAGCGGCGGATACGGCTTTGACCCCCTTACCGAGCCCGCCACCCGGGTCGAAGAATCGATCAAGGCGGGCAAGGCCCTGGAGTCCATCGCCGCCGAGATCAAATCGCTGATCGAGGTAATCCGTCGGATCGATGGATACGACGAATCGAAAGCGTCCGTCGCTGCCGAGTAACCCGCGAAAAAACCGCTGCCTGTGGCGGGCGACGGCGCATTTTCTCCCCTCCGGAAGACACCGACCGTAACTGGCGGTGTCTTCTTTTTTTCAACGCGCCGCGCATCGAGTTACGCCGCGACTGTCCGCGGTATAGGCTGGGGCGGAGCGATCGAGACGCGATCGCGTCCGTGTTCCTTCGATTGGTAGAGCGCCTGATCGGCTCGCTCCAGCATCAAGCGGTCAAAGGTGCCGGCGGCCTCGGCGACGCCGAAGCTGCACGTCACGGTGATAGATTCGCCCTTTTGCCGGAACGGAATCTTCGCTATGGCCAGGCGCATCCGCTCGGCGAGCAGAGCCGCCTGGTCGGCCGAGGTGCGCGGCGCAAGAACGACGAACTCTTCGCCGCCATGGCGGCACGCGACGTCCTCGACTCGACAGATTTCGGTGAGCGCTTCCCCGATTTTGCTCAGCACGTGATCGCCGAACGGGTGGCCATACCGGTCGTTGATGTCCTTGAAGTGATCCACGTCCAGCACGATGCACGAAAGCGGACTGCCGGAACGGATTCGCATCGCCACTTCCGCCGTGAACCGCTCGTCGAACATTGCGCGGTTTCCAAGGCCGGTCAGCGGGTCGATCAGCGCCTTTTCCTCCAGCAATCGGATCAGGTGGCTCGTGCGCAGCGCGGCGCGGACCCGTGACAGCAATTCCGAGAGCTTGAACGGCTTTGTCACGTAGTCGTTCGCGCCCAGGTTCAGCCCGCACACCATTTCTTCCGTCGCCGTCCGCGCGGTCAGGAAGATGATCGGGAGGCTGGCCGTGGCGGGGTCGGCCTTGAGCCGGCGACAGGTCTCAAATCCGTCCACGCCGGGCATCTCCACGTCGAGCAGGATTAGATCCGGCCGCAATGACGCCGCCAGGGCGAGGCCGTACTCCGCGTCCAATGCCGAATGGATCGTCACCGGCTCGTTGGCGAGCAAGGATGTGACCAGCGGATGAATCAACTTTGAATCGTCAATAAGAAGAATCTGTTGATGCATTTCTACTCCGAGGAAATGTCGCCATTATGTAATGTTTTACCAACAGAGGCTGCAGCCCATTCAATCAGGCTTTCCACCTCTTTCGTCCGGGAATTGCGATGTCATTAGCCGGAAATTTGGCGAATCGAATTTAATTCCGCGGGCAACGCTCAGGGCGACCAATTCGTGGCCGCAACGGACACAAGCGCCGCCGGGAAATTCAAAGGGATCGGGAGGGCGCTGTTGAAAACCGCTGTAAAGCTAGGGCCGGATTGTGAGTAATGACCTTCAACACCAACTCCCGGCAGCGGTCCCAACAGGTTCTTGCTCGTAGTTCCGATCCCAGCTTCCGCTTGAGCATCCAGAAGACCGTCTCCACATCCGGGCGATTGCGGTAGGCTTCGAAGCCGCAGGGGACATCACTGATCAATCCGCCACCGGGCCAATGGCGCGCGAGTCCATCCAATCAATCCCCTAACAAAAGGTTCTATTGGGGTTCTGTCACCCCGATTTGATTTTGCGTGAAACCGGACGTTGCAACAGCGCACCCGTTCGGGTAAATGACGGATACCCAACTTGGAGGAATTACCATGAATAGGTTCGCTGTCAGCCTCATTGCCATCGTCGTTACCCTCTTCAGCGCGACGCCGCTGATGGCACAGCAGAAACGCTTGAGCCCTCATGAAACCATCAGTTCGGTTATCGATGGCAACCGGGTCATGATCGTCTACGGGCGTCCGTACACCAAAAATCCCAGGACCGGAGAGGTCCGCAAAATCTGGGGCGGCCTGGTGCCCTATGGAAAGGTCTGGCGCACGGGCGCAGATGAAGCGACGCTTTTCATTACTCAGCAGCCGCTCCTCATCGGCGGCGCGACGGTTCCGGCCGGGGCTTATACGCTCTGGACTTTGCCCAATGACGATGGCACTGCCAAACTGATCATCAACAAGCAGATCGGCCAGTGGGGAGTGGATCCCCGCGAGCCGTCGAATGCGTATGACGAAAAGCAGGATTTGGTGCGCGTCGACCTGAAGAACGACGCCCTGGATAAATCAGTGGATCAGTTCACCATGGCGGTGGCGAAAAACCCGGCGGGCGGCGGCTTGATCACATTGTCGTGGGAAAACACCCAGTTCTCCGTGCCGTTTGTCGTGCAAAAATAGTGCCTCCTTCGACGGGGATGAATACAACCTTTTCATCGACAGCGTATCGCCGATGCACCCATTGGCTGTTTTGCCTTATCGCGGCCGGCGCGTGCCTTGCCACGGGACAAGCGGGCGACGCCCCAGCCGCCGAGACGACGCCGGCTATCCTGCAAGACCTGCGCAGCTTTGACGAACTGGGCAGCGTGCTTTATGTCGCGGCGCATCCTGACGACGAAAACACGCAACTGATTACATATCTCGCGAGCGGCCGCGGGTATCGCACCGCCTATCTTTCGCTCACGCGCGGCGACGGCGGCCAAAACGTGCTGGGCCCGGAACTCGGCGATGAACTCGGCGTCATCCGCACCCAGGAACTGCTCGCCGCCAGGCGCATCGACGGCGGTCAGCAATTCTTCAGCCGAGCCCGCGATTTCGGCTATTCCAAGGACTTTCGCCAGACCCTCACCAAATGGGATCATCAGCAGGTGCTGTCGGATATTGTGCGCGTCATCCGCTCGTTCAGACCCGATGTCGTGATCACGCGGTTTTCCACGTTGCCGGGTCCGACGCACGGCCACCACACCGCCTCGGCAATCCTCGCCCTGGAGGCTTTCAAAATCTCCGGCGATTCCCACGCCTTTCCCGAGCAACTCGGGACCCTCACCTGCTGGCAACCGAAACGCATCTTTCTGAACGGATTTGGCGTCGGATTCAGACGCGCCGATCAGGTGGTTCCCGGCGCTGCCACCGCTCCAGGCGCCGCTGCGCTGCGCATCGACATCAGCGGTAGCGATCCGGTGCTCGGATTGTCCTTCGGCCAGATTGCCGCCCTCAGCCGATCCATGCACAAGACGCAAGGCTTCGCGAACTTTACCGGTGGCGGCAATCGAGGACCGAGATATGAATCATTCCAACTCCTCGGCGGCGAACCGGCTGCCAAGGACATCCTCGACGGCGTAGTCACGAGTTGGGACCGCGTGAGCGGCGGCGCTGAAATCGGCCGGATGACTGACGACGCGATTGCGCGGTTCAATCCGCGGGATCCGGCCGCCAGCGTGCCGGCGTTGCTGGAAATAAGAAGCCGGCTGACCGCCCTGCCTGCCGACCCGTTGGTGGACGACAAGCGCCGGCAGCTTGACCGCATTCTCCAAGCGTGCCTTGGCCTCGATGTGGAGACCGTCGTGCCGCAGGCCGAAGTCGTGCCCGGGGAGCCGCTAAAACTTCGACATACCGCAATCGTGCGCTCGAATACTCCGGTGCGATGGTTGGCGGTGCGCTATCCGAGCGTTGGCAAAAGTCTGAGCGACACCGCAATCCCGCTGACGGCGAATAACGCCGCTACGCGGGATTCAAGCCAGATGCTGCCCGCCAATACCCCGTTGAGCCAGCCGTATTGGCTGCGAGAAGAGGGGACGGAGGGGATGTTCCGGGTGGATGATCCTTCGCTGATCGGTCGGCCGGAGAATCCGCCCGCGTTTCCGGTCCAGCAGGTCTTTGAAGTTGGTGGCCAGACGTTGATTATCCCGGACGAGCCTATCCAGATCACAACGGACGCCGCCAAAGTCGAAACCCGCCGGCGGCTGGATGTGATCCCGCCGGTTTCCCTCAGTTTCGCGTCGGATGTTCAACTCTTCGCTCCGGGCGCAACGCGTCCGGTGACGGTGCGCTTCGCCGCCTTCCGCGCAGATGTCGCAGGCACGCTGCAATTGGACGCGCCAACGGGCTGGACTGTCGCGCCAGCGCAGCAATCGTTTGATCTCCACGCGGTCGGAGATCGGGCGGCGCTGGCGTTCATGGTCAGCGCGCCGCCGCAGCCGACGACGGCCAGCATCATCGCCCGCGCCCAGGTCCACGGCGCGAGCTATGACAATCAACGTGTTGAAATTCGCTACAGCCACATCCCCGTGCAACTGCTGCAGCCGCCAGCGCGATTGAAGGCGGTTTGCCTCGATCTGGCGATTCAAGGCCGTCAAGTCGGCTACCTGCCGGGGGCCGGCGACAGTGTCGCCCAGGACCTTGAGCAAATGGGCTGCACGGTGACGCTCCTCACCGGCGCGGACCTCACGCCCCAGCGGCTCCGCGGTTTCGATGACGTGGTGATCGGCATTCGCGCGTTCAATGTTCGGACCGATCTCGCGCCGGGCCTGCCGGCACTTTTTGCCTACGTCGAGGCCGGCGGCAATGTCATCGTGCAATACAACACTCCGAGCGAACTCAAAACCACGCGACTTGCCCCGTACGACCTCAAGCTCTCGCGTGATCTTCCCCACAATCGCGTGACCGACGAAAAGGCTCCGATCACGCTGCTTGTCCCCGATCATCCGGCCTTCACCACACCCAATCGCATCGTCCCCGCCGATTTCGACGGCTGGGTGCAGGAACGCGGCCTGAATTTCCCAAGCCAATGGGACACCGCTCACTTCACGGCGTTGCTCGCCTGCAATGACGCCGGCGAGGCGCCATTGAAAGGCGGTTTGCTGGTCGCGCGCGATGGACGAGGATATTTCGTCTACACCGCCCTCTCTTGGTTCCGGCAACTCCCCGCCGGAGTGCCCGGGGCATACAGGCTCTTCGCGAACCTGCTTTCGCTGGGAAAATGATGCCCACGACTACACCGAATCAACCCGGCGCAACTGAAAGCGAAATGACCGGCCTGCCCGGACTTCGCACTTGGCGCAGGGTTTACCTGCTCGTGGCCGCTGTTTTTGTCGTTTGGGTCGGACTCCTCGTCGCGCTAGCGAGAATCTTTTCGTGAACGCGATCGATTACCTCGTTCTGCTCGGAACGTTGCTCGGCATCGCCGTCTACGGCATTTGGCGGACGCGCGGCCGGCGCGATCTCAAAACCTATATTAAAGGGGACGGAAACACGCGATGGATCGTGATCGGCCTGTCCGTCATGGCCACCCAGGCGAGCGCCATTACGTTTCTCTCCACGCCGGGACAAGGTTATGACGGCGGCCTTGGCTTCCTGCAAAACTATTTCGGCGCGCCGTTCGCGCTGATCATCATCGCGGCCGTTTTCCTGCCCATCTATCGGCGTCTGAATGTGTACACCGCCTACGAGTTCCTCGGGCGGCGATTCGATTCCAAGACGCGACTGCTCGGCGCGGCCCTGTTTCTCGTCCAGCGCGGGCTGGGCGCGGGAATCACGATCTATGCGCCGGCCATCGTTCTCTCCACCGTCATGGGTTGGCGCCTCGACGTCACCATCATTTTCAGCGGGTTGATTGTGATCGTTTACACGGTCGCCGGCGGCAGCCAAGCCGTCAGTGTGACCCAGAAATACCAGCTCGCCGTCATTTTCGCGGGGATGATTACCGCGTTCATCGTGCTGCTGGAAAGGCTGCCGGCAGGCCTCACGCTGACCGACGCCCTGACGTTGGCCGGGGGCTTTAAGAAGCTTGAGGGAGTGGACTTTTCACTGGACATTCATCGCCGGTACACCTTCTGGTCGGGCCTGCTGGGCGGCATGTTCCTTGCGCTATCGTATTTCGGCACGGACCAATCGCAGGTTCAGCGCTACATCTCCGGCGCCTCCCTTCGCGAGTGCCGGCTGGGTCTGATGTTCAATGCCGTCTGCAAGATTCCGATGCAGTTTTTTATCCTGATGCTGGGCGTGATGATCTTTGTCTTCTATCAGTTCCAGCAGCCGCCCATTTATTTCGACCGGGCAGCTTTGGAACATGACGCCGGCGGACGCTTGCGAGGCTTCGAAGCCGACTTTGCCAAAGTTCACGCGCAAGAGCGACAACAATTGCTGGCATGGCTGAATGCAAAGCACGCCGGCGACCGGGATGCGGAGGCTGCGGCCCGCGCGGCGGCGCTGGCGGCTCACCAGCAAGGCGACGACGTTCGCGCCCGCGCCAAAGCCGCCCTTTTGCCCGCGAATTCGCGCACGACCACCCACGAAGCCGATTATGTGTTCATCACCTTCATACTCGACTACCTGCCCCACGGAATCATCGGGCTGCTTGTCGCGGCGTTTTTCGCGGCGGCAATGTCGTCGAAAGCCGCGGAACTCAACGCCCTCGGTTCCACGACCACCGTCGATTTCTATCGGCATATCGTTGCCCGCGCGGCGACCGACGCGCATTACGTCGCCGCCTCAAGATGCTTCACGATTCTCTGGGGGCTGGTTGCCATCGGCTTTGCCCTTTTTGCCAATCTGGCGGAGAACCTCATCCAGGCCGTCAACATCCTCGGCTCGATTTTCTATGGCGTGATGCTCGGCTTGTTCCTCATCGCATTTTTTCTGCGGCGGATCGGCGGCACCGCGGCCTTCTGGGCGGCGCTGGCGGCGCAATTGCTCGTCTTCGTCCTCTACTTTTCCCTCACCATCAGCTACCTCTGGTATAATTTCATCGGGTGCGCCGCCTGCATGCTGTTCAGTGCCGCGATCCAAACCGCGATCGGCCCCGCCGCCGGGCGTGAGGAGCCGGCGACCCCCGTATGACAACCTCGCCTGTCATTTGCTTCGGCCAGCAACCCTGCGGATTTTTTCCCAAGCGATTTCTGTTTGCGAAAATCCAAACGGCCCGGCGATTGCAGTCGGAGATCGGCGGCGACATCGTCTTCTTTTACCACGACAGCGATCACGATCCGCGCGAAACAAAGACAATCCTCCGCCATCGCAAATCGGACGAGCGATTCAACCTCAATTTCACCTTCGACAACAAACTCCAGCGCAAATTTTCCCCCTTTTACCTCAAGCGGGTTGTTCCCGCTTGGCACGCCAAGACCGCTATTCAACTGCCCGCGTACGTCGATCGACGCTGGGTTGAGGCTTTCAGGAGAACCGCCGCAACCAACGTAGCCGACTTTTGCCTTGGAATGTACCATCACATGGGGTTGCTCGAGGGCATCCGCGTCGCGCGATCGAGCGATCCGGCCTTTCGTCGGGCGGCCTGTGACGTGGCCGAGTTCTTTGTGGACGTTCCGTACAACGGCGAGACCGTCCGCGCCCGCGTCGATGGCGGCGAATTCAACCTCCATGCCGGAGGGGAATCCTTCGTGACCTTCCCTGCCACGCCTTTCACCAGGGAGCAGATAAGCCCGACGCGCGACACCCGGCTGCGCTGGATGCAATCTGTTTTGCATTGCACCCATTACGTTTCCGGCGCCGGAGAGCAGGCCTATCTGCGCAAGCAAGACACGCCGGAAATCATCTACATCAACCGTGATATGATCGAGCGATCCGATGAAGCCTACACCGAACTCCCCCACTGAACTCGCGCCGCTGGTAGCTTTCGGCGCCCACCCTGACGACATCGAATTCGGTTGCGGCGCCGTCGTCGCCCTGGAGACCCGCGCCGGCCGCGCGGCGCATCTCATCGTCTGCTCGCGCGGCGAATCCGCAACCCACGGCACCCCGGCGCAGCGAAAGCTCGAAGCGCAAAAATCCGCCGCCATCCTGGGGGCCGGCGTTGAATTCGTCGAACTTGACGGTGACGCACACTTTGAGGCCCGCGCCGCTCACGCCATCCGCCTGGCGGCCGTTCTGCGCCGAATTCGCCCGGGCATCGTGCTGGCCCCGAGTCTGGTTGAAAATCAACATCCCGATCATCCCCGGCTCGGGACCATGGTGCGTGATGCCGCCCGACTTGCCCGTTACGGCGGCGTCGAGGAATTGCGCGCATCGCCGCCGCACACGATCGACCATTTGTTTTTTTACGCCCAAAACCCCGAATCCGAGCCGCGCGACATTACCCCCCTGCTTATCAACATTTCCGCGCCGGAGGTTCTCCGTGCCTGGAAGCGCGCCATGCAAGCGCACGCATCGCAAACCGGCGCTCGCAACTACATCGAACTGCAACTCACCCGCGCTCGCTTGCATGGATTGCGCGCGGGCGTCGAACATGCCATGGCTCTGTTCCCAAACGATCCGCTCGTTTTCCAATCTCTGGCCCAGGTAAGGCAAAGTGGCCGGCGATTCTAAGAACTCCTAAACATGGCTTTGGACAAATCCCTCAATATCGGCATCACCTGTTATCCGTCGGTCGGCGGGAGCGGCATCCTCGCCTCGGCACTCGGCGAGGAACTGGCGCGTCGGGGACATGAGGTGCATTTCATCGGTTACGAACGTCCCTTCCGCTTGCCTGACGATGCGCCCCGGCTTCACTTCCACGCGGTCGAGATCAACGACTATGGCCTGTTCAAGTATCCGGACTACACGCTTCCGCTCTCCGTGAGAATGGCGGAGGTCAGTCGCGATCACAAGCTGGACATTCTTCACGTTCACTACGCCGTCCCGCACGCCACCGCCGCGATTCTGGCCCGCTCGATGCTAGAGGGAGGCGCACCATTCGCCAACCCCCCACTTCCGTTTAGCCGCGACCCAAAGGGGAGCGCGTTTTCTGGATCTTCGACAATCCCCGACTCCCATTTACCGCCTCATCGCCAGCCACGCATCGTCACGACTCTGCACGGCACCGACACCTTGCTCCTGGGCCGTGATCCGGGCTACGGTCCGGCCATCCGACACGCTTTGAACCATTCAGACGCCATAACCACCGTCTCCGCTTACCTGAAGGATCAAACGCAGCGGCTGCTCGACATCGATCGGCCCATCGACGTCATCCACAATTTCTTCGCTCCGCGCCCAACGCGACGCTCGCGCCGGCAAATGCGGGCGGAACTCGGCCTGCATGACGAGGCGATGATTCTGCACGCTTCCAATCTTCGTCCCCTCAAACGCATCGATTTGTTGCTCGAAACAGCCGCCCGCATTCGCCCTCGCGAATCGTTCAAACTCGTCATTCTCGCCGGCGAGCCGTTCGCGCCGTTTGCCGGCGAAGTGCGCCGCCTTGGACTTGAAAACCGCGTCATCGTCCGCGAGAAAGTGAATGATATTGAAGATTATCTCCAGGCCGCCGACCTCGGCCTGTTCACCTCGGAAATGGAGAGCTTTTGCCTCAGCATTCTGGAGGCGATGTCTTTTGCGTGTCCGAGCGTCGCCACGCGCGTCGGCGGCATTCCCGAGGTTGTCCAGGACAATATATCCGGCATCCTGGTCCCCCCCGGCGATGCCGATGCCCTTGCCCGCATGGTGGAGCTTCTGATCCAGGACCCGGCCCGCCGCGCCGCCATGGGCCGCGCCGCACAAACGCGCGCTCGCGACCAGTTTTCCGCCGAAGTTATAGTGCCGCGCTACGAAGCGCTCTACCACCGCGTCCGCGGCTGATTGATCGTCACGCACATCGGCTAAGCCGAAATTGCTCTAATGCACATCGTGATTATTCGGCGCCCTTGCGCGTTTAGGGCTAGGGGAAAAAACCCCTGGACGTTGGTAAACTTGTGGCGTTCGGACAAGGAGGTCTGGATGACGTTAGAGAGTTTGGCCCGTCGGCTGCCGGACGAGGTTTGGGCAGCGTTCGAG
>JBEKHH010000013.1:0-94639 GCA_050012375.1 Tepidisphaeraceae bacterium
TCTTGTAGCAGGGAAAGCAAGGCGGCAGAATTTTCCAACCGATCCCGCTTATGGCCAGATAGATCAACGCGTGCAAACACTCCCGATTCCCGCACGGCGGACGACCGTTGCCGCACCAAATCCTCGGGGGCAGAACCGACTCGAACGCTGCCCAAACCTCGTCCGGCAGCCGACGGGCCAAACTCTCTAACGTCATCCAGACCTCCTTGTCCGAACGCCACAAGTTTACCAACGTCCAGGGGTTTTTTCCCCTAGCCCTAACCGTCACGTCGGCGATACGATCAGGCAGTTCACCCGATCCAAAGGCCTTCGATGCGGATCTGCATGCCTTGGGGCGTGCGGTTGAGATAGTTGATCAAGCCGCTGTGCCGCCATTGCAGCATGCACAACCGCGGCTGGAAAAAATAGCGGGCGCCGATGCGCAGTTCACTGCGGGATTCGGTCACCAGGCCTTCGTAGCCCTCGGCGATGTAGTAGCCGAGATCCTTGAAGCCGTTCTGGCGGGGCCTGAGCGGTCCGGTGACGCACCAGTTAATGACGCCGGTGCGGCGATCGACTTCGGTGGCAATTCCGCAATGGGTAATCGGACAGCCGCAGGACATGCCCAGGGGGCGCCCAATCAGCACATCGCCGGGGCAGATGTCCATTTCGCGCGTCAGAATCGGATTGTGAGGAAGGATGATCTCGCGCGGGCCGGGTTCCTCCGGGAACTTCTCCAGAAAGAAGTCAAATGGGCGACCGAGTGAATCAAGCCAGTCCGTCTCCGCCGCCGGGCTGCTCTGCTGAAGCACCGGCAAGCGCACGGGCTTTGCCGGAGGCGCGGCGGTCTGGTTCTTCAGATGCACACAGCGGCGGATCATCTCCGGCCGCTGGCTGAGGCTGTCGGCCAGTTCCGAGCAATGACGAAATCCGCACAAACCACAGTCCAGCCCGGGCAGCGTGGTAGGAGTCGAGTTCATGGACGCATTTCTCCTGAAAAAACCATGACCAAACTCAGTTGCGGGAGACCATCGGGCTGAGATCGCGCACCAGGCCGGCCAGGAGATCGACGAACAAGTCAACCTCCTCTTCGGTGCTGAACCGGCCGAGCGAAACGCGGAGCGAGCCTCGGGCACGCAGCGGGTCGAAGCCCATGGCGGTAAGCACATGCGAGGGCCCAGCGGCGTGATTCGAACTGCACGCGCTGCCCGTCGAGACCGAAACGCCCGCCTCGTCGAGGGCCAACATGAGCCGGATGGCCTGGCCTTCCAGGCCGTCGAATCCGAAGCTGGCCAGACCCGGCAGGCGACGATAGCGGTGGCCGATGAGATACGCTTCAGGCACGGCGTCCAGAAGACGGTCGGCGAGGCGTTCGCGAAGCCGCACGATCCGCGCCGACTCCTCGGCCATCTCCTGCCGGCACAGTTCGGCGGCCGCGCCCAGCGCCACGATGCCGGGAACATTCTCGGTTCCGGAGCGGCGGCCGCGCTCCTGCCCCCCGCCGCCAATGAACGAGACCAGCGGCGTGCCCTCGCGAATGAACAAGCCGCCCACGCCCTTGGGGCCGTAGATTTTGTGCGCCGAGAACGACAGCAGGTCGATCCGCTGCCGATTCACATCCAAAGGGACCTTGCCGACCGCCTGCGTCGCATCCACGTGGAAGGCAATCCTGTGTTCGTGTGCGATCCGGCCGCAGTCTGCGATCGGCTGAAGCGTTCCAACGACGTTGTTCGCGGCCATGATGGAGATCAGGCGGGTTTCGGGCGTGATGGCGCGGTGCAAGTCATCGGGGTCGAGGATGCCATCCTCGCCAACCGGCAGGCGGGTGACTTGAACCAGTTCCGGGCTGAAGCCACGGCACACTTCCAGGACCGAGGGATGCTCGATGGCGGTGGTGATCAGATGACAGCCGCCGGTGGAAAAGGAGCCAACCACGCCGCGGATCGCGAGGTTGTTAGATTCGGTGCCGCCGCTGGTGAAGCAGATTTCCGCCGGCTTGGCACCCAGTAGCGCGGCGACGCGCTCGCGGGCCAGATCGACCGCCTCGCGAGCCTGCCGCCCATCGGCATGCAGGCTGGACGGATTGCCAAACACCTGTGCAAAAGCGGCGGCCATGGGCTCCAGAACGCGCGGGTCGAGCGGCGTGGTGGCGGCGTTGTCAAAGTAGATTCGGCGTGGGTCCATGGTCCATTACTCCCCTCGATAAAAGACCTGGTTTTCGAGCGGCCGTACCACCCCGAAATGCGACTGCCAGCCAATGTCCTTCTTGCCCACGCAGATCGTGCACGTGCCGACGGGGGGATTGCCGCGAAGCTGAAGACGTTGGGGGGTGTCCGGGAATGACTCAATCGCCCGGAGCAGTGGATCGATGCCGATCCCGCGCAGGCCGTCAACCTCGCGAACGCGAACCGCCGGGGCGGCGTCGATGATGCGGGCGCGGAACACCTCCCGCTCGGCCTGCGACACCAGGTCAATCTTGGTCACCACCGCAATGTCCGCCAGGCTCAACATCGGGCCGATCTTCCGCGGCAGGTTCATGCCGCTGGTCGCTTCCAGCACCACGATCCCCAGGCCGCCATCCACATACGGCGAGCAGCGAAGACACAGTCCGGCGGTTTCCACCAGCAGCACATCCGCTTCCGTCTGCCGCGCCCATCGCAGCGCGTCGCCCAGAACCATCACGCTGCAATGGTCCGGACAAAGCTCGCCGGAGTAGACCTTCTTGGTCGGAATGCCGAACTCGTCGTGCAATTCGGTATCCTCGACGGCGTATTGCACGTCGAGCTTGAGAAACGCCACGTGCTGCTCGCGGGCGCGCAGCGAGCGGATCACGTGACGCAGGACTGACGTCTTGCCCGTGGTCGCCGGTCCGGCACAGATGACGAGTTTCATGCCAATGCCTCCAGTTCGCTTGCAACCAGCTCCTCGCCGAGACGGATCTTGTTGCGCAGGTTCGCCAGTGCATCATCGAGGCGATGCACCTTGGCCGAGAGTTGCCGTTCCTGGTCGCTGAGGCGCATCACCTTCATCATCATGCCGCCCGACATGACCACGCGCGTGTCCGAAAGCAGCGCGATATACGGATCGTGCGTGACAAAGAGAAAAATCTTTCGGTACTGGCGCAGAAGCTGAAGCGCGCGGGAGCGGTGGATTCCGGCGTTCTCGATCTCGTCCAGCAGGATGATGGGAGCGTTGCCGATGATCACGGCGTCGGCGATGAGCATGGCGCGGGTCTGGCCGCCGGACAGTTCGGTCATGCGCGATGTCTCCTCAATCGGTTCCCCGGTCAACTCATTTGCGAACGCCACGGTCTGGGCCGCCAGCTCCGCCGTCTTGGAGGAATCGGCGTGGCGGATGCCGGCATGAATCGAGAGGAACTCCGCCACCGGCAGGTCGGAGAGAAAGTTGGTGTGTTGTGTGATGATCGCGACGGGATTGCGTGCGGGGTTCTCGCGAAACTCCGCCGGCGGAAGCTCGCCGTCCAGAAGGATCGTGCGCCGGCTTGGGGTCTGCCCATCGGCGAACAGAGCGATGTCGTTGATGAGCGTTGTCTTGCCCGAGCCGGTGGGGCCGACGATGCTAATGATGTCGCCCATGTGAAACTCGATTTGCTGGACCGGCTCGGAATGACCGGCTTTGCCCTGGCCGCCGCGGATGGTGATGCGTGAAATCAAGGGAAGTCTCCTTACGATTCCATCCAAAGCAAAGGGTGGACCGTGAACCGAAACACCCTTGGCGGGCCAGAAAACGCGGTTCCGGCACAGAAATGCAGACGAGCCCAGCATAGAACACGGAATATCCGTGACTATTGAAAGATTTTCTGTTATAATGCATAGAAAGACGATGTCGCTTCTACTAATGACTTGGCGGGAAATCGGGTGCCACTTGGAGCTTTCCGAGGCCGTGCGCTGCCTCATGCCCAGCCTGCGCGAGCAGCTTGGAGCCGGGCGGGTGCTGCTGCGGCGGCTGGACGTGCCGGGCGCGCGGATGGAGACGGCGGCCTGCGCGCCGGCGATGGAATCCAGCACACCCCTGGCACGCCCCAATCCCACCCCCCAAGTCGTTGCCGCCCTGGCCAGTTGGTGCCGCCGCGGCCAGCTCGTGCAGGGACGCGACACCGTGCGACGCCTCGAGCTTGAGCCGCTTTTGCCTCCCTGCGATGAGTCCCGCGACCTGCTGGTGGCAGGGCTGCGCCTGGACGGCGGGCAAAACGAAGACACCGAGCCGCACCCTGGAGCGATCGTGCTGCTCAGGGGTGACAGCGGTAGGTTCACGGCCCACCAGGTGGGAATCGTGCGCCAACTCGCCGAACCGTTTGCCGCAGCCCTCCACAACGACTACCGCCTCCGCGAACTCAAGACCCTGCGCGAGGCGGTGGAAGCCGAGAACCGCGCCCTGCTCACGCGCCTGGGTCGCAAGACCGTCAGCGACACCATCGTCGGCGCCGAAGCCGGTCTGGCCAGCGTGATGGAGCGCGTTCAGTTGGTCGCCCGCTCCGAGGCGCCGGTGCTGATCCTGGGGGAAACAGGGACGGGCAAGGAAGTGGTCGCCCGCGCCATCCACGCCCGCTCGAAAAGGTCGCAGGGACCGATGATCCGCGTGAACTGCGGCGCCATCCCGTCGGAACTCGTCGATTCGGAGTTGTTCGGACACGAGCGCGGCAGCTTCACCGGCGCCACCGCCACGCGCAAGGGATGGTTCGAGAGGGCCGACGGCGGCACGCTGTTCCTGGACGAGATCGGAGAGCTGCCGCTGGCGGCGCAGGTGAGGCTCCTGCGCGTGTTGCAGGACGGAACCTTGGAGCGCGTCGGCGGACAAACGACCCTGACGGTGAACGTCCGCGTTGTGGCCGCGACGCACTCCGACCTGCATGCCATGGCCGGACAGCGCCTCTTCCGCGAAGACCTGTGGTATCGCATCAGCGTCTTCCCCATCCATCTGCCCCCCCTGCGAGACCGCGTGCAGGACATCCCCTCGCTGGCCACGCACTTCGCGTTGAAGGCGGCCAAGCGCCTTGGCCTCCCGCCGGCGCTGCCCAGCCCGGAGGATATGCGCAGGCTGACCGAATACAACTGGCCGGGGAACGTGCGGGAATTGGCGTCGGTGATCGAGCGCGCGGCGATCCTGGGAAGCGGTCGAACGCTAGAAGTCGCCAAGGCCCTCGGCGGCGCTCAGCCCAAGCCATTGCCCGCGGCATCGATTACCCCATCCATTTCGTCCGCCAACGAATCGCCCCTGCTCACGCTGGACTCAATGGCGGCCCGCCACATCGAAGCGGCGTTGCAGGCCACCCAGGGCCGCATCGAAGGTCCGTTCGGCGCGGCCAAGGCCCTGGGCATCAATCCGCACACGCTCCGTTCGCGCATGCGCAAGCTAGGCATCAACTGGCGGCAATTCCGCCCGTGATTCCCGACAAAAGAGTTGCCGGTTTGCATGCTGGCGCTCAATCAAACGCTCATCACGGACATCATCCGGCTGCGGAACAGCGCGTCACACAGGACGCACGGGAAGCGGAAATGCAACTGGCGGACAGGCAACCAAAGTTGGCTACTCGACGACGTTGATGCGAGCCGCAAAGAATTCGGT
The DNA here is from genome assembly GCA_050012375.1 of Tepidisphaeraceae bacterium. Classification (GTDB taxonomy): domain Bacteria; phylum Planctomycetota; class Phycisphaerae; order Tepidisphaerales; family Tepidisphaeraceae; genus PALSA-1353. Next base: position 5,566 of record JBEKHH010000013.1, read on the forward strand.
CGCCGTCTGCTTGTCGGCACTTCCATCCGCCACGGCCAACGTGAGTGCTTCCATTTCGTTTTCGTCAATCTTGTCGGTGTCGATGCCGTTCAGTTCTAGAAACGTCAGGGCGGCGTCGGACCCTACGCGTTTGTTGCCATCGACGAAGCCGTGATTCTTCGCCAGGTGAAACAAATACGCGGCGGCCATTTCCGCCAAGGTCTTGTGGAAGTAGTCGCCCCCAAAACCCTGCTGCGGCTGCGCGATCGCTGATTCGATTAGTTCGATGTCTCGAATGCCATCCGATCCGCCGAACCGTTCTATCTGGCGAGCGTGCAGCCGCAACACTTGATCGAGCGTGAGGAAAATCGGGCCGTCCATCCCGACCGAAGTTTACTTTTGCGCAAGCCGCTTGAACATACGGCCAAACCGCTTTTCAACTTTGTCGGCGGCGGCTGTGAAGCGGCGGTCAATCTCTTCCGCGCTGACTGGCTCAAGGACGATCTTGCCGTTGTCCGTGGTCAGTTTGAGCATGGTTTTCTCGTTGATGTCCAACATGTCCAAAATAGGCTTGTCGATGATGATGGCCAGTGAATTACCCTGACGAGTTAAATGCTTGAGTTTCATGGCCGTCCTTTGGTAACGAAGCCTTCGCCAAACGTCTATACCATCGTCATTATATTGTACGTACATGAAAATGCAAATGTTTTGCGTCTGTTTTTGCACACACAAATTTATTGCCCTATAAGCTTCCTGCAAACAATCACTTAGGGAGTAATTAAAAAGGAGTAATTAAAAAGGACGCGATTCTTTTTCATAATATCGTCTCCGCCGGTCATGCGGATTCAGCGCGTGTTGCCGGTTCGGGCGGTTGAGCGCGTGACAGACGGGACCTCCCAGCGTGCTGCGAGCCTGCCGCGACATGCCGGCAATCCAAGCTAGACCGGGGGCAAAGTCAAAAACGAGTCCCGTCCTCTCTAATTTTCCCCAATTTCTTTTGGTCGAGTGAAACAGCATTTCTTCGCGGCTGTCTTCGCGGCCTTCGCGCCTTCGCGGTCGCTTTGCCTTCAGGCGAATATTGAAAGCTGCCCGGCCCGCGCCCACGGCGCTGGAAACGCCAACCCTCGTCTGTGAAAATATCAGCGTGTGTGGCCGCTATCGATTGACTCGGTTCGATTTGCTCCGTTTGGGACTGCGCGCCCCGCCGCTGCCTGGATTCGAGGAATTCACCGAACGCCCGCGATGGAATGTCGCCCCGTCGCAGCGCATGCCCATCGTGCGCCTGAGCGACCAGGGGTTGCGAGAACTGGCCATCGCCCGCTGGGGTTTGGTTCCATCCTGGGCAAAGGAATTGCCCAAGGTCCAGCCGATCAACGCGCGGGCGGAAACCGTTCCCACCAGCGGCACGTTCCGCCAGGCGCTGGCTCGCCGGCGATGCCTTGTGCCGGCCGATGGATTTTATGAATGGCAGGGAGCCAAGCCGCCCAAGCAGCCGTTTTTCATTCACAAATCGGATGACGGTCAATTCTGTTTTGCCGGCCTATGGGAGCGATGGAAACCGGCAAACGCCGCCGAAGCGCTGGAGACCTTCACGATCATCACAACCACGCCGAACAAGTTGATGGCGGGAATTCACAACCGCATGCCCGTGATCCTACAGCCAGGCGATTACGCCCAATGGCTCGACCCGGCGACATCCGTGGTCAGGCTGAATTCGATGCTCACGCCGTACGCGGATGGAGAGCTTGAAGCGTATCCAGTGTCAAAGCACGTCAACAGCCCGGCGAATGACGATCCGCAATGCGTGGAGAGGGTTTAATCCTCGGGGCGAGGAGCGCAGTTTGATTATCGGGACCGACAGATGTGCATGCCTACGGATTTCTCTGCACGCCCAGGCATTCCTCGCGCATGTTCAGCACGATCCACCGGAACGCCCCCGGCGTCAGGTGATCGATGTCGGGAACCAGGCTGCTCTCGTCAACCATGGCACTGGCGACCAGGAAATTCATGCCCAATACGCCGTCGAGGGTAAATGACCGGCCGGCCGAATCCGTCACGGTGATGTCACAGACCAGGACCGGGGCGTGAATGAAGGTGATTGGCGAGCCCTCGAGGGTCGGAATAGAGAGCTTGTCGAGAAAGAAGCCGGCTGATTTTTTGATCCCGCCGATGCCGCCGACGGATATGATGAACTGCCGATCCGCCGGGACGCCGTCGAGGCGTGGATGGGCGGCGCCGTCAGTGCCGGGGGCATAGGTGACGCCCAGAGCGGCGGCCTGGTGACGCGAGATCATCGATGCCGCGGCGCCGGTGTCCAAAAGCCAACTGCCAGTTGAAGCTTGTCCATGGTGCATGACGATCGCGCCGATCATCGGATTGGCCGATATGGCCGGGGCCTGTGCGCCGGCCGGCGAAATCTTCGTGAACTGGCTGAAGGAAACGAAGTTGAGCCGCACGTGCTGGCTGGTTTTGGGAATCGGCGGATTCGCCTCGGCGGCCGATTTCGCATCGTACACGTACGTGCGGATTTTGTCGGTCATCGAATTCACATCCTTCGGATCCAGCACGACGATCTTTCCGGCAATGACCGGCATTCCCGCGATGTCCATGTCCCCCAGGGCCAGCGCGGTCAGAAAATCCGTCGCGCCGTTCAGCGGCCCGATCTCCGTTCGATCCGGCCCGACGGTCAGCGTGTATGTCGTGGCGATGGCGTCCTTCTGCTCGACATCCACGTTCGGGGCCATGGGGGCCAGGGAAAGAAAGATCGGCTCCGACACCGCGAATTCGCTGCCACCGCCCACGCCCACATCCTGGAACCGCGCTTCTTGTTGAGCGGCCATCTCGCGCTGGATCCCGAACTGTTGGGCCGTGTTGGACGAAAGAGCAATCGAGCTGGCCCCGGTATCGAGAAACGCTTCGACGTTGAATGCGTCCCCCTCCGCGCTCTTGCCGATCAGCGGCTGGCCACGGGCCTCGCGTCGAATCACCAGATTGATTCGCGGCTGATCCATCGCCGCGGGCTGAACGCCGTCGATGTCGTCGGCCAGCGCCGAAGAATTCAAACCCCACAGCAGCAGGAAAATCCCCAGCGGGCGAATGATTTTGAAAGTGAACGCGGCTTTCACGCCCCCGATTATAGCGTCCTCCGCCATCACCGCATCGGTTGATTCTTTCGCGGTGATCTATCGCCCATTCCGCTTCATCCTCCGTCGTCTTGAGCCAAATTTCGCATCAAGACGACGACCGACCTCCTCTACGGAAATGCCGGGGAGGCGGCCCTCTTTGGCTCTGGCTTCATCCAAAGCGCGCAGATCGGCGAGGTCTTCCAATTCCTCTTGGATTTTCTGGAAGTCGTTCATGACGCTTTACTTCGCCATCTCCTTCGCCCGCGCCCGTACATCATCCAGAGTGCCGACGTACAAGAACGCCTGTTCCGGCAGATCGTCCGCCTTGCCGTTGCATATGTCGTCGAAACTCTTGAGCGTATCGGCGATCTTGGTGTAGATGCCCTTCTTGCCCGTGAACTGCTCGGCGACGACGAACGGCTGGCTGAAGAAACGTTCGATCTTGCGGGCTCGGGCGACGATCAGCTTGTCCTCTTCGCTCAATTCGTCCACGCCGAGGATGGCGATGATGTCCTGAAGGTCGCGGTAGCGCTGCAGCATGTTCTGCACCTTGCGGGCGATGCGGTAGTGCTCTTCGCCGACGATCTGCGGGTCCAGCGCCCGGCTCGCCGACGCCAGCGGGTCCACCGCCGGATAAATCCCCTTCGATGCGATCGATCGCTCCAGATAGATGAACGCGTCGAGGTGCGCGAACGCGTTGGCGGGAGCCGGATCGGTTGGATCGTCAGCCGGCACGTACACGGCCTGCACCGACGTGATGGCGCCGTGCTTGGTGCTGGTGATGCGCTCCTGCAATTCCCCCATTTCCGTGGCCAGCGTCGGCTGATAACCGACGGCGCTGGGCATGCGCCCCAGCAGGGCCGACACTTCGGACCCGGCCTGCGTGAATCGGAAAATGTTGTCGATGAACAGGAGGGTATCGGCGCCGGTTTCGTCGCGGAAATACTCGGCCATGGTCAGGGCGCTCAGACCCACGCGAAGGCGCGCGCCCGGGGGCTCGTTCATCTGGCCGAAAACCATCACGGTCTGATCGATCACGTGTTTGCCCGTGGTCCCGATCTGCGCTTCCTGCATTTCCAGCCAGAGATCGGTCCCCTCGCGGGTTCGTTCGCCGACGCCGGCGAAGACGGAATATCCGCCGTGCTGCTGTGCGATGCGCGCGATCAGTTCCTGGATGACGACGGTCTTGCCCAGCCCCGCCCCACCGAACAACCCCGCCTTGCCGCCGCGAAGGAACGGCGTGAGCAGGTCGATCACCTTGATGCCCGTCTCGAAGACCTCGGCCTTGGGGGTTAGATCGACGAACGGCGGCGGATCGCGATGGATGGGGCGGCGCTCCTTGGTATTGACCGGGCCGCGGTTGTCGATCGGCTCGCCCAACAGATTGAAGACCCGCCCCAGCGTTTCCTTGCCGACGGGAACCGTCAGGGACGAACCGGTGTCCACGCAATCCATGCCGCGGCGCAGGCCATCGGTGCTGCCCAGCGCCACCGCCCGCACCCGTCCGCCGCCGAGATGCTGCTCGACCTCGCCCACCAGGTGCATCGCCACGCCATGCTCGGCGGGGGCGTCGATGGTCACCGCGTTGTAGATCTGCGGAAGCTGGTCCTCGGGGAAGTGGATGTCGAACGTCGAACCGATCACCTGCGTAACTTTTCCAGTGGCGGGCATAAGAGAATCCTTCTGAAAATCAGGCCGAATCCGCGCCTCATGGTGGAGGCAAAGCCTTCCACGCGGGGCAGCGGATTGTACGATTCCTTCACCATGTCGCAAGCGACCCGCCTTCGCCCAAGACGCCAGGGCAGCCGCATTCCATCTTTTCGCCTGGAAGTTGCCGGTTGGCGACGGAGCCGCGACTGAATCGACAAGGGCGAGGCGATGGAAGCAAAGGAGTATGATCGGGTGCGGTGTTCGTGACGGCCGAAGTCGCTTGCTCGAATATGCCAAGGCGCCGCGGACGCCGTCGGCTGGCCTGACCATGTTCCAGCAGGCCGTTTCGAGACGGAAGGATGCGGGCCTCGCGGCGGTGACGCTTTCTCCTATTCGAGGCGGCGCCTGCGGGCGTCACGAACACTGTTCCCGATTCTGGCGTCATACCCTAGCGCCAGGAATTTGAAATTGGCAAGTTGTTGCCCACAACCGTAGTCCGCCGTGGGCAGATTAGGACACTACCCCGACGCGGCAATTGACAAGGGTATTGACTAAAGCAGCGGCACATCGCACATTATGCGGTAATTCCATGGAAGGAATAAGCCATGCCCGTCGTACTTGTGGTTGATGATACGGCTCGGGCTCGAGAATCTGTCGCTCGGTTTCTGGAGCACGAGGGGTTCAAAACGATTCGCGCGGCCAACGGCAAGGAAGCCTACGCCACGCTCTACTCTCAAACACCGGATCTGGTGCTGCTGGATTTAATGATGCCGGAGATGGATGGCATCACATTCCTGCAGATGATCCGCCACCATCCGCATTGGGAGGATATCCCCGTCATTGTGCTGACCGAGTTGAAGGACGAGTACAAACTCATCGCCCGAGCCATGCGACTGCGCATCAATGACCTGGTCCCCAAAGCCAACTTTGGACTGGAGGACCTGCTGATGCGGATTCGCAAGGCGATCGCCCTTCGCATGGCCGCGGCGAATTAGATCAGTTTAGCCGCGACCCGAAGGCTTCGGCCGTGAGCTCAGCCGAACGGGAAGCGCGTTCTGACGTCCATTCACACGAATTCATCCCCCGAGCCTCGCCCGAATCACGATCGCCGGCGGAATCTCCGGGCGCTTCTGCCAGGAAAATGCGTTCTTCGCGCCGGCCGCCCCGGCGGGATAGCCCGGCTCCTCCAGCCCATCCACCACGAAACCGCCTGAAAAGCACGCCGAGAAGATCGCCGACAGGGGACGATGAAAGAAATAATGCGCCTGCGGCTGATTGAGGATGCCGACGCTCAGGCCCGGCGCCTGCGTCAGGTATTGCCGAATCTCCACCCCGAAGACCTGCTCCGCCCGATCGTGCTGAACCACAAGATCGGCGGTGAAGGTCATGTCGTTGCAGTTGAAGCAGGGATGCGGCAGCGAAAACACGAACCGCCCCGAAGGTTTCAGTAATTCGCCCAGCGCATCCAGCATCGGATCGATCACGATCATGTCCATCATGGCCATGCTGCACACCGCCGCGTCGAAGCGCCCCTCGCCGAGGGAAAGCATCTCGGCCATGCTGGTCGCGTCGATCTTCCGATATTCGATTTGCCCATCGGCCGGCGTGGTGCGACGGCGCGCGGCTTCGAGAAAGTTTTCCGCGAAATCGCAGGCGACAACCCGGGCCCCGCGCCGGCCGAGGAGCCGCGAATAATTTCCGTTGCCGCAGGCCACGTCGAGGATCGTCTCGCCCGGCTTGGGATCGAGCAGTCGATCCGTGGCCGGGATGATGAGGGTTTTCTGAAAATCGTTTCCCTCGCCGATCTGCTGGTCCCACCAATCGGCGATCTTCTCCCAGACGGCCCGCGTTTGTTCGACGGTCGGCCGGGCTGGTGAGGGATCAGATGCCATGGCCCCAATCATAGCCGGTGTCTAAATTGGGAACTGTGATTCAGGGAAAATACAAGCATATTTAGCGGCGGTGCGAAGCACCGCGGGTTCCGCCGATGTCCCAGAATCGCGGTCGCCCATTCACCGGCATCGGCGCTTCCCCCTTGGCCGGCCTATGTTTGATCGATGACGCGGTCGGCTGGAAACCCGTTTCGGTCGGCGAACAAAACTTCGACGATCCCCCGGTCCACCGTCGCACCCCTTGATCGCTTTGCCACGCCATCGACGCGAGTCGATCGAGCAACGCCCTCCCTCCGCTTTCCTGCTGCTGTTGGCGGAGCCTTTCTCTTGGGATCGTCCGCGCCGGAAAGCGAGTCTCCGGGCCGAGCGGCCTTCAGCCGGGCCTCGATTTGCTCTGCATAGTGCTTCGATAGCTCAAAACCGATGAATCGCCGCCGCAGTTTCTTGGCTACCACCAACGTCGTTCCGCTGCCGCCAAACGGGTCGAGAACCGTTTCGCCTGGATTCGAGCACGCCGTAATAATCCGTCCGAGCAACTGCTCGGGCATTTGGCAGCCGTGCCAGCTTGCACGTTCCTTAAACGTGCCGCACACGCGAGGGAAATACCATACGTTTTCCTCCGGCGTGAAGCTTCCCACCGCGTCCTGCGGGCGCAAAATCCAGGTGTCGTCCGGCAAGCGCCCCCGCGAATCGGCGCGCGAGTCGGCATAGACCAACTGACGCGCGGATGGCACGCGGATCGCCTCGGTGTTGAATGTGAAGTTCTTCGCGTCTTTCACGAAGTGGAAGAGATGCGTGTGGCTGCGGCTGAATTTCTGCTTGCAATTCACGCCAAACGTGTAATACCAAATGACCCAACTGCGGCAACAGAGCCCCAATTCGCGCTGAAAAATCAGCTTTAGTTCGGCGGCGAAGTCATCGCCGATAGCCAACCAGAATGTGCCCGTCGGTTTGAGCGTTCGCAGCAGCGCCTCGCCCCATTTTTTCGTCCAGGCGAGGTACTCATCAGCCGCCCGGCGGTCTTCGTACACATCATACTTGTAGCCGATATTGAAAGGCGGGTCCGCGAACGCCAAATCCACGCTGCCTTCGGCAAGCCGCTGCATTCCCGCGATGCAGTCCTGGTTAAAGAGTTTATCCCGTTGCATGGCATCCCTTCCCGATTGACGGGGAAACAGATTAACGTACCGAAGTCACTTCTTCAAAAAATTCGCCAACAACCTCTCCCCCTGTTCCGTCAAAAAACTTTCCGGATGGAATTGCACGCCTTCCAGCGGCCATTGTTTGTGGCGCACGCCCATGATCTCGTCGTGGTCGGTCCAACTGCTGATCTCGTATTCCGGCGGCAGCGTGCCGCGGCGGATGATGAGGCTGTGGTAACGCGTGGCGGTAAAGGGATTGGGCATCCCTTCGTAAATGCTTTTGCCGTCGTGGTGGATCTGATCGGTCTTTCCGTGCATGAGACGCTCGGCACGCTCGACGATCGCCCCGCTGACGAATCCGATGCATTGGTGGCCGAGGCACACGCCCAGGACCGGGAGCTTGGGGCCGAAACGGCGGATGATGTCGTTGCTGATGCCGCCTTCTTTTGGCGTGCACGGTCCCGGTGAAATGACGATGTGCGTGGGGGCGAGGGCTTCGACCTGGTCCAGCGTCACCTTGTCGTTGCGGAACACGCGGATTTCCTGGGCTGGGTCCACCTCGCCTAGTCTTTGCACCAGGTTGTAGGTGAAGGAATCGTAGTTGTCGATCAACACGATCATGCGACATAGGGTATGGGGCTGGGGGAAAAAAGTAAAAAAGGCAGGCACGGAGGCACGAAGGCACATAGCCACGAAGGCAAAGGCGGGAATTCCAGGGCTTTGATTTCCGGGTGCGTGACTGAATCGGCGGGAACGAGGGCAAATAGATCAAGAAGATGATCGATTGCGATGCTCGCGACGGCCGAAGACGCCAGCTCGAATGTAACAGGCGCTGCCGCCGCCGACGCCGCTGGCTGGCCTGTCAATGCTCCCGCAGACCTTTTGCGAGGCGAAAGCATCGGGCCGCCGCCTCCGGCGGCAAGTGCTGAGGAGTTTCGCGCTCAGGCGCGACCTCAACCGTCCTGCACAGCCCCGCTTGTCCGACCTCCTGTTATTTGGCCAACTCCTTAGCATTGGCCGCCAAAGGCGGCGATCCGACACGTCCGCCTCGAAAAGGCCTGCGGGAACATTGCCAGGCCAGCCAGCGGCATCCGCAGCGGCAGCGCCTTATCCCATACGAGTGAGCGCCGCCGATCGTCAGGAAGAATTCAACCGATCATCTTCCTGCATCTTCTTGATTGATTTGCGCTCATTCCCGCCGATGGCGTCACGCACACTTGATTTCCCCTTCGTGCCTTCGTGCCTTGTGAAACGATTCGTCCGAGCCTATCGTATTGCAGTCCAGCGTATTCCGGTGCCTTATGCCCCACAGGATCGCAAAAGATCAACTCGCGGTGATTCGAATTGACGGCATGCACTGTCACCGCTGTGAGCAGACCATCCGCACCGCGATTTCCGCCAAGGCGGGGGTCCACGAGGTGGAAGTGGATTTCGACAGCCGACAGGCTTCGGTGCTGTTCAACCCGGCAAATGTGAAGGTCAGCGAACTGATGGCCGCGGTGGATGAGGTGGGGTATCGCGCGGTGGGGTTTACGCAGGTTTCGGCGGATTCCAAGGGCTGAGAACTTTCGCCAGCCTCACCGGCTTGCCGACTTCAGTCGGCAAGTTCTCCACTCATCATATCGCTCACATCCTCGCCGGATTTCCGGAAATACATCGGAAACAAGTTCCTCGGCTTCGCCGCGATCGCGGAGCATGCCAAGGCCGGGCGTGAAAACCAACCCGCCATGTCGGTCGTACAATTGATACGGGTTTCGGTTTGAGTACGCGCCACGTTCCTCGAAGCCCCGCATGTACATGCGGGGCTCCCGACGCGGGACGAACGCGCCGGTTCTAAGCAGACCCGCCATGAGTCAGCGCATCCGAATCCCACGGCCAAGCGAGACGCACAGACCACATAGGCCACAAAGACGACAGAGAAGGACGAAAAAATCAGCGTGCGGGCCAGCGGCTTTTGGGACTCCGGGCTTTGGGCGCGAGTTCGTGGGGTATTGTTCTATTGGCCGACTGCCAGCCGCGGCGCCAGTTGCTCGGCCAGGTCGATGAGCCGATCGAACTCGATTTCGTCGAAATGGCGGCTGGAGAAATCGAGGAGGAGGCAATTGCCGGTGACGATCAGGGCGACGTCGCTCGGCAACAGGGCCGGCGCGGCGGACTCGGCCAGCGCCTTGGCGGCGCGGGCTTCGGCGCCGAAGACCATGAATCGCTCGCTCGGCATCAGCGATGGATAGCTCGAGAGCGAGAATAGATCGACGAGGCTGAAGTTGTGAGCGGTTGGTCGCAGCGCGGTGGCGGGCCAGGCGCCGCTTAGCTCGCGCACCATGACGTTCCATTGGCGCTTCGATGTGGCGGCCGCGGTTGCGGTGGTGTCGGCGGTTTCGATTTGCGCCAGAGTGATGCCGCGCCCGCTGAGGACTTGGCGGATTTTCGGATTGAATTGCTTGAGGACGGGGAGAGCCTGGCCGCCGGCGGACTGGAGGCGCATGTGGTGGGATCGAGCCCAACGCGTCAGGGCCACGAGCCGGCGATGGCGGGTCTCGCGGCGGACCAGCGTCGCGAAGACCCAGAGGCTGGCTCCGAGAATGAGCGCAAGGGTCAATAGGATTGCCGGGGAAGGGTGAGTCGCGGGAACGTAGGCGAGCGGCATAAAAAGCCATTGTAGAAGCCGCCGATAATTTCCGCAGCATTACTTATGCAAATTGGGCACAGCCCGGTGCTCGCCAAAGCGCGTCAATTCCGTCAAGGGGTTGTGTCGATAGTTGGCAGCGTCGCCCAAAGACCGGAGGAGCATGGCGGACTTTACCAGCATCGTTAAGCAAACGAAGCGTCATTACGACGTGCGGATCAGGCGCTGGCGCTCCAACATGAGCGGCAAAGCCTGGCGCGTTTATTGCCACGACGGGCGGGTCATCAACTGGATCGAATCTCCCCAGCCCAAGACGCCGCTGAGCCTCGCCATCTTCCTGCACGAGGTGGGGCATCACGTCATTGGCTTTGAGAAATACCGCCGCCGGTGCGAGGAGGAGTTTCATGTCTGGATGTGGGCGGTGAAGGAAATGCGCCGGCGCGGAATTGAACCGAACGAAAAGGTACATCGGCGGGTGGAGCTTTCGATGCGGTACGCGGTGAGAAAGGCGATGCGGCGCGGCATCAAGGAAATACCTGCGACGCTGATGCGATACGTGCACAGCGCGGCGTAAAAAAAGTTTAGCCGCGTCGGACTCGACGCGTTCTTTTTTTACGCCGCCGGCGCCGCTTCCGCGGGCGGGGTTGTGCTCGCCCGCGTTTCGGCGATGGCCTTTGATTCCGGCTCGGTGCGCGGATGAATCCGCAGCACCCCGTCTTCCATCAACAAACGAATCTTCGCCAGCGCCTTGTTCTGAATCTGCCGCACCCGCTCCTTGGTTACGCCGATGATCTTGCCCACCTCTTCCAGGGTCATCGGCGATTCCTCGACCTGCTGCCAATTGAATCGGCGGCGAATCACCGTCTGCTCGACGCTCGACAAATCCGCGAGGTTGCGATCGACGATGGCCTTCAATTCGTCGATGCAGTCGTCCTCGATCTGATCGCGGCGGCGATCGGCCCAGTCGCTGTGCTCCATGTCCGGCTCGAATTCCACCGGAAATCGCGTGCGGTGTTTGGAGGCCTTCATGGCGGTTCGGCTGAAGCCCTTCAAAATCGCCCGGCAGGCGTAGGTGCTGAACTTGAATCCGCGGTCGATGGAGAACTTGTCCACCGCTCGAAGCAACGCCATGTTCCCTTCGCTGACCACCTCTGCGAAATCGACGTCGCCCAGCCGCGTGCGCTTGGCCATCGCCAGGACCAGCGCCAGGTTGGTCCGCACCAGGTATTCGCGGAAGTGCTCGAATTTCTGATGCCAATCCAGAAACGCCTTGGCGCGGCTGAGGGTCAGGCCTTGGGCGCGGATTTCCTTTTGCAGCGCCAATAGGCGCTTCTTGCAATAGTTGAAGCGGAGGAACATCAAGCGCTCTTCAGGCGCCTTCATCAACTGCGGCGGAGAGCCGTAGCCGAGATCGGCCAGGTCCACGCGCGTCGGCTGATACCAACTCGTCAGCGGCAACTCGCGCTCGGCATCCTCGGTGAACAACTCCTCTTCCACGCGCTTGCGGCGGAACGCGGAGCTGTCCATGTAGGCGTAGTTTTCCTCCAGCAGGCGGGTCACGCGCTCCCGGATGCTCCGCGGCACCGGCGACTGCCGCCGCTGCGTCTTAATTGTCTTCAATATCGTGGCCATCGGTGGCCTACCTTTCCACGCGGTTGAGTCGCAGTCTCTGTTCTACCCCAAGCAAACCACGTTCACAACGGCAAAATTATTATCTCTTTTCCTTCCGAAAAATTCTTGCGCTGCTTACCCAAGTTCCCGTTCGGACTCTAACTACTTAACCCACCATTATTAAGAGAATATTTCCAGTTGCCGGAATCTCGCCCGGCGGCGGTGGACACCTTTACCGACCCGCGCCGGCAACCTCCCGGCGGTGGTCAGTTTTTGGCAGAATCGTTATCCTCACCTGTCAATTCATCCAGGAACGGCGCATTCGATGCGGAAAAAAATCTGTTTTGGCGGGACATTCAATCCGATCCACCACGGCCATCTGCTGTGCGCCAGGGCCGCGGCCGAGGCCGTGGGGGCCGACTGCGTTGTCCTGTTCCCCACGGGTTCGCCCCCTCATAAGCCCGGCGAGACCGATCTGGCCGGGGCCGAGCATCGACTGCAAATGTGCAGACTTGCCATCGCTGGATCTGGTGGCTTTGAAATCGACGATCGCGAGCTGCGCAGGCCGGGACCCAGTTTTACGATCGATACGGCCCGCCAGCTTCGCCGAGAGGGCTGGGATGAGGTGACCTGGCTCATCGGGTCGGATATGCTGAACCTTCTGCCAAGTTGGCATGAGCCCGAGGCCCTGCTGGCGGAGGTGCGATTCCTCATTATGGCCAGGCCTGGCGCGAATCCGTCCTGGTCAAAGCTTCCGGCCGAGTTTCAAAAGCTGCGCAAAAATGTGGTGGACGTCCCGCAGATCGACATCAGCGCAACCGACATCCGCCACCGGGTTGGGCTTGGCCTGCCAATCGACTTTCTCGCCCCGCCGGAGGTGTGCCGGTATATCTTGGAGCATCGGCTATACCACCATCGGTAACATCGCCGACGGAGGCGGTGTGTTTCCATGCTGGTGGATGGCCCGTTGTCGTCTACCGTATTCGGTAGTACACTTGTTTGCGAGATCGCGTGCGGCACGAACGCTTCGAGTGGGATGAAGACAAGGCTATAGCGAATCTGGCGAAGCATCGCGTCACGTTTGAGGAAGCCGCCGCAGTGCTTGCCGATCCATTTGCCGAGCACAGCCATGTCACCACTTTCGATGGTCCACATTCGCAGGAGGAGGATCGATGGAAGACGATGGGATCATATCCGTTCGACCGGTCAAAGATATTTCTGGTCGTATGGACAAGGCGTGTGGATGCCGAAGGCTTGCTGGTCACGCGCATCATTGGCGCGCGGCTACTGACGGTGCGGGAGAGAAAGGCATACAAAAATGAAACGCCAAACCGCTAGAACCATTCGGTTTAACGCCTCACAAATCAAGCCGCCTTCCGCCGCTGACAGGCATCGCATTGAACGCGCCAGCAGCGGTCCCATTGATACCAGCGAAATTCCCGAGGTTCGCCGCATGAAAAGGCACGGCCCCATCTGGCACGCCATCGCCCAAGGAATGCAGCGTCAAGCCCTCTCCGGCCATGCTCTCTGGAAGCTGGCCCGGCAGATTTGTCCACGGATGCCGGAGTCCGCCGTTTACGAATTCCTGGCCGACAAACGCTCGGTCCGCGTCGAATACGCCGACGCCATGTTGCAGGCGCTAGGCGTGCGGTTGATGCCCGCGCGCAAAAGGCGGGCCGGATAATACCCATGGCTGCCGGACGGCACGCGCCGGCTCTCTATGATCAATCATTTCGACATTGCCTATGGCTTGGGCGTTGGCCTGTCTTCGCCGTTCTGGCTGGCAAAGCCGTCTTCCCGACGCAAGGTGCTGACGGCCTTTTCCCAGCGCATGGGTTACGTCCCGGGACGCGATCTTTCCAAACCCGCCATCATGATCCATGCGGTGAGCCTCGGCGAAATCAACGCCACGCCGTCGCTGATCAATGTCCTCCGCGCCGGCCGGCCGGGAATCGATTTCATCGTTTCGGTCACCACCGAGACGGGCTTTGCGCGCGGGCGGGAGTTGTATGGATCCGCGCCGGATGTGACGCTCGTCCGATATCCGCTGGATTTCACGGCCGCGGTCCAGCGCCTGCTCGACACGCTCCGGCCCGCGGTTGTCGTGCTCCTGGAACTGGAGGTCTGGCCGAACTTCCTTCGCCGCTGCGCCCAGCGCAAGACGCCGGTCATCCTGGTCAATGGGAGGATCACGCCGGGGAGTTTCCGCAAATATCGGCTGGCCCGGCCGCTGGTTGGATCGATGTTCGCCCGCCTGCATCACGTCGCGGTGCAGGACCCGGAATATGCCCGGCGATTTGTGGAACTGGGCGTGCCTTCCAATCGTGTGAGCGTTACCGGCACGATGAAATTCGACACCGCCCAAATCGCCGACGACATTGCCGGCGCAAACGACTTGGCCGCGGCGGTTGGATTGTCGCCCGGCAAGCAGCCGATCTGGGTTTGCGGCTCGACCGGGCCGGGGGAGGAAGCGATTTTGCTCCCGCTGTATCGCCGCCTGCTCAACCGTTTTGCCGATTTGCGCCTGGTGATCGTCCCGCGAAAGCCCGAGCGATTCGATGAAGTGGCCGAACTGATCGCGGCCAGTGGATTTGGCGTGGTTCGCCGTTCTCGCCCCGCCGACCCCCCGCCGCCCAGCCTCCCCTCGCCGATTATTCTTGGCGACACCATCGGCGAGCTGCGCAAATTTTATGCCCTGGCCGATGCCGTCTTCGTCGGCCGGACCCTTCTTGACCTCGGCCATCGCCAGCACGGCAGCGATATGATCGAACCGGCGGCCCTGGCCAAGCCCGTCGTCGTCGGCCCATTCACCGCCAATTTCGCCGAGGCGATCAACTGCTTCCGCCGGGCCGAGGCAATGATCCTCGTGCAAAACGCGCAAGAACTGGAAGCGGCGATTGCGACTCTGCTTTCCGATTCCGCTGCGGCCAGGCGTCTCGGGCTGCGCGCGCGACAGGTCGTTAAAAACCAGCAAGGCGCCACCGACCGCCACGCCCGGATCATCCTTGACACCCTCAACTCCGTCTTGACGATGAAACCCGCATGAGACTCTTTGCCCAACTCCAGCGCAAACTCGGCCCTTACGCCATACCCAACGTCACGCTTTATCTCATCGCATTTCAGGGCTTCACGTTCTTTATTTCCATCGTCCGGCCGGATTACCTCTCCAAGCTGGTGCTCACTCACGATGGGCTTTTCGCCGGCGAATGGTGGCGGCTGCTGACCCTTCTGATCATGCCGCCGCTCCTGCATCCCGTCTTCCTCATCTTCTATCTCTTCATCTATTTCATGATCGGCACGACCCTGGAAGCGCGCTGGGGAACCTTCCAGTACAATATTTATATTCTGCTCGGATACCTGGCCACGGTCCTGGTCGTGCTCATTCCCGGCGCGGTCGTTTCCAATTTCTATCTGATGGAATCCATCTTCCTCGCCTTCGCCTGGCTCTATCCCGATTTCGAATTCCTCCTGTTTTTCATTTTGCCGGTCAAGGTGAAATGGCTCGGCCTGCTCGGCTGGATCTTCTACATTGTGGCCTTTCTCGGGGGAGGCTGGACGACCAAGGCCGAGGTCGCCGCCGGGTCGATCAATTTCCTCCTGTTTTTCCATTCCGATCTGGTCCATCGGATTCTCACCTCCAACCGGAGATTCAAGGGCGGCATGGCCCGGGCCCGCGCTCAGGAGGCCAAGCCCCCGATGCACGTCTGCGCCGCCTGCGGCGTCACCGACCAATCCGATCGCAAAATGGAATTCCGCTATTGCCCCCTATGCACCGGCACGCCGGCCTATTGCATCGATCATATTGCGAATCATCAGCATCGATGAAAGAGAAAGACCGTCATTTGTCATTGGTCATTTGTCACTTGTCATTGGCTATTTACAAACGACAAGTGACAAATGACCAATGACAATTCCCCTCACTTCACTTCCATCACCACGATCGACACGTCGTCCTTGGGCTGAAGGCTGCCGGTCTCTTTGTCCAGACTTTCCGATAGCTCGCGCAGCAGTTGCTCGGTGGGCATGTCGCGGCGGCGCTCCAATTCCGTGCGCCATCGCTCCGTATTGAGGCTCTGGTCATCTCCGAAGGCCACTTCGATCCCGTCGGTGTACAGGAACATGCGATCGCCCACGCGAAGCTGGATTTCGCAATCGACATATTGTTCTTCGGGGAAAATGCCCAGCAGGCCCCCTACCGACTCCACGTTCATTGTCGTCCCATCCGCCCGCATCAGCAGCGGATACGGATGGCCCGCCCCGGCGAACCTCCCCGCCAGCGTGGAGGTGTTGATCATGCCGTAAACCGCGGTGGCGAACGTCGCCTGAGTCAGTCTCTGCTCCACCAGCGCCGCGTTAAGCCCTCCCAGCGCTTCGCTCGGAGCCAGAAGCCGATATCCCTGCGGCGTGATCTGCTTGGTCACCAGCGCGTTCTTGATGAACATCGTCAGCAGGGCGGCCGGCATGCCGTGCCCCACCGCGTCTGCCATGTAAAACCCCACGTGCTTTTCGTCCAAACGCGCCACGTCATAAATATCCCCGCTCACGTAACCCGCCGGACGGTACAGCGTGTGAAAATGGATCGGCCCAACCTGCGGCAGGGTCTTGGGCAGAAAATCCTGTTGCAGGCGCGCCGCCAGACGCAGCTCCTCGTCCAGCCGGTGCATGTAATAATTCACCGTCTCATCGCGCCGATTCAGGAAATTGATTTGCTGGCGCAGCAAAGCCAGTTCGCTCTCCAGCCGCTCGACCGCGTCCGTCGCCGGACCGGCCGCCTCTTCTAGGGATGTTTCTACCACTTGGGCGCGCACGGATTCCTCTCATTCGATGTCGGCTAGGGGCAATGGCAACTTGATACTGCCAGGACAATTTCGGACGGCAATCATTTAGCCGGCGGACTGACAGCCTCTTTCGGCACATCCAGGTGATCCCCCGGTTTCAGCTTCAATCGTGCCGCGGTCCCCTCTGTGAGTTCGATCGCATATCTCGCCGGCAACTCGCTGCTGACGCCGCGCTCGCTATAGGCTTCCAGACGAATGATGCTGACGATGTCCCCGCTGTCGTTGAGGAAGATTACATCCAGCGGGAAATGAACGTCGTGGTTCCAGAAAGTCTGTACCTGTTCGTCAGCCAGCGGGAAGATCATGCCATGGTCCGGATCGAGGTGATCGCGGTGCATCAGCCCAACCCTCTGGTCACGAAGACTGGCGGCAATCTCCAGGTTGAAGTTTTCCGCCCCAATCCGCATCCGCGTAACAGGCAGAGAACTCACCGCCGGCCGATCGCAGCCGATCAGCCCAATGGCCAGCAGCATCGCAGCGACGATTGGCCAGGCATGACGGTTCATAGTTGATCGCCGGCCCCTTCCCGCTTTGTGACGAATCTTACACGTGAGGAGAAGCGAGAGAATTCCCGCAAGGGCCCAGTTCATGGATAGAAGTTCTATACAGAAACAGGGGCTCATGGCTAGTGGATTGTGAAAGGAAAACTCGCACCAAATAAAGCGCACAGTTCTCGAACCGCCCAACCCTGTTTAGCCGCGACCCGAAGGGGAGCGCGTCTTTCGGATCGCCGAGAATCCGCCCCCCACTTCGAATTCCCCGCATCACCGATTCATGTTAACATACGTCTATGCAGCGCCAGCGCGCGGTCATCAAGCTTGATCCCGACATTCAAAGCAGATCGCCTTGTTTCGCCGGCACGCGCGTGCCCATGAAATCGCTATTCGATTATCTCACCCGCGGCCGATCCCTGGATTATTTTCTCGAGCAGTTCCCGTCCGTTAAGCGTCGGCAAGCCACCGCCATTTTAGAACGGGCCGGAAAGCTCATTTCGCGCGCTCCCCGGGCGGCATGAAAGTGCTGCTCGACGAAAACCCGCCCCACGCGCTTCGCGCCCAACTACCGGGCCATGGCGTTCTCGTTAATCTTCTCTGCATGCTGCGGGTTGCTCGGATCGCGCCAAGCGGATTCGGCTACCACGAGCCTTTGGAACTTGTTGTCGCTCGATCATTCTATCGCCGAGCTAACGAACCGCCCCCTTCGTGGAGTCTCATACACGGTTTGACAGCTTGTCGAACGCCTCGAGAATCAATTCGCGGGTTTCCCCCACCCCCCCGTGTGATTCATCTTCCTTGGCCACGCCCTGGAACGTCCCCAGGATGTATTCGATGTCGGCCCGCTCGATGCCGTAGAGGATGAAATACGCGGCGTCCAACTCCGCGCGGAGTTGCGCCCGCTCCCGCTCCTTCCACTTGTGAACCCTTTCCTCGAAACCGCCCGCCGCCGCCAAGGGGATCATGTCTTCGGACGTGCAGGTCAGTTTCAGCACGCGGTCGGCGATCCAGTCCTCGAGTTTCTGCTTTTTGTTCCAAGGGCATTTGTCGTCATAGAGCTCGGGGGGAAATGTCGGCAACTGCTCCACGATAAAGAAATTCATATGAATGTGGCCGACCTTCTGTTTGGCAACATAGTCGAACGGAATACTGTTCAGGTTAGCGAGTAGGCAGGCTTGTCGCTTCGCCGGAATCTTCGTGTCGAACAACATCAGCGGCGAAGTATTGGTTACGGCCGACACGGGAATGAAGCAGGCGAGCATGGTGCGCTCGTCCGTCGAACGGGTCACATCGCGAAACGCAAGAAGAGCCGGCGGTAACGCTTGCGGAAGCCTGTCACGCACCGCGCTTTCCGCGACCCACCATCTTGGCTGAGCAACAAACTCACGATTCTGATGCTCCACCAGTGTAGTCTCCTCCGTTTGCCCCTGATTCATCCAATTCTCTTTCCGAATGAACACGCTCCCGAAGCGGTGATCGTAAG
The DNA here is from genome assembly GCA_050012375.1 of Tepidisphaeraceae bacterium. GTDB lineage: Bacteria > Planctomycetota > Phycisphaerae > Tepidisphaerales > Tepidisphaeraceae > PALSA-1353. The sequence goes on from JBEKHH010000013.1 coordinate 24,406, forward strand.
GCCTAAACATTTTTGCCTCATACAGAGGCAAGAATATCTCTTTTCGCTTGATCCACCGGTTGCCCTCCGGCCTATAGCCATTATCCTTCAGTTCTTTGGCGTTCTTGAACAATTCCGCGTCGTTGGTCTGGTGGAACATCGTCGCGAATTTGACACCCCACGGGTTGCCGCCGGCTTTGCGACTTTCATCCACGAGAATTGGAATGTTGCGGTAAACGCGCTTGGTCAATTCGGCGTCCCGCCGGCTGCGGAAGATCGGGCAGGTCCGCGTGTTCGGATTGAGCAGCTTGAGGTCCTTGTCGGACAACTGAATGTGCCGGTCAGACTGATTCAAGTCCTCGATATTGTGCGCGAAAAACACAAAATCCGCCGATGGCGTTTTCACATTCGAACCGCCCATCAACAAGATGCAGAATTTGTAGGAGCGATGAACATCAACAAATAGGCCTTCCTTGTTCTCAAAGTCGTACAGAGCGATCAGTCCTTTTTTCTCCACGAGGTCGGCAAAGAAATGCTTCGTCGTGTCATCCGTGGCGATGCCGCTCGGCACGAGCAATCCAGCGCGGCCGGCGGGGGAAACGATCTTTCGCGCCAGCTCCGCGAACAGCATGTAAGTGTTCACGTCGCCGCGCGCGGTAAGAGGAAACTCGCTGCAGGACCGGACGTTGGCGAGCGTCCGCTCGGCGGCGGCCTTAGCCTCCTGATACCTCGCCCACAGTTCCGGCCTTTCTGCTTCCACCTTGACAATCATCTTCCGCCGGTCGGCGGCGTTCACCGCCGCGGCGATATCCGGCGCGCCAAGCGAAAAGAATTCCCGTTCCTGCAATTTCATTCGTTCCCATGGCGGATTGCCGATCACGACATCGAACCCGCCGGCGCTGCTATTGAACACGCCGGAAAACCGGCTCGCCCAGGTCATGGCACGTGGATGGACAGCGGCGTCACTGATGAGGCTGTTGCCGCAAACGATGTTTTCCGACAAATCCGCCAGCGTTCGGCCCTTTCTCGCCGATCGAATCCACAATGCCAGTTGGGTGATTTCGACCGACTCCGTGGAGACATCAACGCCGAAGAGATTTTCATTGAGAATGTAATCGGGAAACGCCTCCAGCAGCGCATCGGCTTCCTCCATCATGAGCGCGATGCGCATCGCCCGGATCACCTCCCAATACACATCCTCGAACATTTCGTACGCGGCGATCAGAAACGCGCCGCTGCCGCACGCGGGGTCGCAGACCTTGATCTTGCGAAGCTCATTCACCTGTGCGCGCGGATCGGCCAGGGGCTCCACCCGTTCCTTGATGAGCGACCCGAGCGTGTTTTCCACGATCAGCCGCGTGAATTGCGGCGGCGTGTAGTAGATGCCGAACCGTTTGCGTTCGGCGCTCTTCGGCATGGCCGGCAATCCGTCTTCGCCAGCCTGTTTGCCGAATAGACCCACGACGCGATATTTTTCCAACTCGGTAATGCTTCGCTCAAAAAGATGGCCGAGGACTTCGACGTTCACCTCGTCGCGAAAGTCGTACTCGCCAATGTTCTTGAACACTTCCGCCCAGCGGTCGTCCAGGTCCAGTTTGTCCACCACGGGATCCTCGCGGAACAACCCGCCGTTGTAGCCCGTGCGCAGGTCCAGATCGGGATGCCCCTTGTCGATGGCGTGGAAGGCATCGAGGAAATTGCGCCAGCGCGGGTTGGTTGCGCGAGCGAGCGGCGGGACGTTTTTGAACGTGCGCTCGATCAGTTTCTCAGGGAGCAGGCCGCGATCTTCGCAAAACGCCATAAAGACCACGCGGTCAAGGAGGCGCTGCGCGGCTGAAATGGCTTGGTCCTGCGGCATCTTCAACTGGTCGATGAGCTGCCCGATCAAAGCGAATCGCTGCTCGCTGTAGTAGTCGTAAAGATCGTCACCGACTTCCCGCTGCCGTCGCTGCGTGCGTTTCAGGAGCGCCAAAGCGCGCGGCTCCGTGACCTTGTCGCCGAGAAGTCCGAGCCTGGAAAAGAGAAAATAAAACTGACGGCACCGGGCCGGATCCCGGAAGTCCTTGACCGTGAATTCTTCGAATGCGCGTTTGGGGCTATCGCGGTGATAGAGGCGGATCGTCACGTAGTTGCTCAGGATTCCCCACGGCGTTTCCGGTAACTGGTTGAGATAGTCCCAGCATTGGTCCACCGGGGTTCGGCCATTGAATTTATCGTGATCGAGGTCCGTTTCCGCCCCTTTCAGTTCGATGACGGCGACAGGCGAGACATCGGCGCCGGAGCGAAAACGTCCCAAGGCCCCATCGGCAGTGCCGGCCCCTTTGACTGAGAAGTTCCGCTGGCGGTGGTAATCGTCGGGACTGTCGCTCAAACGGCGATAGCCGAGCGCATCACCAAAAATCTTGTCCAGGAACTGGTCGTCGAGGGCGGTTTCCTTGCGGTTCAAATGGCCCTTTTCGGCCAAGTCGGACCATTCGCGAAGTATTTGCTCGGCGCGATCCCGATCGGCCCCGCCGTTGATTGGACCGTCGGCGGCCTCGGCAAGCAACCGGGGTATGAAGAGGTTAGGGTGACGCCGCTTTTTCGCGTCGGCAAACAGCCCGTGCGCGGGTCCAGTTCCCGATTGCGGTATGGACCTCTTGGCCATGGTCGGGAGATTATCGACGGGGCGCATTGGACGCAATTGCGGGGCGCGGTTTGTTCGTGCTGGGTGTGACGCAAATAAACGGTCCAGAACATTTTTCAAGGGACCTCCCGGACCCCTGATCCGTCCCGTCCACGATCACGCGGCAAACTTTGTAATGCTCTTCAATCCTCTCGCCGTGCGCTGGGCGCTCCACAGATCGTAATTCTGCTGCAAATTGAGCCAAAGCCGCGGAGTGGTGCTATGCCCTTCTCAGCGTTCTCCCCTCGACAGGCTCGGGGTCTGAGCTCGTCGAAGACCGCGTCTCGAGCGAAGCGGGCGGTAAATAACCTGTGTCAGTATATGTGACGGCTCCGTCATGGCTTACAATCAAAACAGCAAACTTCCATCAAATGTTACACTTTCATCGCCGTCTCAATCCATGCTTGCCCAGAATCTTCCATAACTGTTTTTCCATAAACAGGTTGCAACGCCGACAAAAGCTAGCAAACACTAATCAAACATTGAAAAGTGTAACGTTCTGTAACCTTGTGTAACATTTCGTTTTTGTCCCCAACTACCCGAGCGGCACGATGCCCGCCCGCCCGAGCAGTCTTCTCGTGGTTGTCATCGGAAGTCCCACGATGTTCGTCACGCAGCCGGCCGTTCGGCGGACAAAGGGGTCGGGATCCTGGATGCCGTAGGCCCCGGCTTTGCCCTGCCATTGGTTGGATGCGATGTAGGCATCTATTTCGTCGGGCGTGAGCGGTTTCATTTCCACCGTTGAGATCACCTGCTCGATCAACGAGAGGGCCGAGCGGATGTGGATGACGGCCACGCCGGTGATGACCTGATGTGTCGTTCCCGAGAGTTGAGCGAGAATCCGGCGAGCGTCGGCGGCATCGGCAGGCTTGCCAAGGATCATGCCGCCCAGCGCGACGACCGTGTCGGCGGCGAGAACCACATCATCGGGGAATTTGCCGGCAACCGCCTGAGCCTTGGCGCCGGCGATGCGCAGGGCGGCGTCCGCGGGCGCCAGATTCCGCGTCAGCGAGGATTCATCGACTTCGGCAGGATGCGTGAGAAAATCATAACCGGCCTCGCGCAAGAGCCGCTGGCGCTGCGGCGAGGCGCTGGCGAGGATCAGGCGCGTGGGGTTAATCCGTTGGCCTCGCGTTTAGTGGATGGCCCGGACGGCCATATCGCCCTGAAGCGGTTCGCGTCCGTGACGGTCGGGTGGATCGTAGCGAACGATGATCGAATTCGGATTGACGGCGTCCACGTGTCCCATCGTCAACGTGGCTTGGTTGGAATCGATGAATGTGACGACATCGCCGACGGTGAAATCCTGCACCGGAATGCTTCCCACGGAGGCGAGATGGGCGCTGGGCAGGACTGCGGTGACGACGCCGACGCGGGCTTCGGGATCCGTTTTCCTGTATTGGTCGCGGATGGCGGTCAGTTGAGCGACCGTGACCGGGGGAGCGGGCGGCAACGAGGATTCCGAACAGCCGGCCAGGATGACCAGGATTGCAGGGACGATCAGGCGTGGAATTGCGGTCTTGTTCATGCCGAGCATTTTAACTGGCGGCGGGAAAACATGAAATGCGGCGAACGATTGGAAAAAAACAGCGGCGCCCCGTTGGGGTCGCCGCTGGTTCCTGCATCCTTGCATGGAAAGGGAGGTTTGGATGGAAAGTTCTTAATCCCGATCGATCTGCTCCGTCTCTTCGCCGCCTTGGGTTTTGACGAGTTGGCGCTGGGCGCTGGCAGCCTTGCGCGCGGCGGCCTTGCGAATCCGGCGGGTGCGGCCAACGGTCTGTTGATCGACGGTCGCCTTGCGCGTCGGATTGGCGTTGGCGGTCTGAACCGCGTGCGCGCCGTCCGGGGCGTACAGATCGGCGCCGATCTCTTCGGATAATCCCTCGGCCCGCTTGTAGATTCCGCCGCAGCACAGGATCTGCATCTCCGGACAACTGTTCACGTCGCGGAGATAGTCGATGAGCTTTCGCACGGACGGGATGCCGGTGGGAAGCGTGCCGCACATGACCAGGAGATTCGGGCGAAATTCGCCGATGAGCTTGAGCACCTCGTCATCCGGCACCCCCCCGCCGGCAAAGCGGGTCAACCAGCCATCGGCTTCGAACAGATCGGAGGTGATCTGGCCGCCGAGTTCCTCCGGCTCATCAGCTCCGCAGAAGATAAGGACCTTGCGGCTGTTGGCCGGGCGACGTTCGAGCCGGGCGGAGACTTGATCGGTGATGCTTCGGTTAAGGCGCGTGGCCAAATTCAACGTGCTCTGGGTGATGCGGTCTTCGCGATAGTGAGTCTGGACCAGCTCCATCACCGGCCAGAGCAATTCCGTCATCAACTCATAAGCCGTGGCGCCTTCAAAGAAGGAGTGCTCGATGACCTTCCGGCATTCGGTGCGGTCGCCTTCGAGAAGCGGCTTGAGGTAACGCTGAGCGAGGGTGGTGCTGGGGATTGATAAACTCATGGGCACAGATCTCCATTGCGTTCCCCAAACTTCCCAATACTGGGGAACACAATTAGTAAAATATGGAAGCTTCCGTGCCGCCTGTGTTTCCTTGGCCGCATGTTAACATAGATAACTTGCGACAATTTGAGTATCGGAAATGACGTTTGAAAATCTTCACTATTTTAACATCTGGCAGATCATCGGCAGCGGCATATTGATCATATATGCTTATTTTTACTATGCTTACGACAAATTAAATGGCATTTTTTTGTTTTTGCCAAATGATGGGCCGGCTCAGGTTTGAAAGAGATGCGGGGGATGGCGACAATGGGGTCAGTCATGGCCAGCCGCAAAGAATATCTCGGGAAGGTCCGCACGCTGGTGGTGAAGCTGGGCACGCAACTGCTCAGCGATAGCCAAGGGCGGATCGATGCGCCTTTCGTGGCGAGGATCGCCGAGCAGGTGGCTCGTCTGCGTCAGGATGGGGTGCGGGTCACGATCGTCAGTTCCGGGGCGATCGGCTGCGGATTGCGGGAGTTGGCTCTGGGCCAGCGGCCGACGGATCTGGCGAAACTTCAGGCGATCGCGGCCGTCGGCCAACGGCGGTTAATGGAGGTTTGGGCGAATGCTTTCGAGCCGCATCATCTGCCCGTGGCGCAGTTGTTGGTGACGCGGGAGGACATCGATGACCGGGCGCGGTTCCTCAATCTTGGCAATACCATTTCGGCCGTCCACGAGATGAACGCGGTTCCGATCGTCAATGAGAACGACACGGTCAGCACGGCGGAGTTGGTGAAAATTACTTTCGGGGACAACGATATTCTTGCGGCCCTTCTGGCGCATGCGCTGCGGGCGGAATTGCTGGTGTTGTTGTCGGTGGTGGATGGATTGCTGGGGAAGGATGATCAGCCGGTGCGGCTGGTGACACGGGCGGAGGATGGGCGGAACCTGGTGCGGGATGAGAAATCGGAGCTTGGCAAGGGTGGCATGGATTCCAAGCTTCAGGCCGCGCATATGGTCAACGAGGCGGGCGATGCGATGATCATTGCCGATGGTCGGATGGATCAAATCCTTCCGCGTTTGCTGGCGGGTGAGGAATTGGGGACGCTGTTCGCGGCGGCGGCGAACAAGAGGCGTTCGAGCCGCAGCCGATGGATCGGCGCGGCGCGGCCGGCGGGAACGATTGTGGTGGATGAGGGCGCCCGCCGCGCGCTGGTGGAGGGGAATAAGAGTTTGCTGCCGGCGGGAATCGTGAAGGTGGAAGGGGATTTCGGTCGCGGCGATGTTGTCGCGATCCACGGGCCTGACGGGAAACTCATCGCACGGGGACTGAGCAATTATTCGGCCGCGGACATGGGCCGAATCCGCGGCAAGAAAAGCCAACAGGTTCGGGCGCTGCTGGCCGAGGCGGCGTACGATGAGGCTGTCCATCGTGATAATCTGGTGGTGGATCGGAACACGTGAACATAAGCCCCTATTCTATCGAGGATTAGGAATCGCTGCGTCCTTTGACTTGGGATGGCGCGTATTATTCGTGAGGGCGTAGTGGGCGGCTAAACATGGCGCGCCCGCGCTTGTTTATGTGATCGGGGTCGAAAGGAGCTTTGTCATGAAACGTCTTGCGATGCTTGGTGCGAGCGGCTTGATGGCGCTGTTGCCGAGTGTTGCCTCGGCACGGCCGCATTTCTTTTTCGGGTTTGATTTTGCCTCGCCGCTGTTCGCCGGCGCCTATTTCGCGCCGCCCACGTGCTACGCGCCGGCAGCGACATATGTGTCGCCGCCCGTTGTGTACACGGCTCCCCCGGTGACTTACGCGCTTCCGCCGGTGGTGTATGCTCCGGCTCCGGCGTACACCTATTATGCGTACAGCTATCCGGCGTATGGATATTACCACCGCTACATGCACGTCAACCCGGCCCCGGTGCGTTACGGCGGCGTGACGTATTACTACGGTGGATACCGGCGATGAATACGTAAATCCGAACGGACGAGATGGCGAAACGACTTTCGTGTCGTCATTTTGTCATTCGGATTTCGGACTTGATTCGTCCCGCGGCGCGCCGGGACCTTCGGCATTCTGGTTTGCGGTTTCTGATTTCTCTTCCACGCCGAGGCGCTGGCGGACGATGTACAGCGGGCGTTGTTTCACCTCTTCATAAATCCGACCGATGTATTCGCCGAGAATTCCGACCGAGATGAGTTGAACGCCGCCAAAAAACAGGATGCAGACGATCTCCGTCGTGAACCCGGAGATTGTTTTGTGCCAAGCGAAGAAGGTGACGACGTAAAAAATCGCCAGGGCGAAGGCGACGGCGGAGGCGCCGAAACCGAGCCAGGTTGCGGCGCGGAGGGGTTTGTAGCTGAAGCTGACCATGGCGTCGGCCGCGTAGCGGATGAGGCGTCCGAGGGTTTGCTTGGGTTTTCCGGCGGCGCGATCGGATCGCTCATAGACAACGCTGGCTTGGCGAAATCCCAGCCAGCTTCGCAAGCCCGGGATGAAACGGTTTCGCTCCGGCAGGCGGTTGAATTCCTTGACGACGGAGCGATCCATCAGGCCGAAGATGCCAGCGGCGGGTGCGTTGGGAAGATCGGTGATTCGGCGAAGGATCGGATAGAACAATCGGAATCCGATGCCGCGAAGTCCTCTTTCGGCACGGCTGGCGCGTTGGGCGAGGATGACCTGAAAACCTTCCTTCCATTTGCGGATCATTTCGGGAATGACTTCGGGGGGATCCTGGAGATCGCCGTCGATGAGGACGACGGCGTCGCCGGCGGCATGATGAATGCCGGCGGAAACGGCGGGCTGATGTCCGAAGTTGCGGGAGAGGGTGACGATCTTGAATCGGGGATCTTGATCGTGGAATTCCCGCAGGATTCGCGGCGAATCGTCGCGGCTGCCGTCATCGACCAGCAGGGCCTCCCAGGACTCGCCGACCGCATCCATCGTCGCGACCAGCCGGCGGCGAAGCTCCGGCAAGTTCTCCTGCTCGTTGAAAATCGGGATGACGATGGAAACCATGAAGCGTTCATCTTACCGGGGGAAGGCCCAAAATCCGAAATTCCCCGGCGGCTTTGCAATTGCGGCTCGAACGGCCGAGAATTCGCACTATGAGCGAGCTGATTCAATACTACATCAATGATCACGCCGCGCTATTGCATCGCGTGTCTCAGCAACTCTCGCCGAAGATCGAGGAGGTGGGAAAGCTGCTGTGCGAATCGTTCGGCAGGGGCGGGAGATTGCTGACGTTCGGCAATGGCGGCAGCGCGGCGGACGCCCAGCATTTGGCGGAGGAACTGATCGGAAAGTTCCTTCGCGATCGGCGACCGCTTCCGGCAACGTCGCTCTGCGCCGACGGGACGGCGATGACGTGCATCGCCAACGATTTTGGATACGCGGAGGTTTTTGCGCGGCAGGTGCAGGCGCTGGCGCGGCCAGGCGACGTGGTGGTGGGCATCAGCACCTCGGGCAATTCGGAGAACGTGCTGCGCGGTCTGCGCGCGGCGAAGGAAAAGGGGGCGACCACCGTGGGGCTGCTGGGACGGGATGGCGGCAAGGCGGCGGCGCTTACGGATCACGTGATTATTGTGCCGGGGAATATCACTTCGCATATCCAGGAGATGCACGTGATGATCGTGCATCTCCTGTGCGATATCGTTGACCGGTGGGCCGCGGCGCTGCCGCGCTGAAATCGTGGCCGAACGCTCAATGCATCGCTCGCTGCGGTTGGGCAGCCGCTCGCTGCGGTTGGGTAGTCGGCGGCTGCGTGGCAACGCTAATTGCCGAGAAGAGGAGACGATAATAGGCATGAAGGTCCATGGTCCCGATAACGTCGCTGCCCTGGACCGTGAATTTCTCGGTCTTGATGAAATTCAACATAGCCGTTGCGAGCGGTGCGTTTGAGCCCGACTGAGCATTAAGCTCGTGGCCAATCCGCTCAGTGGCCCTGTCTTTGGCTTTTTCCGCCGAGGCGGGGTCCGTGTGGTGACAGAAGACTACAAAACGTGGGGAATCGGCTGGCGGAAGCACGAGCTTTATCGAAGCATATTCAATGTTCTTGTAGTCATCGTCGGTGAAGCTCATGGAAACCTTGCCGGTCGCCATGCACTTCGTAACGATGTCCTTGAGCTTACGCGGATTGATGGCTGAGCGGATGGGCGCGTCGCCCCCGGCCGATAATGCTGCGGCCAGTGCCGGGCGAGGATCGGGCGCGTCGCCAGCACGCGGTGAGGTGGGCGACGGGGTTTCGTCCACGCCGACTACGGCGCTGCCGACGACTTTCGGTGGCGGGGAGCCCCGGCTCGTCAGGAATCTGGCCAAGGTCCGCGCCGCGGCCGGGGAATTAGTTGGGTAAACAACGGTACCCGAGAGCTTCATGGTTGGCATCTTGGCCGCGGTGTCGATCGTCAGCTCGTCCGCACGGCTAAGGCAATAGATAGTCGTGCCACCGGCCTGCTTGAAACCATTGATCCACTGTTTGCCGCCAAAGAGGGCCATCTGAACGATCCCAAAGACGCGTGTGGAAGATGCCGCGTCCATTTGGGATTGGGCAAGTTCTGCGCTCATGTCGAGGCCCAAAGCATCCAGATCAAGCTTGGTAAGATCGATCGCGATGACGATGTCCGTGCGGTCGGTCACGAATGGCGCGACGCGCGGGTCAAGGCCGGAGGCTGCATCCGGGACAGCGGGGGTGGCGACATCCGGCGCGACCGATTGCACGGGGGCGACCAAGGCGCGATCGGCGGAGCCAACCAGGAAATAAGCTCCGGTTCCGACGGGGATGCTGCCGATCAGGATCAGGGCGGCGGCGATTTTTATTTTTGTTGAGATCATCATGGTGGAAATTCCTTTGGAGATGGCAGTCGCCTTGATTGAGGCGGATGCCGGGACACAGCCCGCGACAAAAGTCGCGGGGGCCGCGTGGGTGACCTGGGCGAGTAGGGCGACGCCGAGGGCGTCGGCGGGAACAGTGACGCCGCGGCGGCGTAAAATGGCCCGCAGTTTTTCGATGGCGCGAAGGATGCGGATTTTCGCCGCGCCTTCGGAGACGCCCAATGCGATCGCGACCTCGGCCAGGTTCTTTTGCTGATAGAATCGCATGAGCAGGGCATCGCGGTCCCGGGATCGCAGGCGACTCATCGAATCATCCAGCACCGGCGCGATTTCCTCCCACATCTTCTCCGGATCGGAATCGTGAATTTCGCTGGTAGCCATGGCTGCGCGCCTTTCGTATTTGTCACGCCGCGAGCGGGCTCGAATGGCGTTGGCCGATGCATAGCGAGTGACCTTGAACAACCAGCGATGCAAAGGGACGGCGCTGAGTTTGGCCGCCTTCTCAGCCAGAACGAGAAAGACGGCCTGTGCGACGTCCTCGGCCAGATGACGGTCGCGCACCATACGCACAGCGGCGGAGTAGACCCAGTCGGAGTGCCGCGAGACCAACTCGGTAAACGCGTCCTGCGAGCGATGAGCCGCGAATTCCTGTAGGAGCCAAGAATCGGATTGGTCGGGAGTCACGGTCATTCAATGATACCGTGTTCGCTCCAGCGAAATGGGTACATAAAAGTGCAACGCCTGCGGCCCAGCCACGTGAAAACGATTGAAAGACACGGCTTTAGGAGTTACGCGGGACCCACCGCGGCGGGCCGCCGGGGGCGGTTTTTGCGCTCAAGTATTGAACATCTGCAACTGATCGCGTTCGAAGCTGAATTTGCTGTCGGAACGGTCGATGGGGATCTTGTAGTTACCGCTCCAGCAGGCGGTGCAGTAATGCTCCTTGGGCATTTTCATGCAGGAGAGCAGGCCGTCCAGCGACAGGTAGGCGACGCTGTCGACTTCCAGGAAATGGCGGATCTGCTCGACGGTGCGGTTGTGGGCGATCAGTTCCTGGCTGGTGGGGAAATCGATTCCGTAGAAACAAGGATTGCGGATGGGCGGGCAGGAGACGCGAAGATGAATTTCCTTGGCTCCGGCGGCGCGGATGGCGCGCATTTTGGATCGCGTGGTCGTGCCACGGACGATGGAATCCTCGACGATCACGATTCGCTTGCCTTCGACGACGTCGGGGATGATGTTGAGCTTGGCGGCCACGGCGCGGTCGCGGGCGATCTGGTTGGGAAGAATGAACGTGCGGCCGACGAAGCGGTTGGGGACGATCCCTTCCTCGAAGGGGATTTTGGATTCCCGGGCAAACCCCAGCGCGGCGGAGCGGCCGCTGTCGGGCATGGGCATGATGTAATCAGCGGCGACGGGGGATTCGATGGCGAGCTGTCGGCCCATGGCTTCGCGGACGACGTGGACGGTTTGGCCGAAGATTTTGCTGGCGGGGTTGGCGAAATAAACGTGCTCGAAAATGCAGTGGGCGCGCTCCAGCGCCGGGGCGTCGAAGGTGCGGGAATGCAGGCCGTGCTGGTCGATCCGGACGATTTCGCCGGGTTCCACTTCCCGCACCAGCGTCGCGCCGATGGCGTCGAAGGCGCATGTTTCGCTGGCGACGCACCAGAGGCCATCGCGCGTCTTTCCGATCACCAGCGGCCGCACGCCCCAGGGATCGCGACAGGCTTCGATCCGGTCCGGAAACAGAAACAACAGGCTGAAGGCGCCCTGCAAATGCTTCAGGACGTGCGGGAGCGGATCGTGTTTCTGGGCGTGCGATGGTTTGGCCAGCAGATGGACGATGATTTCAGTGTCGGTTGTGCTTTGGAAAATGTGGCCGTGTTCTTCGTATTGGCGGCGAAGGAGGGCGGCATTGATGAGGTTGCCGTTGTGGGCGACGGCGACGGGGCCCATTAGAAATTCCCTCAGCAGCGGCTGGGCGTTGCAGAGCTTGCTTGATCCGGTTGTGGAATATCGGATATGCCCGATGGCCGCATGCCCGATCAGTTCCTCCTTGAGCATTCGCGGATTGAAGACCTGGCTGACCAGCCCCATGCCGGTGTGGCCGGAGAGAGTGGTTCCATCGCTGACGATAATGCCGGCGGATTCCTGTCCGCGATGCTGTTGGGCGAAAAGCCCGGAATAGGTGATCTGCGAAGCCGACGGCGTGCCCCAAATGCCGAATAGGCCGCATTTCTCCTTCTTCTCGTATTCATCCAACTGTGGTAACGAAAGGGACAACGCGGTCTCCAAAGGAATACTGTAATTCACTCATCGGCAACAATCAAACGGGGAAAGATGTCATTTGTCATTGGTCATTTGTCATTGGCGACAAAATGGCGATAAACGGGGCAAGTACAAGTGGCAAATGACAAGTGACAAATGACAAATGCCCAATCGACGCCGAAAACCTCCTCGGGAGAAGGATCTCACCAGCCGCTTTCTCGACGGGGATGGCCATGGCGACCGCGAAACCGATCGCCTCGAATCGCAACAGCGGTTCAGCCATCGATCGAAAAACGCGCAGCAGAACAAGATGGAGCAAACCGCCCTGTTTCGCGCCGGGGAGCAGTCGGCCGACCTGGACAGCCTGCCGGTGGGGCAGGTCATGCAGGTCTATTCGCGGTACTGCGAGGTCGATCATCCGACCGGCCAACGCCTGTGCGTCACGCGGAAAACCTTGTCCAAGCTGGCTGCGACGTCGATTGTCGTCGGGGATTTCGTGCGTTTCCGGGACAGCCCGACGCTCGATGAATTGGGCCGGCGCGAGGCGGTGATCGAGCAGGTCATGCCCCGGCAAACGATTCTCACCCGAACCGACAGTTTTCAATCGCGCTCGCAGCATCCGATCGTGGCCAATGCCCAGCAGATGCTGATCGTCGCCAGCCTGATTCGGCCGATGGTGAAATGGGGGCTGGTGGATCGAATGCTGATCGCGGCGCAAAGCGGCGGACTGATTCCGCTGCTCTGTCTTAACAAAATCGACCTGGGGAGCGCGGACGAGAAATCCCGGAGCGAATATGCCATGGCCCAGGAGGTGATGCGGCACTATCAGAGCCTGGGAATCGCCACGTTTCAAACCAGCGCGGAGCAGCCCCAAAGCATTGAGCCGGTGGCCCGTGCGCTGGCTGGAAAGACGACGGTGCTGGCCGGCCACAGCGGCGTGGGGAAGAGCACGCTCATCTCCGCGATTCAGCCGAGTCTGGACATCCGCATCGGTGAGATCAGCAATTTCACCGATAAGGGACGGCACACGACGACATCCGCGCGGCGGTATCCGCTGGACATCGGGGGATACGTGATCGACACGCCGGGGGTGAAACTGTTCGGACTGTGGGGCGTGAGCGCGGAGAATCTCGCGGATTTTTTTCCGGATGTGCGGGAGGGGACTGCCCCGCAGTGGAGAGTGGAGAGTTATAAGCGGATCGAGGCGTCGCTGTAGGAGCCCCAATACCGTGGAGTTTCGGAGCAGCGAAACCCTACGTTTTTTTGATGACGTTGACGAGGCAATGCAGTGTTCCGAAATAGCGGAATGCGCTGCTCACGTCGATCGGCGCCACGCGATACCCCAGATTTTGCCAGATGGTCTGCGCGGCGACGTTCAGGCGGTCCTGACCCTCAAACACGGGCATGTAAATCACGCGGCAACCGTCGCGCTGGTCGATCAGGCCGTTGACGTAGGTGATGAATGTTTTTCCGTCCGACGATGGAATACAAGGGATGCGCGTGACGCGGTACCCGGCGGCCGCGGCGGCCGCGGCGACGGAATCGAATCGTGCCTGCGTCGAAGCGGAAAAATCCGGGCCGCCCGGTAATTCGATCGGCGCCAGCAGCGGCTTGGCCAGGCTGGGATCGCCCACGACAACCCGTCCTTCGCCCGCGGCCATGAGGTACATTCCCACGTGGTGGTCGGGCGCATCGCTGAGGAAAATTGGATGACGTTGCAACTGTTCGCTCAGGAGACGCGCCAGTTCGGCGCGATCCTGGCATGTGTGCTGAATATTTCGCCGGATGGCGGCGGGGGAAACGAATACGGATTGTGAGTCGGCCAGAAGATCGCCACCGTCGAAAAACAGGCCGCTTCGGTCGGCGCGCAGGGCCGGCAGCGCATGCGACAGATCGTCGGCGATTCGCTCATCGCCCTGGCGCTGCTCCCAGATTTCAGCGCCGTTTTCCGCCGAGGGAGCCAGCAGCGTCACGGGGGCCTGGAAACGCGCGGGGGACAGAGCGATCCATCGGTCGCGCGACCAGGCGGTCATTGGGTGCCCGGTCAGGATAGGTTCAAGCCTCCCCGCGGAAATTCCCACCGCGCCCCTGAGTTCATTGAACGAATTCTGGTCCGGACATACGGCATACACATGGACATCCGCCGGCAAGGCGAGGAGCAATTGCCGATAGATTGGCGTGGCAAAGTCGGCGCCGCGCACGTATTGGATGACGATCGAACGAATCCGGCCGTCGCATTCGGAGATCATCGGGCCGTGCGCCTGGATCGTCGCGACGCGACCGCCGTTTAGGGAAATGACGGCCACCGCCGCGGCCACGCCGACGCAGATGCCGAGAATAGCCGAGGAGCGCGGGGACGGAGACAGCACGCGATGGGCGGGGGCGCATGTCACGATTATGGCAAGGCGTAAGTGGGCCGGGTCGTCGAGGAGAAAAACGCCTCGGAAGGAAGCGAGAGCGCGGCGATCTGCGTTTGGCCGGCGCGAAGATTGACCTCGATCATTCGCCCCGGAGGCAGCGCCCCGGTCGTGAAGTGAAGCGTTTTGGTCTCACCCGGATTGAGATTGAAGGATCCGGAATCGGCCCAGATTTCCGTTGGGACAGGCATGGTTCTGGCAAAGGGCCTACTCGCCGCGGCCGAGGTGAGTTGTAATGTGAAATCAGCGGTGGCGGCGGCATTTGAGCCGTTGTGGGCGCGAACCAAAAACGTAAGCGGGTCGCCGGGCGTTTGAACGGATTGCCGGGTCGTCGGGCTCACCGTTTCGACAGTCAGGTTAATGCCGTTTTCCGTAAGTCCGGGCGAGCGGATGAGCTGGACCCATGGCATCGCGGGCGGCTGGTTCACGGCGTCCGATGTCAATGGAAGTCCCAGGGCCAGCGACACGCCGAAACTTCCCACCGCCCAAATTAACGTCGAGTGAAAATGTTGCCGCAACATGAAAAACCTCCGTCTTTTGGCAACTTGGACGCCGCCGGAGACGAAAAGTTCCTCACGGGTTGCGGCTGGAATTATTTTTTCAGTTGATAGGTCCCTCTGGCGCCGGCCTTGGCGAACCGCTTGTCCTTGAGCAAGGCCTGGTTGACGATCACGCGGAAGTTCGAGCTGGAGGTGGAGTAGCCGCTGTCCAGCGCATTCCTGGCGATGTCCGCCACTTTCATCGCCCCGCCGCCTTTCTTTAGGACGGCGAGGATGGCTTCGTTGAGAGTGATCTTGTTTCGGGGGCGGGCGCCGCGCGTGCGGGCGGAGCCGCCCAGCGCGGCGATTCGCACATTCAACGCCTCCAATTGCCGCAGAAACCTGGACCGCTTGCGTTCCAGTGATCCAATCCTGGATCGTCGATGTGCCAGCATTTTCTCCAGTTGAACGATGCTGAGTTCGTTGTCATTCGGATGGCGAGGCATGGGCTTGGTCCTTTCCTAATAATGTGAACAGTTATAGCTACAGCCGCGTTGCGACCGACATAACATAAACTATATGCCTTACGGAATACAAATATACAGGATATTATCAAATTGTGGAAATGAAAATGCGCGTTGTTACATGGAACGACGGTCAGTTTTCGGAATCTTGAAGTAGGCCGCGCTTCTTGTTAACGTAGCAGAGGCGAGGCCTGTCGAAATCGCCTCGAGGGGGGAAGCTGCCGAGGGCTCTGGCAGGAGGGTTTTGTGATGCGCCGCGTCGTCTTGCAAGCCTTGTCCGCATTGATGGTCATGCTGGTCGGCTGCGACAAGCGACCCCAGTCGGAGGCGTCGAATACTCAGGATACGTCCGGTGGAGCCGCGGACGCGCCTGCACAGCAAGTTGCAAGCAGCCCGCAGGTTAATGTCCCGATGAAAATTATGCCGCTGACGCTGACGCTTCCGGCCGGCTGGAAGCTGGATCCACCGATGAATCCGACGTTTCTGGAAGGACCGATGCCGAGCGGCGACGTGGAAATCTCGCTGTCTTTGATGGATTCGATGGTAGATCGCAATCGCCAGCTTTTCATCACCGGAGCGATCGATGAGAGTCAGAAACATCCGGACCGGATTCATGTGCGGCAGTTAACAACCAAGACCGGGCTTGCGATGCTGGAGCGGATCACCTATCTGACCTCGCCGGATGATCCGGCAACCCGACCGGCGGCTACGCTTCCATCGCAACAGCTTTCCTGGAACCTCATCGTCTTCGTTCCTTATCATCAGCAGAAGTTTATCCCCTGTAGCTTCGATCTGTTGGGCTTGACGCAACAACAGTACGACGAGGACCAACAGCTCGTCCGCTCGATGATTGATACCGCCCAGCCGGTCAAAACGCTCGCATTCCAATAGTCTGCGGTTTTCGTCATGGCCATAACGCGGCTGGCTCCCTCTCCCACCGGCGCATTGCATCTGGGAAACGCTCGAACATTTCTGGTCAACTGGATTTTGGCCAGGCGATGCGGGTGGCGCATCCTGCTGCGCATCGAGGACCTGGATGGGCCCAGGATCAAACCGGCGGCCGATCGTCTGCTCATTGAAGACCTGAAGTATCTGGGCCTCGATTGGGACGAAGGCCCGATGTATCAATCGAGCCGAGCGACCCAATACCGCGCGGCGATTGAATCGCTGGTTGCGCGTGGGCTGGCGTATCCATGCGTTTGCAGCCGTAAGGAAGTGGACCTGGCGGCCAGCGCCCCGCACGCGGAGGATGGGGCGATGATCTATCCCGGCACGTGCCGCGGGAGGTTTGCCTCCGCCCGCCAGGCCAAAGAGCAATCCGGGCGGGAACCGGCGATCCGCTTTGCGGCGATCGATCGGGATGTCCAATTCGACGACTCGTTTGCCGGGAGGCAATCCCTCAACGTCGCGCGCCGGCTGGGTGATTTCGTGATCGCCAAGTCCGACGGTACGGCGGCTTACCAGTTGGCCGTGGTCGTGGATGATTTGGCCGGCGGGGTCACCCAAATCGTTCGCGGGGACGATCTGCTGGAATCGACGCATCGGCAAATCCTTCTGTATGACGCGTTCGGAGCGGGAAGCGACCTTCCGCGTTACACTCATCTGCCGCTGGTCGTTGGAACCGATGGCCGGCGATTGGCCAAGCGCCACGGCGACACGCGCATCGCCGCGTATCGGGAGATGGGCGTGGGGCGAAAGCGGATGCTGGCGCTTCTGGCGAAATGGTGCGGAATGAATGATGCCGGGCGGGACATCGACGATCCCCGTCAGTTGGTCGATCGATTCGACCTGCGGGGGATTTCGCGATTCCCCGTTGTTTTCACGTCCGCCGACGACGCCTGGCTCCGCGGGAGCGGCCAATGAGGCAATCCACGGACGCTTATTTCAAGCAGGTGATGGAGGGGTCGGATCGGTCCATCGCGGCGGAGGCGCTGCGAATCGCGGCGAGTTGCGCCGAGCCGGTTTATGCGGCGATCATGCGCTTGCGCAACGGGCTGTACGATGCGAAGATTTTGCCGATTCATCGCCTGGGCCGGCCAACGATCAGCGTGGGGAACATCACCACGGGCGGGACGGGCAAGACGCCGATGGTTCGCTGGCTTGCCGCCAGCCTGACCGATGAGCGGCCGTGCGTCCTGCTGCGGGGATATAAATCGACGGCGGCGGGATTGAGCGATGAGCAGGCATTGCTCGCCGCTGGCGCCGTTCCGGTGATTGCCGACGGCGAGCGGCGTCGTGGAGCGGCCGGCGCGCTCGAGCGGCATCCGGAGACGACGGTTTTTATTCTTGACGATGGAATGCAACATCGTCGCGTGGCGCGGGATTTTGAGATCGTGCTGATTCACGCGCGGGAGCCGTTTGGAGGCGGGCGCATGTTTCCGCGCGGGATGCTGCGCGAGCCGTTGCCCGGGCTGCGGCGGGCGGACGCCTTTGTGGTGACCCATGCCGATGAGGTTGATGCCACGGAGATGGCCAGGATTTCCGGGGTGATTCGAAAGCACAATCAACCGGCCGCGATCTTCCGGGCCGATCATGTGATTCAAGGCCTTCGCTCGGCGGCCGGCGAATCGATGCCGATTCAATCGCTGGAGGGTAAAAGGTATTTCGCGTTCTGCGGACTTGGAAGCCCGGCCAGCTTTTTCTGGCGGATGGGAACGGTTGGCGGCGTGTGCGTGGGAACGAGGGAGTTTGGGGATCACTTCGATTATCGGGAGCGGGATGTCGCGGAGATTATTGACGAGGCTGCGTCGGCTGGGGCGGAATTGCTGGTGGTGACTGAGAAGGATTGGGTGAAGCTGTCCCGGGTGAGCGGGCGGATATCGATGCCGGTTTGGCGGGCGGAATTGTCTTTGCGGTTCTGGGCGGGAGAGGGGGAGAAGTTGCTGGAGATGATTGGGAAGGCGCTGCGGAATCGAACGCGCTCCCCTTCGGGTCGCGGCTAAACTTGATCGGCGGTCATGGCCTGGGCGCAGGCGTCGAACGCGGCGCGAATCTCGGTGAATTCCTCCTGGGTGAAGGAATGCTCCATCGCCCGCGCGTTGTGCTCGGCCTGCTGGGCGTTGCGCGCTCCGACGATGGCGGCGGTGATTCCGGGTTGATGAATCGTCCACTGAATCATCGTCTGGGCGAAGCTGGCGTTGTGGGCATCGGCAATCGGCTTGATCTTGGCGAGCGCGCCCGCGATTTGGTTGCGGTTCTCGACGGTGAAGAACTTGTGGCGCGAGCGATGATCGGTGTCGGGGAATTTGCGGTCCGGGCCGACCGCGCCGGCTAACAGGCCGCGCTCCAGCGGCGAATAGCCGATGACGGCGATGTTCTTCTCGCGGCAAAATGGGAGCACTTCCCGCTCGATTTCGCGCTGAATGATGCTGTAGTGTGGTTGATGGCTTGCCAGCGGGACGTCCGCCGCGGCTCGCTGAAGCCATTCCAGGTTGAAATTGCTGACGCCGATGGCGCGAATCTTGCCCTGCTCGCGCAGTTTTTCCAATGCCCGCATCGATGTTTCCACCGGCGTTTGTGTGTCCGGCCGGTGAATTTGATAGAGGTCGATTACGTCGATGCCGAGACGATGGAGGCTCTGTTCGCATTCCCAAACGATGCTCTGGGGCCTGGAATTCCGTCGGATCGTAACGTTGTTGCCGGCGAGATCTTTGTCCTGCCATGCGCCGGAACCCTCGGCGCCGTCCCAGCGATTGCCGCATTTGGTGGCGATGACGAGCTTGTCGCGGCGGCCCTTGATGGCCTGCCCCACCAGTTTTTCGCTGAGGCCGAAGCCGTAGACCGGGGCGGTATCAATGGTGGTGACGCCGTGATCGATGCTGGCGCGGATGGCGTCGAGGGCGTCCTGATCGTTGGTTCCGCCCCAGAGCCATCCGCCGATCGCCCAGGCGCCGAAGATGATCGGCGTAACTTTCACGTCGGAATTGCCCAGTTGACGAGTCTGCATGGCGAAGCGCGCTTTCCAATGACAAATGGCAAACGACAAATGACAATATCCCCCATGGCCGAATTTGTCTCGCGAGGCGGATCAAAACTCGAATACGCGCTGACGTTTTTCGGCCTGGACGTGTCGGGGAAGATTTGTGCCGACCTTGGATGCAGCACCGGCGGGTTTACCGATTGCCTGCTGCGGCGCGGGGCGGCCAAGGTGTATGCGGTTGATACAGGCTATGGCGTTCTGGATTGGAAGCTGCGGAAGGATGCGCGCGTTCTCGTCATGGAGCGGACCAATGCGATGCACGTGCAGCTTCCCCAGACCGTGGGGATTGTCGCCATCGATATTAGTTGGACGCGCCAGCGGAATATTCTGCCCAACGCTCGGAAAATGCTGGCCGAAGGGGGGACAGTGGTGAGCTTGATTAAGCCGCACTATGAAGCTGATCCGGCGATCCTGCGCAAAGGGGTGGTGCCGGAGGAATCGGTGGAATCGGTGGTGGAGGGAGTTCGGCGGGAAATCGAGGCCGGGGGATGGGTTTGGGAGAATAGCGTGCGCTCGCCGATCAAGGGGGGCGGGGGGAATGTAGAAGTGCTGGTGCAATTGAGGCCGCGCTCCCCTTCGGGTCGCGGCTAAACTAAGATAAGTTTATGGCCATTGGGAAATCGCTGGCTTTGGGGGTTTTGTGCTGTTTGATGGCGGCGCGGGCGTCGGCGGCACAGGTGCGAGCCGAACTTCTGGCAAATGTTTCATCCGTTCAGGCGGGTAAGCCTTTTTGGCTCGGCGTGCGACTTTCCATCGATCCGGGTTGGCATGTGTACTGGAAAAACCCGGGCGATGCCGGGCTGCCAACGCGTGTGACGTACACGCTTCCGGATGGTTTTAGCGCCGGCCCGCTGCAATTTCCCACGCCGCTCCGATACGACCAGCCGGGGAATATCGTCGCTTTCGGATATGAGAATTCCGTTTTGCTTCTGACGCGGGTGACGCCGCCGGCGAATTTGCCCGCAGATTTCCAGGGCGAATTCCGGGCGGCGGTTTCGTGGCTGGTCTGCTCGAATGTCTGCATTCAAGGGAAACAAACGGTCGATCTGACGCTCGGCTCGGCCACGCCCGCAAGCCCCGCAAACCAGGAACTGTTCGATGATTGGATCCGTCAGCTTCCGGTGGATGCCGGTGATTGCCCGAACGTGGCGGACGTGCGGTCCAGGGCCGACAACACGGGCGAGTGTGTGATTGAGATTACCTGGCGAGACGGCGCGGCGGATTCGGTCGAATTCCTTCCCGGCGTCTTGGAGGATTACAACATTTCCAACACCACGGTAAGCACAAATGACAAAACGACGGTGATCCGCTTCAAGGTCCAGCCGCTGGCTGGGACCGCCCCGCCGCCCACAACCCTGCAGGCGGTGGTGGGATACGCATCCAAGGAGGGAAAACGGCGGGGAGTGAATGTTTCGCTTGTCTTGGGGCCGGCGGGCGCCAACAATCACTAGAGTTGCGGAATATCGCTCTTTTGAATTTCTTTTGCGAAGGAGACACCCCGTGCGAGCTAAGATCTATGCGCTGACGTCGCTTCTGGTGCTGGCGTCGCTTGCTCTCATTGGGCGGAGTTTTGCCGAGGATCAGAAGGATTCTCCCGTGAGCATCGGCGCCAAGGCGCCGGACTTTACGCTTCAGGACCAAAACGGGAAGAACATCAGCCTGCATGATTTTGCCGGCAAGATCGTCGTGCTGGAATGGACCAATCCCGAGTGTCCGTTCGTTCAACGGCATTACAAGGTAAGGACCATGCAGACCCTGGCCAGCCAATACCAGGACAAGGGCGTCGTCTGGCTGGCGATCAATTCCAGCAGCTTCGCAACGAATGACGCCAGCAAGCAGTGGGCTGAGTCGCAGAATATTTCCTATCCCGAGTTGAACGATTCCAGCGGGAGCACCGGCAAGGCGTATCACGCGACGAACACGCCGCACATGTTCATCATCGCGGGCGATGGAACGCTGGCGTATGAGGGGGCGATCGACAACAATCCCGATGGGGACAAGACCAGCGACAAGGTGAACTATGTTCAGAAAGCGCTGGATGAGATTCTGTCCGGCAAGAGCGTGAGCGTGCCCCAGACCAAGCCGTATGGATGCAGCGTGAAATACGCGGACTAGAGTTTAGCCGCGACCCGAAGGGGAGCGCGTTGTTTAGATGTTCTATTTCTCGCGGCCCATGACCAGCAGCGAGATGGTCAGCGCCTGCAAGAAGATCGCCACGAGGATCGGCATGAGCGGTTCACCAACCGGCTTGTAAAAGTAGCTGCCGACGGCCAGGGCGATGGCGAGGATCTGCGTGACGCCGGCGAGCATTTTGCCGAGTGAAAAGTCGGCGGGATGTTCGCTGTTACGGCGAACCTGATCGAGAATCTGCTGCAGAAGATGTTCGATCCGGGCAAGTTCCTCGTTGGGGCCGGGGTCGGATGCGGGCGGATCGTCGTCTTCGGCGGCTGCGATGACGTCCATCGCTTCGGCGAGGCTGGAAACGGTTTCATCCGGATCGACGGAGCTGGGCTGAAGCGTTGCCGGCGATGGGGAGAGGGCAGGGTTGCTGACGAGAATGGTTCGGCAACCGGCGGCATAGCCGGCTTCGATGTCGCGCGGGGCATCGCCGATGATCCAGGAGGCGGGCAAATCCAGATCAAGCGCGCCGGCCGCGGCGAGGATCATGCCGGGCTTTGGCTTTCTGAGTTCGCTGTCCTTTCGATATTTTTCGATCGTCGCATCGGGATGAAACGGGCAAAACTCGTTGCGGTCGATCTTGGCGCGGGGATTTTCCTGGAGGAGAAGCTGGGCCATTTTTTCGTTGACGGCGACGACGGCGTCTTCGCCGAACTCGCCGCGCGCCACGCCGGACTGATTGCTGAAGGTGACGACGGCAAAGCCGAGGTCGCGGGCGCGGGCGACGGCGTCGGATGCGCCGGGAATTAATCGGACGGCGGCCGGATCGCCGAGGTAGCCGTCGCTGGCGATGAGCGTGTTGTCACGATCAAAGAAGATGGCGGGCTTTTTCACTGCGGGAATTATCCCGGCTGCGGCGGGCCGTGCAACCATTCGGGGGTTTTCGCCGCTCAATTCGCGGGGAGCAGGACCGCGTCGCTCGGATTCAGCGGCGATGCCTGCACCTGGTTGGACTGGTTGGTGAAAATGTTGTCCTGGCCGATGCCGCACAGACAGGTCTTCTGGAAATCGACGTGGCCGTCGGCGTATAGAACATTCTGGCCATCCTGCTCGTGATTGAGGCTATTGGCGTTCTCGATGACTCTGGAGGATGCTCCGGGGCCGGCCGCGGTGACATCGGCGACCGGCGGCTTTGCACCGGGATTCAAATCAGCCGCGACGGGAAAATCGCCGCGAAGATGGCTCGTCAGGCGGTAGCCAGCATCGGCGACGGGGAGGGCGGGATAGGGATTGGCAAAACTGTAAGCCAGATTTTCCTTCCAATTGGTGAAATTGGAATGCTTCTGCGGATCGGCCGGATCGGCGAGGTATGTGGTTGCGTCATTGTAGGGGCAGATGAAGATTTCGGCGGGAAGATGCTGTGATCGAAGAAGAAGATAGGGCGCGGCGGTGAGGTCGTTGGCCAAAACGCCGCCGCCTTGGAAGGGATCGGACGCGGAGATTCCCGTGCCCATCGTCAGCGGCTGGGTCGGATCGTAGAGCGTCCGCGGGTAGTTGCCCTGATTCTCGTTGGAATACATGGAAATCGCCATGCCGATCTGACGGAGGTTGGAGGCACACTTATCGATATATCCCTGATGGCGGGCGTGCTCCATCGCGGGCAGGAGAAATCCCAACAAAATGCTGATGATGGCCAGGACCACCAGAAGTTCGATCAGGGTGAAGGCCGCGCGGCAAGTGAACCTCATGAGGGCATTCTCAATTCAAGCATGAAGCAACGATGAAACGTGCGCCAGCGGGCGCATATCCCGGGCATTTTAGCGCGGGCCGGCACGGCCCGACTCCGTAAGACGCTTATACATCGCGATCGTTTCGCTCAACTGGCGATTGAACGTGAAATTCCGTCGGATGTGCTCGGCGGCGGCGATGCCCATCCGTTGGAGGGAGGATTTGTCGGAGAGGAACTCAGTTGCGGCCTGGAGAAACGCCTGGCGGTCGATTGCGACGGATCGGCCGGTTGTTCCCTCGATGATCAGTTCCTTGGCGCCGCTGGTGTGCGTGCGGAGAACCGGCACGCCGGCGCACATCGCCTCCGCGCAGGCGTACGAGAATCCTTCCCGCTGAGACGGAAGGAGCAGCGCATCGGCGGCATGCAGCAGCGGAAGGGGCTGGCGGTAGCCTAACATCCACACGCGGTCTAGAACACCTTCTCGCTCGATTTGCTTTCGGACCTCGTTTTCATTTGGTCCGTCGCCGGCCAGCAGTACGCGCAGGCGCGGCAGGGAATGTC
Source organism: Tepidisphaeraceae bacterium (assembly GCA_050012375.1). Lineage (GTDB taxonomy): Bacteria > Planctomycetota > Phycisphaerae > Tepidisphaerales > Tepidisphaeraceae > PALSA-1353. The sequence continues at coordinate 48,393 of JBEKHH010000013.1, forward strand.
GCGACTTGGCGGCGAGGTCGATGAGCCATGATTCGTTTTTCGGGTCTTCCAGTCTGCCGAGATAAAGAGCGACAAGATCGTCGTCAGTCAGGCCAAGCTCTGCGCGGGCGTTGCGCTTCGTGGCGGCATCGGGGACTGGAAATCGCTCCGTATGCACGCCGTGGGGAATGAGCGAGATGCGTTGGGGGGGAATTCGGGCCTGTTCGATGAGCCATTGGCGGGCATCGGCGGCGGCGGCGTGGACGTGGTCGCCGAAATCGCTCAGCCATCGCCAGGGTCCGCTGAGGGGAATGTGGGAGAGATGAAGGGTGTACAAGACCGGCATGTTGATATCTTTTCTTTGGAGGCGGCGCGCCACCAGGGTGGCTTTGCGGTAATGGGTGTGGAGGAGATCGACTGGATTCTCTTCCAGATATCGCTGGAGAATTCGGGACGCCTTCAAAAGGCGCAACGGGCCGCCTTTGATGGGCGCCTCGATCCAGGGCCAGGGGGCGGCGGCGAACATCTCGTGCCAGGGGCCTTTTTGGCCGGCGATCGCCATCTGATGCCCGGCGGCTTGCATGGCGCTGCACAGATCGTAGAGATAGCGGCTAACCCCACCGGCATCAGAGCCGGCTGTCAGGTGGAGGATTCGCATGAGCGTCATTTATCGTTTGTCATTTGTCATTTGTCACTTGTCATTTGTAAAGGCGGGAAGCCGGGCAGTCTTATCCGAACAATGAGCAATGACAAATGACAAACGACAAATGACCAACGGCCCTATTTCCGATATATAAGGAACGTTTGGCGGCGCACCCATGGTCGATGTCCTGATCCAGACCCATAATGAGGAATTGAACCTTCCGCACACGCTGGAAAGCGTTAAGGGATGGGTCAACCGGGTGTTCGTCGTCGACAGCGGATCGACGGACCGGACCTGCGAGATTGCCGGCGAGTATGGGGCAATCGTGGTGCAGAAGGCCTGGGAGGGATATGCGCGGCAGAAGAATTGGGCGCTGGCCAATCTGCCGTTCGAGTCGCCCTGGATCCTGATCATTGACGCGGATGAATCGGTCACGCCGCCATTGAAGGATGAAATCCTGGCGGTGGTCTCGCGGCCGGTGGCGAATGTTCCGGAGAGCGGCTTTTTTTTCAATCGCGTGGTCGTCTTCATGGGGCGTGAGATTCGCCACTGCGCGTATTTTCCCGCGTGGAATCTGCGGCTCTTTAAGCGCGGCGCGGCACGGTACGAAGAGCGGAACGTTCACGAGCACATGATCATCGACGGGCCGACCGGACGATTCCGGCATCTTCTTCGTCACGAGGACCGGCGCGGGCTTGAGCATTTCATCGCCAAGCACAATCGCTATTCGACCCTGGAGGCGCTGGAAATCTATGGCCATCACGAGAAATGGCCGGGGTTTTTGCGATTTGTGAACGACCGCCAAGCGCGGCGGCGGTACATGAAATATTGCGTTGCCCCGAAGCTGGCGTTGCCCTGGCTTTTTCGGTTTGTCTACATGTATTTCCTCCGCGGGGGGATCCTGGATCGCCGGGCGGGGCTGACGTTGTGTCTCTTCATCAGCACCTACGAATTGTTTATTCGCGCCAAATACTATGAGCTGGTCCGCACGGGAGGTAAGATGCCGGCGGGAATCGAGGGCCTGGCGGTGGCGGAGGGAGGCGCCGCCGCTTCGGCAGAGACGAACACGATGACAAAGATTGTGTTGCCTCCCAAGCCGCCCGCCCCACCGCCGCCGACGGAGCAAGCCTCCAGCGCTTCGGCCGCAGTTCCGCAGATTGCGCCCGCGGCTTCATCGCCGCCGTCGCATTCCGCGGCGCGACGCCCAAAAGCCGAAGCCAGCCCCTTCGAACCCATGGAAAACATCAAACGCGCCTTGTGGATGATCGTCAGAGGGACTTTTTTCCGGCTCTCGTTTCACAACTGGTATGGGTGGCGACGGCTTCTGCTGGCGCTTTTTGGGGCCAAGGTGGGCAAACGCGTTCGGGTCCGGCCGACCGTGTGGGTGGAGATTCCGTGGAATTTGTCCGTGGGGGATGACGCGGTGATCGGCGATTACGCGATCATCTATTCGATGGGAAAAATCACCATCGGGCGCGCCTCGACGATCAGCCAGTACGCGCACATCTGCGCCGGCACGCACGATTATACGACGCGGCGCTTCCCTATGCTTACACCTCCCATCGTGATAGGGGAAGAGGTTTGGATCGCGGCGGACGCTTTTATCGGTCCAGGCGTTACAATCGGAGACCGTGCCGTGGTGGGCGCGCGGGCCACGGTCGTTAGCGATGTGCCCGCGGATCAAGTGGTAATCGGTCCGGCCGCCAAAATTCTCAAGCGGCGGATCTTTGAAGATTAGCGGGAATTGCTTGCAAACCAATCGATACCCTTTAGAATGCCGTGAGGAATATCGTATGAAATCGGGGCGACACACGAATGGGTTTTGTTTTTTGTGTACACCATGAGTGCGGCAATCCGGCGGACAGGGCGACACTTTCTTTTGGCGATCATCGCGGTTGCATTTGCGCTGGCAGCGACGGAAGTCCTGTATCACGTTGACCGGCATCTGCAACAGCACGGGATCATGGCGTTTTTCCTCGCTGCGGTTGTGATCGCCGCCTGGCGCGGCGGGGCCATGTCGGCCATCTTCGCCACCCTGCTGTCCGTGCTCATCGTCGCGTGGCTGATGCCGCCGGACAACTCTTTTCGCGTTTCCAATCCTGACGATGTTGTGCGGCTTTCGCTGTTTGCGTTTCTCGCCCTGTTGATCAGCTACCAGCATTTCGCCCGGCAGCGAGCGGAAAAATCGCTGAAGGAAAGCGAAGGCCGGTTGAACTTTTCGCTGGATTCTTCCGGGGTGGCGTGCTGGGATGCGAACGTCAGAAGCGGGACGTTCTGGAAATCCAATAATCTTCCGGCGATTTTCGGCCGGACCGAAGCCGATTTCGCGACCACATACGAGGGTTTCTTCGCCTACATTTACCCCGAGGACCGGGAGTTTTTCCACCTGGCGTCGGTGGGCGGCGGAGCCCATCATCGCGATTACGAGATTTCGCATCGGGTGGTCTGCGGCGACGGGACGATCCGGCGGGTGAGCACGCGCGGCAGAATGTATATCGACGAGGAAGGCCGCGTTGAACGCATGGTGGGGGCCGTCTTCGCCGTCGATAACAAGTTGGCCGGCCCCCTGACCTCCGCCAGTCCCCCGCGCATGGCATTGGGTGATATTGCCGCTTATCTCATTTGACCGGCCAAAACCTGCCGATAATTCTCGATCATCTGCTGGGCCACGCTGGGCCAGGTGAATCGGCTGACGACCAGGGCGCGGCCCGCCTGACCCATTTGCGCCGCGGCGTGTGGATCGCGCAGGACGGTTTCAATTCCGGCGGCGATCGCTGGCGCATTGAGTTCGGCCACGACGCCCGCGCCGGCTTCCTTCACTTCGGGGAAATGGCATTCCGTGGAGATCACCACCGGAGTCTCGCAGGCCATCGCTTCGGTGACCGCGAGGCTGAATCCTTCCTGGCGGCTGGGCAGGCAGAAGCAATCGCAGTCGCGAAGGGCGGCGAGCTTTTGCGCCGCATAGAGCGGACCCACAAGGTGGACGCGCTGTGCGATCCCCAGGCGGGCGACTTGCGATTCAAATGCCCCCTGGGCGCCGTCGTCCGGGCCGGCCACGATCAAATGCGCATCGGGGAAACTGCGGGAAACGATGGCGAAGGCATCGGCCAGAAAATCCAGGCCCTTTTTGTAATGCAGCCGGCTGAGGAAGAAAACCAACTTGGCGCGGGCAAATTCCGGATGGGCGGCGCGAAAGGCGCCCCTGTCGGGCAGCGGGTCGAGTTCCTGGAGAAAGATGCCATTGGGGATGATTCGGCCCGGCGAGGTCAACCCGAGGCTTTTGGTCAGGGCGCACTCGTCAGCATTGAGGAAATGGAGAAACGCGGCGCTGTTGAGCATGTGGCGATATCCCAGCGCCATGGCCAGGCGTTTTTTCCACCAGCGCTGGGCCATGCCCCAGGGATCAAGCATGCCATGGGGAGTGAGAACGAACGGCTTGCCGGCGGCGACGGCGAGCTTGGCGACCACGCGGATCAAGGAGTCCCATACGCCATGCAGGTGAATCAGATCAAATTCCCCAACGACGCCGGCGAGGCTGCGGCGAGCGCCGTGGGCAAGGAATCGTTCTGTCCGGGTGAGTGGAGGCAGATACTGGAGCTGAACGGCGTCGATCTGAGGAATCGTGCTGATGGCGGCGGCAATGCGGTCCTCGGCATTGGGAAATCGATAAGAGACAATCTGCATTTGGCAGCCGAGCGCCGCCTGCGCCGCCGCCATCCGGGTTGCCACCACCGGAGGTCCACCCGTCGCCGGGTCGAGAGATGGAATGGCATGCAATACTTTCATCCAGTGCGACTAGGCCGATGTTCCCAGCGGCATTGCCCGGATTCGACGGGCACACCCCGGGTCCCGGCGCGGGCTTTTGCGCCGCAAGTATTGTATCAAGCCCGTACGGTTCCTCCCATCGGCCGGGCGGAATATGATTACAATGGTCCGGCTCTGACGACGGTCGAATCTCGCAACGGAGTTTGTGGCAGGTGAATCATTTGCTCAAGGCATCGGGGCGGGCGATCAAGTACGGCGCCCTGAAATGGTACGCGGACCGGCGCGTGGCCCAGGCCGATGCAGGCAATGGGTCCGCACCGGCGATTCGTTCGGCGTACCTGATCGGCTGTGGGCGATCCGGCACGACGGTGTGCGGCGAAGTCCTCAGACACCATCCCGAGGTTTACTATTTTTACGAGCCGTATCATCTCTGGGCATCGATCGATCCGACGATCGACGTGCTCAATCTGTACCACATTGGGTCCGCCACGCTGCTGCTCGGCGCCGATCGGTGCAACGAACGTTCCCGCAGGCGGTTCAATCGATTGCTTCTCCAGCCAGCCGAGCGAGCCGGCGCCAACTTGATGGTGGAAAAGACTCCGTTCAATGCGTGCCGGATCGGGTATCTGGACGCGCTGAGTCCGGGGTGTAAGTTCATCCACCTGATTCGGGACGGTGTGGATGTGGTGCGGTCCATCGACCGGCTGTCGCGCGACCGCAGCTATGGGATCGTCGGCAAGCGTGATTTGAATCGATGGTGGGGTCGAGGGGGATCGAAATGGACTGCGCTTGCGATGGACGGCTCCGGCGCCAATTATTTTCCCGACGAAATCCCGCTGCTTCAGAGCTATGAGTCCAAAGGCGCGTATGAATGGCTGGTCAGCCTCGGCGAGATTGACCGCTGGCGCGGCCGGCTCGGCGATCGATTGCTGGAAATAACCTACGATGAGTTGACAACCAATCCACAACAAACGCTGCGGCGAATATGCGAATTTTTCGGTGTGGCGGTGAATGACAAATGGCTGGCGCGCTCCCTCGCAAAGATCGATACCGCGAGGAGGAATTACGGCATCCCCTTGGTCCTTCCTCCGAAAATGGCTGAAGCCTTCAATCGGAGCCAGGAGCGTTTCAAATTTGTGAATCGCGCGGTCGTGGGAACGCCGCAAAGCTCGAGCCTGGTGCAGTTGGCGGTAATCTCGAACGAACCGACGCCGTATCGTCTGCACGTGCAGGAGCGTATGGCGAAGGAATTGGAGGGCGTTGCGGTCCACAACATTTTCACGCACACGATCTCGAATCCGAGCATGCCGTGGCAAATGCGGGTCGCGCCGGAACTGAATCCGATTTTTTTCGCTCAGAACCATATCAACGCGTGGATGCCGATATCGCTTCGGCACATCCGGCTGTTCCACGACATTCAACAGCATCTGATTCAACATGGAATTCAGATGATCATCCTTCTGGGATACAATGACTGGACGCGGCTGCTGCTGATTCGCTGGGCCCGTCGCGCGGGGATTCCGCTGGTGCTGACGGCGGACTCGAATATTTTCGCCGACGCAAGGACGTCCTGGCTCCTCCGCCGCGTCAAGCGGCCGTTCTTGCGATGGGTGCTCAGACGAGTCGCGGGCCTGATGCCGATGGGGACGTGCGGCAGGGCCTATTTTCGCAGTTATCTGGACCACAATCTGCCGGAATTTCTGTTCCCATACGAGCCGGATTACGCATCGCTGTCGAATATTGATGAGCGCGAGGTGGCGGCGTTTCGGGCAAGGCACAACCTCGCGCCGGACCGGAAGCGGCTGCTCTACTGCGGCCGCCTGATCGCCATCAAGCGTGTGGATGTGCTGCTGGAAGCGTTCACGCGCGTGGCGCTGGCTCGTCCGGAATGGGACGTGGTGATCGCCGGCGACGGACCGCTCCGCAAGTCCCTGGAGGCGTCGCTGAACGACACGGCCCGGCCGCGCGTAAAGTGGCTTGGATTTCTGCAATTCCACGAGACGGTGCTTGCCTATCATGCCTGCGACGTGCTGGTGCATCCCAGCGAATATGAACCCTGGGCCCTGGTGATCAACGAGGCGATCGCGTGCGAATTGCCGATCATCGCGACATCCGTTGTGGGAGCGGCGGTGGAGTTGGTGCGGCATCGGGAGAACGGGCTGATCATCTCGCCGCGCAGCGTCGAGGCGATGACCGATGCCCTGTGGGAAATCACCAAGACGGACCGCTACCTGGAAATGAAGGCCGGGTGCGCGCCGATGCTGGATCTGTGGCGTCGCGCCGCCGACCCCGTCGAAGGCGTGCGGGAATCGCTGCGGCATTTTGGCCTGATTTGGCGGCAGCCGTCCGGGGTGGCGGCGCGACGCGAATCAGCTTCGCCTTCCATTGCGAATACGGAAAATCGCCTGACGAATTTTTCGCCCGCCGAGATCCTCGCCCAATCGCAAAATATTCCGCAGCATCCCAGGCCACAGAGTCAACCGTGACGCCTCGATCCTGAGCGGCGTCTGATAAGTCCCGCCCCGCTCCCCGCCACGCCACGCCGTCACATCTGTTTCGAGCCGTTTCCAGGGCCGAAGAATTCGCGCGGCCGCAGCAGCGCCGCGCGCCATTGACGGGCGACGGTGGCGTATCCGTAGCGCGTCTCCGTCCAGTGATGCAGCCGAACCGCATCGATCTTGCCCACCCGCAGCAGTCCCGCCATTTCGCGCAAGCCGTTCACAAACGCGTCCCAATCCATCGCGGTAATCCTGACATCGGGATTTTCGCGGCCCAGCTCTGCGCTGCCGCCCGCGTCGGTCGAGACGACCGGCACGCCCCGCTGCATCGCTTCGACCAGCACGAGCGGCAACCCCTCCAAAAGGCTGGGCAACACCACGACGTCGGCGGCTCCCAGGATGTCGTCCAATTGTTCGTTTTGGTATGAACCGTGCAGCGTCACGATATGCTCGATGCCATTTTCCGATGCAAATCGTCTAAGCTTCGGGATAAGACTGCCGCTGGCGTCGTAGCCATAGATGTCGAGCCGCGCCGGCCCGATGGGGCCGGTTGCCGTGAGGCTCTTCCACTGTTGGACCAGAACATCGGGGCGCTTGTGTTCGATCACGCGGCCGAGATAGACGACGCGCAATTCTCGATCGCCTGCCGCGGGACGCGGCGATGGAGGCGGACATGGCTTATCCATCGTCAGAAAGGGAATCACCTTGACCGGAATTCTTCCCACAAAGGGCCGAAACTGATCGGCGACGATGAGCGAGTTGGCGACCACGCCGTCCGAAGCAAGAGCGCAACGACCGCAGAGGTTATCCGGCTCCGGATTGCAGACGACTTCATGATAAACCGTCGGCGCTGCCCGTCCGAACCAGCCGCACGCCCAAAGGTGGTAATTCCCCACCCCGATCAAATACAGGCACGTCGGCGCCCGCCACGCCCACAGCGGAAGCGCCGCGGCGGCGTAGGCTCGGGAAAGGCGTGAATGGCCGGCATCTCTCGCCATCCAGCGGGGCGGAACCTTCACCCGCACGCCCGTTGCCGCGACCTCTTCGATCTCCCGTTCCGTCCATCCCCGCTTGGTTCCCACGATGGTGACCCTGGCGCCGGTTCGGCTCAGCATCTTGCTCAGCAGCATCAGGTGCGTCTTCACCCCACCCGCGTCCAAACTCCCTGCGCTGATCACGATCGACGCGCCCGATCCCTCGGATTCTGTCCTGTTTGTCCCTTCCATCGGCATGCTGCTCCACGTTCATCCGGCACCAACCCGGACCGCAAGAAAGGAGCGATGCCGACACCGCCGCCGGGAAATCAAGCGTATTCTCCGGAGACGACGAGCGGCGCGGCCGGCCGGCCTCCGTAAAATATCTGCATGAACTTAACCGTGAGTATAATGAACAGCATTCCGATAAGCAGCGGATAGAGGTCGTGCGGCGTCAGATCGCGGAAGCAGCGAAATAGCCACGCGGCAATACCGAGGGCGAACATGACGCTCAGCGGTCGGCGCAGGTTCACCCACAAAACTTCCTCGGATAGTTTGCAAAGCCATCCAAACAACAGCCCCATTTCGATCACCCCGGGAACTCCGTACGCGTTATAGGCCCCCGCCGCGATGGACGGCGTGACGGTCCCTCCTTTGGCCTGCCCGGAGTTTGGGTCGGTGTCTGCAGTTCCGCCGCTAATCTGCTGGTTGTACCACTGCGAGGCTGTGTCGATCCCCGGCTTGCTATTCCACAGAGCGCGCGGAATCCATCCGATCGCGAATCTCTCAACGACGTCGGGAATCGGGCGAATCACCGTCGCTCCCGGAAAATTAGCGTTCGCGAACGGGAAAGTCTCCCCATAATACTCGTACCCGAGCAAGCCGTCGGAAAACATCTCGTTTCCCAGACTCTGGAACAAATTCGTTCCGAGCACGTCGGCGCCTTGGAGTCCGCTGCTGCGATAATTCCCTTGAACCTGAACGACAAACAACATGAAAAACAAAAAAACCGCCGAATAGAGAATCGCGCGCGGGCTGAATTTCCGCAGCCGGTCCGCCGCCTTTAACATGTACTTCAGAAATACAAGCACCACCACGGGAAGCACCGTAAAAAGAAATTCACCGCGGGCGCCACCGCCAAATGCGAGCGCGGCCCAGAAGGCCCAATTCAGCGTGGCGAGCCATTTTGTCGGCCCTCTGCCGGGCAGCATAATGACGTAAAATGCCGCCAGCACCCCGCCCGTTGATCCAATCTGAATCAATTGCGCCAGATACCCCCCCCAGGAATAGTTGAGGTTTCCCGTTCGCCCGGTCGTAAATTGCGGGCCGTCGCCGGTTCGCATCGACGTCATCGCCTTATAGAGGGTGGTCGCAAGCGACTCCCTGGTGAAAAAGACGTATGGGATCATCCCCACCAAAAAAGTCGCGACGATGGCGATGACATAAACATTGTTATTCGCCGGCTCGGGAATCTTCAGAGACGCATTGGTCAATTTGCGCCACGGCGGCAAGAGCAAGCCCATCCCCGCGAAGAAAAAAAAGACCGTTGTAAAAAACGCGTCCTTGGCAACCACCGTGGACGTGAAACCCATGAAGTTGGTGCGAAAGTCGGTATTGAACCAGCGATAAAAATAGTCGTGGATATACCAGACCAGTGCCCCGCCGAAGAGAACAATCCCACCCAAACCGAAGCGTCGTGAAAACGCGATCACTTCCGTGGCCACCAATATCAGGCATATCACCAGCAACGTGGTGAATGACAAGTCCGTCAGAAAGGGCACTCCCCCTCCAATCCAGGACATTCCCGCCCACATGCACGGAATCAGCAGAAAAAAATAGATGACTTTTGAGCGCGTCAGCGGGCGAACGTCGTGGTCCTGGTCGGTAACGCCGGGAACGGACAGAAACGCTTCGGCCGAATGCGGCTGATAATCCTGGTAATCGCTCATGACCCGTATCCTTTAGCCCGCTTCAATCGGCCCGATAACGTCTCTGGCGGAACCCTCGTCCTTATTATAATCGGCGATTCCAGCATCGCCAATTGATGATTGTAGTCAAAGCCTTGGGGCCATAACTTTCTCGAAGAACCGCAATAAATCGTTTTGGTAGGCGTTGAGGTCGTATGCCAAAACGCGAGCCCGCGCAGACTCGCCCATCCGCTGCAATAGATCTCGATCATCGTCAAGCTGGCGAAGGGCCTGCTCGAAGCCGCCAATGTCGTCGTAGGATCGGATGAAACCGTCGATGCCGTCGCGAACCCATGAACCGCTGTTGGGCGTCGTGATGATGGGCAGGGCGGCGCTCATCGCCTCGAGGACGGCGCCGGCCGATCCCTCGCAGGTCGTGGGGAAGAAAAAGATGTCGAATTTCCGCAGCCATTCGGCCACCTGGCTATGCGGCACCGCGCCGAGGAACTGGACGCGATCGGCGAACGGCTCGAGCCGGGTTTGATCCAGCATCACCTGCCCCACCATGGCGAAGCGCACCCGATTGGGGTTGAATCGCCGGGCGGTTTCCAAAAACCACGGCACGCCCTTGCGCAAGCCCACCGCGCCGACGAATCCCACCAATAGCGGGCCGGATTTCTTCGCACGCTCGATCGGCGGGATTTGCGATGCCGGCCACGGATACGGCACGACTGTAATCCGCTCCGAGGCGACGCCGACGGAGATCAGGCCGTGGCGAACGTACTCCGACCCGCAGGATATGTGGTCCAGTGTATCCCACGTATGCCGCTCAAGATCCACGTATTCCTGATGCGGATCAATTCCCTCGCGATCGTTCCAGCCGGGCCAACGCTGAACCTGCCGCTTCATTTCCGCCATTTCCACTTCCAACGGGGCGATGATCTGATCCCCGCTGGTTCGCAATCCCTGGGCCTTGGCGGCTCGGTAGGTTTCCGGCGCGGCGTTACGGATGAAGCCATGCAATATATTCGCCTGGCCGAAGCCTTTGCGGACGATCCACTTGGCGGTCTGGTGCGACGCCCAGATGTAGGCATCCTCCGCTTTGGCAAACCGAAGCATCCTGACCCTGAGGCGCAGCGCCATCGCCGGATTGCGAACGACGCGGGAAGGGTCCAGTTCCGGGCATCTTCGCTCAGCCATCTTTGTTCCCAGCTTCGGCTGAATTTTTCCTGCCAGCTTCGCAACTTTTTCTTCGAGGGATCCATTGCGGACAAACCAATCGATGAAAACGCGTTCGAGAATCCCCGCGCGCTGCAAAGCCAGCGGCACCAGATAGCGCAAGCGCGCGCCGTCCTGGATCATCGCGACGCGAGGGGCTTGTAGATTGGAAGCGCTCATCCCGTGTTTTGAACCGTGCGGCAATTATAACGCCGAGCGCCTGCGCTGACGCACTGTTGACAGCGATCATCCGGTATGGGAGTCTCGCCCGCACGCGTAGGCTGTGCTGTTTTTTGCTTACGAGCGATGTCCATGTGCTGCCGCCCCTCAGGCGCCAGCGACGCAACCGCCGTGTCAAAGGCGCCCATGTCATAGGAAGCGGGATAGCGAATTATCCAGAGGAATACATATGCTACGATGCCAACCGTATCGTTGTAGGTCTAATTCCCGCTTTGAATTCCCAAATTGATGGCGTTACCTCCCCATCCTTTTGAATTTCTCAAACGGCACCGATGCGGATCAGCCCTGTTTGCGCCAATAGACGCCCGACCAGTCGATGGTTTGCAGCGGTTCGGTGATGCCGTGCTGATCACGGTAGTCGTGTACCGCCTGTTTGCACGAACTGATGGCGCCGTAGTCATCGATAATCAGATAGCCCCCCACCGCGAGTTTGGGATACAGACTGACCAATCCGTCCATAGTCGATTCGTACAGGTCGCCGTCCAGCCGGCACACCGCCAGCTTTTGAATCGGCGCCGTGGGTAGCGTGTCCTTGAACCACCCTTTGAGAAATTTGACCTGATCATCCAGAAGGCCGTATGCCTGAAAATGCGACTGAACAGTTTCGAGCGAAACCGCCAACTCGGAATGCTGGTAGAGGTTTAGACCCTTATCCAGGGGCGCCCGCTCCAGGTTGGGGGGCGGCAAGCCTTGGAAAGAGTCGGCAACCCAGACCGAGCGGTTCGTCACGCCGTAGGCTTTGAGGATCGCCCGCATGAAGATGCACGCCCCGCCGCGCCACACACCGGCTTCGATCAGATCGCCAGGAATGTCCTCTTCCACCACGCTACGGACGGCGGATTCGAGATTGTTCAGCCGGGGAAAGCCGATCATGGTGTGAGCGAACTCTGGCCACATATTCCCCTGCATTTTCCTCTCGATCATAACTTCCGGCTTGTTCAAATAGGGCCGAATTAGGGGGGTACGAAACGCCCATTTCGCCAGTGCGCCATGGTGCGACAGCCCAAGACGGACCCGGACAGTATGTAGGACATTCAATGCCCATTTCGCCAGTGCGGGGGGTCGCTCGGCGAATGAAACATTGATCTCCTTGTCGAACCACAGCGAATGCGTCACGCATTTCTTCATCAATTCGATATAGAGATCACGGAGGGTGGCGGGAGACACGGTTGGTTCGGCGGGCAAGCTCATCGCGGGCGAATTTGAATTCAGCCGGATAGTCGTGTCAAGAGCAATTAACGCGGATTATTCAGTACGCCGCGAAAAGGCGTCCTTCTTCAACTGCCCGAATCGGTATTATAACGCAACGCTCGATGAAAATGGCTCGGATAGCGTTGTAGGATTAAGACCGCCCCGCCGATTGACATTGTGATCAACGATGGGGGTCACCTCCCCGACCAACAAATCGCCACACTCGAAGAACTGTTCCCGAGCATGCGGTCTGGCGGTATCTACGTGTGCGAAGATATTCACGGCGATCCCAACAGATTTGCTCAATACATTGCCGGTTTATCTTTGAATCTGAATAGAGTTAAAAGCTATACAAATAGGAATGACGATGCCGAGCGATCGATCACGACCGATGTCTCGCCATTTCAATCAGTCGTCCACTCGATTCACATCTATCCCTTCGTCGTCGTCATTGAAAAATGGGAACAGCCGATCAGTGAACTGGTCGCGGCGCGACATGGAACTCTTTGGTTACTATAGCGCTTTGGCACAGGGACACCCTTCACCTTAACACGCTGTTCGTCAATCGAAGCCGCGCGGACCTTTCGTCGGGCCAGCTCCTTTGGGCGAAATATGGCGTGAAGAACGTCCGCGGCTTGAAGCGCGTGCTGGCCCGGCACGTTTCGTGGGTGCCCCGGGAATGGAATCAGCGCGGTTAGACCGACAGAGCCCAGGCCGCGTCGCGGAAACCGGCCAAGGCGCGGGGAATAATCTCCTTGAATCGGCCGGCTCGAGCCGCCCGCCGGCACGATCCGAAAAACGCCTTGCTGTTCACCGCCATATGTCTGCGGAACAGCGGCGTTAGTTCCCTCTGCGGCCAAGCGCGCCGGGTCTTGCGGTACATATAACTCCATTCGTAGCAGAACCGATCGCCGCGTCGAAAATTCCCGGTCACCCCTATTGGATGCATGCGATGGAAGACCACCTCGCGTTTGGTCTGGGCGATCGAGGCGTGCAACGCCACGCGAAACCAGATTTCCCGGTCGGCACACCAACCGAGATTCGCGTCGAATCCCCCCACCTCGCGCCACGTGGACATGCGATAAATCGTGCTTGAGGAGCCGGGATACGGGTCGGCCCTCAGCACAAGCTCCGCGGCGTCGACTCCGGAGTATTCGCGAAAATCCGCGGCCGTCACGGGTGAGTCCGTCACTGGAAAATCAGAGTTTGCCAAGTCCTCGCCCACTCCAAAATCCTCCGGGATGTCATGGTCCGCCCCGGCGACGATCCCGACCTTCGGATGCTCCTCCAGAAACTCCATCGCCGCCTGCACGTACGGGGGATCAATGATGTCATCGTCGTCCAGCTTCAGCGTAAGCGGCGTCCGCACCTGCTCCAGCGCCGACTGCCAATTGCGGGTCGTCCCCAGATTCTTCGGTTGCGCGACGACGGTGATCCGCCCGGGATTCTGCTTCGCCAGGGCCTGCGCCGTTTCCAGCGTATCGTCCGGGGCGTGATCTTCCACGATCAGGATCGGCATCTCGCCGCAGCGCAGGGCGCTGCGGACCGTGGCCGGCAAAAATCGCGCGCAACGGTAGGCGGGAATAACGATGGTTAAATCGCGCGGGTTTATCGCCACGGCAATCCTTGCAAATACATCACACGCGATCGATCCGCCGCCGCGTGAACGTTTCCTTGCTTAGCCAGAGAAGCGCGCTCAGCGTGCGCCGCCAAGACCATGTACGGCCAGTCCACAGCCGGAAATTTTATCAAGCCGGGGTTTCCGCTTTGACGACGGCCGCATGAGCGTCGTATTGCGGAGGGCGAAATTATACCGGGGCTGGAAGTTCGGTCAAACCGTCCCGCGGCCCGGCGACTCGAGAGCGTGAAGCGTCTTGGGGGTCGGGAGTCTTTGATTGAAACCACGGCGTTACGGCGTTCGGGACAGCCACCCATTATGGCGAGCCTGACGGCGGAATCCGAATCAATCAGGGCCGTGCAAGGGGCCAACTCCTCCGGCACACTGGCCACATTCACCGACGGTCACACGCCCTCCGGCGCCTATTCCGCCCTGATTCCATGGGGCGACGGCAGCGCCCCCGACCCGACCTGCGTCGTCGCGGTTAGCGGCCGCATGGTCGTGCCTGCGTTCTGAGAGTAAACTCCGTCCTTTCGGGAGCATCGCATGCGCAAACAGACGCTCGGCAAAACAGGCCTCGAACTATCCGCTCTGGGCTTTGGTTGCGTGCGACTTACGGCCCATTCGCGTCCCGAAGAAGCCATCGAAATCCTCAACACGGCGTACAACAGCGGCATAACCCATTTCGACGTTGCCCGACTTTACGGCTTCGGCCGGGCCGAAGGCATCCTCGGCCAGTTCCTTAAGGGCAAGAGACAGAGCGTCACAGTCGCCACCAAATTCGGCCTTTCGCCCCCCGCCGGACTGGTCGGCAAGCGATGGATGGTCAACGCGGTCAAAAAAGCCCTCGGCCCTTTCCCCGGACTGCTTCGCGTGGCCAAGCGGCGCGCCTCCCAAAAGGTGGAGACCGGCGTCTTTTCTCCCGCCGCGGCGCAGCAGAGCCTGGAGACGAGCCTGCGGGAGCTCGGAACCGATTACGTCGACTTGCTCCTGCTCCACGAATGCTCGATCGCCGACGCAACCAATCCCGAGCTTTTGGCCATGCTCCAGCGCCAGATCGCCGCCGGGAAAGTGCGCAGCGTCGGGGTCGCCTCGGAGTTTGGCAAGCTTCCCCCCGATGCCGCGCTGCTTGCGGATTTTCTTCAGATTATTCAGTTCAATCACAACGCCCAGTCAAGGAATCTGCCGCGCTGGCGGAACGTCGAATCGCGGGGGATCGTGACCCATAGCATTTTCGGCCCGGCCCGCCCGCTCGCCGAGGCGATCCGCGCCCGGCCGGAATTGGCCCGCCGATTTTCCAGCGATCTGAATCTCGATCTATCCGACCCCCTGGTCATCAACTCGCTCCTGCTGCATTACAATCTTCAGTCCAACGCCGGCGGCGCCGTTCTATTCTCCAGCACCGATGCAGCGCACGTGAAAGCCAACGCCCGATCGGTCGATTCGGACCATTACGACCAGCGGCAAATCTCCGGCTTCATTGATTTCGTTGACCAGATGCTCGGCTCCGGCGCACCGTCAAATCTTCAAGCTACGGATTTGGACCCGGTGAGGTGATCGACCAATCTCGTCGTGAACGCAACCGCGGTGAATGTCGGATTGGCGTTGCTGGAGGTCCGGAAAACGCTGGCCCCCCCGACATAGAAATTCGTCGTCCCAAAGACGCGCAAATCCTTATCCACCACCCCATCCCCTGGCGACCCCCCCATCACCGCTCCGCCGGCCTGATGATAATTGTCGCGCATGCTGGCCAGAAAGCTCGGATTCTCACTCAATAAATCCTCGTCGATATCCAACCGCCCGATACCGCGGCTTTGTAATGCGTCGCGCGCCTGGCTGACAAACTCCCGCGTCGAACGCAGCTCGCGGTCGCCGACGCGCCAGTCCAGCAGAACCCGGGGTAATCCGTGTGCGTCAACCGTGCCGCCATCGATCGTGATGCGGCTCTGGGCGACCGACACTTGCTCCACCTGCACTCCCAGCATGATCTTTGCCGACCCGGGCACGAATATCCGGTGGTCCTTCACGTACGTCCACATCAGCGGCACCAGAAATCGCGCCGCCCCGATTCCGTTACGGAAAAAGTCGCCGATCCCCGAAAGCTTGCGGCTCAAGACGGCCGCCTTTAAGAACTGCTTCAGGTAAACCAGGTGCTCCGACACCTTGCTCTCGAATATAAAAGTCCCCTGGACGTTGAGGATCTGCTGCTTCTCCAGGATCTCATTTCGAAGCCGGATTTTCGGCTGAAATTTGTAACCTCCGAGAACAATGTTGCAGAACATCTCGAAGAAAGCCCGCTTGTCGGCCGGCGTCACGACGGCCACCTTGTTCACCAGATGATCCTGGAAATATTTGCCGATGTTCTGATTGTCGCGCCAGGGACAATCCCAATCCCTGCTTTGCCCGGCGTGCAGCAGGAGCCGCGCGTTTTCAACCGTCCCTGCCGCCAGGATAAACGCGTCCCCCTCAATCCAATGTTCCGCGCCTTCCTTGTCGATGACGCGCACCGCCTCGACCCTCCCGCCGGCGCCGCGGAAGCCGACGGCGGTGTAACCCGTGACGACCTCCATTTTCTCGTGGCTCTGAATCTGCTGCGCGAACAAGAGGGCCGAACTGGGTATCCGCATCCAACGGGTTAGAAACACTTCCAGTTCATCGCCAAGCTCCGGGCGCTGCGCCGATAGACCCCGCCAAACGTCCGCGTCGTTTTGCACCTGCGGCGGAATTCCCAGCCGGCTGTACGTGGGCGCGTAATAGGGCGCAATCTCATCGTAAGAAACCGGCCACCTTGACCCCTCCAGCCAATCGCGCCCGTTGAAATCGACCGGCTGAAACTCGACGAGCTGCCCGCCCCATAGATTGGTCGTCCCCCCCAGGCTGCGGCTGCGCGCAAGCGCGATCCCGCTATGGGGGCGTCCGATTGATGCGTAGGAGTCCGCCGCGAACGTCCCCAGATGCCGCTGGCCCGCCTCGATCACGATGACATTGCACCCGCGCTCAGCCAGCATGCTGGCCGCATACAACCCAACCGCCCCTGATCCGATCACCACGATCCGCGATGTTGACGCGTTGGCCCTGGTTAGACTCCTCACATCCGAATAGAGCATGATCGCGCTTCCCTGTCGCGTGGCACTTCCGTCGCGTGGCGCGTGCCGCGTGTTGCACCAAATCGGCGTTTCAAAACCGGCCAGCGTCGTGACGCATATACCGTATCCGTTCCGTTCCCCGCAAGTTTCCCTGGTTCAGCCGGCGGCAGCGCGGGGTAACCCGCCGGTTCTTACGCGAGGCCGAGCCGTCGGGGGCGTTTTGAAATGGGTCGATGCTGATGAGGCGGCCACCCCTCTCCGATCTCGTGTAGGGCAGCGAGCATGGCCATATATTACCAGGGACTTCCCTTTTGACCGACGCCGCACGACCGTCCTGATGCGATGGACGGGATTGTACAGCGCCTCGAAGTTCGGGCCAACTGTTTCTGGTTCCCGGCCACCAAAGTCGCAAGGCCTTTAATCATGCGGTCAAACGACAAATCATTGCACGCGGCGTCCACTGCCATCCGGGAAATCCGGGTCTAGAAGTATTCAGAGGTGTTCAGTTCTATGCAGTCACGTCCCCGCTAGCCTGGCCGGATGGACCGCTGTCTCCGGAACTCACATGGACATCGGGCTGAAGTGAATTGGCGGCGAGGAAGGAATTCGTGGAATCGGCTGGTTCAATCACGGATGCGGCGAGCAATTGCAACCTTTCGGAATCGGAGGAAACGGGCTGGTCAGGCGCTCGATCGCCGCGCGCTATGCGAATCGCGTAGGCCAGTGCCTCACGCTCGATCAGGAGAACCAGCGCGCCATATACAAAAGTTCCTACGGCGCCGGAGATGATCAGACCGAAGGCGAGATGCAGGTGCGGCGGCATCACCCGCAGCACGGCGAACATGGACGCGCAGGAAACCAGGGCGCAAAACACCAGCCGCGCCAATTCCCGCCAGACGGACGCCAGCCCCACCGCGATTCGCTTGGTGCCTGCCCTGAGGATCGCCCCGGCGAGGAAGTATCGAGTGACGCTCCAGCAAACCGCCAGTCCCACCAATTCCCATCGCCGCGCCACCAGAAGGATTGGAATGAAGACAGCGAGGTTCATCGCTGAAGCCTTGAAGACCGACGCGCCAATCCCCAGGGCGAGGCACAGCATATAGCCGATCGTCAGCAAGGCTCCGGCGGGAATGGCCCAGGCGGTTATGCGAAGCAAGGGAGCGGTGGCAATCCAATCAGGCCCGAGCACGACGGCCACGATCGCATGGCTATTGGCGGCAACCAAGGCCATGAGCAGAAGCGAAACCAGCATCAACGTCACCGTCAATCGCCCGAATTGCCGCTTGAGATTCTGAGGATTGGCAATGCTCCGGCAGAGCAGCGGATAAGCGACGCGCTGAAATGCCGCCATGATGTTCTGCGCAAAAAGCGCCTGGACCTGGACCGCTTTGCCCCAGAGTCCAAGAGCCCATTCGCCTGCGAAGGAAGTGATGATCAGGGCTACGATGCTTCCCTCGACGCACCAGACGTACGAGGCGGCCGACAGCGGAGTGCCCAACTTCAAATATCGTTTGGCGAGCGTCCAAGACCCGTGTGAAGGCCATTTCAGCGGGACCTTGAATTGCAGCACGATGTTGGCAACCACTTGTCCGATGAGAATCTGAAGCGCGATGGCGTAGACGCCCCAGCCCGCTATGGCAAAACCAATCCCCGTCAGCGCCGTTGACACCGACAGGACCACGTTCTGCCGGCTCTCGGCGCCGAATTTCAGGTTGCGATTGAGGCTGGCAAGCTGGACGGCATAGAGTGCCGACAGCAGGTTGGTGGCGGCGATGATGATCGCCACCTTCCACAAGCGCGGATCGGCGTAGTGATGCGTAACATAGATTCCCGCGACGACGGTGACCACGCCGTACAGCGCGTAGATTGCGCTTTCAAGCAAGATCGCCGTATCAAGCAGCACGCGATCTGAAAACGCCTGAATCTGCACAAGCGATTGCGGGATCGCGAAATCTCCCAGCGATAAGACGAAGCCTGTGTAGGCTAAGATCAGCAGATAAGCCCCGTTTTCCTTCGGCCCGATGAACCTTGCCATCACCACCGTGGCAAGGATGCGCATCACCTGAGCCAGCATGGAGGAGGAGACAAGAAGCAGTTTGTCGGAGAACATCCGCACGGTGGGCGCCTATACCTTCCGCAAGCTTTCGAGGTATCTTCCATTTCGCGACCGGCCGCGCCGCCGCAAAAATTCCACCATTTCCCTTGCGCGCGGATTGACGCCGTTCATGGCGTCGAATTCGGCCATCGCCCGCGCCAGCGCCAGGGGCTTGCGACGGTAGAACAACTTTCGGCAGACCTCTTCCAGTTCGTTGATCTCCTCGGGTGGAACTCCCGCACGCGTTAATCCCACCGCATTCAGGCCGCGAATCTGGTCCGCTCCATCCACCTTCACGTAAGGGGGAACATCGTGATGAATCCTGGCGGCGCCGCCGATGAAGACATAATCGCCGATGGTCACAAAATGATTGATGCCGGCCCCGCCCATCATGTTGACGTAGTTGCCGCAGGCGACGTGTCCGGCAATCATGACGTTGTTGGCGAGCACGCAATCGCTTCCAAACTGCGCGTCGTGCCCGATATGGCTGTTGGCCATGAGAAGATTGTGGTTCCCCACGCGCGTGCAGGCCCGCCCGTCGGGGGTCCCGATGTGAATGGTGACTCCTTCGCGGAAAACGTTGTCATCGCCGATCTCCAGCCGCGTGGGCTCGCCCCGATATCTGCGATCCTGCGGCGGTCCGCCCATCACCGAGTTGGGATGAAACGTATTGTTCCGGCCGATCCGCGTCCATCCTGTGATCACGACGTGGCTGACCAGCCGGCAACCCTCGCCCAGCACGACCTCCGGCCCTACCGTGCAAAACGGACCAATCTCCACATCGGCGGCGATGTTCGCCTTGGGATCGACACAGCTCAGAGGGGAAATCTTTGGCATAGGAAGTCTTGTCATTCGTCGTTCGTAATTCGGCCGGCCATTGAAGTTTCCAGTTGCATTTTACAAATGACAAATGACCAGTGACCAATGACAACGTCTAAATAGGCTCCGCATCGACCAACATGAATTTAATATCCGCTTCGGCGGCGAGCTTATCGCCGACGAACGCCTTGCATCTGACGTGTCCGGTGCGACTCTTCACGCGAACGGTCACCGCTTCCAGGAGCAACTGATCGCCGGGGACGACGGGCTGGCGCATCTTCACCTTGTCCATGCTGAGCAGGACCGCCAACTTGCCGGTGTGCTCGAGCTTCTGGCTGAGCAGGATGCCGCCCAATTGGCCCATGGCCTCGACGATCAGGACGCCGGGCATGATCGGGGTGCCGGGATAATGCCCCTGGAAGAAGATGTCGTTGAAGGTGACATTCTTAATTCCGACGGCCCTTTGATCGCCGACGATTTCCAGGACCCGATCCACCAGGAGCATCGGATAGCGGTGCGGAAGAATTCGCTGAATCCGGCGGATATCCAGCGCGGCGTCGCGATGAATCAGGGATTCGCGATCGAGGCCCTCTTCCTGGCGCAGCAGCCGCCGCACCAGCATGTGGTTCAACTCGTGCCCGCTTTTGTGAGCCACCAGCCGGCCGTACACCGGCCGGCCGAGCAAATACAGATCGCCTATCAGGTCCAACACCTTGTGGCGGGCGCATTCATCGGCAAAACGAAATGTGTTGTCGATCGGACCGTCCGGAGAAATCACCAGAAGGTCCTTGGGCGTTAAATGCAGTCCAATGCCGCGAGCTTGAAGGTCCCTGGCCTCGTGCTCGAAAACCCAGGTGCGCGCCGGGGCGATCTGCGACGCGAATTCGCCGCGATCAGTCCCCTTGAGCGTGCAGCGAAAAATCTGCCGGCCCAGCGGCTCGCCCGCTTCGAATTCGTAGAGAATCTCCAGATGATCGCTCGGCCCCGGCAGTGCCGCCAGCGCCGCGTCACCGATCGAAACCTGCTCCGGCTTGCGGATGACCAAGGCATTGACCGGCTTGTCCTGCTCGACGATGCCGGCCTCTTCGAGCAATTCGACAAATGGCCGGCTGGATCCATCCCCGGCCGGCAATTCTCCCGCGCGGCCCCCGCTGACGCGCACGACCGCGTTGTCCACGCCCATTCCGCTCAGCGCGGCCAGGCAATGCTCGACGGTATCGACCAGGAGTGTGCCGTTCCTGAGGCAGGTTCGCCGTGGCCGCTTGAGAACGTTGTGGATGGTGGCCCGAATCGGCGCGGTCTTGCCATCCTGCTCGCGGACGAAGGTAATCCCTTCGCCCGGCTCAGCTGGCGAAAGCGTGACCGTTGCCTGCTCCCCGGAAAACAATCCACAGCCGGTAAGGGATACCGACTTGCCAATCGTCTTTTGATGTTCCTGATCCATCAATATCCTGCATCAGCCGTGCAGGTTTCAAGTATACACCGAATCCTGCCCAAACATGAATTGCGGCACGCTCGTGCGGAACATATTTCTTGCCACTGCCCTCAGATATAACCCCAGAGCAACCGGAAAGTTGCAGCGTCGTTCTGGCCGCGGTTTTCCGGTTTTCTCGCGACCTGTTAGAATCATCCGGCCATGGCCAAGCGCGAAGCGGATCAGTTTCTGCTGCTGAAATATCTCGATTCGCTGGTGGGAAACCTGCGGAAGCTTGTTCCGTCGGCGATCGCTGGGGAGGATGTGGACGCCGTTCACGACGCGCGAGTCGCCACGCGGCGATTGAAGGCCGGGACGAACCTGTTCGCGCCGGCCGTTTCCAGCCGCTTCCGAAAACCGTTCAACCGGGTCACCAAATCGCTGCGGCGTCAGCTTGGGCCCTTGCGAGATTTGGATGTGATGCTGGAACATCTCACGGAATTCAATCAGCCGAATCTTCAGCCGGCAACCCAGTGGCTGCGCCAGCGCCTGGGCGACCTGCGCGACCAGGCCGTCCGATCGGCCGCCGACAACGCTCCGCCGGCGCGGATGCTGGCGCGTCTGGGCTCGTGGTGGGGTCTGCACCACGAAATCGCCGGCGCCAGGGACCGGATCGGCGAGCTGCTTTCACAATCCGTGCATCTTCAGCTCGACGCCTTCGTAGAGCAGGCGAACGATCTGGCAGGCCAGCGCCGCAGCGACCCGCATCAGCTCCGCATCGCCGGCAAATCGCTGCGCTATACGTTGGAAATGGCCCGCGAGCATGGCGTGCGGCTTGGGGCGTCGGTCACGGGACTCTTCAAGCGCATGCAAACCGCCTTGGGACTCTGGCATGATTACGTCGTGCTCACCGAGCGGATGATGCGCGAATCGGTCGAATGCGATTTGGCCCTGCACGATCCGCCGCTTCAAGCGCAAATTCTGAGTCTCGCCCAATTGAGCCTGCGCAAGTCCGAATCGCGACTGAAGAAAATGGCAAGTCTCTGGCGAACCCGCGGCCAGTCGCTGACGCAGACAATCCGCCAGGCGTTTCCGCTGACCAGACATCCGGCCGCCGAAGTCGAGGCGCAAATCCCGGCGGCGACGGATGCTTTGCCGCTCGCCGCGGAACCCGGCGCCGCTCCGGCGGCGTAAACGCCAAGTCAGTGCATTTCCTCGACAGGTAGGTAATGGGTCATTTTGATTTCAAAGAGCCGGGGCGTGTCGCCCCGGTCCGGGCCGACACGGCCCGGCTCTGCCAGAACATTCAAACTGACCCACTACCCGCACCCGAGCTTTCAGTCGCGAACTATCATCCACCCACCAAATCCAAGCGTGCGTGTCGAGCACAATCACTTAAGCATCTCCCAAGAATCCGCGGAGATAACCGGTTCGAATAGATCGTCATAGCGCTCGACCGCACCGCCAATTAGCTGGTGAATTTCGTCGATGCTTCGAGTTTGCTGGTCCGGTAACTGCGTGACAATAACTTCTACGCGCAGGCCATCGGGCAGATCAAGCCCGGACAGTGTTACCTGCCCACCATGAACCACGGCTTGGCCAATGTGCTGCATCGACATAATCGTAATTATACCATCTTTCACGCGGTGGCAGCCCTTGGCCGCTTGGGCTTCGGCTGGCGAGGAATCAGAGCGCGTTCCAGGTTGGCCATCGCCTGCTTCAGGCGTTGATCGTTTTCCACCAGGGCGATCCGCACAAAGTTCTCCCCGTTTTCGCCGAAAGCCCGGCCGGGGGCCAGGGCCACCTGGGCCTCGTCCATCATCCGCAGGCAGAAATCGATCGTGCCCTGGCCTTTGAGATGTTCGTTCTTGATCTTCGCCCAGACGAACATGCTGGCGCGGGGTTTTTCGTAGGTCCAGCCCAGCCGGTCCAGGCCCCGGCAGACGACGTTGCGGCGTTTTTCGTAAACCTTGCTCTGTTTGCCCGGCACGTCGGCGTGCTCGCGCATGGCGATGATGCTGGCGATCTGGATCGGGGCGAAAATCCCGTAGTCGTAATAGCCTTTGATCGTGGCCAGGGCTTTGACCATCTCCGAGTTGCCGGCGCAGTATCCGATCCGCCAGCCGGCCATGTTGTAGCTCTTGGACATCGTGGTGAATTCGACGCCGATGTCCTTGGCGCCGGCGGCGGCGAGGAAGCTGGGGGCTCTGTATCCGTCGAAGCAGACTTCGCCGTAGGCGAAATCGCTGATGATCATGATTCCATGGCGGCGACACATGGCGATGGCGCGGTCCCAGAAATCCGGCTCGATGGTCATGGCCGTCGGGTTATGCGGATAATTCAGGATCAGCAGCTTGGGCGTGGGGTACAGGCCTTCGATCATTTTTTCGATCCGGGCGAGGAAGGCCTGGTCATTGCCCAGCGGGACGCGAATGACGTTGGCGCCGGCCATGGCGACGGCATAGACGTGGATGGGAAACGCCGGGTCGGGCACCACGGCCGTGTCGCCGGGGCCGAGCAGCGCGAGGCAGAGATGGCTGAAGCCCTCTTTGCTTCCGATGGTGGCGATGACTTCGGTTTCCGGATCGAGTTGCACGCCGAACTTCGCCTGGTATTTCTTGGCCACTTCCTTGCGCAGTCCGACGATGCCGTTGCTGACGCTGTAGCGGTGGTTTCGGGGATCGCGTGCGGCCTCGGCGAGCTTTTTCACCACGGACTCGGGCGTGGGATCGGTGGGGTTTCCCATCCCCAGGTCGATGATATCGACGCCCGCGACGCGCTTGTCGTGCTTCATCTTGTTGATGCGGCCGAACAGGTACGGCGGAAGTCGCGAAATGCGGGTCGAAACGTCAACTCTGAACGGTTGGTTGCTCATGACAAGCTCAATTGTAGCGGAATCAACCGGATTTTGCGTGTGCGGAATTATTGCGATAACTTGCTTGCCCAACGTGACTTAGCGCACGGCGCCCGCCGCGGGGGCTGAAGGCGAGATCGGCCAGGAGTGTTCCGAGCCCTGGGTTGAGGGAACCGTCGCCGGTGCGTGCTGGCGGTCCAGTTCCTCCCGGAGCTGGTCGGCATCTTTGATTTGGCCGTTCTTCTGATTCATTTTGTCCGCCCACTGCCGCGCGAGAATCGGATCGCGGACGTTGAGCGAATCCAGCGCCATGCGGCCGAGGTTATCGCGCATCACTTTCATAGCCGCCTGAACGGTGCTCTCGTAAAGTTCCTTCCTCACCGAATCGCGGTAGTCCTCGAACCTCGCGTGCGCCGGCGGAATGCGGTCGATCAGCTTGATGATGTAAATGAATCGGGCGATCTGCACCGGGTCGGAAACCTCGCCCTTCTTCAAGCCGAATGACACTTGCTTGAACTCCGGGGGAAATCGATTGTCCTGCAGCGTGAACGGGGGCAATTCACCGCCGGTGTAAGCGGTGCGTCGATCGAGGCTGCGGGCGCGGGCGACTTCGTCAAAGCTTTTGCCGCCGGACAGGTCGCGACGGACCTGCCCGGCCTCGGACATGTTGTTGCAGACGATGTAATGCACGATCACTTTTTCGCCGTACATCACGTTGAATTGCTGGCGCACGGCGTCATCGGTCAGCTTGGCATTTACCTTGGGCTCCGCGAGCTTGCGCAGGTAGGCGTTGACCTGGAGAATCACGTTGAATTCCGCCCTGCTGACATGCTGCTGTTGGAGGAGTTGATCGAGAAGCTGCTCTTGCTGGTCGGAGCTGAGATTGTCGGTCGGCTCCGTTGTGGGCTGGCCGCTGCTGTCCATTTCCTGGATCGAGCGGACCAGGTTGTTCATCGTGATGTCGCGTTCGCTGGCCACGTCGGCCGGCGTCACCACGACGCCCTGCTTGGCCGCTTCCTGCTCGGCCAAATCCAACTGGACCAGGGTCATAAGGACATTGAGCCCATATCCCTCCTCGAGAACCGGCTCGAGGTCCCTGCGCGTGATCTTGTCGCCGCGCACGGTTGCGATCACATCATCTTCGACAGTGGGCGCGACCGCCGCAGCGGTTTCCACAGCAGGCGGGGCCTCGGAATGACAGCCCCCAAGAGCCAGCATGGCCGCAAAAATCGCTGAAATACTTCTGTTCACGCGGAAAGCTCCTGAACGCCGGAAGTATGGGGACGGCGCCTTGAGAACGCAAGGGCGCCTCTTGGATCGCTTCCGTTGCAAACATGTCCCAAATATTGCAGTGTTATCTGATTCCTATGACGCTCAGAATCATCTGGCTCGTCGTTGTGGCGGCATCGCTGCCCGTTGCAGCGCAAGCGACTCGGCCTGATCCGCAGATTCGCCGGGCCCTCATCATCAGCGTTGACGGCCTGCGTCCCGATTTGGCGCTGCGCGGCGACACGCCCAATATCCACGCCCTTTTCAATTCCGGCAGCTACAGCTTCTGGGCGAGAACCACCGCCGAGTCCGTCACGCTTCCGTCCCACACCAGCATGCTGACCGGCGTGGTTCCCGTGAAACACGGCATCCAGTGGAACTTCGATTTGCCCCTCACGCGCCCGGTGTATCCGCTGTTCCCGACCCTATTCGAGTTGGCCAAGCAATGCGGATATACGACGGCGATGGCGGCCGGAAAATCCAAGTTCGTGATTCTCGCCAAGCCCAAGACCCTGGATTGGGAATTCATTCCCTACACGGAAAAGATTGAGGACTATGAGGTTGCCGACCAGGCCGTGGCGATGATTCTCCTTCATCAGCCGGACGTGCTTTTCGTGCATCTTCCCGGTGTGGACAACGCCGGCCACGCCTTCGGCTGGTCGAGCAGGCAGCAGATGCAGGCGATCGCCCAGGCGGACAGGGCGATCGGAAATGTCCTCTGGGCGCTGGATCAGTGTCATCTGCGTGATTCGACGTTCATTTTGGTGACGGCCGATCATGGCGGCGCCGGTTTGTCACATGGCCCCGACGACGACCGCAGCCGGCACATTCCCTGGATCGCGGTCGGACCGGGAATTCGCCGAGGATTGGACCTGACGATCTACCCAAACCTGGTCATCAACACCGAGGACACCTTCGCGACGGTCGCATATTTGATGGGTATTCCGGTGATCCGGCAGATTGACGGCCGGCCCGTGATGGAAATCCTCGATCGGTCCAACGCCGAGTTGCTTCACCCGACGCCGTAAGCAATAGGCAATAGGCAATTGGCAATCGTTTCCCCCACCCCGGTCGCACCTTATCATGCCCAAATGCCCCTTGTCGGCCATGGCATCGATCTCGTTGAAATCGCCCGCATTCGGCGGCTGCACGAGGAGCATGGTCAACATTTTCTGGACCGGGTTTACACCGCGGCGGAACAGGAATACTGCGCCGCCAATCCAAAGCGATATTTCGAGCACCTGGCCGGCCGATTCGCCGCCAAGGAAGCCGTGCTGAAGGTGCTGGGGACGGGTTGGCGCGGCGGCATTGCCTGGACCGACATTGAGATCGTAAAAGATTCCGCCGGCCAGCCTGGAATCCGCCTCACCGGCGAGTGCCAGCGCATCGCCGCAGAGCGCGGAATCACAAGCTGGCTCGTGAGTCTCAGCCATATTGAGACCCACGCCACCGCCAGCGCCATCGGCATGGGGTAGCTGCCGCGCCGATTCTCGACGCCCCTGTCGTTATCGCGCGCCCAAATTGGCCTTGGCCTGGTTGATTGTTGAGAATGGATTTTTTGAATCACCGGAGCTTTCGCACATGAAGAAATGGATCGCCGCCGTCGCGAGTTTGATCTTGTTGCTGATTCCCGCGTCCCCTTCGATGGCGGGCAATTATAAGAACTTCGCCGTGGCCGTTTATATCCCCGTCCTCGTCACGCGCAGCATGGAGGACCCGCAATGGCTCGCGGAACATTGGAACAACCTCTCCAAGCAACTCAAGATCGACAAGGTCTACATCGAAACCTACCGGAGCCGGCAGACGGCCGATGAGAAATGGCTCGAGCCGATCAAGAAGTTTTTCCAGGACAAGGGCGTTCAGGTGGCTGGGGGAATGGCCCTGACGGATAACGACCGGGGGCAGTACCGTTCGTTCGACTATGCCGAAGAGAAGGACCGGCAATACGTTCAGAAGGTCGTCGAGATGACCGCCCGTCATTTCGATGAAATCATTCTGGACGATTTTTTCTTCTTCAGCACCAAGACGGATGCGGACATCGCCGCCAAGGGTGACAAAAGCTGGACGCAGTACCGTCTGGAGACGATGGATGACGTATCGGAGAACGTCCTCATGAAGCCGGCGAGGGCGGTGAATCCGAAGGTGAGGATCATCATCAAATTTCCGAATTGGTACGAGCACTTTCAGGGGCTGGGATACGACCTGGCCCGTGAGCCGGCGATTTTCGACGGGATTTACGCCGGCACGGAGACGCGCGACCCCGTCTATACGGAGCAGCATCTTCAGGCTTACGAAAGTTATTCGATCATCCGCTATTTCGATAACATCGCGCCCGGGCGCAACGGCGGCGGATGGGTGGACACGTTCGATCTGAAATACATCGATCGCTATGCCGAGCAGCTTTGGGACACGCTTTTCGCCAAGGCGCCGGAGATCACGCTGTTCAATTGGGCGGCCCTGGAGCGGCCGATCGTCGCGGGAGATCGAACTCTTTGGCAGGACCTTCACACGAGCGTTGATTACTACAAGCTTATTGGAGACCTGCGGCAATTCGATGCGCCCGATCTCCAGTATGCCAAGGTGGCGGACTATTCACTGGAGCAGGTGGACGGAATTCTCGGCAGCCTCGGGAACCCGATCGGCATCAAGAGCTATCGCCCGCCTCATGCCACCGGAGAGGATTTCCTGCACAACTTCCTGGGCATGGTCGGGATCCCCATCGACCTGTATCCGTCTTTCCCGACCGATGCCAATACGCTGCTGCTGACCGAATCGGCCAAGTTCGATCCGGACATCGTCGGCAAGATCAAATCGCAACTGGTGGCGGGCAAATCGGTGGTCATCACCTCGGGCCTGCTCCGCGCCTTGCAGGGCAAGGGGATCGAAGACATCTGCGAGTTTCAATATACCCCGCACAAAGTCGCGGTCACCGAATTCCAAGGCCCGCGCGGCAGGCCCATCGGCACGGCGTCCCTGGCTTCGGGGATTTTGATTCCTGAGATCGACTTCCTGACCAATGACGCGTGGGTGCTGGTCAGCGGCATCGCCGGCGGCAACGGTTATCCGATCCTCATGATGGATCGTTATTCCAAAGGGATCATTTACGTTCTGGCCGTGCCGGAAAACTTTAACGACCTTTACCGTTTTCCGCCGGAGGTGCTGGGGGCGATCAAGAGCGTGATTCTGAGGAACTTCCCGGTGGTTCTGGAGGGTCCGAGCCAGATCAGCCTGTTCGCGTATGACAACAACAGTTTCGTAGTCGAGTCGTTCCTGCCGACGCCGGCGTATGTGACGCTTGAAGTTTCGGGGGGATTCAAGCGGTTGCGGGACTTGGCAACGGGCCAGACGATCGAGGGGCAGGCGCCGCCCGCTCGAGAAGGGCCGACGACGCGCCTGAGCCAATTGCCGCCAGGGCCGCCGCGGTTTTCGTTTACCTTGCAGATCAAGCCGCATTCATATGAGGCGTTCGTTGAGGAAAAGTAGGCTTCTGGTGCGATGAATGGGTTGGTCGCACCCGGCCAACCCGCAAAACCCCGGTCGCCATTTTTTGCTTGATTTGTCCGTCGCGGCTGGTGTAGCATGTTTATCTTGTAAGGTGGCGGGTTCGTGTATCGGCCTCAGGAAAGCGTCTCGTGTCTTGCCTCTCCTCGGTGTCCGTTTTCTCCCTCCCGCATCGGTCGCCATGGCGGCCTCTTTCGATTTGGCCCGGAAAGAACCACTTGACCTCGGGCCGAGGTCTACCCATATCGCAAGGAGATTCCAGATGGGTAAGAAGTTGTATGTCGGGAACCTGAGCTACCAAGTGGATAGCTCGGAACTCGAAACGTTGTTCGGCGCGCATGGTACGGTTGTTTCCGCCCAGATCATCAATGATCGGGATACCGGCCGGAGCAAGGGCTTTGGGTTTGTGGAAATGTCTTCGGATCAGGAAGCCGCGGCTGCTGTCGCGGCACTCAACGGCCAGCAGCACAATGGCCGCGCATTGACTGTCAACGAAGCCCGTCCGCGCGAAGAGCGTAGCGGCGGCGGCGGTGGTGGTGGACGCGGATTCGGCGGTGGTGGCGGCGGTGGACGCGGCTTCGGCGGTGGTGGTGGCGGCGGACGCGGTGGATTCGGCGGAGGCGGCGGTCGCGGCGACCGCGGCGACCGCGGAAATCGCGACCGATATTAATCGCCGGCCCACCTTGCAACGTATCTAAACTTAAACCTCCGCTCTCGCGGGGGTTTTTGCTTTTTTTGCGGTCTTGCGCAGAAAGTCAGAAATCCGAAACAACCGCTGCTTGCTCATTCGGGATTCGGGTCTGATTCGTCCCCGGCGCGCCGGGACCTTCGGCATTCTGGTTTCGCACTTTCGGGTTTTCATCAGTACGCGTGCTTCACGCCCAGCGCGCGTACAATCTCCACCGTCGCGCGGCTCTTGTTCAGCGTGTAGAAATGCAGCCCGTCCGCGCCGTGCCCAATCAGATCGCGGCATTGCTCCATCGAATGCTCTATGCCCGCGGCGTAAACCGCCTCGGCATCCTGCTCGACCGACTCCAGCTTCACGAGCAGCGAATGCGGAATCTTCGCCCCGCACATGCTGATGAACCGCTTGATCTGCGAAACGTTCACGATCGGCATGATCCCAGCGACGATCGGCGCCTGGATCCCCATCTTGCGAGCCTGATCGCGAAAGCGATAGAAATCAGCGTTATCGAAAAATAGTTGGCTGACGACGAAACACCCGCCATTGTCGATCTTCAGCTTCAACATCTCCAGATCCCGGGTGCGGTTGAGGCATTCGGGATGCCCCTCGGGATAGCCGGCCACGCCGATGCAGAAATCGTGGCGGGAACGGACAAACTTCACGAGATCACTGGCGTGGCCAAATCCGCCGGGGGTGGAAACGAACTGGCCCTGTGGTCCGGCCGGCGAATCGCCGCGAAGCGCCAGGACATTTCGCACTCCGGCGGCCCAGAGTTCATCGAGGATGCCGGAGATTTCATCGGCGGTGTGCCCAACGCACGTGAGATGCGCCATCGCCAGGATCGCCGACTCGCGTTGGATGCGCTCGACGAGCGCCACGGTCTTCTGGCGAGTGTTCCCGCCGGCGCCATAGGTGACTGAAACATAGCTCGGCTTTAGCGCGTGGAGATCGCTGATGGTGGTGAATAGCTGTGCAAAGCCGGCCTCGGTCTTCGGGGGGAAAAACTCAAACGAGATCGTGGGCAATCCCCGGCCGAGGAGCGAGTCGATCCGCATCGAGGCGTGCTGCTGGATGGCGGCCGCGTGTGACATGGCTGGATTCTAGCTCGTGATAGGTTAATAAAAACCGGGCGTCGCCGGTAAAGGCGACGCCCGCTCTTGGTCTCTTGGATCTTGCGGCGATCCTGGCTTAGAACTTCCAGTAAGCGTCGAGGGCGGCTGTAAGCTGGGTAAACTTGCTGCCGTCATAGACACCGCGGTCGGCTGAATCCAGCCGGATTTCCGGGCGGATCGTAAGCGAATTGGCCAGGATTATGTCCGGCAGCGGCGTAACCGCCACGCCGAGGGTTCCCTCGATGTAGTTGGTGTCGGTAACGCCCACGCCGGTCGTGAAGCCGCGGCCGTCATGATAGAACTCGGCGCGAAAGTTCAGCGTGGCGTACTTGTCGAACGTGTAGGACGCATACCCGGCAGCGCCGAACCATTGGGAAATCGAGCTGGCATCGCCGTAGAGCAGATCGGCGGCGACCTTCAACTGATCGGAAACCTGATAGCTGACGATGGCTTCCGGAACCGTCCAATAATCACTGTCGTCGTCAGTGCTCTGGGGACCTTCAGAGAAGTTGACGGTCACGCCAAGCTTGCTGGTTGGGGTCCAGACGACCTGGCCAAGGAAATCGATGGCACTGTTGTTATCGTCAGTCGACTGATTCCAGCCTCGGGTGATGCCGGCCGTGGCAGTCAGCGTGTCGCAGAACTTATACGCGCCGGTGATTCCGGTCTGCGTGAAGGGAATGCCATAGCTGAAGATATAGCTGTGGGTGTAGAGGGCGTTTCCGGTGGGGTTGATGACCTCGTTGCCGAGCAAGGTGACGAACTTGCCCGCGGTGATCGTGATGCCATTGCCCAGCGGAATAGCGACCTGCACATACGCCTGTTCGAGATCCAGATCATCGTCCGGGCTGGTGCCGAACCGCTTGTTGACGTTGTCGAGAATGCCGTTTGAGTGGGTGTACACGGCATCCCGGCCGAAAATCCCTTCCACATCGAATCCAACGTCGAACTTGCTGGTATCGACGGTTTTTTGGATGGCGAGATCAAGCTGATTCAACATGATCTGGTTCTTATAGTCGCCGGGGAAGAAGATGAAATCGGGCGGGGAGCTTCTTGGGGGCGAGGTAATGGCATTCTTCGGAACGGTCAGGTCGTAGAAGTATCCGACGTCCACATAGCCCGTGATGCTGAAGCCGTGGTCCTCCATGAATTTGCCCACGCCGATCTTGTCAAAGCCCCACATGATGACGCCCTCATTGGCAGGGGCCGCGGGCGCGGGCGCCGGCGCTGCCGGAGCCGCTGCGGGGGCTACTGGCGCCGCGGGGGAAGCCGGTGCAGCGGGGATTTGATCATCTCCATACACTGGATTAATGGCCGGGCTGGCCGGATCAACAGGCGCCTTCGAGTTAATCTGCGCCTGGGTTCCCACCTGGGACGCAACCTTCGTTGAGTCGTCCGCAAACGCAGCCGATCCCAAAGCCAATGCGGCAATAGCCGCGCCGATAAAACCTTTCCTAAGCATAAGCCGGGTCTCCTTTCGCATTTTCCTCCTCAAACCAAACTCCGTTCAAAAGCCGCTATCGGACAAACATGGTTCGACGGATGAGTAATCGGCAATTGACATCATTATCGGACGCTGGTGAACGTGAAAGTGTAACAACGGCGGCAATATATCCAACCGTGGCGTTCGATCCGCAGGTGAAACCACCGTCTTCACCATAAGTGTGATCGCTCACTAACGACCGGCGAATAGGATACAATCACGAGTAAAGTTTGCCCAAGGACCGTCATGACCACAACCTGGCAACAGCCCCTGCAAAACAAATATAAGACATTATCTGATAATGACCTACGATCTAGAATCCGCGCGGAAAAAGATCGGCTCGGCCGCCGTCTTCTGATACTTGGGCATCACTATCAACAGGATGCGGTGATCGAATTCGCGGATTTCACGGGGGACAGTTTCGAGCTGTCCCGCAACGCCGCCGCTCAGGAAGGGGCCGAGTTTGTCGTCTTCTGCGGCGTTCATTTCATGGCTGAGTCCGCCGACATTCTCACTGCCCAAAACGTCAAGGTGATCCTCCCCGACCTGGGGGCCGGGTGCTCCATGGCGGACATGGCCAATCTCGATCAGACGCTGGATTGCTGGGCGGACCTTGTTGAGCTTTGCCCGGACCAGACGATCGTGCCGGTCACGTATATGAACAGTTCCGCGGCGATCAAGTCATTCGTCGGCGAGCACGGAGGGGCGGTCTGCACCAGCAGCAATTGCCGCAATGTTCTTCAATGGGCCCTGGCCGGAGGCGCTACCGGCGGGAAGAATAAGAAAGTGAAAGTCCTGTTCTTCCCCGACCAACATCTCGGCCGGAATACCGCCTACGCCATGGGCCATCCGCTGGAATCCATGGTGGTATGGAACCCGCGGGAGGAATTGGGCGGCAACGATCCCCAAATCCTTCGCCAAGCCGATTTCGTTCTGTGGAAGGGACATTGCTCGGTCCATCAGCTTTTCCGTCCCGAACACGTGGACCAGCTGCGTGCAAAATATCCGCGCATGAAGGTGATCGTTCACCCCGAGTGCAGTTGGGAGGTTGTGGAGAAATCGGACCTCTCCGGCAGCACGGCGTACATCGTCCAGCAAATCAGCGCGGCCCCCCCCGGCAGCCAGTGGGCCGTCGGCACCGAAGTGCATCTGGTCAATCGCCTCGCCGCACAGCATCCCGAGCAGAAGATCGTCGTGCTGAGCGATTGCCAATGCCTCTGCACGACGATGTACCGGATCGATCTGCCGCACCTGTGCTGGGTTTTGGAGAATCTCGCCGAGGGAAACGTTGTGAATCAGATCAAGGTGGATGCCGAGACGCGGAAATGGGCCCTGGTTGCGCTGGATCGAATGCTGGCGATCAAGGGGACGGGCAACCCGATGGGGAAAAACCAGCCGGCCGCCACGATGATCGATTGACCCTCGGCCGCGTCGTCTGCCGTGCGTGTTTTTCCCATGGTTCGGCTAAGATGCCCTCGGATTCACAATCGATGAGGGATCATTTGCCGGACTCCCCTGCCCCGCCGCTCCCAGACGCCCGCGCCAGCCGCATCGCCTTCCATCTTTGTTTGCTCCTCGCCATCGCCGCGGTCACGCGCTTCGGTTGGTTGTGTGCCCTGCCGGCAAAAGCCATCTCGGTCGATCTCAATGATTGGCGCCGGGTCGCCCAGGGCTTGGCAATGGGAATGGATCCCTACGCCCGCGGTCATCTGCTGAATTGGCCTCCGTTTTGGATGGAGGTGATCTATCTCTGCATGAGGTTTTCGGCTCGCTTCGGGTGGGATTTCATTTTTTGCATCCGCTGCGTTCTGATCGCCGCCGACTTGGGCGTGCTCGCGGCCAGCTTCCTTCTCCTGCGAATGCTGGGATCGGGCTATGGGCTTCTCCTCTTGCTTGGCTATTGCCTCAATCCGCTGCTGACGCTGCTGACGGTTCAACACGGGAATTTCGATGCTTTTGCCGAATTGTGGATCCTCCTTCTTCTGATTTTCCTGCTCCGCTTCCGCCGCGGGCGGAAGGAGATCGACTTTCTTCTGGCGGCGGCGTGTCTCGGGATGGGTGGGTTTACCAAAACGTTCCCATTGATGTTGTGGCCGCTGTTGGCTCCCGCAGCGCGCCAGGTTTCGGCGCCGGCGCGCTGGCTTGCGTGCGGACTGGTCGTCGGACCCATCGCGCTGGCCATTGCTCCGCTGTACGTGGTCGCTCCCGAGCATGTTTTCCACGATGTCATCAGCTACCGCGGCGTGGGCGGAAGTTTCGGCGTGCTGGGGCTGCTCAATGTCATCCACCTCGAGCCGGATGCCGCCGTGTATTCCGGAATCTTCACCTGCGTCTTTCTGGCCGGATTGGCGGCTTTGGCGATTCGTCTGTGGCGCGAAGACCTGCCCGGCGATGACGATGTTGTCCTGCTCACGGCGGTAATTCTGCTGGCGTCGTTCGTACTGGGACCGGGCTACGGCCCGCAATATTGGTTCTGGGTAACGCCGCTGCTGCTGGTGTGTTACCGGCAATATCGAAGGCTCCGCATCGTGCTGCTGGTGGCGGCCGTCATCATCGTTGCCACCAACATTTTTGAATACGCGGTGCTGCGATCCCTTGGCCAATTCTGGCTCGCCGGGCACCCTTCCGAGGGATTGGAAAGATACAGCGAGAAGCTTTTATTTTCCGATCCTGATCTGGCGAGACTTTGCCTGCCGATGACGCTGGCGTCGCTTTTTCTGTTGGCTGCCTGCGCCGCCGTTCTCGCCAGGCGCATGGGCCCAGCCCGCTCAAGACGCAACTGAACAGAACTGAACAGAACTGAACGCTTTTCAGATATTGGTTAAGGGGAGGTTCGATGTCCCAAATGACCTCAGATGTCCCCGAATACTCGATGGGTGTCACGGGACTTCCGCGTGGAAAGCATCGTTCGGAGGCGGATTGAGGGTTTAATTCGGTGAACATGGATGGTCCTGATGGGTCGCCGCGGCGACCGTTGATGGAAAAAAGCTTCGCCCTCTATTAACGGGTCCAGGAGGTGAAAGAATTGGACGTGTTTTGGAGAAATCCGGGGATTTTTTAAGATATTAGGTGTACGTCCTGCGTGTGATGACACACAAGGAATACGACAAAAGCAGCCAGCAATGGAAGGACGACCTATGAAGAACCGCGCCAACATCCCGGCGGCCATCGGCGCCCTGCCAAAGTCCTACTTGGCCCTGATGGGCGAGTTCCCGCTGCGCCCGATCAAAAACGGAGGCGAATATGACCGCGCCGCCAGGATCGTTCACCGTCTGGCGCTGCGCGAGGGCAAGCTCGATGCCGGCGAGGAAGCGTATCTCGAAGTCCTGGAAGCGCTGGTTGAGCGGTACGATCGCGAGCATTACCCGGTCAACACCGACGACGTATCTCCCACGCGAGCGTTACGAATGCTGGTGGAGCAGGCGGGTATGAGCGTCACCGAATTGGGCGAGTTACTCGGCAGCAAGGGAGCGGCGTCGGAGTTGCTCAGCGGCAAACGGAAGGAGCCGAGCAAGGCGCAGATCGCCAAGTTGTGCGCACGGTTCAGAGTGGATGCCAGCGCATTCCTGCTGCCGGTCAAGATGCCGGCCGACACGGCGTAGCTGCGTCCCTGTTCCACCGTTGCTTCGGAAAATAAGAATTCTCGAAACCCGACTTCGCGTCTTGCGATAGTATAGTAATGGCTTGAGCGTTCAAGCCGAAGAACCTTTCGCAAAAAGCGGTTTGCGGCATTTAATTCAGCACGGCCCTTGCCGAAGAAGTTACCATGCTCAATGATTCATTCACTATCAAAATCTTCGTGCCTGACGGCGACCCCGAAAGCGTTCGAATAATAGAACGAACGGATAGGCCAAGACGGGGGATCTTTTTCCCGCGAGAAAAATGGAAAGTTGCGAGTCAGCTACCGGAATTCGGCAACGTTGGCGTGTACATTCTGTTCGGCGACAGCGACGGCGATGAAGTGGACCCAACAAATCCAAACTCTCCAGCCAACCTTCCGACCGTCTACATTGGCGAAGGCGACGGCATTCGGGCCAGAATCGATAGCCACTTCGAGAACAAGGATTTCTGGTCCTGGGGCATTGCCTTTGTGTCAACGAATCAAAGCCTGAACAAGGCTCATGTTCAATGGCTCG
The DNA here is from genome assembly GCA_050012375.1 of Tepidisphaeraceae bacterium. GTDB lineage: Bacteria > Planctomycetota > Phycisphaerae > Tepidisphaerales > Tepidisphaeraceae > PALSA-1353. Next base: position 84,880 of record JBEKHH010000013.1, read on the forward strand.
AGTATTCGCTTGTGAAGCGGGCCGGAGAAGTCGGTCAGTGCAAGCTGGACAACGGAAACACGCCGCAAGAGCCTGCCCTCACGGAAAGCGAGAAAGCTGAAACGCGAGGGTTCCTGCGGGAGATTCTTCAGGTTCTTCCTCTGGTGGGTCTGCGGGCATTTGAGACGCCTAAGGCGATTTTCGAACCGAAAATGAAACCCACCAATGCCAGCACGGCACCCGTGATAACCTCGGTGGTCGGGCCAGACACAATTGTCGTACCGGCCCGGATCGACGGATTCAATGAAGTCTTTTTGGGAAAAGATTGTTGGTATGCGATCCGAATTTCCGGCGGCATGTTGCCGAAGATTCGCTGGATCGCAGGGTATCAAACGGCTCCTAAGTCAGCGATCACTCACATTGCCCCGGTCGGCCATATCGAGCGGTACGGCGAGGGCAAGAAGTACAAGGTGGTGTTTTCAGAACCGGCACGGCCGATCGGTCCAATCCCCCGTGGCGACAATGCAGGAGGAATACAGGGGCCGTGCTATACGACCTATTCCGAGCTTGTGAAGGCAAAAAAACTGTCCGATTTGTTCGGAAGATAATGATAGGGAGGCCAAACAATGAAGTTTTCGAACATTGACGAGCATGGCTTTGAATGTGGATTCGCCAATAATTACACGGCGGGATGGCCGGGTTTTTCGTTTTGATCTGATCGCAATACGATTGCGGTAATGAGTGCATTATCGAAGAACCGCAGATGCCATATCGAATGTATGTTCATCGGTCCTACGCACAAATCGGTGACGAAAGCCCATGCGGTGAACACGCGAGGTACATGGTATGCAATCCGAATCAGTTCGGGCAGTTCCTCCACGTTGCAATCAATCAGTTGGACACGGGTCTCGTCCGCGATGATGTCGCCTGTGTGACGATAAGTTAATCCGCGCACTATCTTGCGCAACACTCGTAAGATCCGTTGATCCTTCAAAGGGAAAATCTTGTGCGTTGACTCGTCGCTTCCGCCCGATGTTACATGCGGCACTAGCAATTCCGCTATTGCCTCTCGGTCTTTTGTTCCACCATCCGGTCGCTGAAAGCTTCGGCAGGCATCGCCCCAAATCTCTTCGCGTTCTGCCGTCATCTTTGGACCGCACATATCAATGGCGGTGCGAAAATGGCCTTCGTCCCGCTGCCATGAATCATTGCACTCGGGGCAACATGGAATTTTGGCGCGTTGAACCCTCGGGTCCGTTATCGTCGGGTAAAGCGTTTTCGGAAGGACGTGATCACCCTCCCCCCTTTCCCCGGTGGTCCTGCCGCAGTATCCGCACGGTTTGTTCCGATATCTGGAGTTGTTCGGCATCGTGTCACTGGCGAGAGTTTGACGTTGCTAGGTATTGTAATCAAGATTGACAACCTATTTCTAGGGCTTTTTGTCCCGTCAGATCGGAGTGACGAGATTCGAACCAGTGTCACCAAACGATTTCCTCGACAACCGTGGCCCGATCCCTCCCGGTCAGGCTACCGGGCCTGTCCGTTTCCTGCATCCATGCCACGCGATGACGTGCGATTCTTTGAAACAAGCGAACTTCGGGCCGGGTTTCCGCCTTCAGATTGCAGCCTTTGATATGAATCTTCTGGCCGTTTGTGTGCAGGGATATTCCCATCGGATGAAAATTAAAGCGGACGCAATTGGTTCTGCTTTATCAAACTGATGCAGTAACAACTTCGCAGCGGTTTGCCTGCGGCGTTCGAAAAGCCCCAGGATGGCCATCCTGGGGCTTTGGAGGAAGGCGGATGCGAGATTCTACACCCGAAATACCGCGCCCATTTTTCTGCCTAGCAAACCATTGGCCGCCAGCAGCGTTACGCTCAGCAGCAGCATCGCCCAGACGCCCAGGGCGCTGGCGATGTATACGCCGTCGCCCAGGCGTTGGAAGAGTTCCAATATCGCGCGGGTGATTGGGAAGTAGGCGGCTTTCTGGGCCAGAATGATCGAATCGCTCACCTCCAGCATCGCGAAGGCGAAAGCCAGGAGAGAGCCGGCGATTAGATTGGCCAGGATTAAGGGGACGGTGATTCGCCGCAGGACCGTGGCGCGGGATGCGCCCAAATTCGCGGCGGCTTGTTCCAAATCCACCGGGGTTTGCTGCAAGCCGGCGACTGTGGCGCGGACGATGTACGGCAATCTTCTGGCCGCGTAGGCGATTACCAGGAACACCACCGGCATCTCCTGGACGTTCAGCCAGATCGGAAGATGTTGGCCGTATTTTTGCTGAAGCGAGACGCTGACGGCCAGGTAGCCGAAGGCCAGGACCAGGCCCGGCACGGCCAGCGGAAGCATGGCCAGGGCGTCGATGAGGCCGCGATCGACGAGGCGGCTGCGCACGGCCACGATGCCCACGCCGAGGCCGACGATCAGGGCCGTCGCGGTGGCGAGGGATGCGTAGAGGGCCGAATGGGCGACCGACGGCAAGGCCAGATCATCGGTGAGGGCGGCGAAATAATGGGCGGCGGTGAAGCTCCGCGGCAGGATCGAGCGGTACCACTGGCCGGTGGCGCTGATGCTGGTGAGGATGACCGATGCGTGCGGGAGCAGGGCGAATAGCAGGACGAGGATGAAGGGGACGCAAGCTGCCAGGGCTCGGATGCCGCGAAGGGGCGTGGGGGTGAGGGCGATCGAGGCCTTGGTCGCGGCGGTGTCGTACGAGCGGCCGAGCAGGACTTTTCCGATCAGATACAGGCCCGTGGCCACGGCGAGCGTCACCACGACCAGCGCGAACGGGAGCGGATTGTCCGCGACATCGGTCAGTTGCTCGAATATTTGAACGGGGGTGATGGTTTGGAAGCCGAACATCAGCGGCGTGCCGAGTTCGGTGAAGCTCCAGATGAGGGTGAGGGTGCAGCCGGCGAAAATGCCGGGGCGAATCAGCGGCAGCGTGATGCGGCGGAAGACGGCCCAGCGGCCGGCGCCGAGATTGGCGGCGGCCTGCTCCATCGTCGGGTCGATGTTCGCCAGCGCCGCCTGAAGATTCAGCAGGAGAACGGGATACAGGTGCAGCGTTTCGACCAGGATGATCCCGGCCGGGCGAAATCGGCCGAGCCAATCGAGGCCCGCGCCCTGGCCGAGGCCGAGAAGGACGGTCAGCGGTCCGAGCCGGCCGAGGATCAGGCGGATTCCAATGGCGCCGACAAAAGGGGGCAGGACCAGGGGGGCGAGCATCATTCCGCTCAGCAGGGCTTGGCCGGGGAATTCGTAGCGGACGCTCAGGATCGCCAGCGGCATGGAGATGAGCATGCACAGGGCGGTGACGGCCACGGCGACGGCGATGGCATTGACCAGGCCGCGAAGAAGCTGGGGATCGGTGAAGATCAGTTGGACGTATTGGAAAGTGAAATGTCCGGATTGCGAGGTGAATCCGCGATCCACGACGCGATAAATCGGCCAAAGAAAAAACAGGCCGAAGAAGGCGTAAAGGCCGAGAGAAATCAGGCGGTGGATGGAGCGCTGGTTGAGTCGTGGCATGGTTACTGCCCCCCCGCCGCGGAGGCTTCGCCTACCGCTGCTTCGTCGGCGACTTGCCGATAGTGCTGGGCGAAACGCTGGGACCATTCGAGCTGACGACGGGCTTTCCACAAATCCAGGTCTTCGGTGTGATCAGTCTCGATGCGTTTGCGCTGGGCGATCTGGGTTGTCACATCTGTCCGGCTGATGGGAATGTCGGATAATTCGAATAGCAAATGTGCCCGTCGGTTTTGATCGCTGACGGCCAGGACGGCGGCATAAGCGGCATGCAGCTCATCGCCCTGATCGATCCACGCGGCCGCCCAGATCGGCGGAAGCTCGGACTGAGTCCCGAGCCATTCGGCGTGTTGATTGAAACCGCTGGCGGAGGCGAAATAGTTGAGATCGTCGGCCCAACCGGCGCGGTCGGCATAGACGCTTTGGCGAATGGGCGAGCGCCGCAGGGCGCGGTTGCGCGGGCCGCCGGGCTGGCCGGGCTTGAGTATCCAGAGCCGCTGTCCCTCGGGGCTGAGGAGGAATTCGACGAAATGTCGGGCCAGTTCCAACTGTTTGCCGTGCGTGCCGTAGAGAATGGCGATGGGGTCGGGGGTGATGGCGGTGGCGGCGCGGGGGGCGATGAAGGTTTGGCGATCCGGGCCGACGCTCTCTTCGGTCACCCGGCCATAAAAGTCGATGGCCATCCCCGCGGCGGCGTCGCCGCCGGCGACATCGTTGGGCGGCTGCGAGGATGAATCCGTGAAATACCTGGCGTTGGCGGCGATGAGGAGAAGCCGGCGCATTCCCTGTTTCCAGCCGGCATCGAGCGCGACTTGGTATTGGGGGGCGGCTTTTAATTGGGCGGAGGGTTTGCCGCGGTTTTCGGCGCGGTTGAAAAAGTCGGCTTCGGCGTCGGCCATGGCGCGCTGGATGATGGTCATGTAAGTCACGGTGGCGGTGCCGCTGTGGGTTGGATCGGCAAGGGAAAGGCTGGCGAAGAGCCGGGGATCGGCCAGATCGCTCCAGGTTCGCGGGGCGGGCAGGTTGAGCGAGCGATACAAATCCGGGTTATAGATGATGCCGAAACTGCTGAGACACACGCCCACCCATTGCGGCGGAAGCGATTGGCCGGAGGGGCCGCGGGCTTGATCGTACAGCTTCACGCCGGCCAAGGCGGGCTGGGGAAAGACCTCGGCGAGATAGTGGGGATCGAAATCGAGCGGATGGAGGATTCCCAGCGGTTTGAGTTGCGAATTGAAATAATAATCCCCGCCGCCCCAGACCAGGTCGATGCCGATGTTCACCTGATCCTCCGGAGGCAGGCGGCCGTTGTTGGCTTCGCGGATGGCGCGATATTTCAAGTCCAGTTCGCGGCGGATGTCGTTGGTGCCGCCGGGGGTGAGATATTCAAGATCGACGGCGTAGCCGTATTTTTTTTGATGCCAATCGGCGAAGGCCCAGCGGAATTCGTCGCGGATGTCCTGCAAATGCGGCGTGACGATGACGAGTCGCTCGCCGGAATCGGCCACGCCGCCGGTGCGCCAGGCCCCATGAAGCGCGTGCGCCGCCAGCGGAGCGATCAGCAGCATGACAAAGGCGAGGATGAATCCGTATCGGCGCATGGGATTCATTCCGGGAGGACGAGACAATCGCGGATGTCGATCTCCAGCACGATCTCGCCGGTCGCGTCAAGCAGCGGCGGGGAACAGTTCACGCGGAGGCGGTGGCCGTCGATTTCCACGGCGTGTTCTGAAGACTCGCCGAGGAAGGTGGTTTCCACCAATTTCGCCGGGAGGTGATTGGCATCGGGCGATCTTGGCGAATTGGGGCCAAGGATGCGAATCCGCTCCGGCCTGATGCTGACGGTGACGGCGCGAGGCGTTGGGTCCGGACATGCCGCGCCGCGGAGCGTGCCCACCGGCGTCCGCACGGTGATCCCCTCGGGATTTTCGGCCAGGATCGAGGCGGTGAGCAAATTCGCCTGGCCGATGAAATCGGCGACGAAGCTGGTGCGCGGCGTGTAATACAACTGGGTGGGAGAGCCGACCTGGGCGATGAGTCCATCCTTCAGCAGAACGATCCGGTCGGCGATGGAGAGGGCCTCCTTCTGATCGTGCGTGACGTAGATCGTGGTGCACCCGGAGGATTTGCAGATGCGGCGGATTTCGCCGCGCATCTCCAGGCGCAGCTTGGCGTCGAGATTGGAAAGCGGCTCATCGAGGAGCAGGCATTTTGGCTGCACGGCCAGGGCTCGCGCCAGGGCGGCGCGCTGCTGCTGGCCGCCGGAGAGGGCGTTGGGCTTGCTCTCGGCGTAGCGATCCAACTGCACGAGGCGGAGGACTTGATCGACGCGCTGGCGGCGAGCGTTGTCGGCCGGGCCCTGAAGGCTCGGGCCGAAATCGACGTTTTCGCGGACCGTCATGTGCGGCCAGAGCGCGTAATTCTGGAAACACATCACCGCGCTTCGCCGCTCGGTGCCGAGGGGCGTGACGTCGCGGTCGTTAAAAAGGATGCGCCCGGTCGTGGGCTGGAGCAGGCCGGCGACGATCCGAAGCAGCGTGCTCTTTCCGCAGCCGCTGGGGCCGAGCAGAAAAAACAGTTCGCCTGGAGCGATTTGGAGATCGATGCCGTCAAGGGCAAGAGTCGATCCAAAGCGTTTGCTGATATGTTCCAGTTGAACCGAGGTCATGGGCGTGGCGAATTGTAATAAGAAAATTTGCGGATACTGTTAAGGTTGTGAGGAATTTAACTTGCGGGATGATTTTGGCAATCGCCCTCTTGGCCGCGGCGAGCGGGGCGGCGACGACGGCCCCTTCGGCGGACGACGCCCCCGCCCCGTCGGTGCTGGCGCCGACGTATCTGGCCATCGGCAAAAACCTGCTGGTTCGGACGGCCGTGATCCGGCGCACGCTCAACGATTTGACGCTGGGTCAGGATAACCGAAGGAGGGCCAACGAAATCCTCGACGCCGTTGCCCGCGATCTTCAATACCTCATCGGTGAGGTTCAAGCCGGACGGATGCCCCCCGCTCATCGCATCGCGGCCGTGCCGATGGACCTACAGGCCGCCCGCGCCAAGCTGACGGAAGCGCTCGGTCCGGAGCAGAACCAATTGCTGCTGGAAAAGCTGCGCAGCGTTCGCGGCGAAGCCCGCCAGCAGATCGGCCAGCTTCGCCAGGCATTGAGCGATCTGAAGACCTCGGAGAATGAGAGACGCGGCTGCGACGCGATCATGGCCGATGCCGACGCCGCCGTGGAGAAGCTGCCGGACCGCGATTTGGAGGGGGAACCCTACGCCGAGGCACGGCAATCCATGATCGACCTGCTGAGCTGGACGCACGACAAGCTGGGGCAGGTGCTGACGCCACGGGAGCAGTCGCAGCTCGGGCCGAGTTTTGCGCAGCTTGCGGCGAAGGGGCCGGCAACGCGGCGTTCGCCGGGGCAGGGGTGAAATCACATATCCTCGAGGTTTTTGACGACCTGAGAGCCATCCTGCAATTGCGAGAATTCCGGGGGAGCGGTCGGCTGAGAAAGAATCGATTCTTTCGATTCGCGATGGAATCGTGCCGCCAGACGGACGAAAAACCGGGTGAGGACAATCAGCACGGCGGCGGCCAGAAAATAGGCGATGGCTATGACGATGCCGGATAATCCTGGATGCTCGCGCAGACGCCGGATCGCATCAAAAATAAATTCGGCCGCTCCGACGATGCAGCCGCCGATGGCGATGAGGCAATAGGATCGGGAGCGGTAGGCGGCGCGGCGCAGGGCGGCCATTTGGCGGATGCGGGTGGAATTGAGGTGGTCGTCGGAGGACATGGGAAAACTCGAAACCAGAAATCCGAAACCAGAATGACGAATCAAATCCGAAACCAGAAATCCGAAACAAACCACTTCGGTCATTCGGTCATTTGTCGTTAAAGCATGAAGCCACGGCCTGGTGGCCGTGCGACCCTATGTGGCTCTGCCGTTCCATAGTATTTTTCCCCTCGCCCCATGTATTCATGGGACGAGGGGAAAAAACAGAGTACCAATAATAAGCGCTACACCCCCGAATGAAGCTTCTTTAGCGGCGGTAAATCGGGCATTATGCGATCTGCTTAAGCCGTTGGGCCCGGCCGGCCCTCTGAATGCCCGGCAGCACGTAATCCCGCGCCACCACGTCCCAGCTCATCTTGCTCGCCAGGGCGTGCCCGCGATCGATGGATTGCTCGAATTCCTTCGGCGACCGCGGCAGCCGGTCCACCAGTTCCTTGGCCACAATCCCCGCGACGACGTGCTCGATCTCGTCACGCTGGGGCTGGCCGATGGCCAACAACTGATCCGGCCTCAATCCCTTGTTCGGCAAATCGGTATAGTCGGCGACGATCACGTTGGGCGTGGGCTGGCCGCCCGTGGCCTTATCCACAAAACCGGCGCATCCGCAGATGCTGCTGAAAACGCAAATCCCGCCGAAGCTGATCGGCTCAACCTGGGCGATGCCGAAAGGCTCGTAAATGCTCTGGCCGAATTCGGCATCCGATCCCTTGCGGATGTCCATGAATTCCATGTCCGCCGGCATGCGCAGGCCGCAGACCTTTTGCTCGAATCCGAACTGATTGATGAAAATCACTTTGACGTTCCGCGAGCGGGCGTTGAATTCCTGGACGCCCAGGTGATAGGCCGCCTCGCCGTTGGAAAGGTCCGGCAAGCCTTCGCGATGGGCGACGGGCCAATGATAGGCCTGCTCCATCTTGCGGATGTCGTCGCCGCGGCGCGAGGGGACTTCCGTGCTGAGGGTGAAAAGGATCGCCGTTTCGTTGCGCGCCCGCAGGATGCGCTCGACGTGTTCCAGCACCCGCAGGTCCCGCCACAAACCCTTGCTCGGAACCAGCCGGGTCACGTGCGAAAAAACGTAGTCCGGCTCGAACCCCAGCAGCGTGTTGCAATACTGGCGCAGCTTCTGACGGCTGGACATTCTCTCTTGGACGCTGATCTTCCAGCAGGGGACGCCGTTGTAGGCGAGCTGGCTGTCCACGTGGACAAAATCCGGGCCGAGGAAGCGGAGTTCCTTCAGCACGTAATCGCCCACGGCGAAGATGCCGTCGCAGAATCGCGCGGCCTTCACCAGCGAGTCCTTGTAATGCCCGCTCTGGTCGCCGAAGACCTCTTCCAGGTAATGCCCCTGGCTGACGGCCGAGCGCATGACGTTGTAGAACATCGTGTCGTGCCCGGGATGATGTTCCACCACGCGGCGCATCGGGGCCACTTCATGGGCGTAAAAGATCGTGCGGAAATTACTTCGCTCGCCCTCGAGGATGGCGGCCAGCGCGGTCGGAATCCCCATGTATTCGTGGCTGAGGATCACGCAGGGTTCGTTCTCGCTGCCCACGCCCAGCGCGTGCAACGCCGCGATCGCCGGCATGGCCAGACGCATGTACTGCTCGAAATCCCAGATGCTTTCGTATTTGGCGCTTTCGATGCCAAAGGTCTTCCAGAGATCGTATTTGAACAGGTTGATTTTCTCCTTGTCGAACCGGGCCACGTCGATGAGCAGTGTTTCCGGCGTGCTGGAGATTCCGGTCTCCTTGTCCGCGAATTTGCGCCGCCCATAGACGATCGCGACGTCGAATTCCTGCTCGATCTCCCGAAACCGCGCCGCCAGCGGGGAGCGATACAGATGATCCAGGCTGCTGTACAGAACTTCGCCCTGCGGGCCGAGCCGGTGTTCCGCCAGGTCATCGCTCGGCCAGAACGGGCCCACCAAAATATTTCGCTGGACCTTGTCGAGATAGGTTCGGCTGGTGAGCAGCCCCTGCAACACCGCTCCGATTCCACCGATCTTCTGAATGGCTTCATGCGTGACGTGAACGACGGTCTGCATAACTCGATCCTCTCAAGCGCGGAGTCCGGCGAACTTCCGGCAACGTCGTTATCGGCCAAAAGAAGGCGCCACCTCGAAAGATGCACTCCTGGCGTCAATCAAACCTGAACCGGCATTCTTGCCGGACCAAAGACCGCGCATTAGACAATTCGCGCTGCTGTGACGCAAGAGGAATCAGGGTATTATCGCTCCCGGGGCGCGTGACCTAATCGGCGGGAACGAGGGCAAATAAATCAAGAAGATGATCGGCTGCGATGTTCGTGACGGCCGAAGTCGCTTGCTCGAATATGACGGGCGTTGCCGCCGCGGACGCCGTTGGCTGGCCCGTTCATGTTCCAGCGGGCCTTTTCGAGGCGAAAGCATAGGGTCGCCGCCTTCGGCGGCAACAGCTGCGGAGTTTCGCGCTCAAGC
>JBEKHH010000014.1:0-94614 GCA_050012375.1 Tepidisphaeraceae bacterium
CCATGGCATTGCTCCTGTAGGACGGTAAGTGCTTCGCAACACGCACCGTACCTTAACGAGCAATGCCTAATTATTTGGGTTGCGGGCGAAGCCCGCGCCAGGCACTCTGCGGTTCAATTGGACTTTGGAATTAAGGAACTTGCGCGATTGATGAAAAATGTTGTGGAAAGTCGGCGCGATGAAATTCCGTTTGGGAAAAGATATTTTTCCAAAAATTTCTGGTTGGGGATGGATGGGGGACAAGTCGCTTGGCGTCACCCATGGGTGGTACAAAATCTTCCGGGCGCGGCGAGTTTGTAATCCCGACTCGGAAAAAGTCGCCAAGTCGCGCTTGAAAAGTTGACGCGCAAACAGGTAAGTTGGCGTCATGCGTGGAACGACGCGCTTCGGGAGTACGGGTGGCAGTCACGCAGGAACATGTTGTGTTCGCGGGAAGAATTATCGCGCGTCCGCCAGGGATGTTAAATTGATTTTTTGACTCGTGCGGGAACGGCGGGAAACATTTTGCCGGTTCGCGCGCGGGAAATGAACGAGCACTTTTTCGCTGAAGATTTGCCATGTTAAGCGCACAATCGCCGATCAAGCGTGACGCTCCTGCGCGCCGCGCGCAAGAGCCTGTTTTTGACCCGGCCGTCTGGCAACTGATCCTGCGGGACGTCCGCGCTCAGCATCCGAGCCTGAATCGCGTCTGGTTCGACCAGATGGTCCCTCGGCAACTGACCAACGGCGTGATCCAGGTGACGGTCCCCACGCCGGCGCAACTTAACTTCTGCCAGGGCCAGTGCCAGACGCCGTTTTCAGCCGCGGCGCAAGGGGTGACCGGGCGGCTGGTGGCGGTTTCGTTTCATTGCGAGAACCTGGGTCGGGGCGGAATCTTCAGCGAGAGCGACCAGCCGCTGCCCCTCAGCCCGGATTACACCTTCGAGCAGTTCGTCACCGGTCCTTGCAATCAGCTTGCCCATGCCGGCAGCATTGCGGTGGCCGAAAAACCGGGCAAGACGTACAACCCGATGTTCATTCACGGCGGCGTGGGGCTGGGCAAGACCCATCTTCTCCAGGCCGTTTGCCAGAAAGTGCTGGAACGACAACGGGATGCGAGAATTCTCTATCTTTCCTGCGACAACTTCATCAACCAATTCATCAACGCCGTCGAGATCGGGGACATGCAGCAGTTCCGCTTCCGATTCCGCCATGTGGACCTGCTGATCATCGACGACATCCACTTCCTGGCCGGGCACGACCGGACGCAGGAGGAATTCTTCCACACCTTCAACACGTTGTATCAGCAGCAGAAGCAGATCATCCTCAGCGCCGACAGCCCGCCGAGCGAAATCCCGGAATTGGAAGAGCGGCTGGTGAGCCGATTCAACTGGGGCCTGGTGGCCCGGATTGAAAAGCCGTGCTACGAAACGCGCGTGGCGATCGTTCAGAAGAAGGCGAAAATGCGCGGGTTATCGCTGCCCGAGGACGTGGTATGCTACATCGCGAGCAAAGTTGAGAACAACACCCGCGAGCTGGAAGGCGCCATCACCAAGATTCAGGGTATGAGCCTGCTGCAAAGCGGCCGGATCGACATCGAGTTGGCCAAGAGCGCCCTGGGCGATTGCGCCTCGCCGGATCAGAAGCGGATCACGATCCAGCAGATTTACGATGCGGTGACCAAATACTACAGCGTTCGCCAGAGCGACATCCAAAGCAAAAAGAGGCACAAGAGCATCGCGTTTCCGCGCCAGGTGTGCATGTTTCTGGCCCGGCGGCATACGGGCTATAGCCTGGCGGAGGTCGGCCTGTATTTCGGGGGGCGAGACCATACGACGGTTCTTCACGCGGTTCGCTCGGTGGACGCGGATCGCGCCAGCGACAAGAACGTGTCGGATCAATTGAGCCATATCGAAAGCCAGCTCACGGCGTAATCGCTGAATGCCGAACGCCGATTGCCAAATGCCGAATGAATTGCCGAAGATTTCGCCTTTCATTCGGCATTTGGCATTCGGCATTGCCTTCCCATTCGGCATTTTGATTCATCGCACCCCTCGCAATCCTTTCACCCGTCCCTAAAATCGCCGCGACATGGCCCTGATCCTGACCTACACCAACAAGGTCCGAGAAGCCCTCAAGGCGCCGGCGCGGATCGGTGTTGATGTTCTTGTCCTCGTCGGCATCGCGGGCCTGATCGCGGCGCTGGCGATGATGATCGGCCAGGCCAGCACGCCCATGAGTAGGCCGGTCGAAATCGACCTGTCGTTGTGGGCGCTGCCGAAATACACGATGCTGAGTCTCATGCGCGGCGTGGCCGCGTATGTCCTGTCGTTGATTTTCACGCTCATCTACGGAACGATCGCCGCCCACAATCAGAAAGCTGAAAAGGTCATGATCCCGGCGCTGGATATCCTTCAATCGATTCCGGTGCTGGGGTTCCTGCCGGGCCTGGTGCTGGCAATGATCAGCCTATTGCCGCACGAAAGATGGGGCCTGGAACTCGCCTGCGTGGTCATGATCTTCACCGCGCAGGTGTGGAACATGACTTTCAGTTTCCACGGCAGTATTCGCTCGATCCCCACCGCGCTGCGCGAAGCCGGCGCCCTTCAGGGCCTCAGCGGCTGGCAAATCTTCAAGCTGCTGGAAGTTCCCGCGGCCATGATCGGATTGGTCTGGAATTCGATGATGTCGATGGCCGGCGGATGGTTTTTTCTCACGGTCAATGAAGCCTTCCAACTGACCATCCACGGCGTCAACCACGATTTCCGCCTCCCCGGCATTGGGTCGTACATGTCCGAAGCCATTTCCCACGGTAATCTCCGGGCCGAAATCGGTGCGGTCGTGGCGATGACGATCATGATCATCGCGGTGGACCAGGTGATCTGGCGGCCGATCGTGGTGTGGAGCCAACGGTTCAAGATGGAAGACACCGCCGCCAGCGACGTGCCCCATTCATGGATCGTGGAGCTGTTCCAGCGATCGCGCCTGCTGCGCATCGCATCCCGAATGCTTCATGGTCGTCATGACGATCGCGCGGTTTCCGCCGATTTTCATCTGGCGGCCCCGGCGGCGCCACATGGAGGGGCCGTCGGTGGCCATCGCCTGCAATGGGCCCAAAAGATTGGGTCCTGGTTGATGGTGATTGCGCTCTGCTTTTTTGCCGCGCTGGGCGCATTCAAGCTCGCGATGCTGCTGGTCCATCTTCCCATTCACGATGCCGCGCCCGAGGTTCCCTGGACCGAGCGACAGGACTGGCTGACCGTCTTCATCGCCCTGTTCGCCTCATTCGGGCGGGTCACCGCGGCGGTGGTGTTCGGGGCGGCGTGGACGCTGCCGATTGGAATTCTCATCGGACTATCCCCCAAGTGGTCCAATCGGCTTCAGCCGATCAACCAGGTGTTGGCCAGTTTCCCCGCTCCGATGCTTTTTCCCTTTGCGTTTTACGCGCTGGTGCATTTTCACGTTTCATTTTCGTATGGCTGCATCGTCATGATGCTGCTGGGCGCGCAGTGGTATATCCTCTTCAACGTCATTGCCGGCGCGACGTCGATTCCGGCGGAACTCAAGGAAGCCGGCATCCTCTACCACATGAGCCGGCGCCAGCGATGGAAACAGCTTTATCTGCCCAGCGTCTTCCCCTATCTGATCACGGGTCTGATCACCGCCGCAGGCGGCGCCTGGAATGCCACGATTGTCGCCGAGGCCCTCACCGTCAAGGACCAGACTTACTATGCCTTCGGCCTGGGTTCGATCATCAGCAAGGCGTCGGGCGAAGAGAAGTATTCGCTGCTTGCCGCCGCGGTCGTTGTGATGTCCCTGTTCGTCGTTTTGCTCAATCGGGTGATCTGGAAGCGTCTGTACGGGTTGGCTGAATCGCGCTATAGTCTGAACGTGTGAGCGCCGGGCGAGGAAACAATGGATAACGGCTCGAACAACGCCGCGATAATCTCCGAAGCCATCGACGTCATCGTTGAATTCGCCCAGGACGAATCGGGTTCAAAGCTTCTCGTGCTGGACAAGGTATCGCTGGCGATCAAACCGGGCGAGGTGCTGGCCATCCTCGGCCCAAGCGGCTGTGGGAAAAGCACCTTGCTCCGCGCCATGATCGGCCTGCTCACGCCGACCAGCGGGACCATCCTGGCGCACGGGGAACCGCTGGTGGGGATTCACCCCGGCGTCTCGCTGGTGTTCCAGAATTTCGCGCTGTTCCCCTGGCTCTCCGTCCGCGAGAATATCAAAGTTGCGCTCAACGGGCTCAATCTCGACGCCCCCACCGCCACCGATCGCGTCCGGCGCTGCATCGACGTGGTTGGACTCGAAGGCTTTGAAGAGGCCTACCCCAAGGAGTTGTCCGGCGGGATGAAGCAGCGCGTGGGCATCGCCCGGGCCCTGGCGCGCGGGCCCGAGCTGCTCTGCATGGATGAACCCTTCAGCGCCCTGGACGTTTTCACCGCCGAAAGCCTTCGCAGCGAGGTGTATCGACTTTGGTCCGGGGGCAGCAAGCTCCCGTTCTCGCTCAAGAGCGTGGTGATGATCACGCACCTGATCGAAGAGGCGGTTTTTCTAGCCGATCGCATCGTCGTCATGAGCGCCCGGCCGGGGCGCATCCGCACCATCATTCAGAACGATGTGCCGCATCCGCGCGAATACCAGTCGCCGGCGTTCTTGAGAATGGTGCAGCGCCTTCACGATGTCATCACCAACGAACAAATGCCGGATCTGCCGAAGGAAGCGGTGGTTCCCGCGCCGGCCCCCGGCGGGATTCCCGAACCGTCGCCGCTGCCCGCGGTGACTGTCGGGCACATCTTTGGACTTATGGAGATCGTCCGCGATCAGGGCAACCAGATGGATGTCTTCAAGCTTGATCAACTCACCGAATACGATTTCGGCCACACGATCGCGGTCGTCAAGGCGGGGGAGCTTCTGGGTTTCCTGGATACTCCGAAGAACCAGGTGCTTCTGACCGATCTGGGCCGCCGATTCCTTGACGCCGATATCAACGGCCGAAAAATCATCTTCCGCGATCAGGTCCGCGCCCTCGGGACGTTCCGATTCATCCTGCATTTGCTCAAGGAAGCCAAGGACTACCGCCTGAACAAGGAAATCATCGAAGAGGAACTGGCCGTCCGACTCACCGCCGAAGACGTGGAAAAGGTCTTCAACACGGTCGTCGGCTGGGGCCGGATGGCGGAAATCTTCGGCTACGACGCCTCCTCGGAGGAACTTTTCATCGACACCGAGCCGTCCAGCTCATCGAACGAGAATGTCCGGCCGGTCCAATGACTCCTCCGCGAATTTCCCGCGCACCATCGGCCAATCCGCCGAGACCGTGGTGATCAGTTCAATCCCCCCGCTGCGGCAGAGAATGGTGTCTTCGCTCTTGACCCCGGTGATAGAAGGGTTCCACGCGAAGGCCTGGTTTTCCAGCACGCGCACTTGCGAAGCGGGATCGGCAAACGCCTCCCGCCCGGCATAGCCCGTCGATCCGCCCTGGTGGTGCAATGCTTCTTCACCCGGAAATCCGTTGTCCGCATAGGCCTTTTCAATGACCTTGAACATCTCGCCGAGGGTTTTTCCCGGCTTTGTGGAAAGATTCACGGTCGCATCGACGTTGCAGACGGCCTGCTGTTTCTTTTTGATCTCGGCGGAAAGCGGCTTGAAGCTGACCAAGCGAGTGATGTTCGAGATCAGCCCGCCAAACGATGCGCAGGTGACGAGCATGCAATAGCGCTGGGCGCGCAGATCGGTGGGGATGGGATGGCGGAATTTGGCGACCCGATCGTCCGCCGCCACGAGGGTCACGACCGGCAGAAGGCTGCGCATGCGCACCTCGGCATCGAGTACGGCGGCGATTTCGTGCTCGGTCATGTTGGGCGAGATGAGGCGGCATGCGGCCTCGATCGCCGCGGAGGTTCGCCGGCCCCCTTCCCGATAGCGCTGAATCTCCGGCTCGGTCAGGACCCAGCGCAGTTGCACGAAATCGTCCGGCAGAGGCAGGCATCCCGAGGCAAAGCGGTCGAACTCGCCGCTGTCGGTGACATCGGCGGCGATCTTCCTTCCGGCGATCAGTTCCTTGAGCTTCTTCTGGCCGGCCTTGGAATCCTGCCACGGATAGGTGACCACCTCGATTCCGGTCCCGGCCAATTCCTCGTTGGCGAATCGCGGCCCTTCAATGGTATTGGTAAAGCAGATTCGCGTGTCTCGGGTGGCGATGATCCCCGCCACGCCGTTGGGTGAGTTGCTCGCGACATAGTTGTTCTTTCCGGCGGTGATCCATGCGAAGTTGGCCCGATGATTCAAAAACACCCCGTCCAGAGCGTGCCGATCCAGAAACTTCCCCAGTCGGTCCATTTTGACCTTGATTTCGTTATCCATGTGTCACTCCTCAAAACCGGCCTTTTGTCCAAAGAACACGGTGGCTTGACCGTGGGGTTTGCACCAACTACGGTTCTCCCATGGCCATCACGCAGCTCAATAACGAACAAATCAACCGCTACAAGCGGCACCTGATCCTGCCCGAAGTCGGCATGGAAGGCCAGCTTAAGCTCCTCAACGCGAAAGTTCTGTGCATCGGCGCGGGGGGCCTGGGTTGTCCCATCAGCCTGTATTTAGCCGCCGCCGGCGTGGGAACCATTGGACTGGCCGACGTGGACGTGGTCAGCCCCAGCAATCTCCAGCGCCAAGTCCTCTTTGGCGTTTCGAATATCGGCCAGGAGAAAGTGAAGGCCGCCGCCAAGCGGCTCAAGGACGTCAACCCGGATGTTCGGGTCATCGAGCACAAGATGGTCGTGAACGGCGATACGGTCATGGGCCTGGTGAAAGATTACGACATCATCGTCGACGGGACGGATAACTTCCCGACGCGCTACTGCGTGAACGACGCGTGCGTGATCCTCAAAAAGCCAAACGTGTACGGATCGATCTTTCGGTTCGAGGGGATGGTGACGGTGTTTGCCCCGCATCTGCCGAATCCGAACCGCCCCGGCGAACATGGGCCGTGCTACCGCTGCATGTATCCCGAGCCGCCCGAGCCGGGCTCGGTGCCGAGCTGTGCCGAAGGCGGCGTCGTGGGCGTCCTGCCGGGCATCATCGGCACGCTCCAGGCCAACGAAGTCATCAAGCTGATCCTGGGCATCGGCCGGCCCGCGATCGGGCGCCTTACCACGTTCAGCGCGCTCGATTTGGAATTCAAAACGTTCAAGGTCCCGCGCGACCCGGCGTGTCCGGTGTGCGGAGAGCATCCCACCATCACCAAGCCGATCGACTACGAGCAATTCTGCGGAGTCCCCGCGCTCGATCCCAAGAGCCTGGCTGAAACCGAAGCCGAAGTCCGCAACGCCAAATTGCCCGGCGGCAACGGCAGAGCGGATCCTTCGCTGGATTCCAACGGACTGCCGCCCGGCTACGCGTTCAAGCCCGATTGGGAAATCACGCCGCGACAGGTCAAATCGCTGCTCGACAAGAGCGAGAAATTCGTGTTCATCGATTGCCGTCTGCCCAGTGAGAAGGCCATCACCGACATCCCCGGCACCACGCTGATTCCGCTGCAGCAATTGGCGCAGCGAATCGGCGAACTCAAAGGCCGGGAGAACGAAGAGGTCGTCGTGCATTGCAAGAGCGGCGGCCGATCGATGCAATTCACGCAAATCCTTCGCCAGCAGGGATTCAAGAACGTCAAGAGCATGGCGGGTGGGATTCTGTTGTGGAACATGGACATCAACCCCGGCGGGCCGCAGTATTGACCATCAGAACGTGAATTTGCATGTGATCCCCCATTTAGCCCGGCGTGACACACGCCGGGAACCCCGCGGTGTGTTCACCGCGGGCTAAATGGCGTAATCGTCGGTTCATGCCAATCTCGGATGAACTTCCACGGCCGCGGCGGAAGATGGTCTCGAACGTTGTGGCGTTCGACATAATCGATCCTGGTGCGCACCGACATCGGATCGAAACAGAATCGCTTGTCGTAATCGGTCGCCCATATCGGCCGGTCTGGTTGCAATTTCCATCTGGCCGCGTCCTTGGCGCATTTGACGATTTCCGAAACATCACGTGGAGTCGCCGCTGTCACGAAATGTGCGTGCCATGATTGCACACACAACGCGAGAATGATGATTCCCATTCGCGAGATCAGGGATTCGCCGATGGCTTGGCCAACTTCGAGGCGGAGGTCACGCGGAAAGTAATACGGAGGATATTTGAGCCGCTTGTGATCGGCGTGCTCGAGTTGAGGATCGGGGGGAAAGACGATTCCGTCATTGACCCAACCGCGTGCGTCGCCGCGCAACCACGTACCGTACGTCGTAACGGTAAACATGATGGCGAGCGTTGGCATAACGGCATTTTATCTCAAAGTGATGCCGATTCCCCATTTAGCCCGGCCCGGCGTGAGCACACGCCGGGTGTTCCCCGGCGTGTATCACGCCGGGCTAAATGGGGGATCGGCGTGACATGCGCCGAGTCCGCCGCATCGCCAATCCTGCGCCGACCGCGCACGCCACGCTCGCCGCCCCGGGCTCCGGCACATCGGCCATCAACCCGTTCGCCGCGGCGTAGGCGTCAATTGCGGCGTAGTCGGCGGCGGGCAACACAATGGCAGTCCCGTTGGCGGTCTTGCCGAGATTGATGGCCAAGGCGGTGAAGTCGGAGCCGGTAATCGTGCCGGTCGCGCTGTAAAAGAAGTTGCCCTGGTCCCAGGCGAATTTCCCTGACTTGCCTAAGTTGGTGGCCAAGATGGTGAAGTCAGCGCCGGTGACTGTGCCGGTGAGAGTCGCATCGCCGAGCAGTGTGTATTTGATCTCAATCTGGCCGGAGGGGAGTCCGGCGGGGTTGCCGGGGTCGGCCGAATCGGCATAGCCCAGGGCGTATTGTCCGCCTGCCACGACGGACGAGCTTGAAATCCCCGTGCCATTCCACGCGCCGTTGTTGTATCCGCTCTGAAGGTACTGCCGAATGGTCGCCACGGGATCGGCCGCGCCGGCATAGTTGATGAACAGATGGTTATTGGTCAGATCGAGCGTCGAGCCGGCGCCAATGGTGAGCGACGATACGCTGCATCCGCCGGCGCCGACGGCGATCTGTAAGGTGTTTTTCGATGATCCGTTTCCCACGGTCAGCCGGCCGGCTCCGGTGATTCCGGCGATGGAGCTGTTCACGTTTACGGTAAGCGAGCCGTTGTTGACGATGGCAACGTGATTCGAGCTGGTCAGGGAATCGGTGAATGGATCGGTGCTCCCGCCAACCATCACAGACGAACCCGCGTTGATGTTCAGGGCCGAGCCCGGGATCACGTACACGCTGGCGCCGCTCAGGGAGAACGAAACAGTCCCGGTGTCGGTAACATTCAACGTTCCGCCCATCCACGTCAGCGACGCGGGGCTCAGCGCAAGCGTGGCGGAGGGCGCGGCGTCGATGGTTCCTCCCGCTGCGCCGACTTCCATCGGCCGGCTGGAGCTGAATCCCGCCGTTACCGCCAGGGTTCCACCGGTGAATGCCACTCCCAGGCCCGCGGAGCCGATGGCGCCATTGGAGGACGCGGTCAGCCTGCTGCCGGTGGCGATTTCCACCGGCTCGTCACCCGTCAGGGTCAATCCCAACAATCCGTTGGGCTGATCGAAGGTCCCCCAGTCAAACGCGCCGGCATTGATATCGAACGAATTCAAATCCAAAGACGCGACCAGAAAATTCATCCCCAGGTCGCCATCCAGGGTCAGCGTCTTGCCGGTCGTCGGGTCCTGCATGGATATATCCAGCACGACCACAGGGGCATCGACAAAATTCAGCGGCTCACCTTCGATCGTCGGTATCGTCAGAGAATCCAGATAAAAACCCGCGGCGTCCACTTGTCCGCCGGTGCCTTGAACCGGCACTGCAAAATCACTGGAGACTTCCGTCCCGTTATCGGTGCTGATCAAATAGGGATCGCCGTTGGAATCCAGCAATTGATTCCCCTTGGAATCGGTGGCGTATTCCACGTGCATTTTGGCCGCCTCCGCGGTCGAAAGGAACGACACGTCCGCCCCGGTGTCCAAGAGAAAACTTCCCGTCGAAGTATGTCCTTCATAGGAAATGGCAATGGGCGGCGTGTTGTCCGGCGGCGGGTTGGATTGCAACTGCCGAAGCGGATTCGGGCCGATGAACGGATTCGCCGCCGTTGCCGGCCTTGGCGCCCCCGCCGGTGATACGGTCGTGAATTGGTCGAAGGAAGCATAGCTGAGCTTCACGTGATATTGCGTCTGCGGAATCCCCGGATCGGTGTCCAATGTGGAGGGATTCAGCGGCGTGCCCGGCGCGCAAAGATACGTATGCTCCTCGTCCAGTTCATTCACCGGCCGAAGATCAAGCACGGCAACCTTCCCCTGCATGACCGGCATGCCGGCAATGTTGATCTGATCGGAAGGATCATCGGCGGGAACTGGATTCAACTCGGCCCGCAGCGGCGGGAGGTTCGTCGTATAGTCGCTGACGTCCGGAGCGGTGCCGCCGTACTCGACGTCGTTGTCGCTGCTGAACGGGGCCACCGAAAAGTAATAGGGCGTGGAAACGTTGTATGCCGATGTTCCGCCTATGCCTATGTCGTTGTATTGAATCTCCGTCCCGTCGTAACTGTCGGCATTCAGAGCGAAGGATTGCCAAACCTCGTTGCTGAGCAGGACGGTGCTTGTGCCCGTGTCGAGGTAAGCCTGTATGTCGTACGACGAGTTTCCCTGTACATCCTGCCCAATCATCGGGCTATCGGTGGGATTTTGGCGCACGATCATGTGGGTTTGGGGCTGATCGATCGCCGCCGGCAGGACGCCCTCAATATCCACCGCGCGCGCCGCCTGCCAGACGGCGCAGATACCCAGCGGAATCAATCCTCGCGATATTTGCCGGTTGAAACGTCGGGACATCGAGCGCACCAAAGATTCGCTCTATAGCATCCCCCGGAGGATCGCCCCAGCCGCCAACAGGTTACCATTTCCCCCGACCCACGACAACGTTATTTTTCCGCCGCCAGATCCAGCACCAGCACCGAATCGATTGCGTCCGGCGCTAAGATGGGAAGCTTGACCCACACCTGATCCCCTTGCTGCTCAACCAAAAGGCCGCTTTGCAGATCATCGGCCAGCATATATGCCCTGGTCACCGAGCCGGCGACTCCCTTCAGCATAAAGCCACGCGCCGGCCAGTTGAACAGGTGGATGAAGAGCTTTCCCGGCTTGGTGGTGCATCGCCAATCCCACTTGGCCGTCCAAATCGGCTGGCCGTGCTTGTCCGTTTTCTTTGAATCAAATTGACCCGCTTCGTCTCCGAAGGCGGTGGGCCCGGACCCGTAGATCGAATCGCCGTTCACCTTCAGCCAATCGCCGATCGCCGTGAGCCGATCGACCTCCGGCTGGGGAATGATGCCCTCGCTGGTGGGCCCGACATTGAGGAGGTAATTTCCGCCTTTGCTGGCGATATCCACGAGGTTGCGGAGCAGCGTCGCGGTGGATTTGAAATTCGTATCGTTGGATTTATATCCCCAGGTATCGTTGATGGTCATGCACGTTTCCCAGTCCCGGCCGGGATACCCGTGCGGTGGAATGTGCTGCTCGGGAGTTTCGGTATCCCCCTCAAATCCGCCGCCCAGACGGTTGTTCACGATGATCTGCCTCTGGAGGTCGAGCAGGGGCAAAAATTCGGCGGCGCGCTGCGGCGTCATCAGCTTGCCCGGCGTGTCGAACCACAACACCGCCACGGAACCATAGTTCGTCATCAACTCCCTCACCTGGGGCACGGCGACGTTTTTCAAGTAGGCATCAAAATCCCCATCCTGCGCCTTGTCCCAATGGCCGCCCCGCGCGTCCCCGCCGGGATGATGCCAATCCTGGCATTGCGAGTAATAAAACCCCAGCTTGATCCCCGCGGCCTGACAGGCCTCGGCCAGTTCCGCCAGCGGATCGCGAGCAAACGGCGTGGCATCGGTGATGTTGTAGCCGTCCACCTTCGTGTGAAACATGGCGAAGCCGTCATGGTGCTTGGCGGTGATGACGATGTATTTCATTCCCGCCGCTCGCGCGGTCCTGACCCAATGGTCCGAGTCGAACCCGACCGGATTGAACCGCTCGGCGTATTGCGCATATTCGGCGACAGGGATTTTTGCGCGGTTCATGATCCATTCGCCGATGCCGGGAATTTCCTTGTCGTTGTAAACGCCGGCGGGCACGGAATAGACGCCCCAGTGAATGAACAATCCGAATCTCGCCTCGCGCCACCATTTCATGCGCGCCTCATGCTGCGAGGGCGTTTCCTTGCGCTCCAGAACGGGTTGGGTTGAGGGCTGCGTGGACGGGCCTGTTTGTGCCATAACGCCGCTCGTGAAAATGAACCCCGCTAAAATCGCTCCTAGAACATACGAATGATTCATGCGGGCCGGAGTATATCCATCAATCGCGCGGTCCGCACACGGAATGCGGGAGGGACTTTGTGATGCGCCTAAAACCGGAAGAAGACTTTGGCCCTGGATGAAAATCGGCGGAATCCGAACCGATCCCCCCTGAACTGCATGAAAAGCCTGGCCGATGTTCAGAACCCTCCCCCTCTAATCCGATAATCAAAATAGGTCCAATGCGTCTTCCCGCCCATCTTCTGCAGCAGATTGTCGGGCATCCGGTGGCCCATTTCTCCGGTTCCGGGCATAAGCGTGCCCTGGGCCGTGTGACGCTTGAAACCCAAGCCACGGTTTCCCCGATCCACGACGATCTGTTGGACAATCCGATCGACGTAACCGTGCATGACATCTCCGTCGATGCCATCGGACTGGTCAGTCCCCAAGCCATGATGCCGTCGGCGAACCTGGCCGTCCGGATTCCCCTGTCCGATGACGAATCCCTGGCGATCCACTGCCAAGTCACGCGCTGCGTGCGTCAGGCCGACGGGCGATTTGCTCTTGTCGCGAAATTCATCCGCCTTATCGGTGTCCAATCGCCCGAGTTGCAATGCCCGTCCGGCACGTCAAAGCACAATGAGCCTGCCGATTGACTGCGAGCCGGAACTGCATTTTTTCAAATTGACGCAGCACCACTTCGCCATTGTTCTTTGACTTTCGATTGATCTGAAAACAAAATGCAACCCCGATTACATCGGGGTTGCTTTTTTCCGGAGGGCTCATGCCTTCAATCGACATGCCGTTGGAGCAGCTTCGGCAATACAAGCCGACGCTCTATCGCCAGGAGGATTTCGAATCCTTCTGGAATACGACCCTGACGCAATCGGACAAGCAGCCGCTCAATGCGGAACTGATTCCGTACGATCTGCCGACGCGCGGGTTGCAATGTTTCGCCGTTCGTTTCGATGGATTCGGCGGCGGGCGACTGGCTGGGTGGTATCTGCGCCCTGACGCTCGCGGAAAATGTCCCGGGCTTTGCGTGTACCATGGATACAGTGTTCGGGCGGCGCGGCCGCTGGATTTGGTTCCTTTCGCTACGCAGGGGATTTGCGTTCTGAGCATGGACTGCCGCGGCCAGGAGGGCCAGTCACAAGATGGCGCGGTGTATCCCGAAGGGCATCACCTGGGCTGGATGACAGCCGGCATCCGCGATCCCCGATCGTACTATTTTCGTTACGTTTACGCCGACGCCGTCCGCGCCCTGGAAGTGCTGGCCCATCGCGAGGAAGTGGATGCAAGCCGACTGGCCGTCACGGGCGCCAGCCAGGGCGGGGGGTTGAGCCTCGCCGCGGCCGCGCTGTCGCGCAAGCCCATTCTCGCACTGCCCGATATCCCTTTCCTTTGCGATTTCCGGCGATCCATCACGATCGCGACGGCCGGCCCGTATCCAGAAATCACCGGATTCCTGAAATCCTTCCCGCACCTCTATGAGCAGACGATCCGCACGCTGAGCTATTTCGATTGCCTGAACCTGGCGCCGTGGATCACCTGCCGCACGATTGTTTCCAACGGCTTGTGCGACGAGATCTGCCCGCCCAGTTCCATTTACGCCGTGTACAACCACATCACGGCCGAGAAGCAGATGGAGGTTTATCCGTTCCACAAGCACGAATTCCCGCACGAACACCACGAGCTGAAATACCGGCTGATCACGGAAATCCTCAGACCGTGATGGCGTCGTGAGCCCCGCATGTATATGCGGGGCTTCGAGCGATGTGGCGCGTACTCGAACCGGAACCCGTATTACTTCCAATGGCCGATAGCTTCTTCGATTTTCATGAGCGCATCGCCAAACAAAGGGCTGCCGCGCGCTCGCCGAAGCCGGCCGCCGGAGGCTCGGACGGGACCGCGGAGCCGCTGACGGTCAGCCAGCTCACCGCGGCGATCGAAAAGGCGATCAAAACCGGCGTGCCCGGGACGATCACCGTCCGCGGGGAGGTCAGCAATGCCAGCGGCCGGCAGGCGTCGGGGCATCTTTATTTTACGCTGAAGGATTCCGCCGCGTGCATCAATTGCGGGATGTGGCGCGACGCGGCGTCACGACTGAAATTCAAGCTGGAAGACGGGCTGGAAATGATCGCCACCGGCCGCGTTTCGGTTTACGCGCCGCAGGGACGATATCAGCTTCAGGTGCAGAGCCTTCAGCCCGCGGGCCGTGGAGCGCTGGAACTGGCATTCCGACAATTGCAGGCCAAGCTTGCCGCCGAGGGACTTTTCGCCGCGGAGCGCAAGAAGCCGATTCCGCTTTATCCGTCGCGCATCGTCCTGGTCACGAGCCGAGCGACCGCGGCGTTGCAGGACATCCTCAAAGTTCTTCGCCGATATTCGTGGCTGAAACTGATGGTCTACCACGTGCCGGTGCAGGGCGAAGGCAGCGGCGAGCAGATCGCCCAGGCCATTGCCAACCTGAACCGGCACGGAGCGGAGATCGGCGGGGTTGACGTGATCGTGCTGTCTCGCGGAGGCGGTTCGCTGGAGGACCTCTGGTCGTTCAACGAGGAAATCGTCGCCCGCGCGATCGCCGCTTCACGCATCCCCATCGTGACGGGCATCGGACACGAAGTCGATTGCACCATCAGCGATCTCGTCGCCGATTATCACGCGCACACGCCGACCGAAGCCGCCCAGGTGATCGCCCGTCATTGGAACCGAGCCGGCGACACGGTGCTGCAATTGGACGCAAGGCTCGATCGCGCCATCCGCCAAGTCATCCAGGATGCCCGGCAGCGCCTCAGCGGCATCGAGCGTCACGAATTCCTCCGCCGTCCGCTGGATCGCATCCAGATGTTGGGCCAACTTCTCGACGAGCGGCAGAAGTCGGCGACGTTGGCGCTGCGCGCTCGTCTGGGCCAGGCGAGGCATCGGCTTTTCGCCGTTGAACCCCGGCTTTTAGTCGCGGCCCAATCCTCGCTGAAAATCCGCGTCGCCCGCCTCGATGCGCTGGACCGGCAACTCCAGGCCCTTTCCCCCCAGGCCGTGCTGAATCGCGGCTACACCATCACGTCGATGAAGAAAACCGGCCAGATTCTGCGCAGCTCGACGGCCGCGAAGACCGGCGACCGTTTGCTGACGCGATTCGCCGACGGCGAAACGGAGTCCATTGTCCAGGATTCCCGGCAGATGTCGTTGTTTGAATGAACCCTCTACACCAATCGAACGCTCTGACAGAGCCGCACCCGTGTCGGCCCGGAGCGGGGCGACACGCCCCGGCTCTGCAATTTCAACAGCTTCCACATATTCCTTGCTCAACCGCCCGACAACCTGTAAATTCCGTTGTTTCTTCACGTAAACCGTTCCTTTGGAGGAGCCTCCGATGCCCCCCGAATTCCGCCGTAGAAGTCACTTGTTCACCAGCGAATCCGTCACCATGGGCCATCCCGATAAGGTGGCCGACCAAATCAGCGACGCCGTTCTTGACGCCCTTCTGGCTCAAGACCCCCACAGCCGCGTTGCCTGCGAAACGCTGGTGACCACCGGGCAGGTCGTGCTGGCCGGCGAGATCACGACCGAGGCGTACATCGATGCCGCCCAGGTGGCGCGCGATACCATCCGCGAGATCGGGTACACGCATCCGGAGATCGGCTTCGATTACCAAAGCTGCGGCGTGTTGACGGCGCTGCACTCGCAATCGCCCGACATCGCCCGCGGCGTCAATCATGCCGAAGACGACGCCAAGGAACAGGGCGCCGGCGACCAGGGCCTGATGTTCGGATACGCCTGCGACGAAACCCCCGAGTTGATGCCCTTGCCCATTCACCTGGCTCATCGCCTGGTGGAGCGATTGGCGGAGGTGCGATCGAGCAGCAAGCTTCCCTGGCTTCGCCCCGACGGGAAGAGCCAGGTCACCGTCGAATACGTGGGCGAGCGACCCACGCGCGTTCATACGGTGGTCATCTCGACGCAGCACGATGAAACCGTGCTCGACAAGAAGCACGACCGCATCAGCGAAAAGGCGCGGCGGCAAATCATCGAGCAGGTCATCAAGCCCGTCATTCCCAAAAAGTTCTGGAACGACGACATTGTTTTCCACATCAATCCCACGGGCAAATTCGTGGTGGGCGGCCCGAGCGGCGATACCGGCCTGACCGGGCGAAAGATCATCGTGGACAGCTACGGCGGGCGCGGCGCCCACGGCGGCGGCGCCTTCAGCGGAAAAGATCCCTCCAAAGTCGATCGCAGCGCCTGCTACATGGGCCGGTATATCGCCAAGAACATCGTGGCCGCGGGCCTGGCACGCAGCGCCGAAGTGCAGCTCGCCTATGCCATCGGCGTGGCTCATCCCGTGTCCGTAACCGTCAGCACCGAGAACACCGCGCTGATCCCCGAAGACCAGATCGCCGCACTTGTCAAAGAGCATTTCCCGCTCACGCCGCGCGGCATCATCAAGTATCTCGATTTGCTGCGGCCGATTTACAAACAAACCGCCCGGCACGGGCATTTCGGCCGTCCGCCGGGAAGCGACGGCGGCTTCAGTTGGGAAAAAACCAACAAGGCCGAGGCGCTTGCCAAGGCCGCCGGAATATCGATGAAAAAGGCGGGGTGAGCTGGAAAACCAGAAATCCGAAACCAGAAACCAGAATCAAACCCGAATGACCAAAACCCGAAACGAAGGCCGCTTCAGTCATTCGGATTTCGGATTTGATTCGTCCCCGGCGCGCCGGGACCTTCGGCATTCTGGTTTCGGGTTTCTGGTTTTCTAACGCATCCAGCGCGCGCAAATCGTCGCCAGGCCCAGCAGGGTGGCGAACCCGGCCACATCGGTGATGGTCGTTGCGAAGATCGTCGCGGATTGGGCCGGATCGAATCCCAGCCGGCGCATCACAAACGGAATGGCCGCTCCGCTGACGCAAGCCAATGTTTGGGCGATGATCAGGGCAATCCCCACGACGACGCCCAGGGCGACGCCGTGATGGAATTGCCAGATCATGGCGACGATCGCGGTGGTGATGCCGATGACCACGCCGCTGAGCAACCCTACGGTGGCCTCGCGCATCAGCACGTGCCGCAGTAATTTGCGATCGGTGCGTCCCTGGGTGATGCCGCGGATGGCGACGGACATCGCCTGCGCCGCCGCGTTGCTTCCCATGCTTGAGACGATGGGAATATAAATCGCCAGCACCGAGAGCCGGCTGAGGGTTCCGCCGAACATGGCAACGACGATGCCAGCCAGGAATGCCGTCGCCAGGTTGACCTGGAGCCACCAGATTCGCTTGGAAAAACTAAATTGCCAGGAGCTGCCCAATCGTTCTTCGGCGCCCGCCCCGAAGAGGCGCTGCACGTCTTCGGTGGCTTCTTCCTGAATGACATCCATGACGTCATCGAGCGTGACGAGCCCGCAAAGTCGCTGATCGGCATCGACGACCGGCAGCGCCAAAAACCGCGAAGATCGCATCTGTCGGGCCACTTCCTCCTGGTCCATGCCGGCCGGCACGGATTTGACGCCGGGGATCATGATGTCGCCCAGCAAACTGTCGAGCCGGGCCAGCAGCAGAGTGCGCATCGACAGCACGCCGACGAGCCGGCGCTGCTCGTCCACGACGTAGACGTAGCTCATTTGTCCGAGTTCCTGGTGAATGCGGCGGAGTTCGGCAACGGCCTGTTCCACGGTGATGTCCTTATGCAGGGCGGTCACCTGCGTGGTCATGATTCCGCCGGCGGTGTCGGGGGGATACTGCTCGAGTTGGCGCGACTCGGCGGCCTGTGACGCCCCAAACCGGCGCATCAGCCCGTCGTGCACGTCGCGATCCAGATTGCCGAGCAGATCGACGCGATCATCCGGGGCCATGGCGCACAAGATTCCCGAGGCCGCCTCCGGCGGCATGGTGGAAATCAACTTCGCGGCCCGGGCCGGTTCCATGCGGCGGAAGATTTCCCCCGCGGCGTCGGCGGCCATGTTCTGGGCGACACCGGCGGCAACCTCGACCGGCAGCAGCTCCAGCGCCACCACCCCTTCTTCGGCGCCGAGGCTTTGCAGTTGATCGGCGATTTCGCGCGGATCGTAAGCTTCTCCCTCAAATTCCCGGAGCAATTCCTCGCTCATGGCGGCCTTTTAGTTCAGTGCGAGATAGAAGAAAAGCACGACCGATTCCTTGACGAGGTCGTGATTCGACCAGTAATGGGTGTCGAGACCGGCGGGCTCAAATCCCAACTTGGCCAGAAGCTGGATCGCCGGGAAATCATCCGCCGGCGCCTGTGCGGCCAGGGCCCGCAGGTTCCTCTGGCGGGTCTCATGAATCATCTGAAACATCAGGGCCGACGCCAATCCCTGGCGGCGGAATTCGAAGTCCACGCGAAGGTCGATGATTCGCAAGACGCCAGCAAGGGGATCGAGCCGGGCCGCGGCGGCGGCGACGGGGAGGGCGTCGTGCTCGGCCACCAGTGCGACGCCTTCGTCAGCCCCCGTGACGATCTGCTTGATAGCGAACGCCTGCTCGATCCCCAGGGCATGGCGCAGCAGGCGCTTTTCCCGCAACGGACGCAATTGCGTCTTCCACGACACCGCCAGGGCCTCGCCGGCGCGATCGATGTGAAGATATTGCGACGACTCCGCCGTGGCGTCGATGTCCTTTACCGCATCGAGATCGGCCATGGTCATTGCGCGGATTTCCATGCCCCAAGGATATCGCGCCGCGGGCAGGCATAAAACCGGGTCGTCCGATTTTGATTTTTGTTTTCTAGTTTCCGCTTTTCGATTTTCCGATACCATTCTTCCCCATGGCGGCGATAAGTCTTGACCAGGCCATGAAGCTGGCCGATCAATTCAAATCTCAAGGCAACCTGGCTGAAGCTGAGAAGGTTTATCGCCAAATCCTCTCGGCGGCGCCGGCGAATGCGGGGGCCCTCAATCTTCTGGCCACGGTCGTGGGCGACTGCAATCGGCTGGGCGAGGCCCGCGATCTATTTCGCCAGGCCACTCTGGCAGAGCCAACCTATCACGACGCATGGACCAATCTAAGTCTGTGCTGCGAACGGCTGGATGATTTGGATGAGGCGATCTCCGCCCGCCGCAGGGCCATGGAGCTGAAATCCGATTGGGCCGAGCACTGGCATCGTCTGGGCATTTGCCTGGCAAAACGCGGCGATGTGAAGGAGGGGATCGTTGCCTTGGGCAAGTCGCGGGAAATGGACCCCGACGCCGAGGGCATCTCTCACGATCTGATCATGGCCCTGTGCAAAGACAGCCAGCATCAGGCCGCAGAGGACCTGGCATTCCCGCGGCCTCCGGCCAAGCCAGTCGGGGACCTGACCATGAGATACCTGGCGGACAGCTTGAAGAAGGCCGGGCGATTCGAGGACGCGACGGAAATCTGGCGTCGCACGCTGGAGATGGATCCCTCGCGCACGGAAGCGCGCGGGCAATGGGCGATGTGCCTCATCACCCTCGGCGATTACGAGCGCGGGTGGCGTGAATACGAATCGCGCTGGGATTGCGATACGTTCGAAGGCAACCAACGCCTCGATCCGCTGCGCCAATGGGGCGTGCCCCCCACCGGCCATCCCGACGTCGCGGGAAAGACGGTTCTCCTTTACGCGGAGCAGGGCATCGGCGACGCCATTCAGTTCGTTCGATACGCATCGATCTTCGCCGCTCGAGGGGCGCGCGTCATCGTGCAATGCGTTTGGCCGCTGAAGGCCCTGCTGGAAAAATGCGTGGGCGTCCGTCTCGTTTACGGGGACAAGGAGACTTTGCCGAAGTATGACTGGCACATCCCGTTGATGAGCCTAAGCTGGCGCTCGGCACGACGATGCGAACGATTCCCGCGGACATTCCCTATCTGCAAGCCGATTCCGCGCGGTGCAAGAGCTGGCAGGCGCGCGTGGAGTCGGCGGCGAGGCCGGGAAGCCGGCTCCGCGTGGGTTTGACCTGGGCGGGCAATCCCAAACACAAGAATGACTCCAATCGCTCGGTTGACCCCGCGCTGCTGTCAGGTCTGGCCGCGGTGGAAGGCGTCGATTTTTTCAGCCTGCAAAAATCGAAGGAGAACAAAAGGGCGGAATCGCCGCCCGGGCTTCGGCTCATCGATTTCACAAACTCGTTGTACGACTTCGCCGAGACCGCGGCGCTCATCGAGCAATTGGACCTTGTGATCAGCGCCGACACCGCCGTCGCCCACCTGGCCGGGGCGCTCGGAAAGCCGGTCTGGACGCTGATTCCAAATCCCCCGGATTTTCGCTGGCATGTGCGGGGCGACCAAACCGCGTGGTATCCGACGATGCGGCTGTTTCGGCAGGAATCCTACGGCGAATGGGCGGATGTCATGGAGAGAATCGTGCGAGAGCTGAAGATCCGGGCCGCCACGGCCCGCCTGTGATTGCTGTGGACAATCGCGCCGGAATCGCCACAATACCCGGCCTTCAAACAACAGGAGAATTATGGCAGAGGATACACAAGAAACTGGACAGCCCAGCGTTCAGGTCCTTCTGGACGAACGCGAGTTGCGGCAGATTTACAGCAATTCCTACCGCATTCACGCCACGGCCGACGAAGTGATCATCGATCTGGGCTTCAACATGCCGAATCCCAATCCCCAGTCGGGCCAGCAACAACTGCTGCTGAAAATCACCGATCGGGTGGTGATGTCTTATCTGAACACCAAGCGCCTGGCGCAGTCGTTGCAGCAGCTGATCAAACGTTACGAGCAGCAGTTCGGCGAACTGGTGCCCAGTAGCCAGCGTCCGCCGGTCAACCGCTAAGTGGCCCAAGGCGAGTGTGAAGAGGGGGGCTCTCACGACGCCAGCCGGGCCGCCGCCGCCGAGCGGTCGTTCAGGGCGCCGGCCAGTTTGTCGCTGGTCAGAGGATGATTTCCACTTTGCTGGATCTCAAGGGCGGCCGCGACGGAACCTAAATAAGCGGCGGCATGCAACGATCCTCCGCAGGCAAGCGTCAGGCTCGCCGTCGCCAACAGCGCGTCCCCGCAACCGAGCGGATCGACGACGCGGTTGGACAGGGCCGGAAGATACTCACTGGCCAATCGACCCAAAGGCGCATCACCGGAGCGCTGGGGCGGGCTGAATGTCACCAGGCCTTGCTTGCCGAGGGTGATGATTGCCTGGCGTGCCCCGGTCTCGCTGAGCAGCCTCCATACCGCCGCCCCAAGTCCGCTGGAGAAATCGTGCAGTGTTTCGCGCATCTCCCGCTCGGTCGGGCAGAGCAGGTCCACGGATTTGAACCACAACAAGCTGCTCTGCCGCCCGCTGACGTCGGCCGTCAGGATCGGCACGGTTTTTCGCAGCGACGGCATGATCCGCTCCAGGAGCGATTGAGTAATCAAACCATATCCAAAATCGGCGAACACCACCGCCGCGGCATCCTGCGCCGCCGCCAGGATTTTTTCACCCAGATCGCCGGCGGCTTGCGAATCGATCGGATCGATGGCTCCCTGGTCCACCTTGAACAATTTGGTTTGATCGGCCAGATACCGGCTCTTGGCGACGAGATGCCGGCGATGCCCGGAAGATTCAACCGCCAGACCGCGGGCCTTGAGCCGCATCTCGGTCTGGTGGGATTCCTGATCCCCGCCCAGGGCGGTCACGAGGGTGGCGCTGGCGCCCAGGCCGGCCAGGTGGAGGGCGATCACCGCCGCCCCGCCGTCGAAATCCTGGCTCTGGAGCTGGCGCAGGGCGATCATCGGCCCCTCGCCGGCGATTCCCGATGCGTCGCAGAAGTGGTAACGATCCAGGATGTAGTCCCCCACCACCACCACCTTTTGCCCGCGGAATTTCTGCAACAGCAGGCCCAGCGATCTGCCCGACAGATCGAATTTCTCCCTGAACCGCAGGACTTTTTCATCCGTAAACGCCTCGCGGTCTTCCAATGCATGAATCAAAGCCGTTGACGAATAGACCACGTCGCCGCTGGAAAAAACGACCCGGCCGCCGTGTTTTGCAACCATCTGCCGCTCGGCCAAAAATCGCGGATCGTGGTTTTGCTCGTACTCCTTGCCTTTGACGTAAATATCCGGCTGAAGCTGTTCGAGCAGTTCCACCGCCGACGGATGGGAGTTGACGTGGACCCAATCGACGCATTCCAGCGCCGCCAGGCTGACGGCGCGCAGATCGTCCGGGATCAGCGGCCGATCCACCCCTTTGCCCACCTGCGAATCCGCGCTGACGGTCACGACCAGTTCGTCGCCGAGGGATTTGGCGTATTGCAGGTGCTGAATATGTCCCGGATGAATGATGTCGAAACACCCGTGACAATGCACGACAACCCGGCCGGCCCCGCGGGCCTTGCGCCGAAGGGCGGTCAGCCGCTCCAAATTGCAGATTTTTTGATTCGCCGACATGAAAATATTTATCGGACGAACGGGCGATAGAACTAAACTCCGGGGGTTCAACCGTCCGATAATTCAGTTAAGTCATGCGACTCAGCTACATCCTTGTAACGCGAAATCGCCGCCAGGCGGCTTTGGATATTCTGCGGTCCTTATCCGCAAACACGCCCCTGCCGGCCCAGGAGTGGGAGGCCTTCTGCATCGACAATGCCTCCACCGACGACACTGCCGCGGCGGTGCGAGCGGAATTGCCGAACGTTCGCCTGTTTTCCAACCGCCTGGATAAGGGGCCGGCCGCCGCCAATCAGGCCTTGGCCGCCTGTCGCGGCCGGCAAGTGATCAAACTGCGCGAAGGCGCCTATCCCGCGGACGGCGCGGCGATCCTGTCGCTGCTGTCGCATTTGGATTCCGACCCGGCGATCGGCGCCGTCGCAGGCCGGATGATCCTGCCTGACGGAAGCGCACTGGCCAGCCCACTGCCTTCGCTGGCGACGCCCGGGGCGAGTTGCTTCCGCAAAACCGTTCTCGACCGCATCGGGGGATTTTCCACACTGTTCGGCCAGGCCGCGGAATATGATCTGGGTTTCCGCATCTTCGACGCGGGCTTTCGCATCGACAAGCGGGACGACATCATTTTTCGCAGCCAGGGCGTCGCCGGGGGCGTCGCTGAGGGCAAAGATGCCGATCGGTCAGAACTTCGCGCCCGCATCCGCGACCATCTGATCGTCGCCAGCCGCCGCCTGCCCGCCCGCCTCGCCCGCATTTACTGGCACGATTGGTGGATGCGCGAGAAAGCTCTCGCCGCCCATGCCGGCCACAGCCGCGCCGCCTGGGCCGGGTATTTCTCCGCCTGCCTGGCCAGGCTCGCACAACTCTACACCGCTCCGCAACCCATTTCCCGGCAAGCGATCGAGGACGTATTCGAATACCGTCGGCACGCCGCCATGGTCGGCGACTGGGCCCGGCGCAACAGCGTCTGGCGCGTCGTGCTCGCCGACTTCAGCGAAAACATCTGGGCGA
This sequence comes from Tepidisphaeraceae bacterium, assembly GCA_050012375.1. Lineage (GTDB taxonomy): Bacteria > Planctomycetota > Phycisphaerae > Tepidisphaerales > Tepidisphaeraceae > PALSA-1353. The sequence continues at coordinate 23,686 of JBEKHH010000014.1, forward strand.
CCTACAACGCCTGCCGATCCACGGGCCTGCAAATGCGCTGCATCGCCGACAGCAATCCCGCGCTGGCAAAGCTGGTCTATCGCGGCCTGCCGATCGTGCCCGCCAACCGCGCATTCGAAGGCGGCGGCATCGACGGCGTCATCATCACACATTCCGATCCCGCACAGATCGAGGCGAATTTCAAGATCCTCCGCAACCACTTCCACGGCCCGATCCTTCGGCTCACCCAAACGCCCAGGGTCGCCACCCGCGTCCAGGCGACGGCGGCGTGAGCACAATCCGAAGTTCCCTCAAGGAAAAATTTAACCGCAGAGATCGCTGAGATCGCGGAGACAGACGCAGAGAAGAAGACGGCTGGAGATCTTCTCCGTCTGTCTCCGCGATCTCAGCGTGCTCCGCGGTTCAATTTGGCCTTAGGATTAAAGAAAACTTCAGATTTGTTTTCCGCCGCCATCGCGTAAACTTCTCCCAACCATGGCCGACGCCCCCCGAAGTCCGCTTGCTGAACTCCTCGCCTTGGCGCTTCCCACCGTGGCGCAGATGGCCTCGTACACGGCCATGCAGTTCATCGACACGTGGATTCTCTCCCGGCTCGGGGACGCCCCGCCCACCGCCGCCTCCAACAGCGGAATGCTCGCCTTCGCCCCGCTGTCGCTGGGAATGGGAACCCTCGTCATCGTCAACGCCCTGGTCAGCCAAAGTTTCGGCGGGCGAGATTTCAAGCAATGCGGCAGATTCCTCTGGCAGGGAATCTGGTTTGGCCTGGTTTTCAGCCTGTTCTTGCAGCCGCTGGCCCTCGTGGCCGATCCCATCTTCAAAATATTCCACCATCCCGCGCCCCTGGCGGCCATGGAAGCGACCTATTTCCGCATCGTCATGCTTGCGGCCACGGTCAAGCTCATCTCCACGTCCATCGGGCAATTCTCCCTGGGCATCGACCGCCCCAACAATCCGCTCGTCGCCGCCATCATCGGCGTCAGCATCAATGCCTTTGCCGCCTGGTGCATCGTCCTGGGCCATTGCGGATTTCATTCCTGGGGAATCGCCGGGGCGGCCTGGGCGCAAAACCTCGGCTGCGCCTGCGAAATGATCGTCCTCATCATCCTCGTTTTCCAAAAGCAGATCAGAATCCGGTTCAACGCCCTGGATCTTCGGCCGCGCTTCAGCGAGTTCATCACGCTCATCAAAGTCGGCGTTCCCTCCGGCCTCCAGTGGTTCAGCGATGTACTCGCCTGGTCGATCTTCTGCAACGGGGTGATCGGCCTGATCGGCCCGGCCGCCATGGCCGCCAATGCCTTCATGTTTCGTTATCTGGTTCTCAGCTTTCTGCCCACCGTCGGGCTTTCCGCCGCCGTCACCGCGCTGGTCGGCCGCTACATCGGAAGCCGCCAGCCCGACGTCGCCGCCCGCCGCGCTCATCTGGCCTTTGTCGTCGCTCTGGCATACGTGCTGATCTGTGGAATCGCCTTCATCGCCTTCCGCGCGCCCCTCATGCGATTCTTCACCTTCGACCCGGCCGTCATTCGCATCGGCTCGATCTATCTCATCTTCGCGGCGATTTATGAGCTTTCCGACGCGATGTACATCATCTACACCGGGGCTTTGCGCGGGGCCGGCGATACATTCGTCCCCACCGTGGTCATGGCCTGCCTTTGCTGGTCGATCAGCGTCTTCGGCGGATACGCGATGGCGCGGTGGGCGCCCGGCGCCGGCGTCGCCGGGCCGTGGATCATGGGCTGCATCTACGGCTGGATGCTCGGCCTGTACATGCTTCTGCGCTTCACCGGCGGAAAGTGGCGGAGAATTCATCTCCTGAAAACCGAAAACGGCGGCGAGCCGGTTCAGAATGGAAACGCACCGGCGCTCATTCTCCAATTCCCGCTGAACCAAGACAGGTCGTGATCGGTCACATTATTCTTTCAGAAAGGACTTTATATGGCGACGATTTCCATTGCGGAAGTGCTGTGTGGGCAATTTGAGCGAGCTTGGCAGACGTTCCGAGACGCTTTGTCACCTCTCGACAACGAGCAGTTCTCCTCCGCCGATATCGAGTGGCTCGTGCCGCGAAACTTGGCCTACCATATTCTGGAAACGGCCGACTTTTATTCCTCGGACTGCAACCCGGACGGGTTTGCTTGGGGGCATTTCATTGCCAAGAACAAGGACCAGATTCTCGATTATGCCCAGCAAGTTGAGGCCAAAGTGAAGCAGTGGTTGCTCAAGCATCGCGACCCGCAATTCCTCGAGCGGCAGTCGATCCTCACGGGAACGGGAGCGACCGTGCTGGATCGATCGCTCTATCTCTTGCGGCATACGCAGCACCACCTGGGACAGATAAATTCCGAGCTTCGACGGCGCGGGCTGCCTCGCGGGCAATGGCGGTAACGGTTGACCAAGAACGTTCAGAATAGTTCTTCCCGAACCAGCGCGGTTCCTGGCAGCCCGTGGTTTTAGTCGTCGATGACCGAGTTATCCACTGGAATCTTTATAGACAGGGCGCGATCCTTGGCCTGTGGATGCTCCGGCGCTTCACCGGCGGAAAGTGGCGGGCCATTCATCTCGTCGAAAGCGAAATTCCTTTTATTGACCCGCCCGCTTTTTCCGATACAATCCCGGAGATATGCGAAAAGTCGCCCTCATCGGCCGAGTGATTATTATCCCGCGACAACTCGGGTAGGGCCGATCTTTCATCCAGAATTACCAAGCCCTGCCCGACGGCAGGGTTTTTTATTGGCCCGTTTTGCTAAACTCTGAGCGATCCAATGGAAGAGAAAAAGAATTACAAAACCACGCTGAACCTCCCGCAGACGGCGTTTGCCATGGAGGCGAAGCTCACCGTCAATGAGCCGACGCGGCTGAAGCGCTGGACCGAATCGCGCTTGTACGAAAAACTGATGGAGCGCCACGCTCAGGATCCAAGATGGATCCTGCACGATGGCCCGCCGTTCGCCAACGGCGATATCCACATCGGGCACGTCATCAACAAAACGCTGAAGGACGTGATCTTGCGTTTTCGCTCGATGCAGGGATTCCAGACGCCTTATGTTCCCGGCTGGGATTGCCATGGCTTGCCGATCGAGCACAAAATCCAGCAGGACCTTGGGCCGAAGCTGCGCGAGATGAGCGTGCCGGAAGTGCGCCGGCTCTGCCGCGAATACGCCGAGAAATATGTCGAAATCCAAAGCGAGCAGTTCCAGCGGCTGGGGATTCTCGGCCAGTGGGGCGATCCGTATCTCACCATGAGCCGCGGGTATGAAGCGGACACCCTGGAGGTTTTCGCCCGCTTCGTCGAGGCTGGGCTGGTGTACAAAAAGCTCAAGCCCGTGCCGTGGTCGATCGAGAACCAAACCGCGCTGGCTGATGCGGAATTGGAATATGCGGATGTTTCCGACCAGAGCGTGTATGTGGAATTCCCAATCACAGGCCGGCCGGGCGAATATCTCCTCGTCTGGACGACGACGCCCTGGACCCTGCCGGCAAACCTCGCGGTGGCCGTCAATCCGAAGGTGGAATATTCCTACGTTCGGTACAGGCGAAATGACCAATTGCGCTGCGCGGTTGTCGCTTCGCAACTGGTCGAGCGCGTGTTTGCCCGAGAAGGATTGCGAATCGAAGGAGAGAAAAAGGTAACGGGCGCGGAATTGAACGGAACCCTTTACGACCATCCCTTCGCCGACAATCGCAAACGCCATGTCGTCTTGGCTGATTATGTAACCACAACCGACGGCACGGGACTCGTGCACACGGCCCCGGGCCACGGCGAAGATGACTTCGAAACCGGCCTTCGTGAACAACTGGAAGTTTACAGTCCCGTCTTGGCCAATGGCCGATTCGACGACACCGTCCCCCAATGGATTCGCGGCAAGAAGGTTTGGGAAGCGAATCCACTGATTGTTCAGCATTTGAAAGATGCCGGGCTGCTCTTTGCCCAAGAAACGATCACGCACAGCTATCCGCATGACTGGCGGAGCAAAAAGCCGATCATCTTCCGCGCCACCGAACAGTGGTTCGTCAACGTCAACCAGCCGTTTTCCGTTTCCGGCGACATCAGTCAATCGTTGCGCCAGCGCGCATCGGAAGCGGTGAGCGGCAAAATCGATTTCGTGCCCAAATGGGGACAGACGCGATTCGCCGGAATGATCGAATCCCGCCCGGATTGGTGCGTTTCGCGCCAGCGGGCCTGGGGATTGCCCATCCCCGTCTTCTACAACGAGAAGGGCGAAGCGCTTCTGACCCCCCAGTCCGTACGCGCGGTGGCCAAGCGATTCGCCGAAAAGGGAAGCGAAGCTTGGTTTACCGATTCGCCGGCGGAACTGCTCGGCGATTTCAACCCGGGAGCGAATTTCCCGAAGGACAAGCTGCGGAAGGAAAAAGATATTCTCGATGTCTGGTTCGAATCCGGCAGCAGTTGGCACGCGGTGCTTCAGAAGCGGCCAAATCTGCATTTCCCGGCCGATCTTTATCTGGAGGGATCGGACCAGCATCGCGGTTGGTTTCAGCTTTCGCTCCTGCCCAGCCTCGCGGTGACCGGTCAGCCGCCGTTCAAGCAGGTGCTCACGCACGGCTTCGTGGTCAAGCCGGATGGGACCAAGGTGAGCAAATCCGACAAGGATTACGTCACCGCGACGCAGGAGATCAACAGGCACGGGGCCGATCTGCTGCGGCTCTGGTGCTGCAGCGTCGATTATCAAAACGACATCCCGGCCAGCCCCGCGGCCATCCGGGAATTCGGCGACAAATACCGCAAAATCCGCAACACGTTGCGATATCTGCTTTCAAATCTGTACGACTTCGATCCGAAGACGGATGCCACGCCGATCGATACGCATGGGCTGGATGGCTGGGCGCTATTCGAACTCGATCGGCTCATTCGCGAGGCGAAAAAGGAATACGACGCTTATCAGCTCCATCGGGTTTTTCGCCGCCTGCACGATTTCTGCGCCGTGCAGGTCAGCACGATCTACAGCACGGCGATGAAAGATCGGTTGTATTGCGAGTTGCCGAATTCTCCGCTTCGGCGGCGATGCCAGCGGGTGATGTACACAATAGCTGATTCGCTGATTCGCTTGCTCGCGCCGATGCTCGTTTTTACCGCCGACGAGGCGTGGGAACATTTGCCGCACAAGTCCGGCCAAGACGCGAGTTTGGAGAGCGTCCATTTGCTCTCCTTGCCGACGTTCGAGCTGAAGCCGTCGGACCAGGATATGAGGCGTTGGGCTTTGCTCAGGGAGGCGCGCGATCAGGCCACGGCCCAACTCGACGCGCTGAAAAAATCGGTCGGCTTGAACAAAGCGCTCGACGCGGAGATCGTTTACCACGTAGGCGATGAAGCGCGAAAGGCATTGGAAGCATGCGGTCCGGATTTGGAAGATGTCGTCGGAGCCGGGTGCCACCGTTTGGTGAGCAGCCCCGGCGATGCCTGGCGGGTTGAAGTTGTGGACGTGCGTGAAAAGTACAAAGCCTGCGCCCGAAGCTGGAAGCGCCGGCCGGATGTCGGCGAGGATCCCGAATATCCGGACCTGTCGCGGCGCGACGCGGCGGCCGTCCGGGCATTGGCGTCAAAGTAAACTGAAATGAACCGAGCCCCCATCAAACTCGCCGTTCTGATCAGCGGGTCCGGGACCACGCTGCAAAATCTCATCGACCGCATCCGCGCCGGCTCGCTCGACGCGAAAATCGCCGCCGTCGTCACCTCGCGCGCCGGCATCAAGGGGATCGACCGCGCTCGTGATGCCGCGCTGCCCTTCCACCTCGTCGAACAATCAAAATATTCCGATACCGCCGCGTTCAGCCGAGACATCTTCAAAATCTGCACGGACGGCGGTGTTGAATTGATCTGCCTGGCCGGCTGGCTTTCGCTGCTGGACATCCCCGAGGCGTTCGCCGGGCGGATCATGAATATTCATCCGGCCCTTCTTCCGAGTTTCGGCGGAATGGGAATGTACGGACAGCGCGTTCACCAGGCAGTGCTGAATCACGGCTGCAAGGTGAGCGGCTGCACGGTGCATTTCGTCGATCGCGCGTATGACAATGGCCCGATCATCCTTCAGCGCACCTGCGCGGTGATGGAAGACGACACGCCCCAAACGCTGGCCCATCGCGTTTTTGAAGAAGAGAAAATCGCGTATCCGCAGGCGATTCAGCTTTTTCAAGACAACCGCCTGCGCATCGACGGGCGGCGGGTGCGAATTATCTAAACCCGGATTTCCCGGATGGCATTGGGCTCCACGTATAATGAATTGTCGTTTGACCGCGTGAATGCCGGCTTTTCGCGATTTTCGGGACATGAAGTCTGGAGAATCCAAAGGGTGAAAGCAGCAAGGATGCTCTTCGGGTGGGTTTTGACGGCAGTCTCAAACTCGAATTCCACGGCTCGAAAGTCACCAGCGACGCGGGATTACTGGTCTACCGGGAATTGGATGACGCGCTGGGTTTGATGACCATGGCCGGAACCCTGCTCCGCGACTGGCGCACCCGGAAGAACACTCAACACACGGTGGCGGGACTACTTCGTCAGTCTATCTACAGCCGTCGTAGCAGTGGATCAAGGAGGGCAAGAATGCGGTCAAGTGGACGCGGCTGAGTTGCTACGACTTCGCTGACAACCAGGTGAGGCTGCAACTGTTTGCCTTGGCGTACAACCTGGGGAACTTCCTGCGGCGACTGGCGCTGCCCAGCAGCGTGAAGCACTGGTCACTGACCACGCTGCGGGAGAAGCTCATCAAAATCGGGGCGAAAGTTGTCTCTACGGCCAGGTACGTGATCTTCCAAATGGCGGAGGTCGCCGTCCCTCGAAAGCTGTTCCGGCTGATCCTTGAGCGAATCTGGCGGCTCCGACTGCAAACGGCGGCCTCGGGATGATGACGGGCAGCGTGAAAGGCTTACGAAATGTCTGGGGCGACGGGGACAGTCTGCTCGCATGTGGTCGGCAAACGATCCGACGCGTCAAGATGGATAGCTTGCCATCCCAATCGTCGAGATTTTGGTGGCTGCGAACCCAAAAAGAGTTGGGCCGGACACACAAGACCCGGTATCCTACGCAAAACGGCCGACGACGTTCGTCGGTCGAGGTCCATATGGGAAATCCCGGATAAATGGATGCGCGCACAGATATGTAGGAAGGATCAGCCTTGGAGAAGAAGTTTGGCGACGCATCGGGGGCTGTGCCTCTAACGTCAGCCCATTCATCGCCTGCCGTTTTCCCATCGATTCGGAAACGAAGATTTCTCCTTAGCTTAGTATGGATCATGATCGGGCTTTGGGCGGCGCTTTGCATCGTTCAGGGTGCGCGAGTTCGGCGATGGACATACGACATCTTTGATGCGCTGCGATTTCACTCGGATTTGCAACGCAGGTGCATGTGGGGATTGGAATGCGTTGGGCCGGAGGGGTTTCTCAATCAATACGAGAAAATGGCGATCGAAGAGCCGGATTGGAGAACATTTCTCGATTATTCGCCGCTTCGGCTGCTGGCGGTACGAGAATGGGCAATCTATCTTCAGCGGCATTTTCCCGAGATAACGGCTGTTCCTGCGGAGGAGGCGTATGATCGTGCGATGCCGCCGGAGGATCGCAACAGCGGTTCGCCGGCGCAGTTAAAACGCTCGCTGGAATTTCAATTCCCGTTGCTTTGCTTCGGTGCCCTGCTCGATCTCATCGGGGCGATTTCCGCGTTTTTTCTTACTCGCCTCTGGGTTCGCCGCACGAAACCCCTGACCACTTCGTCATGGCTGTTGCAACACCTCCACGGGACCTGGCAGGGACTGATCGCGGCGACACTCTTCTGGTTCAATCCCAACACTCTCCTGAATGCCTACGGCTGGCCGACATGGGACACATGGATCGTCCCCATGTTTCTTCTGGCCGCGCTGCTTTCGAGTTTGGATTACTGGTTTTGCAGCGGGCTTGTGCTTGCAACGGGAATGATGTTGAAAGGGCAGCAACTGGCCGTCGTGCCGGTCTTCATATTGTGGGCGCTAATTTCGGGCGGCTTGGGGCCGACATCGCGATGGATTATTGGATTGGTGCTTGGCGTCGGGTTGATTGTGTCGCCCTGGATGATCACCTACCTTCCTCCCGAAAAAGTTCAGGCCGCTCGGCTCGAACAATTCCAGCCGGCGGGAGATTGGTCGCCGACATTGTTTGCAATCAATCGGATGCCGGACTGGCCGGCAATGACCTGGATATATTTCACCGCGGCAGTAGTGGCGGCAGCCAGGTATTTTCGACATAAAAAGCGGCATATCGCTGCTGGCGCGGCGGCGGTTTTCATTCTCGCGTATTGGCCATGGTTACTGCGACGGAATCGGGAATGGTGGGCGATTGGAGTTCTATGTGCCGCGGCTCTGTCTGCATCAACGGCGCTAGTGCCACGGCGCGGGCAGTGGTACAGCATCGCCGCGATTTTTGGCGGGGGCTTGTTGCTCTGCATGCTGATATTTCATGGGTCTACCGCCTGGTGGCTTTGCTCATTCCACTTCCCCTCGATTCAAGCCCCCTTTCTGATCTACGGACCGGCCAGCAATATCCCGGGCATCTTTGAGTTGCGCTTTGGGTGGCCGCCCGAAATCGATACTGTCGCCTTCACCCTGCCTGCGCTGATCGCGTTTTCACACGGATGGTTTACCCATCTCGCTATATGGCCGGCCGCGCCGCTTGCGGTCACCAGCGGCACACTGTTCGACAGCATCTATTTTGTGCTATTGATTCTGAGCGGAATTGGGATCGGCCTCCACGCCCGCCGGCACGATCCTCGATTTCTGGTGGCGCTGGTCACACCCTGGCTGATGTTCTTCCTCTTTCCCGTTCGACTGCACGAGCGCTATCTGCTTTTCGCAGCGGCTACGGCATCGATCTGTATCGGACATGGGCTTGGGATGACACTGCTGGGATTTGTTCTTACCGTCGCCTCCAGCGTTATGACGCTCGATCAGATGTGGGGGAATGATCTGCCGCGCTGGGGAAGAGATTTGGCTCAGCAGTTCCCGTCGATCTTCAGTCCTGACGCGGGCCTCACGATTCAAAGCTATGTGCAGAACACACATCCAGATATTGGGTGGGGTGTGTTGGTCGCGGCGATGGTGTTTTTCTATCTGACGATGATGCCGAGCCCAAAGGCTTTGAGGAAGGCAAAATCATTGCTCCGGTCTCCGCCTTCGGTATGACAATACCGGTCCTCGTGCAATTCAACATTAGCAATTCTCTCAAAATCAGTTACCTTGCTCGTCCGACTAACTTCTCGTAGGCGATACAAACGGAGGAAATATGCTAAATGATGAACCGTGATTCAGGGACAACTCAAACATAGTTAGCGGCGGTGCGAAGCACCGCGGGTTCCGCCAGTCTCGTAGAATCGCGGTCGCCCATTTACCTATCATTGCGTCACCGGCTGTGTTTCCCATCCGCCGCCCAGGGCTTTGTAGAGGCTTACCAAATCCAGCGAGATTTCGCTATCGCTCTGGGCGAGGACATTTTCCGCTTCGAGGAGCGATCGCTGGGCGTCGAGCACTTCAAGAAAATCGATCACGCCCTTCTCGTATTGCTGGCGGGCGAGATCGGCGGCCTGGCGGGAGGCGTCCACGGCGTCGGCCAGAGCCTTGCGGCGAAGCTGCTCCATTCGGTAAGACGCCAGCGCATCCTCCACTTCCCGCAGCGCATTGAGAACGGCGGATTGATACGACGTGGCGGCCTGGCGGGTCAACTCCTTTTGCACTTCGACATTGCTCTTGATCCGGCCGGCGTCGAAAATCGGCCACGATACGCCGGGGCTGAGCGCGAAATAGCGGCTGTTCCAGTCGAACAACTGCTTGATCTGCGAACTGTCCAGACCGAAGGAGCCGGTGAGGCTGAATTTCGGATAGAAATCGGAGGTGGCCACGCCGATGCGGGCGGAGGCGGCGGCCAATTGCCGCTCGGCGCGGCGGATGTCCGGCCGGCGTCGCACGAGATCGGCGGGAACGCCGACCGGCACCCGCGGCGGCACCGGCGGGATCGGGGCGGTCGTCGATAATTCCGCGAAAAGCGCATCGGGGTCCTGCGCCAGCAGAACGCCCAGGGCGTGAATCGACTGGCGGATCGAAGCCTCCAGCTCGGGCAGGGTGGCGGCGGTGGAGGCCACCTGGGCGGCCTGGCGGGCAACGTCAAGCTGGGTGGCGAAGCCGGCCTGGTATCGCGAGCGCGTCAGCTCCAGCGTGTCCTGCTGATTGCCCAGGTTTTGCCGGGCGATTTCGGCTTCGAATTGCGCGGCGCGAAGCTGAATGTAATCCCGGGCGACTTCGGCCAGGAGCGAAACCTGGATATCACGGCGGTCCTCGATCGCGGCGGCGGTGTCGGCGCTGGCGGCTTCAACGGCGCGGCGCTGCCCGCCGAAAACGTCCACCTCCCACGATGCGTCAAATCCCGCCTGGTAAAGATCGGTCGTGACGCCGGGAAATCCCCCTTCCCCAAGCGGACTCTCCGGCCCGCCCAGCGGCGCTGATGATCCGCCGCCCGCCCCGCCGCCGGCGATAACTTGCGCCGGAGTAGCGATAGGCCCGGCGGATGAAACGGCAGGGGTGGCCCCCCCGCCGCCGGTGAACGCGGCGGCGGGAATGACGACATTTTTGCTGCCGCGCGCGTGCTGGTATCCGCCATCCAAATTGATTTGCGGCCAAAGCGCCGATCCCACCACGCCGCGCTGGGCCCGCGCCTGCCGCAGTCGGGACTCGGCGCCGCGGAGATCGAGATTGCTGGCCAGCGCGCGGTCGATGAGGGAATTCAACTCCGGATCGTTGAATCCACGCCACCATCGCACCGCGCTGACGCGGCTGGAGTTGACGGAAGCGGCCGGCTGCGTCGCGGCCGATTCGCCGTAGGACGGGGCGACGGTGATATTCGGCGGATGGTAATCGGGGCCCACTTCGCAGCCGGATAAAACCAACACTGACAGCACGAATTTGATTTTCTTCATCATGGCAAAGCTCCAAAAGCTCGCTCGATCAATGGCCCGCCGGGATATGTTTTCCACGGGGAATCCGTTTCAAAAACACGACCAGTCCGATCATGCAAAACGCGGCCACGCCGAGCGTTTTGAAAACATCGATATAGGAAAGCATCGCGGCCTGATTCTGGACGGTTTCATAAAGGACGGCGACGGCGCGTTGTGCGGCCACGGCGGGATTCAGCCCCCGATGCACCAGTGTCCCGGCAATGGAATTGATCGCCTGCTGATAAGACCTGGCGTTGAAGTTGCTGGCGCTGAGAAGCCTGCTTTGGTGAAACTGCGAGCGGCGAATGAGCATCGTGTTGGCGAGGGAAACGCCGAAGCTGCCGCCGAGATTGCGGGCGAGATTGATCAGGGCGGAGGCGTTGTTGGTTTTGCCCCTGGGCAGGCCGATGTACGCGGCGGTATTGATGGGAACGAAGAGGAATGCCAGTCCCGCCGACTGGAAGACGCGCGCCGCGGCGATCGTGAAGAAAGACGCCTGGGTATCGAAATGGGTCATGTAGAGCATCGAGCATCCCTCGATGAACATGCCGAAGGTGATGAGCCATTTCGGCTGGTAATGGGTGACGAGGTACCCCACCAGGGGCAGCATCGCCATGACCGTGAATCCGCCGGGTGAAATGACCAGTCCCGCTCTGGTCGCGTCGTAGCCCATCAGCGTTTGGGTGTACTGCGGCAGGAGCTGGGTCGTGCCGAACAGAATGAATCCGACCGAGAACATCACCACGTTGGTGAATCCGAAATTGAAACTCTTGAGCAGCGGTAAATCGACGATTGGGTTTGGGGTGATGAATTCCCAGATGATGGCGCCGAGGATTCCGCAGACCGACAGGGTTGTGAATATGAGAATGAAATTGGAGCTGAACCAGTCGTCTTCCTGGCCTTTATCCAGGACAACCTGAAGCGCGCCCAGGCCGATCGCCACAAGCCCGAAGCCGAGATAATCGACTTTCAGCCCATGTTTGAGGGTTTCACGGCGTTCGGCGATGGCCTCGGCGGATTCACGGAGCAGCGCGTAAACGAGAAGAAGGCTGAGAATTCCGACCGGAATGTTGATTAAGAAAATCCATCGCCAGGAATAGTTGTCGGTGATCCAGCCGCCCAGCGTGGGACCGATGGCCGGGGCGAAGACAACGGCGATGCCATAGATGGCGAAAGCTTGTCCGCGCTGGCGCGCCGGAAAGGTGTCGGTGAGGATTGCCTGCTCGCTGGGCTGCAAGCCGCCGCCGCCCATGCCTTGCAACACGCGGAAAAAGATCAACCACGGCAGCGTGGGCGCAAGCCCGCAACACAGCGAGCTGATGGTGAAAATCACCACGCACGTCATATAGAAGCGCTTGCGGCCGAGGACCGAGGAGAGCCAGCCGCTGATCGGGAGCACGATGGCGTTGGCGACGAGATAGCTGGTCAGGACCCAGGTGGCTTCGTCCTGACTGGCGGCCATGCCCCCGGCGATGTGTTGGAGGGAAACGTTGGCGATGCTGGTGTCGAGCACCTCCATGAACGTCGCCATGGAAACGATGACGGCGATGAGCCAGGGATTCACAGCGGGGCGGTCGTCAGCCATGGCGAATTATTTGACCTTGATGCTCGGATCGACCGACATTCCCGGGGAAAGGAGATGGTTCGGATCGTCGTTTTGATGGGGATCGAGCACGATCTTGACCGGGACGCGTTGAACGATTTTGACGTAATTCCCGGTGGCGTTTTCCGGCGGCAACAGGGAAAAACGCGAGCCCGTCCCATTTTGCACGCTCTGCACCTTGCCCGTGATCTTCCGCCGGGGAAACGCATCGACGGAAATCTCCACCGGCTGCCCAGGCTGGATGCGATCGAGCTGCGTTTCCTTGAAGTTCGCCACCACCCACACGTCATATTCGACGATCGAAAACATCGGCTGATCGATCTGGATATAGATCCCCGGGTCCACGTTCTTGCGGGTGATCACGCCATCCGTTTCAGCGTAGATTTTGCAATAGCTGACGTCATTTCGAGCCTGCTGGAGCGCGCCTTCGGCCGCCTTCAGATTTCCCTCGGCGGTTTGCACGGCCATCTGGGCGTTGACGACCTGGGCCTTGGCGGCGGTGAGCCTAGCCTTGGCGTCTTCAACCTGCGCAGCGGTGGTGCGCTCGGCCGCGATGGCATTGTCCATTTGCTGTTTTGAGCGGGCCCGTTCGTCCAGGGCCAGAAAACGATTCAAATCGCTTTGCGCGTTCTGTGCATTGGCCTGGGCGACAAGAAGCTCCGCCTGCGCTTCGCCGACATCGGCCTGGCTGACCTGCACCTGGGCCTGGGCTTCCAGCAGCTTTCCTTGAGTCGAGGCGAAATTGCCCTCGGCCTGAGCGAGGGCGGCTTGGTAATCGCGCGCATCCAGTTCAACCAGAAGATCTCCCTTCTTGACTTGATCGTTGTCGTTCATGTAAACGCGCTGAACAATGGCGGAAACTTTCGGGCTGACGGCGATGACCGTGCCTTCGATGAAAGCGTCGTCGGTCGATTCGTATTGCCGCGCGTTCAGCCAGTAGATCAGGGTGGCGATCCCGCCGACGACGATCAGCGCGATCAGAATCAACCTACGCACGGGCGGCTTACGGATTTTCGCGTCGGTCGCGGTAGGCTCGCGAGGCTCCTGCTGATCCGCTGCCGAATCGTTATTTTGATCGGATTGCTCCGACGGACCGGGAACTGCGGATGGGGTTTCATTCACGCGGGTCATGTTTGGCTCTGTTGTGCTCGGTACTATAGGGGCAAAGCGGCGTTTGGGTCCAAGTAAATCCGAGATGATATCCGGATGCGCAAATCAAATCCGACCCGGGACAGTTTTTAATCGTGTACAATCCGGGGCATGTGGCAGCGATTTCCACCGCGAATGCGGCGGACCCTGGTATCGGCGCTGGATGAGGCGGCACGCTCGGGACGAGAAGCCGCCGACGTGGAAGATCTCCTCACCGTGATCGCCGGCGACCGCGAGAGCGCGGGGGCGTATCTGCTGGAACAATGCGGCGTGGACGTGGAACTCATCCTGAACCGCGATGACGCTCCCTCGCTTGAGAATCCCCCGCCCTACCAGCGTGCCCGGCGGCTGGATGGATCGGCCCTGCGAATCCTGCGGGCGGCATCGGTGGAAGCAACCCGGTTGCGCCACGCCCATGTCGGGACGGAACATGTCATCGCCGCGCTGGCCCAGGCGAGCGATCTGGAACTGGGAAAGAAACTGAACGACGCGGGAATGACGCCCGCGCACACCGAAGCGGCGATGCGGCGATGGATCGCCGACGGGATGCCGCGGCGGCGCCGCGGATGGAGCTTTGCGCGGATTCGCCCCGCGGCGCTGGCGGCGGTGGTGCGCCCGGTGCAGAAAGCGGCGCGAATTCCACGCCTGGCATGGAACATATACGCCAAAAAAAGCCTCGGCCATCCCGGATTCGTCAAAAATCCCTATCCGCTGTATCGCTGGCTGCGGGAGCGCGATCCGGTGCGGAAAGACCCGCTTGCCCCCGCGTGGGTGTTCACGCGGTATGACGATGTCCTGGAGATGCTGCGCGATCCGCGGTTTCGCAAGGACCCGTTCGCTCCCGAGCGTCTGCCCCGGCTGGTGCGCAAGCAGCTTAATGTCGGCAGCGAGGACACGCGCGTGGAGATCGAAGCGGTGTCGATGCTCTTTCTCGATCCGCCGAGTCACACGCGGGTGCGGGGGATTTTTGCGCGCGCGTTCACGCCGGCGTCGCTGGCCGAGCTGCGACCCAGGATCGAATTGATCGCCCGCAAGCGCATCGATTGCGCCGCGTCGAGCGGAAAGATGGATATCGTCGCCGACCTGGCCTATTCGCTTCCGGTGATCGTCATCGCGGAAATGGTGGGATTTCCCGCGGAGGACTACCCGCGGATCAAGATCTGGTCCGACCAACTTGCCGCGGCACTGTCGTTAAATCCCTCGAGCGAGCAACAGGTGCGCGCCAATGAGGCATGGACGGAGATCCGCGGCTATTTTGACCAGGTCGTGTATCGGTCCAAAGGCAAGCCAAGCAACACGCTTTTGTATCGCCTCCTGCAAGCGGAGGACGAGCCGGACGGACTCAACCGCGAGGAAATTTTTTCCAACTGTGTTCTGCTGCTGTCCGCCGGGCACGAGACCACGACGAACCTGATCGGCAACGGGATGCTGGCGCTTTTGCGAAACATCGACCAGTGGGAGCTGCTGGTTCGCCAGCCGGATTTGATCGAATCGGCCGTGGAGGAAATCCTGCGTTATGACAGCCCGGTCCAGTGGACGAGCCGGCTGACGGGCGAGGCGATTGAGATCAGCGGCCGGGTGATTCCGCCTGGCGAGATCATTCTGGGATCCCTGGGGGCCGCCAATCGCGATCCTGCTCATTTCACCGATCCGGATCGGCTGGACATTCGGCGAACGGACAACAAGCACCTGGCGTTCGGCTCGGGAATTCATTTTTGTCTGGGGGCGGCCCTGGCGCGGATGGAAATGCAAATCGTCCTGAGGGAACTGAGCAGCCGATTCCCGAAAATGAGGCTGGCGAAAAAGCGGCTCCAATGGCTCAAGGGATTGACGTTCCGCGGGGTTAAGAACCTTCCCGTGATCGTTCGCTAGGTGATGCGCGATAACCCGCGGCGCTTGGCGCGGCTAACCGGAGGTTTGCTGGTCTGGGGCGGAATCGTCTTCTTCGAGCGTGATCGATTTGACGACATCCTCGGCGGCGGTTTGCCGATTGGTGGCGGCCTTGAGATCGCTCGTCTTGATCCTGGGTTCCTTCTTTTCCTTCACTTTGTTGACGGCCAATTCAACGGGCAGATCGTCGGGAATATAGAGGATGCGCTTGCAACTGGGACAAAAGACCAATTGGTCGCGGGTGTGAAGCTTGTTGTAAACGTCGGTGACCAGGTCCATGTTGCAGGCGGTGCAGGCGTATTCTTCGCGGCGGCGGTCTGGTTTGGCGAGGGCGCTCATGGCCTCGCCTTCAAAGCGCTCGGCCAGACGCTCAAACGCCTCCAGGGCCTTGTGCGGAACGGCCGCGGCGGCGGCTTCACGAATGAGGCGCAGGGAATCGACCTCGGCCTGGAGCTGTTTGACGCGGTCGTCAATCTCGCCGCGCATCGCTTGCGGCTTTTTCCTTTCGACCTCGAGTAGAGCTTTCAGCTCCCGCGTCTCGGCCTGGAGCTTTTCCACCGATGCCATGACATTGAGCAATTGGTCCTCGACCTTGGCCTTGTCCAGTTTCTCGGTATTGATCTCGACGAGGAAGGCCTGGTATTCGCGATTGTTCTTGGCGTTCTGCTGCTGGGTGCGAAGCCGCTCGATCTTGGCATCGCGGGTTTTCACGTCCAGGTCGAATTGGGCGACCTGGGCCTGCTGCTCCTTGAGGGTTGCCTGGCTCAGGGTATGGCGCTCGGAAAGCTCGCTGACTTTTCGCTCCTGAATGCGGACGTTCTTGCTGACGGCATCGAGACTTGACTGGGCTTCGCGGAGTTTCTGATCAGCTTGATAAAGTTCCACCAGGGCAATGTTCGTTGGACCCATAAGGCAATACCTCTAACAACTTCGGACCCACCATTATGGCGACAGCGGCGCGGATGAAAAGGGGTGAAAGGTCAAAATGGGCCAAGATCATCGTCAAGCAGGGGCAATTCGAGTAGAATTCCGCGGCGTCGGCGACGGTGAGCCGAAGCTGCTGATGCTTCATAATCAAAAGGTTATCGTTGTTCTTCCAGCCTATCGCGCCGCCAAAACGGTCGAGCGAACCTACCACGATTTGCCGCTGGACGTGGTGGATCAGGTCCTTCTGGTGGACGATGCGGGGGGCGACGACACCGTGGAGATTTCCCGCCGCCTCGGAATCAAGACGATCCTGCATCGCCAGAACCTTGGCTATGGAGCCAACCAGAAGACCTGCTATTTCGAAGCGTTGGCCGCCGGGGCGGACATCGTCGTCATGGTTCACCCCGACTACCAATACGACCCGCGTCTGGTGACGGCGATGGCTGGGATGGTCGCTTCGGGTGTTTACGACGCGGTTTTGGGATCGCGCATCGGCACGGCCCGGAAAGGCGGGATGCCGATTTGGAAATATGTGGCCAACCGGGCGCTGACGGCCATCGAGAACCTCCTTCTCGGCGCCAAACTGACGGAATTCCACAGCGGCTACCGCGCCTTCTCCAAGAAAGTCCTGCAAGAGCTGCCGCTGTTGGCCAATTCCGACGATTTTGTATTCGACAACCAGATGATCGCCCAACTCGCGGCGTTCAAATTCAAGATTGGCGAGATTTCCTGCCCGACAAACTATTTCAGCGAAGCCAGCTCGATCAATTTTCAGCGCTCGGTGACGTACGGACTGGGCGTACTTCGCACGAGCGTCGAGTTCCGACTCTGGAAATGGGGGCTTATCAAGCCGGCGATCTTCACGGCTGATTCCGCATCGCGGCTGAGTTCGGCCGAAGGCCAATCACGCCACGACGCCACCGTCACTGCGGCGTGAAACGCCTGGAACACGCGGCGGAAAAACGCCGACCACGCCTGAAAGCGAGCGCACCGAAACGAGCGCAGAAAAAAACCGAAGCAAGGTGTCTCAAATGATGTCGGCGCTCCGGATTACCGGATTGATTCGCCTTCTAAGAGGCATTGTTCTGACGCCCCGGCTCCCGTAGGCATCACGCCGGAACTTGAACCCGGGGATCACCTGCTTCGGCGAGGGAAATTGTACCAACGTTTGTCCCAATAATGCCAGAATAATTCCCGATTTGAACATGCCCGGATACTGCCCCCGAGGCCCTCACACCGGCAACTTCCGGCGCCGCGACGCCCGACCGGCCAGTCGGCGAAGCAACTGCTCCAGCATCGACGCTTCCATGCATTTTTTCATCGCTTGCGTGATTTCATGATCGGGGGCAATTTCGGTCATGGCCTCGTAGATCGGTTCCGCCGCTTCGAAATTCCCCTTAAGCATGTAATAATCGACGGCCACGCGAGCCATCGCCACGAACTCCGAAACATGGAAAACATCGCGGTCGGGGTACATCAGCTTGAGGTCCCATTTGTTCTGCATGACGGCCTCGGCCTGGGCAATCTCGCCGCGGCGGAGATGAAGTGCGGCCAAATTAACTTTTGCAAAAAGGTAATCGGGATAACGCTCGTGGCATATTTTAACCAGCCGTTCGGCCTTTTCGTCCTCGTCGACTTGCTGATATGCGGCCGTCAGCCAGTTCATCAGCAGCTTCGAATTGGGGAATCGTTCCAGCAGATTCTCCAACTCCGGAATCGCTCGATGAGGATGGTTGTGGGTCCAATCAAATAATTTCTCGCGCCGGTCTTCCATCACGGCGTCAAGCTGGGGGTCGCTCTCGTCGGGCAGACAGACCGGCTCACTGGTAATGTCGTATTCAAGGAAACGAAAAGCTGGAGGAACATCAACGTCCAAATGGGAGATCGTCCGGTCGCTCCAGGAAGCCCTGCTGTACTTCCGTTCCTTGCGGCGTTTTCGACGGAGTTGCTTGTCGGCGCGAGACATGCGTCCTCCTTGACGGATTGCGACCAGCTCCACTGCTGTGGCGCCGCGAATATACCACGGCTTGTTGCGAAACAGAAATCGCGCATGAAAAAAGCCCGGCCTGCAAGCAGACCGGGCTTGTGATCTTTGACAAGTGAATAGTCGGAAACCAATCCGCAACGTTGCCGCTGCGAATCCCGCCCTTCGACAAGCTCGGGGCAGGCGAGGCTGTGCTGACCGTGTTCGTTCAGATCGCTCTGAACGATATTCTAAGAATCCCTTAGAAAGGAGGTGATCCAGCCGCAGGTTCCCCTACGGCTACCTTGTTACGACTTAGTCCCAGTCACCGAACCTAGCGTAGACACCACTGAAACGAGGCGGCTTCGGCTATTTCCGGCTCCCATGACTTGACGGGCGGTGTGTACAAGGCTCAGGAACACATTCACCGCGGCGTAGCTGATCCGCGATTACTAGCGATTCCAGCTTCACGGAGGCGAGTTGCAGCCTCCGATCTGAACTGAGGGGTGATTTCTGCGATTTCCATGAGCTTGCGCTTTAGGTTCGCTTTATGCACCCCATTGTAGCACGTGTGTAGCCCTGGGCATAAAGGCCATGAGGACTTGACGTCATCTCCACCTTCCTCCGGTTTGACACCGGCAGTCCCCTTAGAGTCCCCGGCATAACCCGCTGGTAACTAAGGGCAAAGGTTTCGCTCGTTAAGGGACTTAACCCGACATCTCACGACACGAGCTGACGACAGCCATGCAGCACCTGTACTAGTTGTACCCCGAAGGGCCTACCCTGCTTTCACAGGGATAATCCTAGCATGTCAAACCCAGGTAAGGTTCTGCGCGTTGCTTCGAATTGAACCACATGCTCCACCGCTTGTGTGAGCCCCCGTCAATTCCTTTGAGTTTTAGCCTTGCGACCGTACTTCCCAGGCGGTCCACTTAGCACTTTGGCTTCGACCGCAATACCGTCAGAGGTACTGCGATCTAGTGGACATCGTTTATGGCCAGGACTACCGGGGTATCTAATCCCGTTTGCTCCCCTGGCTTTCGTGTCTCAGTGTCAGCAAACCCCCAGCGAGTTGTTTTCACCATTGGCGTTCCAAATGATATCTACGCATTTCACCGCTCCACCATTTGTTCCGCTCGCCCCTAGGTTGCTCAAGACCGGCAGTATACCAAGCCGTTCCACGGTTGAGCCGTGGGATTTCACAAAGTACTTACCAGTCCACCTACACACGCTTTAAGCCCAGTGATTCCGCCTAACGCTTGGCACCTCTGTCTTACCGCGGCTGCTGGCACAGAGTTAGCCGTGCCTTCCTCTGGGGTTGATCAGAACTTTCTAACCCCTGACAGTGGTTTACATCCCGAAGGACTTCGTCCCACACGCGGCGTCGCTCCGTCACACTTGCGTGCATTGCGGAAGATTCGTTACTGCAGCCCCCCGTAGGAGTCTGGGCAGTGTCTCAGTCCCAATGTGGCCGGCCAACCTCTCAGTCCGGCTACGCGTCGTCGCCTTGGTAGGCCGTTACCCTACCAACTAGCTGATACGATATCGCCCGCTCCCAGAACGGTTTCCCTTTGAGATCCTCTTCATGCGAAAAGGATATATCATCCGGTATTACCTGCCCTTTCGGGCAGCTATCCCAGATTCCGGGGTACGTTAGCGATACATTACTCACCCGTCCGCCACTGGTGTATTGCTACACCCGTACGACTTGCATGTCTTAGCCACGCCGCCAGCGTTCAGGCTGAGCCAGGATCAAACTCTTCAATTAAATTTCTTGGCACTGGCCGTTCCTGACGCCCGATGTCAAAATCCGCATTTGCATGCGAACTTCCAATCGGGACTGACACTTTCACAACCAGCGTTTATCCTCGAAACGAGTCTGTCCACCGATTGGATCAAGACAGATCCAATCGGCTGTTACTGCCCCTTTACCGGCTAAGGAAAAGGGGTCAGTCGACCACATTTCGCCCCCGGTGATTCACCGGGGGCTAATTGCAATCGATGCAAGGCTCAAACATCTTCGATGGCATACTTCAAAAATTGATCAAGGAAGATCACTTACTTGCGTGCACCACAAGGATGTTTGAGATCTGACAAAATTGTCCGGACCACGTTGTACAAAAACGCTTCCGAACTCACATCCTCGCGGCTGTCCGACTATTCACTTGTCAAAGAGCAAATTCACAAGCCGTTGCAGTAACTTCCGTTACGGCATTTACTGCGCCCACAAAAAGCCTTTGAACTTCAGCGGGGAGGCAGATGTTATCGTTTGTTTAGCCGTTGTCAATCCGTGTCGCCAAAATTCGCGACTTGCGGTCGGAATGCTTCAATCGGCCAAATGCAGGTTTCTTCTGCAACCGCGTGGTCAGGCTTTTGGCCGCACGTGCGCCAATTCTCCGCCACCGATGATGTCAACATGTTGCAACCTGCAACTTGCGGCTCGCGTCGTTCGTGTCGCAGTTCATTCACCGCAACCAACGCCTGCCGGGGAAAGGTGATGACCAAAGCATTATTCTCATCCCAGCACCACCCGTCAAGAGGATTTTCTGCGAATTTCCGATTCGGAACCCTCCCCAGAGCCTTCCAACGCCAGTTTCTCAATCTGTTCATCGCTCGCTTCATCCAGCGAAACACCCGCTTTGCGCGCTTCCTTCCCGCGAAGGACCAGCTTGATTGGAACCTCCGGGTATGGCAGCAATTCCCGAAACCGATTGATCATGAACCGCTGATATCCTTCGTCCAGAAACTTCGGATTGTTCACGAACAGCACGATCGTCGGCGGCGCCACCGACGTCTGCGTCGCGTAATAAATCCGCGCTTTTCGCCCGCTCGGCGTGCTCGGGTGCCGTTCCGTCAGAATCTGCCGCACGACACGATTCAACTGCCCCGTCGTCAGCCGCGTGTTGGTCTGCTTGAACAGAAACTGCGCTTCGTCAACGACGGCCTGCACGTTCCGCCCGTCCTTGGCGGTGATGAATGCGATCGGCGCATATTTAATGTGCCGCAGTTCCTCATCCAGATATTCGCGGAATTCTTCCTTCACCTGCGCATCGTCCACCGAGCCGTCGGCGATTTCCTTGCGAGTCTCCCGCAACTTCTCGAGCGTCAGGTCCCATTTGCTGACCACGATCAACACCGGCTTGAACTGATCGGCGATGTATTTGGCCAATTTCTTATCCGGCTCACTCACCGGCTCGACGCCATCTACCAGCATGAGCACCACATCCGCCCGCCGAATCGACCGCTGCGCCCTGTGATAGCTGTAAAACTCGATATCGTTGGCCACAATCCGCCGCTTCTTCCGCACGCCGGCGGTGTCGATCACGATCAGCGTCTTTCCGTCCTTCTCCACCCGAACGTCGATGCTGTCCCGCGTCGTTCCCGGAATCTCCGAAACAATCACGCGATGAGCATCGCCCTGGTACAGCCCGGCGATGGCATTCACGAGCGTGCTCTTGCCCGAGTTCCGCTTCCCCACAATCGCCAGCATCATCTGCGGCAAGGGCATTTCACTCGGCGCATCGGATAAATCGACGTTCTTTGCCACCGCCGCCAGAACCTCATCCAGGTTCCGCTCGCGCAGTGCCGAGACGCCGATCGGCATGCCCAGCCCCAGCCGGGCAAAATCACCCAGCCCCGCGTCGGCCGTGGGGCCGTCGGCCTTGTTGGCAATCAGAACCGTTTTAATCCCCCGCCGCCGAAGCAGGCCGGCGATTTCCTGGTCCACCGCCGTCAGGCCTTCCTGACAATCGACGATGAACAGCACGAGATTAGCTCGCGACATCGCGATCTCGATCTGCTCCTGAATATTTTCCGTCAATTGATTCGGATCGACGAACCCATACCCGCCGGTATCAACAAGTTCGACATATCGGCCATCGACGAACAGCGGAACCGACACCCGATCGCGCGTCACGCCGGGCGTGTCCTGAACAATGCTGATGCGCTTGCCGGCCAGGCTGTTGAGGAGGCTGCTTTTCCCGACGTTGGGCCGGCCGACGATCGCGATGAAGGGCATGGATGGCATAAATGATTCGCAAAAACAGGCCGGAGTTCTCCCGATGCACCGGCCAGTTCAAGCGCTAGCGACCAGAAAAGCAAGCGGTTCGTCCGCGATCGATCTTGCGCCAGATCGCCCCGAACGGCGTGGATAACGGCCGAACTATTTCACATCCACCGGCGAGCCGTTCCTTCGCGCCGATTCATACATCGCCTGGATGATCGCAACCGCCTTGCGGGCCTCGGGGCCGCAGGTTTCGGCCTCTTCGCCACGCTCCCAGGCTTCATACACCGCAAGCATGTTCTTGCCGTGCAAATCCAATCCGATATCGGTCGCGGCTTTCCCGCCGCCGCTGTTCGTGGCGTTCGCGGGATTGAGCCTATCGAGCAATTCCATGTCCCCAGGCTGAGGATTTTTGAATTCGAAGCGTTTCAATCCGTTCTCGCTGATGGCCGTGCCCAACTCTCCGCCGATCTCGATTCGCACCGCCCCGCCGGGCCACATCGCCGTCGTGCTGACGTACGTGCCGTGGGCGCCATTCTCAAATTGCAGCGCGCAGGTAAGCGTGTCTTCCACTTCGATCTTCGGATGGATCCGGCTGGAAGCATAGGCGCTGACCGTTTTCACCGGCCCGACGATCCACTGCATCAGATCGACCTGGTGAACGCCCTGGTTCATCACCGCCCCGCCGCCGTCCAACTTCCATGTCCCCCGCCACCCGCCCTCTTCATAGTATTGGTCGGTGCGATACCAGGGCGTGAAGACCCCCGCCCACGCGATCTTGCCGAAGCGCCCGTCCTGCACGGCCTGTCGCAGGGCGCGGTTGGCGTCGTTCCAGCGATTCTGAAAAATTCCCGCCAGCTTCACGCCCTTCTGTTTCGCCACCGCGATCATCTCGTCGATGCGCTTGGGCTCGATTTCCATCGGCTTTTCGACCAGGACATTCAATCCATGCTCCATCGCGGTGATGACCGGCCCCTTGTGATCGCCGCTGGGGGTGCAGACGTGCACCGAATCCAGCTTCTCCTTGCGCAGCATCTCTTCAAGATCGGTGTAAATCGGAACGGAAAGCTTGTTTTTATCCAGCGCCTTGCGCCCCTGGTCGCGTTCCAGATCGCAGACCGAGACGAGCCGGCAATTGGGCAGTTTCATCATGGAGCGCACGTGCAGTTCGCCCACCACTCCCGTGCCGACCACCGCGATGCGCCATTGTCGAGGCATGTCCATCTCCCAAAATCATTTGCGGGGCAAAAGCCTGGCAAATTTCCGGTTCCCCAACTGCAAGACGACAGGCTTAGCAAACGAATAATCCCTGGACGGATCGGTCACTTTCTGCCCATCGATTTTTACCGCCCCTTCCTTCATCTTTCGCATCGCTTCGCCGTTGGATGCGGCCAAGCCCGCCTTGACCAGCAAAGGGGCCAACTTCTGCGGCTCGGCGCCGATGGAGAACTCCGGCATCTCCTCCGGCACGCCGCCGTGCGTCGTCTTGACGAATTCCGCCTCGGCAGCCGTCGCGGCTTGCGCATCGTGCAGCCAGGCGATGATCCATTTGGCCAGCGCCGCCTTCGCGTCGCGCGGATTCGCCGCGATCGCCGGCTTGAATTGCTCCGGCGGAAGATCGCTCAGCAGCGTGTAATAGTTTTCCAGAAGATGATCCGGAAGCTTCATGATCTTCCCGAACATCCCGTCGGGCCCCGAGGGCGGATCGGTCACGCCGATGTAATTCCCCTTGCTCTTGGACATTTTCATCTGGCCGTCGGTGCCAACGAGCAGCGGCGTGACCATGACCACCTGCGACTCCTTGCCTTCCTCTTTCTGAAACTCCCGGCCGACCAGGTTGTTGAAGAGCTGGTCGCTGCCGCCGATCTCCACGTCCGCCTCGATGATCACGCTGTCCCAGCCCTGTAGCAGCGGATAAAGAAATTCGTGGATGCGAATGTCCCCCCCAGCCTGAAAACGTTCCTTGAAACTATCGCGATCGAGCATCTGGGCGACGGACTTTCGGCTGGCCAGCTTGATCAGATCGATCAGGTTCATCGCCCCCAGCCATTCGCCGTTGAATCGCACCTCCAGGCGGTCGGGATCGGTCAGGAGAATCTTGCCGATCTGTGAAACGTAGGTTTTGGCATTGGCGTCGATCTGCTCCGGGCTGAGGATGGGCCGGGTGGCATTTCGGCCCGAGGGGTCGCCGACGCGAGCGGTGTAATCGCCGATGATGAGCACGGCCTTGTGCCCGAATTCCTGGAATTGCCGGATGAGTTTGAGCGGCACGGCATGCCCGAGGGTCACATCCGGAGCGGTCGGATCCATTCCGAACTTGATGCGAAGCGGTTTGGCCGACTCGGCGCTGGTCTTCAGCTTTCGACGCAAATCCTCCTCGGTAAGGATTCGCTCGCACCGGCGGGAAAGAAGCCGAATTTGATCGTCAATCGAAACGGGCATTGGGGACGGAATTGTAAGAAGCACGCGCCAATCCAGCAACGAAGGGCGCCGCGCCGCGATGGATTGCCAAAGACCGGAGGCGATTGTAGTTTGACGCTTCATGCGACGAAGCGATGCGCTGCCGGCGTGCACTTGCGCGGCTGCGGCGGCCGTCGCGTTTTTTCTGACCTGGCCCTTCGCCGAGCTTCCTTTCAACGACGACTGGTCCTACGCCTTTACCGCGCGGCACTTGGCGCAAACGGGCCACCTGACCTACAACGGCTGGGCGACGGCTGCCATCATCCCGCAGGCGTATTGGGGCGCACTGATCATTCGAGTTTTTGGCTTCTCGTTCACCGCCCTGCGGATGGGCACCCTTCCATTTGCAATGGCATCGGCCGCGGTCTGTTATCTGCTGGCGCGGCGCTCGGGGCTGTCTCGCAAGCCCGCCGTGTTCGCCAGCCTGACCCTATCGCTCGGCCCCATGTTCCTTCCGCTGGCAACGTCGTTCATGACGGACGTGCCAGGCTTGATGTTCATGCTGCTGTCGCTGTATGCCCTCATTCGCTGCGGGGAATCGACTGCCCCTGCCGGGCAACTGTCCTGGCTGGCGACCGGCGCGCTGACGGCGCTGTTGGGCGGCATGGACCGGCAGATCGTGTGGATCGTACCGCTGGCAGTTGTGCCATATCTGATGATCGTCCATCGCCGTAGCGTCAGGTTCCTAGCCGCAGCGGGGGCGGCGTGGATCATCGTGCTGCTGGGCGCCGTCGCCACCGTGAGGTGGTTCAACGCTCAGCCCTACGCTATTCCCGACCCGCCGCTGAGCCAATCCCTCAAGATGATTCTTCAGGAGCCTCAGCGTCTTTGGCAGACCTTCTTCGCGCTCTGGCTGACGACGTCGATGCTCGCGCTGCCGGCGATGCTGCTCGCCGGTCCCGTTGCCTTGGGAAATCTGTTGGCCCGATGGAAAGGCCCGCGCGGGTTGATAGCCCTGGTGCTGATTCTACTGACGGCATCGTTCCTGCTTCGCTCTCCGCGGTTTATTGAAATGCCGTGGCTCGGCACCATGCTGACCCCGCAGGGAATTCTTGGAAAGTTCGAACTCCTCGGCCGCCGTCCGACGGTATTGCCGCGATGGTTTCGCCAAGGGATCGGCGCCGTCGTCTGGATCCTGACCGCTATTATTCTGGCCGATAGGGTTGGATCCCTGCCGCATACGCGCGAAGCTTTCGACCGGCTCCGCCGCCGTTTTGCTGAGATGCCGCTTGCATTGCCCTGCATCGCAATTCTCGCGGCGGCTTACACGGTTATTCTCTTGTCGCGCACGGGACGCGACCTTGTCTTCGACCGCTATGCGCTCCCGTTGGTTCCATTCTTGGCCATCGCGATGCTTCTGTGGTGGCAGAACGCGCCATTGCAAGCCGGGATGCGCCGGCTGACTTGGCGGGTCGCCGCAGTCGCATTGGGCCTTTACGCAGTCTATGCCGTTGCCAGCACGCAAGAGGTCTTGGCCCTGGCGCGAGCGCGGGTGGAAGCGATGCGCCGCCTGCAGGCCGTCGGCGTTCCGCCGACAGACGTGGACGACGGCGTCGAACAAATGGCCTGGACGCAATTGGAAGTCGTTGGACACATAAACTACCCGGATATCCGAAACCCGCCGGATGCGTACCATCCCGGCAAAGGCTACACGCCGTGCATTACACCGGTCTTCCAGGTCGAGGCATCGCCTGACCCGCGTGCGTCGTCCATATTGCTGGGCGAGGTCGAGTATTTTTCCCTCTTGCCGCCGTTTCACCGTCAGAATTACATCTACGGCGCCCCGCCGCCGGAAACTTCGCAATAGTCCGGCGCAGGCGACAGGCTCGCAGACATGCCTTCAGCCGCCGAAAAACATTCCGTGTCCGCAATGGATTACATTATTCGAGTCGATCGTGGGGGTGTTCGCGCCGTCAGTCGATCGGCTCCGGAATCGCCGTCTCCATCGGCCTTCGCCACAGCAGATGCAGCCGCCAATGCTCATCATCCCGATCGGGATAATCCACGCGGTAATGCGCCCCGCGGCTCTCGGTGCGCGTGTACGCCGCGGTCGTGATCAGAAAACAGACCGTCAGCATGTTCTGCAATTCCCAGCCGGGAACCGCGTCTTGCCCCATGTCCGTCGGGGCAAAAGTCTTGTCCATGACATAGTGGCTCCAGAACGCGATGATTTCGCGCGTTTCGGCGAGGCGATCGCCGTTGCGCTCGATCGCGGCGTTTCGCCACATGATGCTGCGCAGCGAACTTTTGACGTCGGTCAGATCCAGCTCGGTCTTGGTGGACGGGACGATGCGATGCTCCAGTTGATGCGGAAACTTCACCTCGTTGGACACCGCCCAGCGCGCCGCATCGGCCCCCGCGCGCGCCCCGAATGCCAGGCCTTCGAGCAGCGAATTGCTCGCCAGCCGGTTGGCCCCGTGCAGCCCGCTGCACCCTGCCTCGCCCACCGCGTACAGCCCGGCCAAACTTGTTTTCCCCATCGAATCGCAATGAACCCCGCCGATCATGTAGTGCGTCGCGGGCTGAATCGGAATCAGATCGCGCGCCGGATTGATGTCGAACTGCGCCAGGAGCTGCGCCAGTTGCGGGAAGCGATCCTTGAACGGCTCGGTCGGGAGATGCCGGACGTCCAGATACACGTGGGTGAAATTCGTCTTGCGGATTTGATGCACAATGGCGCGGCTCACGATGTCCCGCGGCGCCAGTTCGCCCGCCGGATGATAATCCTGCATGAAGCGGCGCCCGGTGCGATCCACCAGATGCGCCCCCTCGCCGCGGATGGCCTCGGTAATCAGAATCCGGCTGGCGCCGGCAACGTACAGCGCCGTCGGGTGGAACTGAACCATCTCCATGTCCTTCAGCGTCGCCCCCGCTCGATAGGCCATCGCATGACCATCCGCCGTCGCGATTTTCGGATTGGTCGTTTCCCGAAATAATTGCCCCGCGCCGCCGCTGGCGATGATCGTGCGCTTCGCCCAGATCAGATTGATCTCGCCCTTGATCATGGCCAGCGCGCCGAGGCACTGCCCCTGGTCGGTCAGCAGATCGATCACGAAAGACATCTCCGATACGCGGATGTTCTCGCGATTCTTGACGTTGTTGATCAGGGTCTGGGCGAGTTCCTTGCCGGTGGCGTCCCCGTAAGCGTGCACGATGCGCGCAAAGCTGTGCCCCCCTTCCAGAGCAAACGAAAGCTCGTGCGGATTGTCCGCCTGCTTGTCGAAATGCGCTCCCCAGGAGAGCAATTCCAGGACGCGCTGCGGTCCTTCCTCAATGACGATGTGGACCGCCTTCTCGTCACACAGCCCGGCCCCGCAGGCGATGGTGTCCCGTGCGTGCAATTCGACGCTGTCTTGGGGCTGAAGCACGGCGGCAATTCCACCCTGGGCATACCAGGTGTTGGATTGATTGATCGTATCCTTGGTGAGGACCAGAACATCGGCCCCCTCTTGCGACGCCGCGATCGCCGCCCGCAGGCCGGCGACCCCTCCGCCGATGACCAGAACATCCGCCATCTGCTGCGCCTGTCGCGAAGCCTTGAACGGGATGAGATAACGACGTTGGGTGAGGGATTCAAACATGATTCAGATCAGTTGGCCATAGAACGCCCTCGTATCGTAATCCAGCCGCACCTTGCCGCCCACGGCATGTGTGGAAAACGCCTCCCGCAGGGCGACGATCATTTCCTGACATCGCGGCTGACCCGGCAGCGGCAAATAGGACGAGGACAGCGCCCTGGCGATCACTCCATCCGAGTCCAGAAACTGAGGATTGTCGAACGATTCAACCGCGTAACCGGCGGGCTGAAAGAATCGCGTCATCGCATCCGAATCCGTCGCGGTGACGCTCTGGTGGGAAACATGTTTAAGATCTGTCTCGAATTGCCGCACGATCTCCTCGTACCGATGCGCAAAACCATTTTCGTTGGACCGGCGCTCGTTCCAGACCAGCACCACCCAGCCGCCCGGACGCAAAATCCGCTTGAATTCCTCCCGGCAGCGGACGCGGTCAAACCAATGAAACGCCTGCCCGGCAAGGACGAAATCGACGCTGGCCGTTTCCAAGCCGGTCGCCTCGGCCGTGGCGTCCCTGCTGTGAAAATGGGGCGCATCGGCCAGCGCCGCTTCGGCCGCGGCGCGCATGGGGGCGTTGGGTTCGATCGCCGTCACGACATAACCGTTTTGCACGAACAATTCGCTCAAAAATCCGGTCCCCGAGCCGATGTCCGCCAGGCGATGTTCCGGCAGCAGGCCGAGTTTGGAGCGGCAGAATTGAAGAAGCGCCGGCGGATATTTCGGGCGGGAGCGAACGTAAAACGGGACTCGATCCGAGAATCGGCTCTTGGAGTCGCGTTGCCGGTGCAGCGACTGCACGCTACGCCCCTTCGCGGGTCACGATCTTGTAATCCTCCCGCTCCCCCACGCCCCGCGCCGGATAGTCCTTGCGGAGCGGATAGCTGCCAAAGCCGTTCCAGGTCAAGATTCGCCGCAGGTCCGGATGTCCCACGAAGATCACGCCGATCATGTCGTAAGCCTCGCGTTCCATCCACTCGGCGCCCGACCAGGCGCTGGTAACGCTATCCACCTTCAAACCCGGGTCCCCTTTTTCCGCGAGTTCTTCATCGCGCGGAGCGGTTTTCGGCAGCGTCGGCAGAGTCGGATCAAGAAATACCTTCAGCCAGAGACGGTTGTTGTGGGCGGTGCTGAGCAGACAATAATTGATCGCGAAGCGGTGCTCCGCGCCCGGATAGTTCAGATAATCCACGCCGTTGAGTTCGGCCAGCATATCGTAGCGAAGGCTCGGCTCATCCCGCAGGTACATGCAGACGCGGAGAATATCTTGGCGCGGAACGACGACCGTCACCATATCGCGCAGTTCCCCGACCAGGAATTTCACATCCGGAAACTTCGCCTTCAGCGGTCCAAGGGCGGGATGGACAATGGTTCGATGATGCGGCATAGGCTCTTTCTTGAAGCCGCACGATTGTTAGATAAGCCGGGCATCGCGTCAAGAACGCGGAAGTGTGCCGAGACGTGACGGCCTCCTGGCAGCAACCAAAAATGGGGCCGCGTCTGCGGCTGCATTTCTACCGTCCCACCAATTCGCGCACGGCGGCCGCAATGGCGTCCGCGGCATCCGGGCGACCCAATTGCCTCGCAGCCTCCGACATCTTTTGCCGGCGCGGAACTTCGTACAGCAGTGATTCCAGGATCGGCCGAAGCTTGTCCGCGTTTTTCTTTGGGTCCTTCTCATCATCCACCAAAACGGCCGCGCCGGCGTCCGCCAGAACTTTCGCGTTGGCGCGCTGATGTAGATCCCTGTGAAATGGATACGGCATCAGAATCGACGGAACCGCGCAGGCGGTCAGTTCCGCGCAACTGCTGGCGCCCGAGCGGCTGACGGCAAGATCGGCCACCGCCCAAACGTCGGCCATATCCGGCGTGAAATCGATCACCCGAGCGGGGATGTTCTTCTCGCGATAGCCGCTGCGCACCGCTTCGCCATGCTCCCGCCCCGCCAGATGCAGGATTTGCCAGCCGTTCAATGTGATGGTGCCGGCCAAAGCCAGCATCGCATCGTTCACGGTGACCGCTCCCTGGCTGGCGCCGGTCACCACCAGCGTGTGAAGCCGCGGATCGATCTCCAGCCGCCCGGCGGCCTGTTCGCGCGGCGGAAGTTGCCGGATGTCCTTGCGGATCGGACAGCCGGTTATCCTCACTTTGTAGCGGTATTCCGAGGGAACGAGCTGCCGGGCCTGCGCAAACTGGCAGCAGATCAGCCGGCTGTAACGCATGAGGTATTGATTGGCTTTCCCCGGGATGACGTCGGGATTGAGAATGGCCGCGGGAATCTTTTTCTTCGCGGCACTCTTCACCGCGACGCCCGCGGCATATCCGCCAAGGCCCACGACCGCCAGCGGCTTGCTCTCCGACAGGACCCGCTGCACCAGGTCGCGCGTCTCGCGATACGTGCGAAAGAATTTCAAAACGTCCGCCAATCGCGGCGGAACGATCGGCTGGCCAATGAACTCAAAGCCCGTCGGCTCCAGGATGACGCGATCGATTTCGCGCGTGGTGCACAGAAACAACGGCCGGACCTGGGGCAAAACTTCACGCAGCGCCTCGGCCACGGCAATGCCGGGGTAGAGATGGCCACCGGTGCCACCACCGGCCAGAATGATCGTCGCTGCCTCAGCCATCAAAAGAGATTACGCTCCCGCGACAGAGCATATCGTCCGCAAGCCCGGTTGGGAGCGTCGGGAACTTCAAAACGACAATGAATAAAGGGTTATTGGACGCGATTTGACGTTTTCAGGGGCGATAACGTCAATCCCCGTGCGTTTGCCGCAGACGCGGGCTCAGGCGCAGCATGAGCTGAACGCGTTCGATTTCCACCAGCCAGTCGGCGAGGGTGGCATTCAATTCTTCCCTGTCGGGACCGACGATGCCGGTGGGACAGGACGCGCCCAGTTGCCGCTGGGCGAGGGCGCGATAGCGGTTGATCGTGCGATCGCCATAGGCGCTGCAAAACTCAAAATCCTCGGACAGCAGCAGCGCCACCGGCACCCGATCACCGGCGTTGACGCGGAAGGCCTCGGCTAGATCGCGATGCTCGTCCCGATCCACCAACCGCAACGCAATCTTCGCGGGATTGGCCTCGGCGATTCGAGCGATCAGCGGGCACTGCTGGACGCAATCGCCGCACCAGATTCCGCTGATCAAAAGCACATTCATTTGCCGAACGAAGCCGGCGACGAGATTTTTTTGCGCGTCAGTGAGCTTCGCGGCGTCGTACACTTGCTGCCAACGTCGCCGCTGTTCGTCCGTGCCGGTTTCGACATACCGGCCGTAGGGCAACGCGAGGGCGAATTTGTCCTTGAAATAAACGGGTTCCATAATGCCATTTTAGGCCGGGACTCATCCCCCGAGCTTTGCACGGACGGAATCGGCCAACTCCTTTTCCATCGCCTCGTCGCGGCCCAGGACGTACCAGTAACGGTTGGCAACGGTTGCGCCCTCTGCGGTAACGCGGGTCGGGGATTCGGCCGTCACCGTGAACGCTCCGGTGAACTGCGAAACCGACGAGAGCCGTCGCTCCGGATGCGACAATTGCTCGATCAGCACCTTCGGACGCGCCACATACGAGCCATCCGGCCCGCGGGCCAGCTCAAAGCGCGCGCTGCGGCGAATCGTTTGCAGCGAATCCAGCATCACGTCATGCAGCGTCCCCGCGTCGCTCCGCCAAACCTCGAAGAACTGCATGGAAATCATCGGCCAGGTCGTCAGAACGCCCTCGCGATAATCCTCCTGTTGGATGTCGAATTGATCGTTGCGGAGCGTTTGGCCGCAGGCCGCCCACAGCCGCTGGTAATCCCGGCACGTCACCGACGCGACCGTGGGTTGATTGAGCCAATAGTCGGCCGTGGCGCGTTCGGCGGGGATGGACAAGAGCGCGGGTCGTGTGGCCGGGAGGCCCTGGGAATTGCCGGCGCATCCAGCGAGGAGCGACAGCGCCGCGAGAGAGGTGATGAGGGTGCGTTTCATTTCCATGCCGCGTCCACGACCTGCCCGCTTGCCAGATGATGATCGACTTCGCCGGTCCAGCGTTCGCCGACGGTGTGGATGATGATGCCGTTGACCGTGCCTGGCGTTCCGAGGGCGGCGCCGGCGACGATGACGATGCGGTCGGCGAGCGTGGCGAACTTTCGCTCCTGGACCAGCGTGTCCACGCCGTCCACGAGATCGAGCATTTTCTCCGGCGGGGCCATTTCGTGGGGAATGACGCCGAAATGCAGGGCCATTTTCCGCAAGGCCCGGTGATCGCTGGACAGCGCAACCAGGGGCACGGGAAACCGCCCCTTGGAAAAGATGCGCGCCGTGGCGCCGGTCTGGCTCCAGATGACGACGAGTTTGACGTGCAGCTCGTTGACGATCTCCAGAACCCCGCGGGCGATCGCCGCGGAAAATCGCAGCGTCGCCGATCCCGCCCTGGACACGATCGGCGACGTTGCCGTCGAGCGGATCAGATAGTCCTCGGTCACCTCGGCGACGTGAGACATGGTGTGGACCGCGCCCAGCGGAAATTTACCGACCGATGTTTCGCCGCTGAGCATCACCGCGTCGGTGCCGTCGAAAATAGCGTTGGCGACGTCGCTGACCTCGGCTCGCGTGGGGCTGGCCTGCTCGATCATCGATTGCAGCATCTGCGTCGCGACGATCACGGGCTTGCCCGCCGCCTGGCAGCGGCGCACCAAATCCTTCTGGATGATCGGCACCTCGGCGACGTCCATTTCCACGCCCAGGTCGCCCCGGGCGATCATCAGACCGTCGGAGGCTTCAAGAATCCCGTCGATGTGCGCAAACGCCTCCGCCTTTTCGATCTTCGCGATCAAATGAATGTCGGCCGACTTGTTGCGCAGATGCTCTCGCAGAAGGAGCAGATCATCGGCCGACCGCACGAATGAAAGAGCCAGATAATCCAGGTCGTTTTCAATCGCCCAATCGACGCATTCCCAATCCCGGTCGGTGATGCAGGGAACGTTGAGGCTGGAATCCGGCAGATTGATCCCCTTGGAACTTTTGAGGATCCCGCCGATCGTGCAGTTGCAGCGAAGCTCGCTGAAGTTTTTTTCCGTGCAGATGAACCGAAGCAACCCATCTTCGATCAGCAGCCGATGACCCACCTGCACGTCGTCGATGAGATTGGCATAGATGCTGCTGACCCGGCCGTTTTTCCCGATGCACGGGCTGCGCTGAATGACCAGTTCATCCCCAACGCCGATGGGCATGCCGTCGCAGCCGTCCTGCTGGGCGATGGGTCCGAGACGGATTTTGGGGCCGCACAAATCGCCGATGACGGCAATGGGCTGACTCCAACGTGCCGCGGCCTCGCGGATGTTGCGCAGCATCAGAAGGTGCTTATCCAAATCCCCGTGCGAAAAATTGAGCCGGCAAACATCGACGCCGGCCTGGAACAGCGAAAAAAGCGTTTCGACGTCGCCACAGGCCGGACCCAACGTTGCGACGATTTTGGTACGGATCATGTTACGGCTCTTCGAAGCGGGCTATGGAGCGATCATATGCGCCGCCCGCCCCGGCGGTAAAGGGCCATGTGCCCGGCGCGAGCTTTTGGCTGCGCCGACTCCCCCTCCGGCATTGACGCCGATACACCCGTCTTCTAGCATTTACACGGGCTTTTTCGCTTTTTCTGGAGTTTGGATGGTTGCTCGACGCAAGACGCGCAAAGTTGTCATCGGTGATGAGTCCCATGGTTTCGTCGGCATCGGCGGCGACGCGCCGGTGTCCGTCCAAACCATGACCTCCGGATATACCTGGGAAATCGATAAATGCGTGGCGGAGATCAACAAGATGGCGGCAGCCGGCGCGGATATTGTCCGCGTGGCCGTGCCGGAACGAAAAGACACGTCCGCTCTGAAGGAAATCCTGCCGCGCGTGAGCGTCCCCATCGTCGCGGATGTGCATTTCCATTTTCAGAGGGCCCTGGAAGCCATCGAAGCCGGCATCCACAAGATCCGCCTCAACCCCGGCAACATCAACGACCGCCAGCAGGTCAAGGACGTCATTCAGGCGTGCAAGGCGAAGAAAATCCCCATCCGCGTCGGCGTCAATGAAGGCTCCATCATCGAGCGCAGAGACAAGCAAAAGCGCATGAAGGAACTGGGCGGCGTCTTTTCCAACAATAAGAACGGCCATCTGTTGGCGATCATGGTCGCCAAGCTCGAAGAATATCTGGACATCTTCCATGAAGAAGATTTCCACGACATCGTCATCAGCGCCAAGAGCATCGATCCGGAAGTGGTGATCGACGCCTATCGTGAAATCAGCCAGCGGTTCGATTATCCGCTGCACCTGGGCGTGACCCACGCGGGGCCGAAGGAGACGGGAACGATTCGATCGGTCGTGCCGCTGGGACATCTGCTGTGCAGCGGGATCGGCGACACGATCCGCATCAGTTATGCCAACGATCCGGTTTACGAAGTCGAAGACGGGCTGGAATTGTTATACGTCCTGGGCCTGCGAACGCGCGTGGGGGCGGAATTGATCGCCTGCCCGACCTGCGGCCGGATTCAGGTGGACCTGTTCAAACTCGTGCAGGACGTGCGGAAGCAATTGGCCAAGGAAATCACCGTGCCGATGAAGGTGGCGGTGATGGGCTGCGTCGTGAACGGCCCCGGCGAGTGTGAAGGGGCGGATATCGCGATCTTCGCCGGCGATCGCAAGGGAATCATCTACGTCCAGGGCGAGCGCGTTGCGAACGTCCCGGAGGAACAAATTCTCGAGCGGCTCCTGATCGAATGCCGGCAATTCGAGCAAAAGGTCAAGCGCGGCGAAGCGAAGCTCGGCGAGAAGAAGGTGGACATTCTGCCGCCGGACCCGATCGGCGACCTCGGCAGCGGCTGGGAGAAGATAGAGAAAGATCGGCGTTCTTTGCCGGTAGTGGGATGAAGCCGCGGTATTTGGAATCTTTTGGATAAGGGGCATGGAACCGACTTCCGAGTTGATTGACGCCCTCTATCGGGAGAAGGTTTTGCGCGCCCGGCGAATGACGCTTCAGAAGCGCGTGGAAGTTGGGGCCGCGTTGTCGGATATCGGCCGACAGATGATGCGCGACGCGATTCGGCGAGAGAATCCCTCGGCCTCGGAAGAAGAAGTTCGTCAATTGATGCGCCGTCGGCTTGAGCTGAAACGAAAACTGGACGACACCCCGTTGCCTGAATCGGGCAGTTTGAAATAGGAGCGACAATGAAACTCATTTTGCACCTCGTGGTTTTCCTGGCCGGCGCCGGCCTGGGCATTTGGTGGGGCGTGAATCATCCCGCCGAGGCACAAAACATCTCGGCCCAAGAGCAGGCTGCTATATCGAAGGGAAAGATTGAGATAATGACTAAACTGCTCGGCCGCGACGCCGTCAAACCCGAAAGCACCGCCGAATTCAAGCAAATGCTGAGCGACGAGCAGCAGAAGCTCCAGGACGCCAAATCGAAGCTGGGGAACTGATCGGCCGGGACGAAGAAGCTCCCAAACACGACCCGCCCTTGTGGGTTTATAGATCCTTCAACAAATACTCACACTTTGCTAATGGCGCGCGCCGCGAAAAATGGTATTTTCGCAGACCCTAACCAAAGGAGTTCATCCCATGAGCAGCACAATGGAAGTCGGAAAAAAGCTGGTCGATCTTTGCCGCAAGGGCAACGCGACGGAAGCGATGGAAACTCTTTACGATCCCAAGATCGTCAGCATCGAGGCGCACGGGGGCCCTTCGATGCCGCAGCGGATGGAAGGTTTGGCGGCTATCAAGGGAAAGGCCGAGGGGTTTGAAAAGAACCACCAAATCCACAAAGCCGAAGTGGCCGGTCCCTGGCCGCACGGAGATCGATTCATCGTGCGCTTCACCTACGAGGTCACGCCGAAATCCGGCCCCATGGCGGGAAAGCGAATAACCATGGACGAAGCCGCACTATATAAAGTGAAGAATGGAAAGATTGTTCAGGAAGAATTCTTCTACGACATGGGCGGATGAGGGGAAATCCGAAACCAGAAATCAGAATGACGAATCAAGCCCGAATGACCAAAACCCGAAACGAAGGCCGTTTCAGTCATTCTCCCTTTCGGATTTGATTCGTCATTCTGGTTTCTGGTTTCGCACTTTCGGATTTTCTTCTCGTGCCTTGGCGCGGAAAATCCATTATTCTTTCCGCCATGTCCATTCGAGTCGGCATCGCGGGCGTCAGCGGGTACGGCGGCGGAGAGTTGCTGCGCCTGTGCGCGGGGCATCCGGCTTTCGATGTCGTCTATGCGGCCGGTGAATCGTCGGCGGGACAAAAACTCGTCGAGCGGTTCCCGGGGATGCCGCCAAAGCTGGCGGAACTGGTTATTCAGAAATGGGAGCCGGCGGCGCTGCCGAAGCTTGATCTGCTGTTCGCTTCGTTGCCGACGGGTCAGTCGCGGGCGGCGCTGGCGAGCGTGCCAAAGGGCGTGAAGATCGTCGATGTCGGTGGGGATCATCGGTATGTGGAGGGATGGACGTACGGGCTGGCGGATGTGTGGCCGGAGAAGATTCGCTCGGCCACGCGGGTGGCGAATCCGGGCTGTTATGCGTCGGCGGCGCTGGCGGCGATCGTGCCGCTGGTGGCGGGGAAGATGGTGAATCTTCAATCGGCGATCATCATCGACGGCAAGACCGGCGTCAGCGGGGCCGGGCGCGGAGGGTTGGATTCCAAGTTCGGGTACGGCGAGGTGAATGAGGATACGTCGGCCTATGGATTGGTGAACCACCCGCACGTGCCGGAGATCACGGCGACGGCGAATCAAATGTCGAAGGGGATTGGGGCGAACATTGTTTTCGCGGCGCATTTGATTCCGATGACGCGGGGAATTCTGACGACGTGCTATCTGGCGGGCAATGCGACGGCGGAGCAATGCCTGGCGGCGGCGCGGAAGTTCTACACGGGCCGGCCGTTCGTGCGCATCGTGGATCAGCCGCCGCATACCAAATGGGCGACGGGATCGAACCTGGTGTTTGTTTCCTACGCCTCGCCCGGCGCGGGAACGATCATTGCGCTGGGTGCGATCGACAATCTCGGCAAAGGCGCGGCCGGGCAGGCGATGCAGAATGCGAACCTGATGTGCGGGCTGGCCGAGACGATGGGGCTGGAGGGCGTGCCGCTTTGGCCGTGACTGGGGTGGGCGTGACGCTTGTTCTTGGCTCCGCTTGCGGCAATTCCAATTGCCTATTGCCCATTGCCTATTGAAAACCTGCACGTGTATTTCAATAGGCAATAGGCAATCGCTCCCCGAGCCAAGAACAAGCGTGATCGCCAAGTCGCGGATCACGGCATCTTTTTCACGCCGATAAAAATCCGGACGAGGGGCGTCGCGCAAAAGTCATAGCGCCGCAGGATTGCCTGAGACTTCATTATCGGACCAAACCAAAGCGACTTTATCACCGCAAATTTCTTATTTAGCTTCGCGCCACTTGAAGCGATATAGGCATCATAGACGGAATTCGCCCCCCAGAAGGACCCCGTATGACTCGCGATGAACCGACCACATTTCAGTTGAGTGTCAGCGGCATTACTGCCGGGCATTGGCAATACGCCCCGATCATTGGCAAACGCGTGCGACGTCGAAGTCCGGGGACAAAAGTGGCGATGGAGCAATTGGAATCGCGCGTGATGTTATCGGTCGTGACGGTCAACGCCGGCACGGTCCTCCAGGCGGTCGATGTCGGCGCGCTAGGCGTGAACCTGACGCGGTGGGATGGGACCCTGAGCACTACGCAGACGGCGCAGATGCTCGAAGCGGCGGGCTTGAATTTCTTCCGCATTGGGGGCGGCGGCGAAATGGACAACGATGTGCATTTCAATGTGACCTACCAGTGGCAGGATCCCTTGCCGGCCATGGCGCAGGTGGTCCAATCGGTCGGCGGCACGGGCTTGGTGACCCTCGACTATGGGTCGGGAAGTCCGCAGGAAGCGGCGGCGGAAGTGGCCTACCTGGACGGCTCGCCCGCCGATACCACGGTGATCGGCAACGGAGAGGAATACAACACCACCAGCAGTACGTGGGTGCAGGTGAATTGGCAGACCGTGGGCTATTGGGCCAGCCTCCGCGCGGCTACCCCGCTGGGTACGGATGACGGGTATAACTTTCTGCGCATTGGCCAAGCGGCGAGTTTTGGAATTAATTATTTCGAGGTCGGCAACGAAGAATACGGCAGTTGGGAAACCGACTACCACGGCTCGGGGGGTGATACCGGCGCGGCTCACGATCCTGCCACCTACGCCAGTTTCTGCAATACGTTCTATAACCTCGCCAAGGAGATCGACCCCAATATCTCCGTCGGCATCGACTCCCCGGGCCCGGGCGGCGATGAGAACAACTGGCTGGGCAGTGTTCTTACGGATGGTCTGAACGCGGGATTCATCCCGGGATTCCTCTCTGATCACGTGTACCCGCAGAACGGGGGAAGCGAGTGGGATTCATACCTGCTGAACGATAGCGTGACCGACACCACCCAAAACGCGGGGGACCCCACGGACTGGACACAGCGTGCGGCGGATTACGAAACGGACCTGAAGAACGTTCTGGGGGCGACGAACGCCGCCAAGGTCCAGTTGTTCGTCACGGAGTTTAACTCCGTCAACGGCAGCCCTGGAAAGCAGACCACCAGCCTGGTGGGCGGCTTGTTCGTGGCGGAATCCATCGGCAACATGATCGAGAGCGGTTATTCCGGCATGATGTTCTGGGATCTGCGCAATGGCAACTGGCAGACGGGCGACAACAACTCCTCCAGCCTATACGGCTGGCGGGAAGGCGGTGACTTCGGGATGATCGGATCTGCCTGGACTTCTGGAAGCGCCCCCGACACCGGCCCCTACATCGGCTATCCGACCTATTATGCCGAGGAATTGGCCTCGATGATGGTTCAAGCCGGCGGGAGCGTCGTTCAAGTCACCAGCGCTGATACGAACCTTTACGCTTACGGAGTTCTTGAGGCCAACGGCGATCTCGATCTGATGGTCATCAATGCGGACCCCAATTCCGCACACACCGACCAATTCAACGTCACCGGATTCGTAGCCAACGGGCAAGTCGAAGTGTGGCAGTATGGGGAGACCCAGGATACCGCTCAGGAAAATTCCGGCACCGGCGCTTCTTCGCTCGCCAATTCCACCGGCAGCGTCACGGTCACCAACCACGACTTCAGCTATTCATTCCCGCAGTATTCGATGACGGTCCTGCAACTGTCGTC
The DNA here is from genome assembly GCA_050012375.1 of Tepidisphaeraceae bacterium. Lineage (GTDB taxonomy): Bacteria > Planctomycetota > Phycisphaerae > Tepidisphaerales > Tepidisphaeraceae > PALSA-1353. Next base: position 63,422 of record JBEKHH010000014.1, read on the forward strand.
CATAGCCAAGCCGACGATCGCCCAGGCGGCGGCGGCCGCGCCCAATCCGGTGACCGGCACGACGGCCAACTTGAGCGTGCTGGGGTCGGAGAGCGGCACGGACGCCGGTTTGAACTATACGTGGTCAGTGACGGCCGCTCCCAGCGGCGCCGCGACGCCCACTTTCAGCGCCAATGGAACCAACGCCGCCAAGAATACCACCGCGACGTTCTTCGCGGCCGGCCACTACACGTTCCTGGCGACGATCACCGACACCAACGCCCAGAGCGTCACCAGCAGCGTAAACGTCACCGTGAATCAAACGGTCACGACTGCTTTGGTCAGCCCGGCCTCGGCGGCGGTCGGCGAAGAAGGCACTAAACAATTCAGCGCCCTGGCCTACGACCAGTTCGGCGTAGTGCTGGCGACACAGCCGGCGTTCACCTGGAGCGTGGAAAACGGCGGAGGCTTGATCTCTTCCACCGGTTTATACGTTGCCCCTGATGCCACGGGCGCGGCGACCGTAATGGCTGCCTCGGGCTCCGTCAGCAACACCGCCACGGTAATCATTAGCAATCTCGCGGCGTCGCAGTTGGCGATCATCGAACAGCCCATGGGAACCTTTACGAACGACCCCTTCCTGGTGACGGTCCAAGTTGACGATGCTTTCAACGATATCGTTTTCACGGACCACTCGAACGTGACGTTGAGCGTTGCCACCGGCCCAACCGGCGGCACTCTCGTCGGCGCGGTCACCGTCGCGGCGGTCAATGGCATGGCCACGTTCAGCGATGTTGCCGTCACCCAATGGGGCAACTACACGTTGCTGGCCTCCGACGGCTCGCTGACCACCGATACCTCGTGGAATATTTCGGCCATTCCCATGCCGCCGGCGCGAACCCTGATGGGCGGCATTCCCATCAGCCCGCAAATGATGGTGTTCCAGGACCGGCGTTTGTTCGGCGGCGTGAATCCGACGACTTTCCTTGGATACACGTCCCCGAACCAGGACACGCTGGTGTTGCATGTCACCGCCTCACCGGGCGCCGAGCCGGCTTTCGCCGCGGTCGGATCGCTTCCAGATCTGTTGACGCTTGGCCCAAGCAGCGGAGGCGACGGCTCGGGACAACCCACCGACAACCTGGCTACGGCCGACGATATCTTGAAATAGCCGCGGTTTTGAATTTGAAGATTGCACGAAAGAGGGACTCTCACCGAGTCCCTCTGTTCATTGGGCGTTTTCATCCGCGACCGGCAGCGGCTCAAATTGGCGCGCTGCGCGTCCGGCCCTGGAGAGCGTGAATGGCGACCGGGATCAGGGAGATGACCACGATGGCCATCACCACAAACTGGAAATGGTTGCGGACGATCTCGATTTGATTGAAGTAATATCCGGCGAGGGAAAGCGTCACGACCCAGAGAATGCCGCCGCTGATGCTGAAGCCGATGAAGCGTGCGAAGGGCATCTGCCCGATGCCGGCGACCAGCGGAGCGAACGTGCGAATGATGGGAACGAATCGGGCCAGGATGATGGTTTTGCGGCCGTGCTTTTCGTAGAAGCGATGGGCCTCTTCCAAGTGCCGCTTGTTCAGCAGCCAGGACGATTCGCGGCTGAAGAGTTTGGGCCCGAGGCGGCGGCCGATGGAATAGTTCAGCACGTCGCCGCAGTTGGCGGCCAAACATAACAGGACGATCACCCCCGGCAGGCTGATCGGCGAGCCCACCGCCGCCGCCAGCGCCCCCACCGCGAACAGCAGGGAATCACCGGGGAGGAACGGCCATACGACCAGGCCGGTTTCGCAGAAAACGATGACCGCAAGGAGGATGTAGACACCCACCTGATGGGCCGAGGCGTAGCTGTTGAGGTGCCTGTCAAGATGGAGAAATAGATCCAGGACGTCGTGCAGCAACGGCAAAGAAGCTTTCCTTGTAAAGGGCGATTCTGTTTATCGGCAAACCGAAGCCGTGATGCAAGCTTGGCCGAACCGATCCTCCGGCTTTATCGAACGTATTATTCAAGCCGATATAACGATGTGGCGGCTTATGCATCGCTTGATTATGGGTGTTGCCCCCCTACAATCGATGGCCTCCCCGGCGCGGCTGTTTATGGATAACAACCGCTGCGCAATGCGTTTGAATTCTTGGTGAGGGGTCGGCACTCAACCCTGCCGGCCAAGCAGGAGATGGACATGTTTGAACGATTTACGGACCGCGCTCGGAAGGTAATGGCCCTGGCCAACCAGGAAGCCCAGCGCTTTAATCATGAATACATCGGCACCGAACACATTCTGCTGGGCCTGGTCAAGGAAGGCAGCGGAGTCGGCGCTAACGTCCTGAAAAACCTGGACGTGGATTTGCGCAAGGTCCGCCTGGAAGTCGAGAAACTGGTCAAAAGCGGTCCGGACATGGTGACGATGGGCAAATTGCCCCAGACGCCCAGGGCCAAGAAGGTCATAGAATACGCCATCGAAGAAGCCAGGAACCTGAATCACAATTACGTAGGAACGGAACACCTTTTGCTCGGTTTGCTGCGCGAGCACGATGGCGTGGCAGCCCAGGTGCTGATGAATTTGGGTCTGAAGTTGGAGGAAGTTAGGGAAGAGGTTCTTAATCTGTTGGGAGCTGGTGTGGAAAGCGAAGAACCCCAGGCACAGGAAAAACAAGGGCAGAGCCGCAAGAGCAAAACACCCGCATTGGACAGCTTCGGTCGCGATTTGACCGAGCTGGCGCGGGAAGGGCAGCTTGACCCGGTCATCGGTCGAATGAAAGAGATCGAGCGGGTCATCCAAATCCTTTGCCGGCGGCAAAAGAACAACCCGGTCCTTTTGGGCGAAGCGGGCGTGGGTAAGACCGCCATCGTCGAGGGGCTGGCCCAGATGGTCATCTCCAGCACCGTTCCGGAATTGCTGCACGATCGGCGGATCGTGGTGCTGGATCTGGCGATGATGGTCGCGGGCACGAAATATCGCGGGCAGTTCGAGGAGCGGATCAAGGCGGTCATGAACGAAGTTCGCCGGGCCAAGAACGTCATACTATTCATCGACGAATTGCACACGTTGGTGGGCGCCGGCGGGGCCGAGGGCGCCATCGACGCCAGCAACGTGCTCAAGCCCGCCCTTTCGCGCGGCGAGATTCAGTGCATCGGCGCCACCACGTTCGACGAATACCGCAAGTACATCGAGAAGGACGCGGCGCTGGCGCGGCGGTTCCAGCCGATCACCGTCGATCCCCCGAGCACCACCGATACCATCGAAATCCTCAAAGGTTTGCGCGATCGGTATGAGGCCCACCACCGCGTCCAGATCCTGGATTCGGCGCTGGTTGCCGCCGTGGAGTTGTCGAACCGATACATCACCGGCCGCTGCCTGCCTGACAAGGCCATCGACGTGGTGGACGAGGCCGGGGCGCGCATCCGCCTTCGCAGCATGACCAAGCCGCCGAATCTGGCGGAGATTGAGGAGCAGATCGAACGGCTGAGCATCCAGAAGGACGAGGCCGTGCGAAACGCCGAGTACGAGGAAGCCGCCAAGCTGCGCGATCAGGCCGAAGGCCTTCGCGCTAAGAAGGAAGAAATGCAGCGGCAGTGGCGCGAGCGGGCCAAGGAAGTGGACGGCGTCGTCGATGACGAAGTCATTGCCGAAGTCGTCAGCAAAATGACCGGCGTTCCGCTGACTCGACTTGAAAAAGAGGAAGCGCAGCGGCTGCTGGAACTGGAAAACGAACTGCACAAGCGGGTCGTCTCGCAGGACGAGGCGATCAGGACCGTCAGCAAAACCATCCGCCGCGCACGATCGGGTCTGAAAGATCCGCATCGGCCGATGGGAACGTTCCTGTTCCTTGGACCGTCGGGCGTCGGCAAGACGCTGCTGTCCAAGGCGCTGGCGGAATTCCTGTTCGGCGACGACGACGCGCTCGTTCAGATCGACATGAGCGAGTACATGGAGAAGCATAACGTGAGCCGCCTCATCGGCGCTCCGCCAGGGTACGTCGGCTACGAGGAGGGCGGACAGCTCACGGAGCGCATCCGCCGCCGGCCTTACAGCGTCGTGCTCCTGGATGAAGTCGAGAAGGCACATCCCGACGTCTTCAACATGCTGCTTCAGATCATGGAAGAGGGACGCCTCACCGACAGCTTTGGCCGGCACGTCGATTTCCGCAACGTGGTCATGATCATGACCAGCAACATCGGCGCGGAGCTGATCAAGGACGGCGGCCCACAGTTCGGCCTTCAACCGAGCCGCAAGGGCGAGAAGGAAGAGCGGACCTACCAGACGATCAAGACGACGCTGACCAAGGAGATCGAGCGTTATTTCCGCCCGGAATTCATCGGGCGATTGGACGATGTGATCGTTTTCCGGCAACTCAGCCGGACGAACATGGAAGCCATCGTCGAGTTCGAGCTGAACAAGGTCACCAAGCGGCTGACCGAGCACGGCGTGCGGATCGAGCTGACGCAGGAAGCCAAGGAGTTCCTCGTCGACAAGGGCACCAGCAGCGATTTCGGCGCTCGCCCGCTGCGGCGCGCGATCGAGCAGTACGTGGAAGACCCGCTCAGCGAGGAAATCCTCCGCGGCAATTTCAAGGGCAAGGACCTGGTGCGCATCACCGTCAAGACCGAAGACAGCGGCGAAAAGCATCTGTTTTTTGACGCGTTGAACAGCGCTGCCGAAAAGGGCGAAAAGCCCGTCGCCGCGGCGTCATCGGATGCGACGTGACGTCGTTTCACATTTGAGGCGCCCAAACCAAAAGCCCCCTCACAGCCGTGCGGGGGCTTTTTTTCGGCAGAAGAAAAAACATTGATCTTCAGGCGGCCGCATCGCCCGGTTCTCCCACCCCGGCCATCAAGCGCAGAACCCGATCCTGATTCACCTGTTCGCGGGGTAGCTCCCCCACCATGCGCCCCTCGCGCATCACGAGGATGCGCGTGGAGAGATTCAGCAGCTCCGGCAGCTCCGATGAAATCAGCATGATGCCGATCCCCTGCCTGGCCAGATCGTCGATGAGTGCGTGAATGGCCGCCTTGGTCCCCACGTCCACGCCGCGGGTGGGTTCGTCCACGATCAGGAGCCTGGCGTTTCGGCCCAACCACTTGGCGACAGCGACCTTCTGCTGATTTCCGCCGCTCATGGCCGCGACCGGCGCTTCCAGCGACGAGGTCTTGACCCGAAGCTTCTCGAAATATTCCCCAGCCTTGGCCCGCTCGGATCGTTTGTCCATGACTCCCATCCGCCGGAAACGCCGCAGCATCGCCAGCGAAAAATTCTCCCGGCCACTCATCATCAGGACCAATCCCTGGCGCTTGCGGTCCTCCGGCACCAGCGCGATGCCCCGCCGCATCGCCTCGCGAACATCCCCGAGGCGCAGCGCTTCGCCCTCCATCTCCACCGCGCCCTTGGCTCGGCCATCCAAGCCGAATATCGCCTTGGCGATTTCGCTTCGCCCGGCGCCGACCAAACCGGCGAAACCCACGATCTCTCCCGCCCGCACGTCGAAGCTCACCTCCCTGAACTTCCCCGGCGACGACAGGTTTCTCACCGACAGCAACACCTTTCCCGGCGTGCCGGACAGATGCTGCGGAAAATACGCGTCGATGCTCCGGCCGATCATCATCCGCACGACTTCGTCCGGGGTCGCCGCCGCGCGATTCAGCGTGCCAACGCATTTCCCATCCCTGAGCACCGTCACGCGATCACATAGCCGAAAGACTTCCGGCATACGATGCGACACGTAAATCATCGTCACGCCGCGGGCGCGCAGGTCCTGGATCAATGCAAAGAGGTTCTGGGCATCCGGCTCGGCCAAAGAGCTGGTTGGCTCATCGAAAACGAGAATCCTCGCCCCGGTCCCCACGGCCGAGGCGATTTGCACGAGCTGCTCCTGAGCCGTCGAGAGCCCCCGCATGTTCTGCCGCACGTCGAGCTTGACGTCGATGCTCCCCAGCAGCTTTTCCGCTCGCCGAGCCATCTCCGCTCGGTCGATCCTCAGCCCCAGCTTCCGCCGCGGATAGCTGCCCATGCACAGGTTCTCAGCCACGGAAAGATCGGCGCAAAAAGCCAATTCCTGGTGAACCATCCCGATGCCGGCGGCCCTTGCATCGGCGGGGGATGAAAAATGTTGTTCCACGCCGTCGATGAGAATCGCGCCCGAATCAGGCCCATAGATGCCGGCGAGGACTTTGCCGCAGGTGGATTTCCCCGCCCCATTTTCGCCCATCAGCCCGTGGCATTCCCCGCGTCCCACCGAAAACGAAACCGCATCCAGCGCCGTGACGCCGGCGAAGGTCTTCGTGATGCGGCGGAATTCGATCACGGCTTCACATTCAGAGCCACCGACTTACCTCGGCGGGCCGCCGGCAACGACTCACTTCTTGAGCCACTTATCCCAATACCCCGCGAAATCGTCCACGGCCACGCGCTGCACATTCGGCTGCGCCGGCAGCGACGGATCGGGCTTTGCCAGGGTCACGATCGTGAGCGGATTGGGAATCGCATGCGTGATCGGATTCATTCCCTCCGGGTCTTTGCCCTTCAGAATCTTATCCACCAGGATTTCCACGGTTCGATGGCCCCAGCCGTAGCAATCCTGCGAGATGAGTTCCTCCACATACCCGTTGCGGATGTATTCCAATTGTTTCGGCAGCGCATCGGTTGACACCACCTTGATCGAGCCGGGCGGCTTCCATTGCAGCGCATCATCGGTGAATAGCGGCCAACCGCCTACAAACACCCAACCGTCGATCTTCCCCGCATTGGCGGCCATGACTGAACTGATTCTCTCAGCCGCGGCGCCGGGCGTTTCCTCGTGATAGTAAACGCCGTTGCCGTCGCCGTTCAGCTCGTGCATATTCGGGTATTTCGCCAATTCCTCCCGCACGGCCTTCACGCGAAGCTGAAGGTTGGGGGCCGTCTGCCGCCCGGCCAGAATCGCGATGGTTCCCTTCTCGCCCATGATCCGGGCCAGTTCCGACACGAGCAGATGCCCCAATTGCGTGTCATCCGTTCCATAATTGCACATGCGTTTGGAGTCCGGCGCATCGGAGTCGAAGCAGACCACCAGCACCCCCTTGTCCACCGCGTCATTGATCGCCGAATTCAGCATCCGCGCTTCCGAGCACGAAACCGTGATGCCATCCACCTTCTCATTGGTCAGCGAGCCGATGGCGTCGGCCTGTTTTGCGGCATCATCGGTCGGCGGCGTGCGCCAATCGATCTCGATGTCCACACCGTTCTTGTCCCCGAGTTCCTTAGCGGCATCCATCGCCCCGGTATGCGCCGCCTGGAAAACATCGTTGGCCTCGCTCTTGGCGACCATGCCGATTCGGATCGTCCGCTTGCCGCCTGCGCCGGCGGCGTTCTCCGCCTTCTTGCACCCCGCCGGCAACAGCATCGCCATCGCGACGACCGCAATCAGACTTCCGAAAACCCGTGATTTTCCTCGCATACCGGACCTCCGCTCGAAGTGCCTCAAACCGATGCCTTTGCGCCGGCCAACCGGCGCTGTCGCAGATATTCGCTGAAATTGTCGATGGCTGCCGCCAGAACGATCGCGCCTCCGACAATAATCAATTGGTATTCCACTTTCCATTTCAGGGCGATGATTCCATCCTGAATCATGGCGATGATGAGCGTGCCCAGGAGCGCCCCCAAGGCCGTTCCGCGTCCGCCGGAGAGGCTCGCCCCGCCCACCACGGCCGCCGCCACCACCGTCAGTTCATACCCGGTCGCATCCGCCGTCGAAGCGCCGCCGAACCTGCCCAGCCAGACCATTCCAGCGATCCCAGCCGTCAGGCCCGCCACCGCATAGACCCGCAGTTTGATCCAGTTGGTGCGCAATCCGCTGAATCGAGCCGCCTCCTCGTTCCCGCCCAGGGCGTAGATTTCCCGGCCGCCAACCGTTTGCGACAGATAAAACCACCCGATGGCGGCGATGACGAGCATGACCACCATCGGCATGGGCCGATGGCCCCAGGCTTCCATGCGCATGAAATGGTCGGTAAAGGCGAGGGGAATTCGCCGATCGGCCGGCGGGAGTTCCTGAAATTTCGTCGTCACCACCGTGATGCCGCGGAAAATGCTCAAGGTCCCAAGCGTCACGATGAACGGATGCAGCCGCAGGCCAACGACCAGGCCCCCGTTGATCAATCCGCATAACAATCCAACCCCCATCGGCACCGCAAACGCCATCGGCAGCACTTTCCACGCCGGCGCATCCACCGGCAGATATTGCAACACCCGCGCCCCCGTGAACGCCGACAGCGCCATGATCGAGCCGACCGAAATGTCGATTCCCCCGGAGATGATCACCAGCGTCATCCCCACGGCCATGATCGCATAGTACGACATCGGCGTGGCCACCTGGTCGATCAGGTTCCCCGCATTCAAAAACGTGTTGTTTTCACCCGGCTGGGCTTCGACATATCCAAAAACGCTCAGGCCGATCCCCATGATGAGAATGACGATCACAAGCCCCAATTCCTGAACCCGCGGCAACCCGCGGCGACGGGGGAAAGCTTCAAGAGAGACGGCGGTCTGTTCCGCGGGAGTGTCAGTTTTCATCTGCGACATCGCTCTTATTTGCTTTCCATTACCACAACAACTCGGCTGGTTCCATCTTCAGCCCCGCATTGCCTCGAGATCGCAAGCGGCAATGATTTGACCGAATGTCGATTTGCAGTTGCGCCGCCTGTTGCCTATTGTGAAACGATCGCAAAGCAGAGAAAGCAGGAAAAGCAAATGACAAGCCCAATATCCGAAGACGCTCTCGACCTTATTTTCCGCAAGGCCCGCACCTATTCGACCTTTCTTCCCAAGCCGGTTGGCGATGATGTGCTCCGCGCGGCCTACGATCTGGCCAAGCTGGGTCCAACCTCCGCCAACACGATGCCGCTGCGCATTGTCTTCGTAAAATCTGCCGCGGCCAAGGAGCGCCTCAAGCCCGCGCTGGAAGGGAGCAACGTCGGGAGATCGACGGCCGCCCCGGTCACCGCCATCTTCGCCGACGATCTGCGATTTTACGAACATATTCCCAGGCTCTTTCCGCAGGCGCCCGGATTCAAGGATTTTTTCGCCGCGCCGGATAATGCCGCGTTCGCCAAAATTCACGCCTTCCGCAACGCCACGTTGCAAGGCGCTTATTTCATCATCGCCGCCCGGGCCCTGGGCCTGGATTGCGGCCCGATGTCCGGCTTCAACAATGCCAAGGTGGACGCCGAGTTCTTTCCCGACGGCCGATACAAATCCAACTTCCTGATGAACATCGGCTATGGCGACAAATCGAAGCTGCGTCCCCGCAACCCCCGGCTGGAATTCGACGAGGCGTGCAAGATCGTGTGAGATAAAAAGGCAAACGCGGCTGCATTTGATTCTTGACTTCGACTCTTCGGTCGCTCACAAATGCGCACAACCATGGCGATCCGGGCCGCGCTGGCAATCACTTTGCTTGTCCTATCGGCGGCGTGCGCTGAAAAACATTCGGGAGAGTCCGTGGCAACCAGGGTGAAGGTGGAGCGCGTCGCGTATCGAGGGTTCGCCGATGCCGTCCGAATTGCCAACGGGACGGTTGAAGCGATCGTCGTCCCATCCATCGGCGGGCGGCTGATGCGCTTCGCGACGGTGGGTGGCGACAATGTCCTGTGGGAAAATCCCACCGTGGCGGTATCGCAAGCGGGGCAATCGGGAAATTGGGGCGGTGAAAAAAGTTGGCCCTGGCCACAAGACCAATGGCCCCAGCGCACGGGCCAGGACTGGCCGCCTCCGCCCGCATCGGATCAGTATCCGTATCAGTGTCAGATCGAAGCCGACGGCGTCCGGCTCATCTCCCAGACGTTGAGCGGCTACGATGTGCAAATTGTCCGCGAGTTCAAAATGGCTCCCGCGGGCGCGGAGATGATTGAGGAGATTTCTTTCCAGGCCGCGGGACCCGCCGCCGGCGCAGCTCCCGCCGGGGTCTGGTCCATCGCCGAAGTTCCTGTGACGAAGAATATCTTTGTGCGGCAGACGGGCGACACGGTGCGCCCGCTTGGTTTTTCGCCGTGGCCGCTTCCGGGAAAAGCGATCGGCGGAATTCTGATGCTCGATCGCCCCGCCGATTTCAAAAGCAAAATCGGTTTGGACGCCGACCTGCTCGCGGTGGCGCTCCGGAAGCAACTGCTTTCGATCGAGCTTCGCGAGGTGTCTCCGCCCGCCGCGGGGTATGTCCCAGGAGAAAAAGCCCAGCTTTATGCCGAGCCGGATTCTTCGCCCGCCGTGGCCGGTCTGGGGGGATTCACCGAGTTGGAATTTACTTCTCCCACGGGAACCGTCGGCAATCAGCCGGTGCGGATGACGACGATCTGGAAATTGGAACCGCTGGCACAAGCCGACGACGACGCGGCGATCGCACGAAGGCTTTCAAGCAGATCGAGATAGAAACCTGAAGGGGAAAGGGCTCTACTTACGCTTCTTTTTTCGCCATCCCGGTTGGCGACCCCGTGGCCGAATGGTGCTTTGCAGGTCGAATCGCTCGACGGTCGCCCGCACCCACGAATCGCTGCCCAGCGGCCGGCCACGCTCGGCGGCAATGCGAATCGCCTGCAATTCTTCCCGCTTCAACGGCCGATTGACCCGTTCTACCCAGTTGCGCGGCTTTGGGATCGGCCATTGGCTCAATAAATCACGAATTGGACCAGGGCCATGCAGGCTGGCGCGCAGGCTGCTCCATTTCCATTGCTGGGCGCGCTTGACGAGTTTGGCCCGCAACGGATTGCCTTCAACGTAACGAAGCACCGATTCCAGGTGCGCGCTTTTCTGGATCATGAAGCTCTTGAATCGACTTTGGTAGACGCGGCCCGTGCCGACGGCCTTGTGCGCGACCTGCCAGCGCGCAGCGTGGGTGAGGCTTAAGTAGCCGAAGAACCGTGAAAGCTCGCCATCCCGGCGCGGCCAGACGACAAAGTGCCAGTGGTTGGGCATGATGCACCAGCCCAATATTCGGATCGGACGCCGCGCCTGCGCCTGCAACAGGACGTTGTAGAACGCAAGGAAGTCAGCCGCTTTGCGGAACAGCCGCGGCTTGCCGCTGGCGCGGCTGAGGACGTGATAGACATGGCCGCCGGGAGCGACACGAGGGGCGCGAGGCATGGATGGGAAGATACCCGCACCGCCGCCGGAAGTAAAGGGAGGTGTCCCCTTCAGGCATCCGCTCACGGCTGGGTCGCCGGCGGATTGCCCTTCCACGGAGCCCAACCATCGTCGCCTTTGAGAAAGGCTTCCTTTGAAAACTGTTCCGCTTCCGTTTGCTTCAACTGCCGCGACCAATCCACGCGCCGATCCGTGGCCGCGCCGGGGCCGGTGCAGGCGTATTCGGCGTAAAACGCTTTCATGCCGGTATCCGTCGGCCTCCATTTCAACCAGCCGGCCGGATTCATCTGCGGACCCATTTCGCAGTTGAAATACACCACGCGCGCGTGCGGCCGCCAGGGACGCCCAAGATAGACCGACCCGTCCGGCACGCCTGTCGCCGCGGTCAGTTTGCAATTCGTTAGGACGTATCCCGTCGTCTGACCGTCGTCCGTGCGCGATTGGGCGGTCAAATATCCCTTGCCGGAACTCTGAATTTCGCACTGATCGAACACCGCCGCGGCGTTGCCGAAAATGAAATCGACGTCCCCGCGGATCAGGCACTTGTAGTAATACTGACGCCCGGAATTGGCGTACAACGTGTCCTGGTTGGCCAGCATCCGGCAATTCCGAAACACCGCCCGATCCGAATCAACCCCCAGCGCCACGGTCTGCCCCACGGTCTTCCGCGGCGCGGCCGGGTTTTCGAACGTGATGTTGTCAGCCTCGAATTCCTTGCCGGTGACCGTCACGCTCAATGAGCCGAATGTGCCCAGCGGCTTACCATTGGGAGCAAGCTTCTTGGCGAAATCGTCATACGTCAGGATCGTCTTTTCGGCATCCTGCCCCATCAGGTGCACAAACGGTTGCTTGATGTGAATCTTCTCGTGATAGGTCCCGGGTTTGATGTAGACGATCTTGGCGGCGGCGTTGTCGGCGGGAATCGAATCGATCGCCTCCTGAACGGTCTTGAAATCCCCGCTTCCATCTGGCGCGACGATGACGTCGGCCGCGACGCCGTTGGCGGTTCCACCCGTTGCCAGCGCTTCTCCGGTCCGAACCATCACCGCCAACATCACCAGCCACGCAATGCGATTCAACATGGCACTGAATTCCTCCCTCGGCGCCTGTGCCGGAGGAGGGATTGTAAGCAAGACCGCTCGGCGATGAGAATCACAACTTTGGTTAAATCGTTTGCATTTGATGGTCATGGCGGCGGCATGCCACGCGGCGGTCCGCCGGGCGGGGCATCATGCGGGGGGCCACCGAATGGGGAACCGCCTCCTGGCCCAGGGGGCGGGAAACCACCGTCCTGCCTAGGACCGCGTCCCGGCCCAAAATCACCTTCAGGCCCCGGCGGGCGGCCGGGACCGCGCGGCGGCGGCGGCGGCGGAAGCATCCGGCTCCGCACATCCTCGAATCGCTCGTGCCATCGCTGAAACTGCGCGGCGTTCAAAACCTGCTTCATCTGTTCGTTCAGCTTGTCGTACTCCGCTTTCAGTTGCGGACCCATCCTCTCGCGGATCGCCTGTAGAGCGTCGTTGCGCTGCTGGTAAATCTCCTTCACTTGCTTGGCCTGATCGTCTGATAGCAGCAGTTCCTCGCGCAGGCGAGAGACCATATCGTTCACCCGCGGGGTGGGCGGTTCCCCAAATATCGGCGGGGGTGGGCGGTGGAAAATTGCCACGCCCCAACCGGTTGCACCCCCGCCCGCGAAAATAATCGCCGCCAGCGCAATCATCTTCGCCAGCCGTCGTCGGCGAAATCCCCCGTTGAGCGCGGGACCGGAAATTGTCGGCACAGGTTCACTCATGGCATCTGCACCTCCGCCGCCTGGAAAAGCGGCTCGATTGAATCGGTCCGAGCGGATTTATTCGCATGCAAAGCAATCGCAAGCACCACGCACGCGGCGATCGCCGATAGCCCCGCCGACCAGGCCAGCGGCAAGAGCCGCTGATCCCGGCGGCCGGCCGCCAGCACCGCCGCAATCCTCACATTCGTTTCCGGCGCGACTTCCGCCCGAGCGCGTCGGGCCAGCGCATCCACCATTTCAAGCGCGTCCATGACCTACTCCTAAGATTTCCTTGAGGTTTCTCCGCTCGATGATTTTTCGCAGCCGGTTGCGGGCCCGGTATAAGCGCATCTTCACCATCGCCGCGTTCCATCCGGTGCGATCGGCGATCTCGCTGATGTTGCAGTCGTCGAAGTACATGAAAGTCAACACCAGCCTGTCCGCCGCCGGCAAAAGCGCCAGCAGCTTGTGAAGCATTTGGGCCGCTTCGGCGGCGTCGTCGGCCCCGCTCGCGGGCGCCGGGATGTCCAATCCAAGCGGCTCCGTCTTTCGGCGGCGCGCCTGTTGCTTCCAGAAGCGATAGCCGACGCGCGTCGCGATCCGCACCAGCCAGTGCTCCAGCGGCACGGTTGTCGGCCGATACCGGTGCAGCGACAAATACGCCTGCACGAAAACTTCCTGCACCAATTCGCCATGCGTGGCGCGGTTGCGGGAAAAGCGCCACATCTGATGTGCGATCCTCGGCTCGTGCCGCTTGAACAAACGCGAACAGGCATCGCCATCGCCCGCCAGGCAATCCCGGCACAGCTGCCAGTCCAGCTCGTCCAATCGATCTCCTGTTCCGTCAGCAGCGTTCAGCGCCACGGTCCCGGCATAATCCATCGATACGAGCCTCACCGCAATATCCTTAACCAGCCTTAGCCACGTGAACTGAAAACCTGGCCTGTTTGCAGACTAATGCCGCGATTTTTCAATAGGTAACGACAATATCGCGAAATTCAGATGGTTAAAACAACCTGTTTTTTGTGAATACATTTGCGGCAAATTTTAATGAAACTCGCCTTTTGAAATTAACTTCCGACACAAAATAGTTTTCATAGATGTCGCATTCCATACTCCTGGTTTCGCAATCAGGCGTGACAAGAATATGCAGTTGCACGACTATTGCCCCGGGGGCGGAGGCGGCGGCCCATTGTCGTCGCCGCCATGAGCGTCCGGGCCACCACCCGGCGGACCGCCCGGTGGAGGTGGTGGAGGCGGCATCGGGTCGTCACCAAACGGCGGCCCACCGAAGTTTCCGGGTCCGGGTCCACTGGGAGGAGGCGGCGGAGGTCCGTCATCTGCCGCATTCCCTCCGCTTGGCCGACTGCTGGGAGGCGGTGGCGGGCGATGATGCCGACGATGTCGGCCCGGACCGCCGGGTTGCGTGGTTGGACCCCCCTGCGAATTACCAAAATCTCCCGGCCCCGGAGGCGGCCCTTGCGGGCAATCCGGCGGCGCCGGCTGGGTCGTGGCCGCCGCGTTAACATCGCGCGTAGACGCCGTGGCGCCAAACCCCATCCATGTTCCCGCCATCACACACGCTGTCGCCGCTATTAGCATGCGCTTGTTCATCATCCATCCTCCGAGGCGAGTGATAAGGATCGCCACGGGAATAATGGCGCAATCAACCGGCCGGTAACGCTGAAATGCCGGGACCAACGCAAATCCCCCTTCCATGAAGATCAGCTTCAATTCCGCCGCGCTTTTGGGAGGCGTGATGCTGTCATTGGCGGCATCGCTCCTGTTATCCCGAAAATCGGATGCAACATAGCATCCGCCGTGACGTCGTATTATCGTATCGCGCAATTGACGCGGGTGAGGTGGTCTTTTGCCTCCGGCATTTCGCGTATTTGCCGATATACTGCCGCTATGGATTCCGCTCCACCGTTGACACCCCAAGGGCCCGCTGTCGAGCCATCAACTGATTCCGCGCTGATTGCAACAAAGCCGCCGGCGTCGCCGTCGCGCTGGCGCACGTATGCACTGCGCGGTTTGATCTGGCTTGTCATCGCCGCGTTCTTCTGGATTTCCCTCGTCCAAGGCCTGCGCCTGCGGCGGTTCGTGTTTGAAACCAGCGATACGATCCGCTTCGTCTTCGACATGAAGCGCAACGTCTTTTGGGCCCTGGTCGGCAGCGGGCCGGAAGGCATGCTGAACCAATATGAAAAGATGGCGCCGGAATTGCCTGAATGGCAGGACTCAAATTGGGTCCCCTGGTTCGACTACGGTCCGCTGCGAATGCTGGCCATGAAATACTGGGGCGTCTGGATCCGGGCTCACCATCCGCCGCAACCGGAGGAACCATGGACCGACGCCTGGCAACCTGAGTACGAATACACGGCGCCCATCCTTCATTTCAACGCGGCGATGGAGCTGCTCGCTAGCGTCTGCGCCTTCTTTCTCACTCGACTGTGGATCAGGCGCGGCAGCGCGCAACAACCGCCGCCTCACTTCTGTGGCGTGTGGCGAGCCATGGTGGCCGCCCTGCTGATCTGGTTCAACCCGGCCGTCCTGGTCAGCGGCTATATATGGGCCACCTACGATAGCTGGGTACTTCCCTTCTTTCTCCTGGCGGCGCTCCTGGCCAGTCTCGATTGGTGGTTCTTCTCGGGCGTGGCGCTGGCCATCGGGGCGATGTTCAAAGGCCAACAGCTTGCCGTCGTGTCCGTCTTTATCGTGTGGCCGCTCATTCAAGGACGTGTGGGGGCGGCTTTACGCTGGTGCATCGGGCTGCTGGTGGGTCTTGCCGCGATCGCTTCGCCATGGCTCATGACCTACCTGCCGGCTGATCGCCTTCAGGCCGCTCGCGACGTCCAGGCAAATCTGGCCGTTTCCCAATACCCGCCGGACCTGTTCGCGATCCCGCGCGTTTTCGATGTCCCCGCCGCCATCTGGATCCTTGAGATGCTGGTCGCCGCCGTCGCCGTCCCCTGGCTGCTGCGCACGTTGAAGCCCGCCCAACCCGAACCACAGCCCTTGCGCCTCAAGACGATTCTGCATTCCCAGCGGACATGGATCGCCGCCGCGGTGATCTTCATCATCGCCGCGGTCTATTGGCCCTGGCTTCTGCCGCAAAACCGCCCGATCTGGTATTTCGGCCTGCTCGCCGGCGCAGCCCTCGCGGCCGCGGCACTCCTGCTCCGTCGCCGCAACCAACCCTACCTCCTGGCCACCGTCGCCGGCGGAGGTGTGCTCTCCTGCATATGGCTCTTCCACGGCTCCGGCGCATGGGCGAACTGCGCATTCCACTACGGCACGATTCACTGGCCCTACCTGATCTGGGGCAGGACCAGCAATCTGCCCGCACTGTTTTTGGAACGATTCGGCTGGTCAAGGGATGTTCAAGATGTGGCATTCACCCTGCCCGCCTTTCATTCGCACTGGCCCATCACCATCAATATGGATGCTTTTGACGTGACTTCCAAACAGCTCTTCAACACGATTTTTGCGATTCTGTTGACGATCAGCGCAGTTGCCGTCGGCTTGCAAGCCCGCCGCAACGACAAGCGAATGCTGGTGGCGTTGATCACGCCCTGGCTGCTGTTCTTTTGTTTCCCGGTGCAGATTCAGGACCGATACCTGATGTTCGGCGCCGCATCGGCCGCGATTTGCGTCGGAGAAAACATCGGAGTGGCCGTGCTGGGAATCTTCCTAAGCTTCGTCACCGCGGCCATGACGATGCAGGTCATGCTGGAAAACTGTAGCATTTCCGCGTTTGGCCAGAGCCTGGCCGATAGATTCCCCTGGCTATGCTCCCCCGATTCCGGCGATACGATCTATCGATATATCAACGGCATCCATCCGGACGTTGCCTGGGGCGTGCTGACGACGACCGCGATCTTCTTTTACCTGAGCCTCACGCGATCGCCACGAGCCCCGCGCCGGCGATCAACCCTCCAGGCGTAAAGT
Source organism: Tepidisphaeraceae bacterium (assembly GCA_050012375.1). GTDB lineage: Bacteria > Planctomycetota > Phycisphaerae > Tepidisphaerales > Tepidisphaeraceae > PALSA-1353. Next base: position 80,240 of record JBEKHH010000014.1, read on the forward strand.
TTTCGCTTCGCTTGGGGTAGACTAGCGGCATGTGCAGCGCACTTGCCTTTGCGGAATCGGGCGATCCGAACGCAACGAATCTTCCAATCATCCTCGGCGGCCTATTCATCCTCGCGGTGATCGCTCTGCTGGCGTTTGCGCTGATTTTCATCTCGCGGGCGCGGGGACATCGGCAGACGGAACTGATCACCGTGGCAACGATCTTCTGGGCGCTCGCCGCGGCCGGAAGCCTGTTGTATGCCGGGGAGTCGCAAATGGATTGGTCGCATCAATATGCCCTGAGGCTGGAGACGGGATACCTTGATCCGCAAGACACCAGCGATGCGCCGCGACTGCCGTGGGGAATCTGGTCGGGCCTTGGCGTGGCCTATGGGGCGATGCTCCTCTGGTCGTTCTCCCAGAAGCATGCGGAAGCGAAACAGGGTGAAAACGACAACGCCGTTTAGCCGCGACCCGAAGGGGAGCGCGTTCTTCGGATACTCGAAAATCCCGGCCGCCTATTCACACCGCAGTATTTGGCGCGTGTTCCAACACTGCCGCTTCGCGGTCGTGCATGAATTGATTCGTATAAAGATCCCGATAATGCCCACCGCGCCGGATGAGGTCGTGGTGATTGCCGTCTTCGATGATCTGACCGCCGTCGATCACCAGGATTCGGCTGGCGGATTTAATCGTCGAAAGACGGTGTGCGATCACGAAGCTGATTCGATTTTTCAAAATGCGATCGATGGCGGCCTGGATCGCACGCTCGGCGAGCGTGTCCACGGAGCTGGTGGCTTCGTCCATCACGAAAATCTGCGGATCGGCGATAATGGCCCTGGCCAGCGCGACAAGCTGCTTCTGGCCGGTCGAGAGCTGATTGCCGCCTTCGCCCACCGATGCGTTGTAGCCATCCTTCATCGCCGTGATGAAATCGTGCGCGTTGGCCAACTTCGCGGCTTGCACGACCTCGTCGTCCGTCGCGCTCAGCCGGCCATAGCGGATGTTCTCGCGCACGGTGCCGCTGAAAAGATGCGGCTGCTGAAGCACCATGCCGAGATTCCCTTGCAACCATTTCAGCGAGCGCCGGCGGTAGTCGAGGCCGTTGATCAGGATTTGGCCGGAAGTCGGCTCGTAGAAACGGCACGCCAGCCCGACGATGGTCGTCTTGCCGCCGCCCGTGGGACCGACAAGAGCGATCGACTGCCCGGGCTGCACGCAAAGATTGAATTCGCGCAGCACCGTTTGGCCGGCCTTGTATGCGAATCCGACGTTGCGGAATTCAAGAGAGTGAATTCGCGCATCCAGGCCATCGATCGCCAGGAGCGAATCGGCGTCGTTGGCCGCGTGATTTCGTATTCGCTCGATCACCTCCGGGGAATCTTCGATCTCCGTCTCGGCGTCGAGCAAACTCTGCACGCGCTCCGCCGATGCCTGCGCGCCCTGGATTTGCGTGATCGCGTTGGTCAATTCCTGCACGGGAAATTGAATGAAGAACACGATTTGCAGGAAAGTGGCCAGCGCGCCCAGCGTCATTTCTCCATGGATCACGCCCAGTCCGCCGAATCGCAACGCCAGCGCGGTGCCGATGCCACATACCGAGAGCATCATCGGCCAAAACATCGCCGCATACAGCGCATTGCGCACGGCGTGGGTGTACATCGCCTGAGTGAGATGCGAAAATTCCTCGGAGTTGCGCTCTTCGCGCACCATGGACTTGCTCGTTCGCACGCCGACGATGCCCTCATTGAATGCCGCCGTCGTCTGCGAATTGGCCTTGCGAAGCGCGCGAGACGTTTTCAGCAGTCGCACCTGATAATATCGGCTGATGAGCATCAGCACCGGCGCAATCGCGATCACGACCAGCGCCAGCCGCCAAGCCAGCAGCAGCATCATGATCGTGATGCCCGCCAGCACCGAGGTTCCCCACGACAGATCGAGCAGCGCCCAGGCCATGACGCGCGAGAGGTTCGAGCAATCGCTGGTCATTCGCGCCATCAGCCAGCCGACGGCTTTGCGATCGTAATACGAAAACGGCAAGCGTTGCAGCTTATCGAAACAGGTCTGGCGAATATCGTAGCTGATCGAGACGGTGATTCGCCCCGCGATCATGATGAAGCTGAAGATGCAGGCAACGAAGCCCGCAATCACGCCGCCGTAGACCAGCATGTATCTGCTCAGATGGGCGCCGGCTCCCTGCATCGTCACGGCGTCGACAATCCGGCCGGTTAGATAGGGCAGGGACATGTCCCCGCCCGAGACGATGGCCCCGAGCGTCATCAGCGCGAAAAGTTTTCTCCGGTGCGGGCGCGCAAATCTCAGCATCTTGCGCCAAAGCGCAAAATCTATTTTGCCGGTGAAAACATCTTCTTCCATTGCCTGAGCGGTCATGTGGCTATTCCTCCGCCGACGCTGTTTCCGGCGCGGGCGTATGCCTCGTCAACCGACTCCGTCCGCAGATCGTCCGCCAGCGCGCCTTGAATCTGCCAGAGCCTGCGATACAGACCGTCCCGCGCGACCAGCTCATCGTGAGTGCCGAGCTGAACGATTCGGCCCTTGTCCATCACCGCGATCTGGTCGGCGCGCATGAGCGTGGAAAGCCGATGGGCGATGAGGATCACCGTGCGCTTTGGGCCTTGGCGGAGCACCTGATCGAGGATCGAAAGCTCCGTGCTGGTATCCACGGCGCTCAGGGCGTCATCGAGGATGAGAATCGGCGCTTCCTTCAAAACCGCGCGGGCGATGGCGGTGCGCTGGCGCTGCCCGCCGGACAGGGTCACACCCCGCTCGCCGATCAGCGTGTCGTACTTGTCATCGAAGGATTCGATCGATTCATGAATCGCCGCCGTTCGCGCGGCGATGACCATCTCCTCATCCTGAGCCACGTGTCGTCCGAGCTTGATGTTTTCGCGCAGCGTTTTTGAATACAAAAACGGCTCCTGGAGCACGGCGCCGAACTGACCGCGGACGTACTTGCGATCCAGCGATTTAAGTTCGATCCCATCGAGCGTGATCGTGCCCTGATCGTGGTCGTAGATTCGCAAAAGCAAATTCACGAGCGTCGTTTTTCCGGAGCCGGATGGACCCAGCAGCGCCAGGCTCGTTCCCGCGGGGATGGACAATGAAACGTCCCGCAGCACCCAGTTTTCGCCATGCCGAAAGCTGACGTCCTTGAATTCGACGTCGCCGCGAACGCGAGGGGCTCCGAGGATCGGATGCGCCGGCGGCGTTTCTTCGGCGATCACAAGAACTTCCTTGATCCGCGTGATCGAAACGAGCGTCTTGCCCAGTTCCGTTAAAACGCGTCCGACCTCTCTGATGGGCCAGATGAACATCTGCGCGTACGACACAAACGCGATCATCGTGCCGATGGTCATGCTGCCCATCGATGCCCGCCACGCGCCGACGATCACGATCGCCGCGAACTGCACAAGGCACATCAGGTCCGACGTGGACCAGTACAGCGCCATGATCTTGAAAAGATGCCACTGCCGGTCGCGATAGCCGGCGTTCTTGGCCGTGAATCGATCGATCTCGAACTCCTGCCGCGCGAAGGCCCGGACCACCCGGATGCCCGTCAGGTTTTCCTGAAGCGCCGCGGTCATGAAACCTTCGGCCTCGTCGGCCCTCTTGAACGATCCCTGCACCCGTCCGAAAAATATGATCGCGTAGCCGACGATCGCCGGCATCACCGCCGTCGCCACCAGGGCCATTTTCCAGTCCAGCCAGAACAGAAGCGGCAATCCGATGAGAATTCGCAGGCAGGTCCGCGCGATCTCGATCACCTGTTCGCGATAAAACAATCGCACGGTATCCACGTCGCTGGTGCAACGCTGCACGATGTCTCCGGTTTGCACCTTATCGTGCCAGGACATCGGCACGTGCTGAAGATGGGCATAGAGCCGATCGCGGAGCCGCCGAATGATTGTTTCGCTCACGATTCCAGACAACCGGCCCTGCACGTTCATGAACAGAGCGGCCGACGCGGTCATAAGGACCACCGCCGCGGCGGCCAGACTTAAGGTCAACCCAATCCCCAGTCGCTGCTGGTGATCGGCGAAGAATCGCGCCGCCGCAGAGAGGTTGGATGCGGGATGCCGATCGATCAGGCCATCGATCGCGCCGCGGGTAATCAGCGGCGTGCTGTAGAGCAACCCGACGCCGCAGGACATCGCCAGCAGGGCGTTGAGATACTGCAAACGGTGTCCCCGCATAAGCTTCCAAAGCGTTTGGAAATTGTTTTCCGATTGGTTCATGCCACGCCGCCGTCAAAAAAACCGCCCATCGCATCACCTGATGGGAAGGACGAAACACCCGAGCAAAAATGCCGGCGGGAAAGATTCGGATTGGAAAAACGAATGTTGCCCGCTCAGCTTAATGTGAGCGGGCCGGGAATTGCAGAGTTAAACTGCCTGCCGACCGATCCGCTCACCGATGGTCGCGATGACCATCCACGAGTCGAAATTATGAGGGATAAATCGGATCATTAGACAGCATCTCCTGTTCGAACGGCGGGAATATACCGTCGCGCCGAGGAATTGCAAGCGAATAATGCGGTTGATTACAACGAACGCGCCCGGCTATTGCGGGGCGGCGGGCCAATAGCAGCGACAGGAGTCGAACCTGTGACCCGGGGCTTATGAATCCCCTGCTCTACCACCTGAGCTACGCTGCCAAATTCTCGCGGAATTGGTTCTATTCCCATTTTCCCGCGAGCATCACCTAGATTTTAAGCGGGCCAGCAGGCAGGTCAACCTCCCTCACTTCCAGATCAGGCCTTTCAATTCTCGCCTGATGGACGGTCAACCGCGACGGCAGCCGCGAAATAACATTATATTGAGAGTCAGCCGACCTGTCCGCTCAGCTTGAGCGCCTCAAAGACTTTTAGAAACGCGTGTCCGTGGCTCGTCCCCGAGAGGTTGCTCAACGCTCCGGTACTACATGGCGGAAGATGATTTCCGGGGAAGAAGTTTCCCACACCACTCGCGGCGACCTGTTCCCAGAACTGATCTGGCAGGCCCTTGCAAGTTCGGCCTTCCCAGTCGCCGTGGTGCAGGAAAACGCCAGACCCCGCAGCCCCGGTTGACGACAACAACGCGATGCCAAACGGTTCCTGATCAATCGCTTCGGCCTTCAGGTCAACTCGAAGCGCATTGCACACAAAGATCGCTGTTCCGTGAGCGCCCGTTGAAGTCATCACCACAGCGCTATTGCACTTATTCTTGAGAGCCAGCGAGAATATGCCTGGAATTTCCGACTGGGGGACGACCCGATAACCCGGATCATAGTTAACCGAGTTCTTGAGGGCACGAAGTTCATCCTCCAAATTGTCATCAAGCTCGGTCCATGAACGATCCACCATGCTCATATCGTCGCGGGGCTATCCAGAATCAAACATGTTTCCGTCATGACGATATCGGACCATCCGACGACGGTTCAACCACATGCCCCAACCCTCCGATGTTTATGAATGATTGCCCAGCGATGCGGCGGGGACGTTGAGCGTAGGGGACCAACAGTGGGCCATCGAAGCTGGACGGCAAAGCAGATTGAGCGCCCGCGCTTTGTTGAGGACTGACCGATGAGCAATGACGACACCTGGATGCTTCCATTCGACAACGCGGCCCAATCATCACTTTCGTTGGTCGAGCCCCAACCCCGGCTGTCTCATGATCTTATCGAGGAAATTGAGCGAGCCGTCTTGGACAAGGGAGAGCTATCAAAAAGCGAAATTAGAGACGCTTGGGGTATCGATAACGAAGACTACAGCGAACTACAAGAACGCCTACTCGAAAAGAACCAGTCAATACGTAAAGGTCGCCGAAAAATAGGCGGTTTTGCAGTAGGGCCGCGGCAAGGAAGACCACCGCGAGAAGATCCTGATGGTGAACTACTGCTGAGAACAGAATGGGAGCGGCGGGCAGTCCAGCGCTTGACGGAACTGCTCTCTGAAAAGCAACTAAAAGACTTGCTTGGACCACTGGTCCAAGTGATTCGCCGCGCACGTCAGGAAGAAACCGGCGTTGACCGGAATGCCACCAAGCCGCAGATGGCAACAGCCCTCGTGCTCCAACACAAATTTGATCTGTTCTGCGAGTCAAAGGCCAGAGAATTAATAGCCAGAGCCTGCCGAGTGGAATGCCCTAAGCGATGGCACCCTGGCAAGGACACCGCGATTAACTTCGTAATTCAAACGGGCTTCCCTCGCGACATGGCAGGCATCCCAACGCCGGACATTTTGCCGGATTATGAGTACTTGGAAGGAAGATTCAGGCTTCGTGGTCTGCGCGATTTCCAGATCGAAGTGAAGGACGCGTTGCTGGAGCGGCTTCGGACGCCGGGGGAGCGCGCCATCGTCACACTGCCTACCGGCGCGGGAAAGACGCGCGTCGCCGTCGAAGCTATCCGCGATTGGTCAACCGCCCGCTACGATATCGTCGCCAAAACGACCAATACAGGCACCATTCTGTGGTTAGCGCATACCGAAGAGTTATGCGAGCAGGCGTACACGTGCTTCAAACAGGTTTGGGAAGCATCGGAAAACCTCTGCCCGCTGTTTTTGGTTCGATTTTGGGGTCGGTACACAGAAGACTTGGCCAAGCACCGCGAAAAGCTGCAACAATCCATGAGCGGACCAAGCGCGCTCATTTCGACTCCGCAGCGCATAATCAATCTTCTCGACGGCCACGTCCAAGGGAGCGAACCTGTTGTCGGGCATTTGAGGCACGCTCTCGGTTTGCTGCTGGTAGATGAGGCTCATCGCGCCGCCGCTCCTTCTTACCGTCGCATCTTAACCGGTCTCACGTCCACCGATCTTCCCGTCTCCGTCGTGGGTTTGACAGCCACTCCATTCCGTATGGAATACGTCGAAGATGACCCTGAGGAGGGCACGAGGGAGTTGAAGGAGATTTTTCGGAAGCTGATTGAACCTTCGAAAACCCTCGGCGCAAATCCTCGACAAAAGCTCCAGGAGATGCGCATTCTGGCGCGACCCGTGCTTGAGACGATCCAGACTCCCACGACGATTCGAATTCCCGACGTGCCGACCGAAGGCTTACTCTCCGAAGAAGACTCGGAGAGAATTGATCGGGCTATGGCGGTGAAGGCGGATAATGCGACCCGCCGACTGGCGATTCTGAAACGGTTGCTGCCCCTGGCCCAGAAACCAGATTATTCAATTCTGTATTTTGGTCCGACCGTTCGAGACGCCGAATGCATGACGTATTTACTTCGTCGGGAAGGCATCACGGCGGCAGTTGTGAGCGGCGACACGCGCGAGGTAACACGCCGTCAGGTTGTGGCAGAGTTCAAAGAAGGAACGATTAGAGTTCTATGCAATTGTGAAGTCCTGACCACAGGATTTGATGCGCCTCGCGTGACCCATATCGTTATGGCTCGCCCTACGGTAAGCCGTGTCCTTTATGAGCAAATCATTGGTCGGGGTTTGAGAGGGCCCGAGTTTGGAGGGACAGAAACCTGTGTGATTCTGGACTGCGAAGATACGTTCCGGGGAGACCGTCCTCCGCTTGGATATGAATCATTTAGAAGAATTTGGCAGCCCGACTTTCGCTCGAACTAGCGTGCTCAACTGAGATACGCGGCAGCAACAACGATGCAACAAAACTGCCGGCCCGGCATTTCTTCGCGCTTTTTTCGCGATCTTCGGGTCTTCGCGGTGGTCTTTTTTGCTCTGTGTGCGGAGAACTGAAATACCCTGACTTCCAGATCATGGCTTCTCAGTTCCGGGCGCACCCGGCGAAGAAAACCACCGCGAGGACGCAGAGACAGACGCCGAGGAATTCAATGTCGTTTTCTCTGCGCTTTCCCCCGCGTCTCTGCGTCTCTGCGGTTGCATTTTTGGCTGCGGCCAGAGGCCGCGCCGGGCCTTTGCGTGAGACCCTTTCATCGAGTCAGCGGCCAGGACGGCCCGCCAGGAGCTTCGCGGCCGTGTTGCGCCTCTGCTTGGCCCGCCCATCACCGCGAAGCGCGTTTGTGATCTAACTCGCATTCGCTACACAAGTTGCGATCGCCACATGAAGTTAGCATATACTAATCAACTCCCGAAAGCTGTTCAGTTTTGTAAACTTCTGTAAACCTCATCCAACCGCCCAAACCGGGCATAAATCAGGTCCGCGGCTCGGAGCGCCCGACCAAACTGGATTTGAGCCAACTTGATTTCTCCGCGTCCGTCTCTGCGTCTCCGCGACTCCGCGGTCCAATTTGTCTTTCGGAATTCCTTCGCGCCTGTCTTCGCGGTCTTCGCGTCTTCGTGGTTGATTTTTATCTTTCCCTACCACGGCTGCCCATGGCGAAGATTTCCGAGGTCGTGATCTGTTCCTGTGAAACGTGCGTGATGAATTCGGGATAGCCGGGAGCGCCCATTTCGGGGATGTCCAGGCCGGCGACTTCAACTTCCGGACGGACGCGGTTGGAGCCAATCCAGCGGCCGATCAGGCGAAAGACGATGCCGCCAACGATGATGTTCCAGGTGATGCACGTAACCGCCGCGATGATTTGGGCGAGGAGTTGCTTGAGAGAATGGTCTCCGTAGAGGAGGCCGACGACGTTGCCGGAGATGTGGTTGTATCCGTCGCCATAGGTTCCGTTGGCGAAGAGTCCGACGGAGAGTATGCCCCACAATCCACCGATGCCGTGAACGCTGATCGCTCCGACGGGGTCGTCGATGCCTTTGCGTTCCACGAAGAGGACGCCCCAGACGACGATGAGGCCTGCGACGACGCCGATGAAGAACGCGGCCACCGGGCTGACAAACGCGCAGGGCGCGGTGATGGCGACGAGACCGCCGAGCATGCCGTTGCACATCATGGACGGGTCTGGCTTGCCGTAGATTTTCCACAGGAAGATGCATGCCGCCACGGTGGAAGCGCCGGAGGCGAGCATGGTGTTGACCGCGATCAGGCCGATGCGGTCGGTCGTGCCGCAAAGGGAGGAGCCGGCATTGAAGCCGAACCAGCCGAAGGCGAGTATGAATGTGCCGACAATGACCATGGGCATGTGATGACCGAAGATGGGGCGGGGGTTCCCGTCTTCGTCGTATTTTCCGATGCGCGGACCGATCATCCATGCGAGGATGAAGGCGAGCGTTCCGCCCTGAAGATGGACAACGGAAGAGCCGGCATAATCGACGGCGCCATGGCCGAGGCCGCAGTTGACGCCGAGGCTGGCAAGCCATCCGCCGCCCCACATCCAGCAGCCATAGGCGCTGTATATGAAAGCGCCGACGCAGACGCTGAAGAAGCTGAAACTTTTGAAGCTCCAGCGCTCGGCCAGTGCGCCGGTGGGGATGGTGGCGGAGGTGTCCATGAAAACCATCATGTAGAAAAAGAGCACGAACACGCCGGGCGTGATGGCATTCCCGCTGAGGAAAAATCCGCTGAGGCCGCAGATTCCCCAGTGTTTTCCGGCGATCGTGAGATAGAGCATGTGGCTGAGCGCCGGTCCACCATAGAGATCGAGGGATCGGGGTCCGCCGATGAGGGGCGCTCCCGAACCGGCCGGGGCGCCGTTGACGCCGCCCATCATGAATGCGTAGCCGCAAACGAAAAACCCGATCATGCTGAGGGAATAAACCAGGAAATTCATGCTCATGGTGTGAGCGACGTTTTTGGCGCGGCACATGCCGGTTTCGACCAGTGCGAAGCCGGCGATCATGAACATGACGAGAAATCCGGCGAGAAGCGTCCAGATGAAATTGATGGCCCGGGAGTGTTCATCGAGCGCCCCGGAACCGGGGTTGTAGGAGGTCACGGACTGCGCCCCGGCCGGGGACGCGAAGAAAGGAAGCAACATCGCCGCCAGCAGCAAGGCCGCAGGCGGCGAGAAAATCGCATCAATTGAACGGCGCCGAAGGGGGAAATCGATCATAGATGTGGCAAACGGTACTGCGGCGCAACCGACGCGACAAGAAGAGAGGGATCAGCAAATTCGGACGGCCACCCTTGCGGATGGCCGTCCGATATAAATCTGTTCAGGCACGTTTGCCGCTCATGCGGGAGTCACCATTGGCGGCTTGGTCACAAAGATGTCGCGGCCAAGCTTCTTGCTGCGGCGGAGGAAGAAGATCGCGCCGTAGATGCCCCAAACCGCGGCCACGCCTAGGGCAATGAATGGTTCCTTCTTGCTCATGCCCGGAACGAAGAAGGGGCCGATGAGATAAAAGCTCATGCACGCCACGTTGGCCAGCAGCCCAAATCCTGGGATCAGGATGTGCTTAATCGGATTGTGCATGTGGTGCTCGTGGAATGCCACGATTGCGCACAAGCAGCTCATCGCGTACAGCAAAAACGTTCCGAAATTGCTGACGAGGGTGATAATGAGCAGGCTGCAAGGGAATTTTCCGGCCGTGGCGAAGCTGAAGACGCCCTTGTACCAGATGCTGTGCGCCTGGTCTGCGGACAGGTTTGTATCCAGCGAGGCCGAAGCCGAAGGACCACACAGATAGAAGACCACGCCGTAGATTCCGATCAATATGGAGAGAATTGCCAAGGTCCAAATGCAGCGATGGGGCGTGTTGTTCTTGCCATGCAGCAGGCCGAAGTGGTTAGGCACCTCCTCGTCACGGCCCATTGCGTAGGTCACGCGAGCGCCGGTGTTGATGCACGAAAGAGTGGTTCCAATCATGGCCAGGAAGACGGTAATTGCTTCCCAGAACATGAACCACCAACCCGCGGACGTGGAGCCGAAAGCCCAGGCGCCGACGAGCTGCATCATGTCGCCGATTGGCGCTGGCGAGCCTGCCGCCGTCTGGTTGGTGTAAAGGGAACTTTGGAAATAGTTGGCCCCGAAGTATTCAAAGAGGTAACAGAATCCGCCTTGAATCAAAAGCGAGGCGACGATCGCGATGGGAATGTGCTTCTTGGGGTTCTTGGCTTCCTCGCCCATTGACGAGACCGACTCGAAACCGACCAGGCATAGAATGGCAATGCACCCCTGAATGACGATGTAACTGGCCTTGTGCCAGTGGACGACGGACATGGCGGAATTGTGATAGTTGAACTGCCAGATGCCATTACTGTCCTGCACCATGCCGCCTTGATAGGAAATGGTGACAGGCTCGGGCACCGCCTTGGCCGCGCCCGGCGGGAGAGCAGCCAGCTTGCCATTGGAATCCGTGGCCACCACGATGGGATTACTCTTGGCATCATTGATCACGTTGCCCTTGGCATCGGCGGCGTAATAGACCCACACCGGGCTGCCATTGGGATCGACTTTGGGCGACGTCGCGCCGCTGGGGTCGGGAATCTGCTTGCTCGGATCGTTCGGGAACTTTGGGTCCTGAATCATGTTCGGAACGGTGTCCTGCGTGTTCTGAGTCGCCGCACCGGTTGAATCGAGAGTCCAGTCCGGATCACCTTCCTTCACATGCACTCGATGCACGAGCGCCATGCAAGTAAAGATAATAAGCGCTGTGATTTGAATGATGTTGATCCCAACATTCACGCCCGTAGCGCCGACGACGCCACGATATGCGATATATGAAACGCCAAGGGCAAATACGATGCTGAACAGAATCATGAGCAGCGGGCTTCCCTCAGCCACATTGAACTGTTTGGGGAACAATTGTCCGGCCATGTACCCGATGAAAATTGATGTCACGCAGACCATCACACCCGGATAGACCCAGTAATAGAGATGGCTGGCCCAGCCCACGACGAATTTGTAAAGGCGGGCCCATTTATAGGCTTGTTTTTTGGAGAGAAACGCCTGTTCGGCAAAGAAATAACTCGAACCCGCTCCGGGATAAAGCTTTGACAGTTCGGCATAAGAGACGGCCGTGGCCAAGCAAAGAACGGTGGCCAGCAACATTCCCAGCCACATGGCCGAGCCGGCTGATGGGGCTCCGTACGCGGATTGTTCCTCAAACGTGAGCCACAAGAATGCCCCGGGCGCGATCAGCGCCATAGCGTTACTGGTCAGCCCGGTCAAGCCGAGCGTTGGTTTCATCGTGCCCGAGCCGGTCCCAGATGAGCTTGCAGGAGTATCAGTTGCCACAATCACTCTCCTTATGCGGTAGATGCTGTATGCGCGCGGTTGCAAATTGCAACCACAAACAGTGTGCCACCGTGAATTTTGCAATCCGGCCCCCCCCATATGCCGGCGAAACAGCCGATAATCGAACAAAAACCGTTTTTCCGGCATTTTGGGAGAGTTTTCCGCGGCAGCCTAGAAATTGTGCATGTTGCGCCCGGCCGCCGTTTTCCAGCCACTAACTTGGGCGTAGGAGCCGAGGCTGTTGAGAACCTTGGGCCGATGGACCGTCTCTTGTATTGTCTTTGCGCCCATCTAAAATCCCGAATTCGGCCGCGCTATCTTTCGTTTCTATGCAAGTTACCTACGCCGCGCTATCATCCGAGGGACCCGTCCGCGATCAGAACGAGGATTGCATCGCCTACTGGCAGCCAAAGGACCAGGATGAGTGGCGCAGTCGCGGAGCGATTGCCATCCTGGCCGATGGGGTCGGTGGCCAGGCGCGGGGCGAGGTCGCCAGCACATTGGCCTGCAAGGCCGCCGTGCAATCCTTTTTGGAAGCCAGGCCATTGGCTGTACCGACGCAAACGCTGGCCCAGATGTTCGCCGCGGCAAACCTCGCGGTGTATGACGAGAACATCAAACACGACGGCCAGGGCCGAATGGCCACGACGCTGACCGCCACCATATTCCGCCACAATGAGGTGAACATCGGACACGTCGGCGATTGCCGGGTATATGCCATCCAGCAGGGCCGCATTCGCCGGGTCACCAACGACCATTCCTATGCGGGCGTGCAGTTGAAGCTGGGGCTGATCAACGTTGACGAAGCGATGAGCAGCCAGATGCGTTCGGTCCTGACGCGCACCGTCGGGCAGGAGCCGACCCTTCGCGTGGATTATCACACGATCAATGTTCACCGCGGCGACATCATCGTGCAGATGTGCGATGGCATGTGGACGCAGATCACCGAAGGTGAAATTTACGACGCGGCCACCAAACAGCCTGCCGAAGAGGCATGCAAATCGCTGGCAAGGCTCGCCGAACGCCGCGGCGCCGATGACAACCTCTCCATCCAGATCATTCAGGTGCAGGCGATCGAGCGGCTGAGCTACTATCGCGGTTTACCCACCTACCAGAAAGAGAGCCCCGCAGTTATGGGAAGCGAATTGGAAGTGGGCCAGGTGCTCGATGATCGTTTCAGGATCACCGACGTCATCAGCCGAAGCGGCATGGCGTCGATCTTCAAGGCGATCGACCAGAACACCGGCGACGCGGTGGCGCTGAAAGTGCCCTTCATGCAGTTTGAATCCGATCCCGGCTTCTACCAGCGGTTCCAGCGCGAACAGGCCATCGGCAGCGCCCTTCAGCATCCATACATCCTGAAAATGTTCGACGATGAGACGATCAAGAAGAGCCGGCCTTACATCGTCATGGAGTATCTGCAAGGTCAGACGCTGGGGCATCTGATGCACACGATTCGCCCGATGCCGGAGGCGGACGCGCTCAAGATCGCCAGCCGGATTTGCGAGGCGCTGTATTACATGCACGATCACGATGTCGTTCACCGCGATCTGAAGCCGGACAACATCATGATCTGTAGCGACGGGAGCATCCGGCTCATGGATTTCGGCATCGCGAAGTTCGAGCGGCAGCGGCGGCTGACGTTCGGCGGGTTCACGCCGGCCATGGGCACGCCCGATTACATGGCCCCGGAACAGGTCAAGGGCAGACGCGGAGACGCCCGCACCGACATTTACAGCCTGGGAGCGATTCTCTACGAAATGGTCACCGGCTCGGTTCCGTTCGAGGGGGCCAATCCGTTCATCATCATGAACAGCCGGATCAGCGGCGATCCCTGGGCCCCGCGGAGGCGGAACGACGCAATCTCGCCGCAGGTCGAGGAAATCATCCTGCACGCCATGGCCCGAAATCCCCAGGAACGCTACGCCTCCGCATTGGAAATGAAGAAGGAGCTGGACCATCCCGAGACGGTTCAACTCACCGGCCGATGCGATCGGCTGGTCGTGCCGAATCCCATGACCGGCAACGTCCGGCACTATCTCATGGTGGCGATTTGCATCGCGGTTCCCGTGCTGGCGATGGCCGCAGCGTGGATCTACACGCATCTGAACATCAGTGTCAAAGTGAAATGATCGTGCAACAGGGTAGGGTTCAAGGCGGGGAAATCGCACCTTGACTTGCCTATCCCCTCTCCCCATGAATCAACCTTTTTGATCTTTCGCATAAGCTCTTTAATTTCAAAATCAGATTGAACCGCAGAGTACCTGGCGCGGGCTTCGCCCGCAACCCAAATAATTAGGCATTGCTCGTTAAGGTACGGTGCGTGTTGCGAAGCACTTACCGTCCTACAGGAGCAATGCCATGGAGGCTTTTTTACACCATCA